>NZ_WUTY02000001.1:4586206-5241379 GCF_009828925.2 Methylicorpusculum oleiharenae
ATATTGGCGCTATATTGACCGTTGCCGCAGCGCCGCTACTGAGTCTGCCTGTGCCTTTTTCGGCGATTCAGTTATTGTGGATCAATATCATTATGGACGGTCCGCCCGCCATTGCTTTGGGAATCGATCCATCGCGTCCCGCCTGCATGAACGAGCCCCCTCGCCCACCCAAGTCACGAATTCTGTCATTGCCGCGCTTTGGCAATTTGTTCAGTTATGGTCTCACCATGGCTTGCGGCACATTGGGCATTTTGGCTTACAGCCTGCAAAATAGCGATAAAAGTCATGCCATCACTCTGGCTTTCACCACTTTTGTGCTGTTTCAGATATTCAACGTGTTTAACGCCCGCTCGGAAAAACGTTCGGCATTTAACCGGCAATTTTTCATGAACCACATGCTCTGGCTGGCTCTGGTTTGCGTCGTGTTATTGCAAATCCTGGTTGTACACTGGCCGCCCGCGCAACTCATTTTTCATACCGTGCCGTTGACATTAAACGACTGGCTTTTGGCTACGGGCATTGCGGCATCAGTATTAGTATTGGAAGAAACGCGAAAACTGCTGCAACGCTGTATATCGGCAATAGTAAAATGCAAACCGAAAAAGAGCATTTAGCACGAATTGCAGCGTTTTCTTGCTGGTATGAGCCGAGAAAATCAGGTTGCAAGGATGGGAAAGTCCAACACCATCCATGGCTTCTGAACCTTATAAAATGGGAGGTACCTTTTAGTTAAGGCCATCGTAATGAATCGATAGGCTTGTAACGTAGGTGCGGGGTGATCAGATACCCATTAAGTTATTCAAGCTATGTCCTTAGTTTTGAATTAAGCGATGATAAGCCTTATAGTACAAGGCTGTTTTATATACGGACAATTAATGGACACCATCAGCATACGCGGCGCTAGAACCCATAATCTCAAAAATATCGATCTGGATTTACCTCGTGATCAGCTCATAGTGATTACCGGCCTTTCGGGCTCCGGCAAATCTTCACTGGCATTTGATACGATTTACGCTGAAGGCCAGCGGCGCTATGTGGAATCGCTCTCTGCTTATGCCCGTCAGTTTCTTTCGATGATGGAAAAACCGGATGTCGATCATATTGAAGGCTTGTCTCCGGCCATCTCCATCGAACAAAAATCCACGTCGCACAATCCGCGATCCACCGTCGGCACCATCACCGAAATTTATGATTATCTGCGCTTGCTGTATGCCCGGGCCGGAACCCCGCGTTGCCCTGAGCATCAGGTTTCGCTGGCCGCGCAAACGATCAGTCAAATGGTCGATACCGTTTTGGCCCAGCCCGAAGGGCAGCGCTGGATGCTGCTGGCACCGGTAATTAACGACAGAAAAGGCGAACATCTGCAATTATTCGAGGACTTACGCTCGCAAGGCTTTATCAGAGCCCGCATTGATGGCGTCGTTGTCGACCTGGACGATTCCCCCACGCTGGATCCGAAAAAGAAACACACCATCGAAGTCATCGTTGACCGGTTTAAAGTCCGCGAAGATATCAGCTTGCGTCTGGCCGAGTCCTTTGAAACCGCGTTACGCATCTCGGAAGGTATTGCTCTGGCAGTCAGCATGGAAGAAGGCGATTCAACCACCCTGCTCTTTTCCGAACGCTATGCCTGCCCTCACTGCGGCTACAGCCTGACCGAACTTGAGCCCCGCATATTCTCGTTTAACAACCCGAAAGGCGCGTGTCCCAGTTGCGATGGCTTGGGCGTCAAGCAACATTTTGATCCGCAATTGGTGATTCATAATCCGGAAATCAGCCTGGCAGGCGGTGCTATTCGAGGCTGGGACAGGCGCAACGGATATTACTTCCAAATGATCTGTTCGCTGGCCGAGCATTATGGCTTCGATCCGGAACAGCCTTATCAGGAATTACCGGAAACCCTACAAAACATCTTGCTGTTCGGTAGCGGACAGGAGGTCATTCATTTTAAATTTATGAACGGCCCCCATGGACACCAAACCCGGAAATACCCGTTTGAAGGCATTATTGCCAACATGGAACGCCGCTATCATGAAACCGATTCGCAAATGGTACGGGAAGAGCTGGCTAAATACCTTTCGCAAAAACCCTGTAATACCTGCAACGGCGCACGCCTGAATTTGGCAGCGCGTAATGTGTTCATCAATGAACTGCCCTTGCATGAAGCCACCCGCTTCCCTATACGCAAATCGCTCAGCTTTTTCGAAACGCTTGATCTGCCCGGCAAACGCGGCGAAGTCGCCGCAAAAGTCGTCAAGGAAATCGTCGAAAGACTGGAATTTCTCGTCAATGTCGGACTGGATTACTTAACGCTGGATCGCAGTGCCGATACCCTCTCCGGAGGAGAAGCGCAGCGCATCCGGCTGGCGAGTCAGATTGGCGCAGGTCTGGTCGGTGTCATGTATGTACTGGATGAACCGTCCATAGGCTTGCATCAGCGCGATAACGAACGTCTGCTGAAAACCTTATTCCGGCTGCGCGATCTGGGAAATACCGTGATTGTGGTCGAACATGATGAAGACGCGATCCGCGCCGCTCAGCATGTTGTGGACATTGGTCCGGGGGCGGGTGTCCACGGAGGACAAATTGTTGCGCAAGGTACGCCGGATGAAATTATCGCCAATCCGTCATCATTGACCGGTCAATATCTGGCCGGCATTCAAACGATAGCCATTCCCGAAACCACGACGCCGGTCAATCCTGATAAAAAAATCACTATTTGCAACGCACACGGCAATAACCTGAAGCAGGTCAACATCGAAATCCCGGTCGGGTTGCTGACCTGCGTAACCGGTGTTTCCGGTTCCGGCAAATCGACACTGATCAATGACACGCTCTACCGCTTTGCGGCCCGCGCCATTAACCGCGCCGGCACTTTACCGGCTCCTTGCGACAATGTGGAAGGACTTGATTTTTTCGATAAAGTCATCGACATCGATCAAAGCCCCATCGGCCGCACACCCAGGTCCAATCCGGCCACTTACACCGGTATTTTCACTCCCATACGCGAGTTGTTTGCCGCCACACAGGAAGCGCGTTCACGCGGTTACACACCCGGCCGGTTCAGTTTTAATGTCAAAGGCGGCCGCTGCGAAGCCTGCAAAGGCGATGGTGTTATCAAAGTGGAAATGCATTTTCTGCCCGACATTTTTGTCAATTGCGACAATTGCGGGGGCAAACGTTATAACCGCGAAACACTGGAAATTCGTTACAAAGGCAAAACCATCAGCGAAATATTGAATATGACGGTAGAAGATGCTGCGCATTTTTTCAGCGCGGTGCCGATGCTCGCACGAAAACTGGATACGTTGACTGAAGTGGGCTTGAACTACATCACCTTGGGGCAAAATGCAGTCACGCTGTCAGGCGGCGAAGCGCAACGGGTTAAATTAGCGAAGGAGTTGTCAAAACGGGATACCGGAAAAACCCTTTATATACTCGATGAACCGACGACCGGCCTGCACTTTCATGACATCAAGCAATTACTTAAAGTACTGCATACCTTGCGGGATCACGGTAATACACTGGTTGTCATCGAACATAACCTTGACGTTATCAAAACCGCAGATTGGGTGATTGATATGGGACCGGAGGGTGGCGATGGGGGGGGAATGCTAGTAGCCCAAGGGACGCCTGCCGAGATATGCAGACAGGAACACTCCCATACAGGCTACTATTTGAAACGTTTTTTTGAATAACGCAGTTTATGATTTGACGGAATCGGCTATGGCGTTAAACGCTTCGACTTTTGCTTTACCCAGCGTAATCAGTTCAACGCCCGTGTCCACAACCAACTTGCACAAACCGGGTGTTTTATAGACGATAAGGCCCAGGTAGCCGATAGCGGGAATGGCAATAAAAGCGGAGATAAAGGCATTTAAACCAATCACGCTAAACAACTTGATTAACATGACAATGGCGTCCAAAGGCAACAAGACCATCGCGCCAAAGTAAACGATGACGACAAACACAAATACTACAAACACAATAAACTGAAAAAGTCTTACTAGCCCAACATTTAATTTATTCATTTTTTCTATTCCCAGGCAGGATCGAGAAACCTCACAAGCCAGCCAAATCTGACTTTCATTGCATGAAAGGCGCTAATTAAAAGGGGTGTATTATACATAAAAGCGATTTTATTTCATGCATTATTGCGGAGGCTCTTTTTTAAGAAAGAAGCGGTACAAAAACCCGCCGGCAATAAATCCGCCCAGGTGCGCCCACCAGGCAACATCTGCCGCACCGCCTTCAAAGATGACAGAAGTGCTTCCTTTGTATAGCTGAATAATCACCCACAAACCCAGAAAACCGATAGCGGGCACATGGATAATGATGGGCAAAAAGAAAATCGGCACCCACAAAATAACTCTTTCCATCGGATACAGAAAAAAGTAAGCGGCCAAGACACCGGCAATCGCCCCGGAAGCCCCTACTACCGGAATCGCCAGCATGGGATCGAAATACCATTGCATGGCAGTAGCCAGCAAGCCGCAGAGCAGGTAAAAGCACAGGTAATTGAACTTGCCCATCCGATCTTCGACGTTATCGCCAAATATCCACATAAACCACATATTGATAATCAGATGTGACCACCCGCCGTGCAGAAACAGATTGCTTATAAACGAAAAATGGTAATCATTCGGCAAGCCAAAATGCACAGCCCATTCCGGATTGCCATATCTCAAAGGCACCATACCGTATAGGAAGAGCAAGCGATTACTTTGCTCAAAGGGCATCAGTTTCATCGCAATAAATATCACGATGCATATCGCCATCAACGTCCATGTGACATAAGGTCTTGAATTGCAGGGAGCGGTATCTCTGATAGGTATCATCGTTTAATTACTCTGATAGATTTTCTAAAATTCAACAAAACATCAACAATTCCAACCGTAGCCATACCAAAAACAACGTAGTGAGGCATGACAAAAAATAACAGATAAGGCGGCCAGAGGTAGTATTTATTTTTATCCTGAGCCGCTACGGTGTAATGAAGAACTGACATTCCTTGAAAAAAGAAGGCAACCGCAAAAATCAGAATCAGATCATTCGCCAGCCGCTCTTTAATTAACATTGCTAACAGAACAACCACACCCATCGATATCACATGGGTCCAGGTAAATTTGATTTGATTGAATTCCTTGCCAAATCCGCCCGGGTTATAAAGACCGGCCTGCAGCCACCGTCCGATAAATACGGATGCGCTGATCGCAAAAGCAAACAGCATCCCGATCAGACCGTTCATTAACAGCAAGGTACCGCTTTTTACAAAGCCGTCATAATCGGCTTCTTTAACCCCTTCGACGGCAATTTTTAGCCAGTCCGACCACCATTGAACGGCGTTGCCGGAAGCAAACTGAACGAATAAAGCCGTGATTGCTGCAAATATCACGGCCAAAAAAATAGCTGCAGACTGCGATTCGGTCACTTTAAGCGTTTTGGCACAAACAACGACCGGTCCCAGCAAAAACAAGATCAACGGATAGCCCAACCCGGGTCGTGGAACCACAAATTGCTGACTGATTAATACGATCAAAACGGTCACCGATAAAACAATTAACCATTCAAGGTCTTTTCGCGTCAGTACGCAAAGAGCGATGACTCCGCTACTGATCAAGCCCAAAGGCAACACATATTGAGACAAAGCACCCAGCATACCGGCGACGGCAATCGCCTGAAATGGGCCCTTCATGACAAAGCCGGCTAACAATTTCATATTGACACTCCTGTCGTTATTTTTATCAAAAGGCAAAGCTTTTAGGACCAAAACAAAATTAAACGTTACGTAGCTTATCACTGAATCCATTACGCACAATTCAGCGCTTTAGACAAGTTGATAATTCAGGCTTCTACGCGTACCATGGGGCATTTTTTACGTAACAACCTTTACACGGCTTTTGTTGTTAATTGCCCGGTCGATAATAGATACCGCTTTCGTTGCACACTTTTTTGCGCCGCGTGTCTATCACTTTACCTGATCACTGCCAAGGCCAGGACGGAATATATCCTAAGCTCAGGGGCTCCCTACATCGCTGTTGTTTCTGTTTTAAAGTCGCACATTCAATCGAATCCCTAACTATCTATGCCAAACTTTTCCGATACTGCGTTATCGCCTGTTACCTTTATAAATTTCAATCTTGATGATTGCTTGTTAAAAGCCACTGAGCAAATGGGTTTTAAACAAGCGACCGAAGTCCAGGCGCATTGCATTCCGGCAGCGCTGGAAGGTAAAGACCTCTGGGTAGCCGCCAAAACCGGCAGCGGGAAAACCGCAGCTTACCTTCTGCCGCTGTTGCAGCGTCTTCTTGATGAACGTCTTAATGCTTCGGGCGTCAGCGCCCTGATTCTTGCACCTACCCGTGAGTTGGCCCGTCAAATCCATAAACAATGCCAACTGCTGGCCGAGTTTACTTCAATAACATCCGGCCTGATCACCGGTGGTGAAGATTTTAAAAAACAATCCGGACTGTTCCGTAACGATACGCACATCGTCATTTCGACGCCGGGCCGTTTGCTGGAACTGATCAATGAGGGCTCTGCCAATCTCAATAACATCAGTGTGCTGGTTGTTGATGAAGCCGATCGCATGCTGGAAATGGGTTATGGCAATGACCTTGTCAGCATCGTCGAGCAATGCAACAAAACGCGTCAGACCTTGTTTTTTTCAGCGACACTCAATCCCAATTTAAAAGGTGTTGCCCGCACCATCCTGAACGACCCTCAACCGATTTATCTCAACGGCATTCAGGAAGTCCACAGCCAGATTCATCAGCAAATGGTACTGGCCGATGATTTTGAACACAAACAAAAATTACTCACCTGGCTGCTCAGCAACGAAACCTACGGCAAAGCGCTGGTGTTTGCCAACACCAAAATCAACGTCGATAAACTGCGTGGACCGTTGCGCGGCCATAAATTAAGAGTCGGCAGCCTGCATGGGGATATGGATCAGAGTGAAAGAAACAAGGTGATGACTTTCTTCAGGGATGGCGTTATCAATATCCTGGTTGCTACCGACATTGCTGCTCGGGGCCTGGACATTGAAGGCGTCGATCTGATAATCAACTTCGATCTGGCTCGCAATGCCACCGATTATGTGCACCGGATCGGCAGAACAGGACGCGCAGAAAATGAAGGTGTGGCCATTTCTCTGATCAACTCAAGGGAATGGAATCAGCTTGCCGGAATTGAACGCTATCTGAATCAACGCTTGACCCGAAGAACCATTAAAGGCATGGAAGGCCACTATACCGGTCCGAAAAAACTCAAATCATCCGGTAAAGCGGCCGGCACCAAGAAAAAAGAGTCGGCGCCAGAGAAAAAACCGGTCAAGAAAGAGAAAGTGCGATTACGCGATAAGAAAAATATCGGCAAACGGCGCAAACCCAGCGCCGTCGAGACATCAACTGAAAACAAATCTTAGCCCGAAGACCGGGGCATCCGGGATTCCAAATCCGATCGGCTTAAGTTCGGTTAGCCTGTTTCCAAACGGATTTTCTGAAACACCAGCAGCCGGTTGTTAGCGGGCATCGCATGATCATCGACAAGATTCATTCCCGCGTTTTGCGCTTCAGCCGCAACCGCCTCGAAATCACGGATGCCACTTAATAAATCCCGCGCTTTAAGCGACTGGTCAAAAAATTCATTACTGGCGCTGGTGTATTGCCCGTTATAGTTAAAAGGCCCATAAATACAGACTGTTGCATCCTCTGCCAACAAGGATTTCAAGCGGGCAAACAATACCGTCACATCCTGCCATGACATGATGTGCAATGTATTGGCGGTAAACAACGCCTCAATACGGGTGCATGGCCAGACCGCATCATTCACATCCAGCGCCACCGGTGACTTGAGGTTACTCAAGCCGGCTTCACTTATCCATTGCTCGATACCCGGCAAATACTCCGCTCTGTCAGCAGGCTGCCAGATCACATGCGGCAGATGACCGGCAAAATGGCACGCATGCTGACCTGTCCCGCTGCCGATTTCCCATACGGTTAGCGGCTTGACGAATATCTGTCGCAATACGTGCAAAATAGGTTCTTTGTTATTCTCACATGCCTGAGAGAAGGGTTTAGGCTGATTCAAACGCAAATGCTCCAAAAAGTGATAATCTCTAACTAACTCCGATTTAACCCGTCAGTTTTAAAGATGATTGTAAAACAGCTATCCAGCCTCAGTGAAATCGATAAAGACCAGTGGAACAGCCTGACCGGTTTCACTTACCCGTTTCTGCGACACGAATTTCTGAACGCATTGGAACAATCCGGTGCAGTCTGCGCGCAAACCGGCTGGGAACCCAAACATCTGCTGGTCTATGAAAATAATGAACTGATCGCACTGATGCCGCTATACCTTAAACATCACTCCCAAGGCGAGTATGTGTTCGACCATCAGTGGGCTCAGGCTTATCAGCAACAAGGCCAGGACTATTATCCCAAATGGCTGACCGCGGTTCCTTATTCACCTTGTCAGGGTCCCCGAATCATTATTCAGAACACAGTCAACTCATCAGAAGTCGTCGCGTTACTGATTGCTTTTATACAGGAACAGTCCGCGATACAAGGCATTTCATCCTGGCATTGTCTGTTTCCCGTCAACGACCAAGCCGAATTGCTAGAGGGAGCCGGTTTACTGCTTAGATCTGACGTGCAGTTTCATTGGCATAACCTGGGTTACCGGGATTTTGCCGATTATCTGGCGCGTTTTTCTTCCGCTAAACGCAAGCAGGTCAAACGCGAACGGCGCCGGGTAGACGAACAAGGCATTCACTTTCTGCACCTGCGAGGAAGCGAGATTTCCGAATCACAATGGACCGCTTTTTACCTGTTTTACCAAATGACTTACATCAAACGCGGCATGCGGCCTTATTTGCCGCTGGATTTTTTTCTAAACATTGCAGCTACAATGCCGGAGAATTTATTACTTATCCTGGCCGTTAAAGACGAGCGCTATGTGGGTGCAGCATTGAGTCTACTCAGCGAAACGACACTTTACGGCCGTTATTGGGGATGTTACGAAGAGTTTAACAGCCTGCATTTCGAGGCGTGCTACTATCAAGGCCTCGATTATTGCCTTCTCAATAAGCTGAGCCATTTTGATTCCGGTGCTCAGGGCGAACACAAAATCACCCGAGGTTTCGAGCCGGTTTTGACCCATTCCGCACACTGGCTGCAAAATCAGGACTTTGCGCAGGCCATCAAACGATTTCTTGATCGCGAGCAAAAACACATAGAACAATACCGTGATTACGCACAAACCCTGCTGCCGTTTAAACAAACGTAGCCTGGATGGAGCAAAGCGGAATCCGGGCCGAATCCACGTCCACCCAAAAAACGTAGAGGCCTAGCAATGGTTTTATACCGACGAAATCGAATTGAAGGTGGAACGTATTTTTTCACGGTCACACTGAGAAATCGTCAATCGGATATTCTGGTACGGCATGTTGAACTTTTGCGAGAGGCTTTTCGTTCTGTAAAGAAGCAACATCCTTTTACGATTGATGCAGTTGTGATTTTGCCGGATCATCTACATACAATTTGGACACTTCCCAAAGGTGATGCCGATTACTCAGGACGATGGAGAGCCATCAAAGCCCAATTTACTTTTCAACTCAAAAAAACCGGATTAACTTTGACTCAGGATAAACGCGGTGAGCATCAATTATGGCAAAGACGGTTTTGGGAACACACCATCCGTGACGACAACGATTTTAACCGGCATGTCGATTACATTCACTGGAATCCCATAAAACATGGATTGACTCAAAGTGCAACAGACTGGCCTCATTCTTCTTTCCATAATTACGTCAGGCTCGGCTTACTTCCGGAAAACTGGGCCATCTCGTCCTCCAAAAATGCTGAACATTATGGTGAATAATAGGAAACCCGTATTACGCTACGCTGCATACGGGCTACTTTTTTTTGATCTAACTGATATTCTGGCTCAACAAATAATCTTCGTAATTACCACTAAAGTCGTTAATGCCGTCCGGTGTCAATTCAATGATGCGGGTCGCTAGCGATGAGACGAACTCACGGTCGTGACTGACGAAAATCAGCGTACCGGGATAATTTTCCAGGGCATTGTTCAATGATTCTATCGATTCCATGTCCAAATGGTTGGTCGGCTCATCCATGATCATGATGTTGGGCTTTTGCAATATCAGCTTGCCGAACAATAACCGGCCCTGCTCTCCGCCCGAAACCACCTTGACCGATTTGTTGATATCATCTTGCGAGAACAACATCCGGCCCAGTGTGCCGCGTATGGTTTGGTCATCATCCGTTTCTTTGCGCCATTGCCCCATCCATTCGATCAAGCTTAGATCTTCTTCAAAATCGGAGGCATGATCCTGGGCAAAATAGCCTATATCGGAATTCTCCGACCATTTGATTTCGCCGGCATCGGGTGTCAAATCGCCCACCAGTGTGCGTAACAGCGTGGACTTGCCGATACCGTTGGGCCCGATTACGGCAACACGCTCACCGACACTGACCATTAAATTCAGGTTTTTGAATAAGGGCTCTGCGCCATAGCCTTTGGTGAGATTGTCAACTTCCACCGCCAATCGAAACAGTTTTTTATCCTGGTCGAAACGGATGAACGGATTAACCCGGCTGGATGGTTTGACTTCATCCAGTTTGATTTTATCGATCAATTTAGCCCGCGAGGTGGCCTGCTTGGCTTTGGAGGCATTCGCCGAAAAACGGCTGACGAATGTTTGCAATTCAGCAATCTGGGCTTTTTTCTTGGCATTTTCCGACAACAAGCGATCGCGTACTTGCGTAACGGCGGTCATGTATTCGTCGTAATTACCCGGATAAACTCTCAACTCGCCGTAATCCATATCCGCCATGTGGGTGCAGATACTGTTCAAGAAATGCCGGTCATGCGAGATGATAATCATCGTGCTGTTGCGCTGGCTCAACACACCTTCCAGCCAGCGGATCGTGTTGATATCCAGGTTGTTGGTCGGCTCATCCAGCAACAAAATATCAGGATCGGCGAACAAGGCTTGAGCCAGCAGCACGCGCAACTTCCAGCCCGGTGCAACGGCACTCATCAAGCCATAGTGTTGCTCAATCGGGATATCGAGACCCAACAGCAAATCACCGGCTCGGGATTCGGCGGTATAACCGTCCATTTCACCGTACTGCACTTCCAGTTCGGCAACGTGCATGCCCTCTTCTTCGGTCATTTCCGGCAAACCGTAAATACGATCACGTTCCAGTTTGATCCGCCACAGGTCTTTGTGGCCCATGATGACGGTATCGATAACGGTATAGTTTTCAAAAGCAAACTGATCCTGACGCAGGTTCCCGATACGCTCGTTTGGCGACGTACTGACATTGCCCTGTGTCGGATCGAGATCGCCGCTCAGGATTTTCATGAAGGTGGATTTGCCGCATCCGTTAGCGCCGATTAGGCCGTAGCGGTTGCCTTCGCCGAATTTGACGGAAATATTTTCGAAGAGGGGTTTAGCCCCGAATTGCATGGTGATATTGGCAGTAGAAATCAAGGTGTTGTATCCGAAATGTGGTCGATAAAGTGGTGATGAAGAAAAAAAGATGGGCTCGACAGCGAAGCTTGTCAATTGCATGATTGCGCCGACTTTTGACATCATAAAAAGGCTTAAGTCGCAGGCAATTTTTCAGCTGACCATCCTACCATTTTCGAGCGTTTTAAAGTAGCCCAAAGTAATGAGCAACGAGTAAACAAGACTCAAAAATGACGGCTGTCAGCCTTGCTGAAATGTCGCTAGATCGTTAATAAAGCGTGCCGGATAACTCGACATGCGTCAAATAGAGACGGGTGTCAAATTCCAGCTGATGATAATCCGGCTCCATGTGCGCGCACAGTTGGTAAAACGCTTTGTTATGGTCTTTTTCACGCAAATGGGCCAGTTCGTGGACCACAATCATTCTGAGAAACTCAACCGGCATTTTTTTAAAGACAGCCGCCACCCGGATTTCATTCTTAGCTTTAAGCCGTGAACCTTGAACGCGCGAAATCTGGGTATGCAGGCCCAATGCATCATTTAGCACGCTAATTTTATCGTCATAAGCCACTTTGCTCAGCGGCGATGACATTTTGAGACGTTCATTTTTAAGGCTCATGACATATTGATACAAAGCCTTGTCAGTCCTGATTTCATGGGCTGCAGGATAGCGCTTTAAAATTTGCTCACCCAACTGATCGGCATTGATCAATGACTTGACCCGCTCAATAACCGGCTCCGGATAGCCGCCCAGGTAACTTAGCGATTTCATAGGTTGTTGATTTATTGTCGTTGACATTGCGGTTGCTCGTTCCAAAACATATTTTAAGCGAACGTATCGGTAAGTGGTTTTTCCAGACCGGCAAAGATGAGGTTTTAATTGGCCAAAGGATTCTCATCAATAGGATCCAGCGGCGTGATCTAGTAATACTAGTTTTCATAAGCCTCAATCAAAGCCACCCGTATTTCCATTTCATCCGTTTCCGGTTTGCACTCTTCTTGAAAAATAAACTAAAGTCGTTGAAACGCCTCAAACAATCCTCGTCACTGCGGATTGGTTTAATAGACATTGATAGTCTCGGTATTAATTTTATCGTATTGGCCCTGGATGCCAGCGAAATTTACATTAGTCTCCAAAAATTCAGCAATTCTCATTTTAAAACCCTACCCGGAGAGGAATTGTGCCGTTGAGTCCTTTAGGCATAAACTGCACCAAATGATCCCAGCCATCGAATGGAAGATACTGCATTAAAGCGCGAAGATGTTTTAAAAAAGTCCGTCGTGAGGGTAGAAAACCGCGCATACCAGGGTAATTGGCATCGACCCAATCCAGCGTGGTATGAAGCAAACAGGCGAGTAGCACCAGTGTGGCCATCAAATTCGCTAAAGGGTGTTGACCGTGACCGAAGTTATGGTCGAAATGATAACCGTGGTTCTTGAGCACGTTATTGTTTTCGTTTTCGTCGGTTTCCCCCTGTATCAGGATAGTTGTTCGAAGCCCTGATGAAAATCAGTGAGCCCTATGATTATGACGATTTGTCATTTGATGACTATAAAAAGCTGATCATCCTGTCTATTGCTGCCTGGAATATAGCCAATATGCCTGAAGAGCAGCGCGCCGAACAGGCACTTGAGTTTCTTATGAGCATGCCGGTGTTAAAGGAGGAAATGGCAAGGGATTTGGAAACGGCGCTCAACGATCAAGAGCATCCACCGGTATCTCTGGTGATGGCGCATATGATGAAGGTATTGATGCGACAAAAACTGGAGTTTTATCCCAACGATGATCGAATGGTAGCCGATTACAAGGTAATGAAGCAGTGGACCATGACCGGTGTCTTCATAACAATCTCCCCCTTTCTGAAATCCTGCCAATTTGTAACGATTACTAATGATTTAACCTGTTTTATGTGGTTCCGTTGCTATACTATTTCTTTTAGAATGAGTCCCATTAAAACATTCAGCGCTGAGTTCAAAGACGATGGAAGACAGATGGCTATCCGTAGATGAAATTTGTGATTATCTCGGCGTAAAGCGGGATACGGTTTACAAGTGGATCAATGACAAATCGATGCCTGCTCATCGTGTTGGTCGGCTTTGGAAATTTAAGAAAGAGCAAGTTGATGCCTGGGTTGAGGCCGGTGGTGGTGCTGAGCAGACAAAAAGGCATCCGGATACAGAATGAATCACGACAGGTATAGTATGTCATTTACGACCGGCGGACTTTTTCGCCGAGAATCGGTGATATTTGCTGTACTGTACCTTGAGCTTAATGATTGGACTATTGTTCGAGATAAAGTCCTCTCGGAAAATTTATTACAAGCCAGAACACTCAGTACTTCTAAACGTGTCTGTCGAGAAATCATTTCCCGGTTAAAAAATCTTTGCCCTACTGAGCTGGACTTGCTTGTAACAACTAATTCGCAAGAGCAAGGCTATCTTTTGTGGCTCGCAATTTGTCGTCGGTACCGGTTTATTGGTGACTTTGCTATTGAAGTTCTTCGAGAGCGATACATCACGCTAAAAAACCATTTGAGTTATGAAGACTTTGATTTCTTTTTCAACAAAAAATCGGAATGGCATACCGAGCTTGATGACATCAGCCTAACTACCAGAAATAAACTTCGCCAGGTTCTGTTCAAGATTCTGAGAGAAGCAGAACTCCTAACGCCAAAAATTAGCATCAATGCGGCCATACTGAGTTACAGGATTTTGGCAGCAATACCGCCTGATAAGCGTAATGACCTCTTATTTTTTCCAGCGTTCGAATCTGACTTAAAAGGAATGACAAGGTGAGGACAGATAGTGCAAAAAAATCGATGCAGGAGAGATTTCAACATCTCTTTGCGGTGATCTCCGGACAACGATTTCTTAATAAACAAGGCTTAGGAAACGAGGTGCCTTTTTTCATTTGCCCCTTTAAACCCGAAGAAGCTAATGAGATGGACAAGCTGCAGCGCCAATTAGTTAATCGGCTAGAGCAGGCGGGGGTCCGGATATTAGAGATCAACCTGTATGACCTCTCTATCGAAATACTCAAAAGTCGGGAAATTTGGGAACAGGTTCTTGATATGGAAGTATCAGTTTCCAAGGATCAGTTTAAGGAATTGTTACAAGGAGTGCTTGATCCCGAGGCTCATCTTACCCCGGCCATTGCCGTCAAACTAAGGGACAGTGATTTTGATGTGCTATTCCTTTCAGGCGTTGGCGAGGTGTTCCCTTATATTCGCTCACATAATGTCTTGAATAACTTACAGAGCACCGCAAAAGAAAAGCCAACCGTCCTATTTTTTCCGGGTGCCTACACCCACTCGCTGGAATCAGGAGCCTCGCTCGATCTATTTGGCAAACTCCATGACGACAAGTATTACCGCGCATTTAACCTATTTCATTGTGAAGCATAAACGAAGGAAGCGTAATGACTCTTAAGACCATTTTCCATAAGCCGGTCGACCGTCCAATAGAGGGCGTTATCAAAGCCGATGATGAAGCAAGCCTGCGCCTTGAAATCGAAGAGTACGTCCTCACCAACGAGGTTGAAAAACGCCTAGAGTCTTTTCTTGATGCCTATAACAATTACGAAGGGGCCAACGGGGTTTGGGTATCAGGCTTTTTTGGATCGGGTAAATCGCATTTACTGAAAATGCTGGCACTGCTGCTGGAGAATCGCCAAATAGATGGCGTTACCGCCCTTGAATTGTTTTTACCTAAGTGTGGGGAAAATGAAATTCTTCGCGGCGACCTTAACCGAGCCATAAAGATTCCTTCCAAAAGTATTCTGTTTAATATTGACCAGAAAGCGGATGTCATCAGTAAAACCCAAATTGATGCACTCCTGGCTGTTTTCGTTAAAGTCTTTGATGAAACCTGCGGCTACTACGGTAAACAAGGGCATATCGCACAATTCGAACGCGATCTCGACAGCCGTGACCTGTATGAGCCATTTAAAAAGGCTTACCAAACTCTTGCAGATAAAAGCTGGCACAAAGGTCGCGAGCAAGCACTGCTGGAGGCGAAAAACATTGCCAAAGCTTATGCAGAAGTTACGTCTGGCGATGAAACTGCCGGACTCGGCATTCTCGATAAATACCGAAGTCAATACCGTGTCTCCATCGAGGACTTTGCTGAGCAAGTCAATGCCTACATCGAAAGGCAACCCCCAGAATTCAGGCTGAACTTTTTCGTCGATGAAGTAGGGCAATATGTCTCCGACAATGTGAAGCTCATGACAAACCTGCAAACCATCGCAGAAAGTTTAGCCACTAAATGTCGTGGGCGAGCTTGGGTCATCGTCACCGCCCAAGAGGACATGGCGACTGTTGTCGGTGAGATGGGTAAGCAGCAAAGTAACGACTTTTCCAAGATTCAGGCTCGGTTTGCCAACCGCATGAAACTGACCAGCGCCGACGTGGCTGAAGTTATCCAAAAGCGCCTACTCATGAAGAATGAGGAAGGTGTTCAATTACTAGGTGAGATCTACCACGCGCAAGCGAACAATTTCAAAACCCTGTTCGATTTTGCAGATGGCTCTCAAACTTACCGTAACTTCCAAGATCGGGACCACTTTATTCACGGCTACCCGTTCATTCCTTACCAGTTCGCTCTATTCCAATCAGCCATTCAGAACTTGTCGCAGCACAATGCCTTTGAAGGTAAACACAGCTCGGTGGGTGAACGGTCGATGCTGGGGGTGTTTCAGCAAGTAGCAATTCAGATTGGTGATCATCAGATTGGCCAGCTTGCCACCTTTGACTTGATGTTCGAAGGTATCAGAACAGCCCTTAAAGCCAATACTCAGCGGGCGATTCTTTTGGCGGAAAAACAGCTGGAAAACACATTAGCCATACGCCTACTAAAAGCCCTCTTTCTGGTTAAGTATGTCAAAGCATTCAAACCCAGCTTACGCAACCTTTGTGTTTTGATGTTGGAGGCTTTCAACCAAGATCTACCCGGACTTCGCAAAAAAGTTGAAGAGGCTCTAAACCTGCTGGAGCAACAGACTTATATTCAGCGTAATGGCGAGCTTTACGAATACCTCACGGACGAAGAGAAAGACGTTGAGGAAGAAATTAAAAATACCGAGGTTGAGTCTAATGATGTCGCTGCCGAACTCGAAAAACTGGTATTCGACCATGTCATAAAAAATAAAAAAATCCGTTACGACGATAATGGCCAGGATTATCCCTTTACCCGAAAATTGGATGAACGCTTATTCGGTCGTGAATCCGAATTGTGTATTCATATCATCAGCCCTTTTCATGAATTCGCCGATAACCAAACTTCGTTGGTCATGCATTCTTTTGGCAGGGATGAGTTATTGGTCGTTATGCCGCCCGACGACCGCTTGGTTCGTGACATTTTGATGTACAAACGAACGGAGAAATACATTCGTCAAAATATCTCCATCACTCAACAGGAAGCAGTCAAACGGATTTTGAACGACAAGGGTTTTCAAAACCGAGAGCGTTATGACGCCTTACAAAAGCGCGTGCAAACACTCCTAGGTAAATCCAAACTCTACGTCGCGGGAAACGAAATAGAAATAGGCGTCGAAGGTGCTCAGTCTCGGATAGTTCGGGGCTTCCATGAACTGATAGCGCGCACTTATCCAAATCTGCGGATGCTGCGTGGCATTACCTATACCGAAAATGACATCGCCCAATGCCTTAAAGCCTCTCAAGATGGGATTTTCGGTAATGATGTCGCTGCCTTAGCCGAGTCAGAGCAAGATTTACTGGCGTTTATCCAAAGCAATAATCGGGGCGGTGTACGTACTACCGTAAAATCCCTATTGGAAAAATTCGAACGCAAGCCCTACGGCTGGTATTTTGCGGCCGTACTTTGTACCTTGGCTAGCCTTTGCGCGCGTGGAAAGGTTGAGATGCGCGTTGATGGTAATCTTCTCGAAGAATACGAATTGGAACGGGCGCTTCGCAATACCCATGGTCATGGCAATCTGGTGTTGGAACCCCAGGTTGAGTTCACCGCCTCACAGATACGTGCGCTCAAAGCATTTTATGAAGATTTCTTCGATACCCCACCTCATGCGAGCGAAGCCAAAGCACTTGGCAGTGAAACCGCTGAGGCATTCAAACAGCTAAGTCAGCAGCTCTCAAGCCTAATGGCTTTGGTCTCTCAATATCCTTTCTTGAGCGCACTCAATCCGGTGCTTGAGAAGCTAAAAGAGCTGAATGGTAAACCTTACATCTGGTATCTGACTGAGCTCGCCCGGCAAGAAGACAGTCTGCTTGCCATCAAGGAAGACGTGATCGATCCCATCCGTAAGTTCATGAGCGGCCCGCAAAAAGGCATCTTTGATGACGCGCGTAAATTTGTGCAATCTCAAGAACCTAATTTTGCCTATTTAAGTAATCAGTCATCAGTACTCGGTAATCAGCAAAAATCGGCTGAAGGCTTGCGAGTTTTACTTAGTAGTCCCTCCTGTTTTAAAGGTAATCTTATTCAGCAAATGAAAAATGAGCTGGATGGCTTAACACAGGAAATCGATCAAAAAGTTGCAGAAGTTCGCACTCAGGCCATCGATAAACTCAAAACCTTGCAGCAACGCATGCACGGGCTGGAAGAGTTTCAAAAGTTACCCGATTTCAGAATGGCAGAACTTGATGCGCCTTATCAGGACTTGATTGAACATATCAAACAGCAAAGCCTGATTGCAGTGATCAACGACCGTTTGCGCTATTTCGAAGAACAGGGTTATCAAAAACTCTTGACAAAACTCATTGAGTTAACGGCGCCCAAACCGGCTGCGGGTGGGAAGTCAACGGATGTCTCAGAAGCTGATCCCGCTGAACAAATTTTAGAGCCACAACCGCAATATATTACGTCACGTCAAATCAGTATTCGATTCGATAAACCGTGGCTGGCTGACGAGAGCGATGTGGATCGTTATCTGGAATCGATGCGCGAGGCTCTGATTAATGAAATCCGCAATGGAAAAAGAATTCAAATATAAGGCAAGGTAAACATCATGAACATCAACGCAAGTATCATAGACCAGCGAATAAGCGGGATCATTGATGGTCATCCTGAATGGCTACCAGAAGGCAATGATCTGGATAAGAAAAAATCAGCGGCCTTTGTTTTATTGTGTATGTCCACGACATTAGATATGGATTTAGATGAAGCGGCAGAGCTTTTGACCGATGGTGGACAAGATGCGGGTGTAGATGGTTTGCATGTCGGTGAAGTAGAAGACGGCGAATTTAGAGTGACTATCTTTCAAGGAAAATACAAAAGAGATTTATCGGGCGAAGCCAATTTTCCTGAAAATGGCGTACAAAAAGCCATCAACACGGTGCAAGTATTATTCGATCCCTCGCGCAAAGTGGCTTTAAATAAAAAAATCGAGCCTAAAATCGAAGAGATACGCTCACTGATCAGAGACGCCTATATTCCGACTGTCCGCGTGGTCTTGTGCAATAACGGGGCTGCTTGGAAAGAAGAGGCCCAGCAGTGGCTTAATGCGGCTGAAAAGGACTATGGTGACAAAGTCAGTTTCACTCATTTCAATCACGACTCTATTGTTAACGTTTTACAGCGCAGCAAATCAGTCGATACCCAATTGATCTTAAATGGCAAGGCCATTGTGGAAGACATGAATTTTCTTCGAGTATTGGTTGGCAGAGTATCTGTACAGGAAATACAAAGACTGTTTAATCAGCATGGCGACAAATTACTCGAAAGAAACATTCGCCGTTATTTAGGCTTGCACGCCAATCGGGTTAATCTGGCTATTCATGAAACGCTGACTGATCCCAGTAAATCCGATAAGTTTTACTTCTATAACAATGGTATAACCGTCGTTTGCGACAAATTTGATTACAACGCCTTTCAAAAGGAAGACTACCAAGTTCAAATCAAAAACATGCAGATTATCAATGGTGGGCAAACCTGCCGTACCATTCAGGAGACCTTAAATAACTCGCAAAAGGATTTATTCTCAGTGCCGCAATCGGCGTATGTGATGATCCGCATCTATCAGTTAGCCGAATCGAAAAAAGATTTTGTCAGGGATATTACTTATGCCACCAATAGCCAAAATCCAGTCGATCTGCGCGATTTACGTTCCAATGACGAGATACAAAAGCAACTGGAAATGGGCATTGAGGATTTGGGTTACAGTTACAAACGTCAGCGGGAAGAAGGTGGTGGTGGTTCCAGTGTAATTACCAGCACAATTGTTGCCGAATCGGTGTTAGCAATTTGGCGAGATAAACCCCATCAAGCCAAATTTCGGCGTAAAGAACACTTCGGCAAGTTATACCAAGATATTTTTCAGGGGCTGAACGCAGCACAAGCGTTGTTATCCGTCTTGATTTTCCGAACGGTAGAGAATGAGCGTAAACGGCCCTCCCAGCAGAATCCCGCTGATTTCTTACCCTATGCGTCCCATTACATCAGCATGTTGATTGGTAAACAATTGCTCGCCGAGCAAGGTATCAGTTTACAAGATGTTTCCCATCGAAATTTCAAACAATTACTGGAAGCGTTTGAAGCAAAACAAATCGAATATCACCAAAAAGCCATCCAAGAATTAAGAGACGCTCTGAATTATTGCTATGGAAATAGAGACGTTTCATTACAACAATTGTCAGCAACATTTAGAAGGGGCGATTTACTCGAACAATTAGACATACTCAACTTCATATAATTGGCTAACAATGGAAACCACCAAGCTCAAGCGTTTTGCCCAATACGCTCGCCGCAGTCTCAAGGATCAAGTCGAAACCAAACTCAATCAAGTATTAGTTGAGGAAAGTGCCGCCAGACGTGAAAGTGCAGCTGCAATCAGAAAGCTCGAAGAGGCTATCCATAACCAGGGTAAAGACCAGGTGATTGAACGGGTAGCCTACATCTGGTTTAACCGTTTCTGTGCACTGCGCTTCATGGACGTGAACCGCTACAATCGAGTCGGCATTGTTTCTCCGGCTGACCCTGGGCAATTCCAGCCCGAGATCCTGGCCGAAGCCAAGATGGGCCATATCGATGACGAGATGGTGCCTATCAAGATTCGGCAGCAAGTCTTTGCGCTACTCGATGGCAAAGCGCCCAGTCGCGATCCGCAAGGCGAGGCCTATCGGCTATTGGTCGTCGCTGCGTGTAACTACTGGAACAAGGCCATGCCGTTCCTGTTCCAGCGTATCGAAGACTACACCGAGCTGTTAATGCCCGATGACCTGCTTTCGAGCAACTCCATTCTCGCGCACATGCGCGAAGCAATCAGTTATCAGTTATCAGTTATCAGTAATGAACACGAACCTGCTGATAACTGCACACTGAATACTGAGGGCTTGGAAGTCGAAGTTATCGGCTGGCTTTACCAGTTCTACATCTCCGAGAAAAAGGACGAGGTGTTCGACGGGCTGAAGAAAAACAAGAAGATCACGCCCGAAAACATCCCCGCCGCCACCCAGCTGTTTACCCCGCACTGGATCGTGCGCTACTTGGTAGAAAATTCACTCGGTCGCCTTTGGCTGCTCAACCGCCCAGGCTCGAAGTTGGCTAAGCAGATGGACTACTACATCAAACCCGAACAAGCAGAGACGGACTTCCTGCGCATCAGCAAACCAGAAGAGATCAAAGTTTGTGATCCGGCCTGCGGCTCCGGCCACATGCTGACCTACGCCTTCGACCTGCTTTACGCCATCTATGAGGAGGAAGGCTACGAGCCTGCTGAGATCCCGGAGAAAATTCTCACCCATAATCTGTTCGGCATCGAGATCGACGAACGCGCTGGCGAGCTGGCAGCATTCGCGCTAACCATGAAAGCTCGTGCAAAGCAGCGCCGATTCTTCAACAAAGGGATCAAGCCGAACATTTGCGTGCTGGAAAATGTCCGTTTCGACGAGACTGAACTGAGTGAGTATATGACTTTTGTCGGGCGTGAATTGTTTACTGCTCCGCTGCAAATGGCTCTGAGTCAATTCGAAGAAGCCGACAACTTCGGCTCTCTGATTCGCCCCGATGTCACTGATGTAGACAAAATACTCAAAACCTTGGCGTCAAAGAACGTCTCCGGGCATCTGTTCCTCAGTCTAACTCACCATAAGGTACTGCAAGCCCTGCGGCAGGCCGATTACCTGAGTCCCAAATACCATGTGGTAGTCGCAAACCCACCGTATGCCGGTGTTAAGGGATTAAATAATAGACTTGCGGTTTGGCTGAGTGAGCAATTCCCTTCCGCTTGCTCAGACCTAATGACTGCATTTATGGAAAGATGTCGGCTGCTTGTTATTCAACATGGAACTTGGAGCATGATCAATCTTCCTTCTTGGATGTTTCTTGGATCTTACCGAAAACTTCGCACACATCTTTTGAATTCACAGAAAATCATTTCATTAATTCACCTTGGGCGAGGCACCTTTGGAGCAGATTTTGGTGCGGTCGCATTCTCAGTATCGAATAGCCAACCATTTTCGGAAACTAGAATGATTGCAAGGAAGCTCTTTGAAAAATTTTCTATCGTTCGTACCAACGAAGAATTAGAGAAGCTATTTCTCGACAAAAATTATGGCAGATTCAACATTAAGCAAGGTTCATTGATGGCAATTCCAGATGAACCGATTGCATATTGGTTGAGCGAAAATGCCATTAGATCATTTTCAGATGGAACTCCACTCTTAGAAATTGCGCCTGCAAAACAGGGTATCAAGACTGGTAACAACGATAGATTCTTGAGGTTTTGGCAAGAAGTTGATGTTTCGAGAGCTGCGCTGGATGAGCAGAAAATTGAAGCCCTTACTGGCCAAAAGAAATGGTTTCCATGTACTAAGGGTGGCTCGTTTCGTCGATGGTATGGTAATTTTGAATACCTCCTCAATTGGGAGAATGACGGTTATGAAATCCGAAATTATAAGGATGAAAACGGTAAATTACGTTCCCGACCTCAAAATACACAGTATTTCTTTTTTGGAGGAATAACATGGTCTAGTCTCACGATTGGTTCATTTTCCGCTCGGCGTTTGCCGAAGAATTTTGCATTTGAAAGCAAGGGATCTGCATCGCCAATACAGGACAACGATACTGCGTTAAGCATTTTGGGCTTCATGAACTCCGTTGTAGTAGATCGGCTTATTTCTGCTCTTTCGCCCACAGTTGATTACAGCGAAGGTGCTATTGGAAAATTACCAATAATTGAAGTCAATAAATCTGTTCTTTCTGAAGTAGAAAAGTTGATCACACTTTCTCGCTCGGATTGGGACTCATACGAAACCTCCTGGGACTTCACCAACCTGCCCCTGCTTAATCCCAACCATTTCCAGCCAACTCTGAAAGCCACCTATCAGAAGCTCCGCGCACATTGGCGCGAAATGACGCTGGAGATGCAGCGGCTGGAGAAAGAGAACAATCGCATCTTCATCGATGCCTACGGTCTTCAGAATGAGTTAACGTCGGTGGTGCCGCTCAATGTAATCACCCTGACCTGCAACCCGCACTACCGCTACAGCAATGGCAAATCCGAGGAAGAGCTGGAAGCGCTGCTACTGGCCGATACCCTTCGCGAACTGGTCTCCTATGCAGTGGGCTGCATGTTCGGTCGCTATGCGTTGGATAAGTCTGGATTGATTCTGGCAAACCAAGGTGAAACCCTCTCTAACTACCTGAAACAGATTCCAGAGCCAAGCTTCCCAGCCGATGACGATAACGTCATCCCCATGCTCGATGGCGATTGGTTCACCGACGACATCACTGAACGTTTCCGCCAGTTTCTGCGCGTGGCCTTTGGCGAGGAACACTACGAGGAAAACTTGAAGTTCGTCGAGCAGGCGCTTAACGTCAAAGGTAAACGTGAATACAGCATTCGTGACTATTTCCTAGGTGAGTTCTATATCGACCATGTCAAACGCTACAAAAAGCGGCCCATCTACTGGCTGTTTTCCAGCCCTAAAGGCAGCTTCAATGCCCTGATTTATATGCACCGTTACCGCCCGGATACAGTCAGCGTAGTTCTCAACGACTATCTGCGCGAATTCCGCACCAAACTCACAGCCCATAAAAGCCATCTGGAAGCGGTCAGCATCAGTGCCAGTGCCGCCCCAGTTGAGAAAACCAAGGCCCTGAAGGAAATCGAGAAGATCAATAAAATCATCGCGGAGCTGGAAGAGTATGAGCGCGAAATCCTATACCCACTGGCTACTCAACAGAAAGAAATTAATCTGGATGATGGTGTTAAGGTCAACTATGTCAAATTCGGTTCCGCATTGAAAAAGATTGTTGGTTTGGATGCACCGGAGGATTAAGGCATGACTAAGCCTTTTGTAGCGGCGGATTTCTCCGCGCTGGTAGCCACTATTGCCGGGATTCACCATTCCTTGGCCGAGCAAGCCGCGCGTGCTGTCAATATCAGCCTGACTTTACGAAATTGGTTGATAGGCGTTTATATCCGTGAGTATGGACAAAAAGGCTCTGATCGGGTCCCATTCGGCGAAGCTTTGCTGGAACGCCTCAGTCAAACATTGGCGGAAACCGGGAAGCTGGCTATCACGCACGCGAACTGCGCCACTGCCGTGCGTTTTATCTGACGTATCCCGAAATTCGGGGGACAGTGTCCCCCGAATTCATTGATCTACCGGAGTTGGTTATCTAATGAGTGAAAACAAGATTGCGCTCGCATTGGAGCGTTTGTTTGATAAGCATCGGATTGTGTTTTGGTACGATGCCAAGCAGGAATTACGCAACGATTTTGAGTCCCTAGCATTACCCGGCGTTGAGAAGCTTGAACTACTCAACAATGAGTACGAAATCAAATACCGGATATTGCGCGAGCAGCCTGAACAAAAATTCCTGCTGTATCGGGAGGGTCCGCAACCGGTCGACTTAGACAATTGGCTACTGGATGTGCAGTTGGCTCACGGTGAGTTTCGTACCGATCAAGCGGCATTGTGGCTGTCCGAGCTGGAACTTGGCTTCCAGTTTGTCGATTTGGTCCAAACGCATGCCGAATTCTTTCAAGCCATTAAGCGTAGAGAGGCCCTCAAAAAGTGGCTGAAGCCTGACGACACCAATGGGCTGATTCGCGTGAAAATGCTAGCGGTCTGTGCGGGCTGCGAGGCGCGCATAGACGCCGTCATTGAAAACTTATTTCAGGAATTGGCGGATGGCCGCAACGATAAAAGCAAACTGATCGAACGCTGTGGACTGGATGCTTTTTTGTGGGAACAGTTGTTAAGAATCTACGATTACCATTCTCCAGAGAAAAGTCTTAAAGATTTTCTGATCAAGCTGTTTCATGACTGCTACGAAATGGAACTTGAACCCGGAAAATACGCCGACCTGAGAAAACAAGTCCACGGGAGTGAGAACTTACCTTCACGGATGTCTCAAGACATACAGGTTTTTATCAAACGCTGGAAAGATAGCCGACAATTTGAAACGGGGTTTGAAAAACTTTCTGCTGAAGTAGCTGAATTGCTCGGGATTGAGCAGGATCTTGCCAAGCGGGATTTTCGGCAGCTGATCGAGCTGGATTACTTTCGCCTCATCGACCAAAAAATTATCAGTGATCTGGTAAAAGTGGTGGTTGAACGGACCGTTTCCGGGGGGGATGTGGCGTTATGGGTGCGTCGGCGTCGGCAGGGACACTGGTACAGAGAGTTTCGGCATTTATACGAAGCAATCGATTACGCCGCGCAATTTATCAATACACTCGGAGAAGCCAATCTTACGATGGATGGTCTGGTGGACGGTGTGCAACGTTACAGCCGCTTTTGGTACCAACTAGATCAACTTTACCGTAAGTTCACCTTTCATGTGCGGATGTCAGGTCAAGCGTCGCTGATGAGCATCCTGACTGAACAAATCGAAAATCTTTACACCAATAATTATTTGCTGAAGATCAACGATTGCTTTCAGGCCTGTGTCGATGAGGTCCAGGTTTGGAACGCCCGCCCGATTACTTTGCAACGAAATTTCTTCGAACACTGGGTACGGCCGTTTTTGCGGAAGGATAACAAGGTTTGCGTGATCATTTCCGACGCCATGCGTTATGAAATTGGCGATGAACTGCTCAGTCTTATCCGTCAGGAAGACCGCTATAGCGCAGAGATTGAGGTCGCATTAGCTATGCTGCCGAGTTACACCCAATTGGGTATGGCAGCGCTGTTACCCAATAAAACGCTAGCGATTACCGACAATGATACCGGCACGGTGCTGGTCGATGGTCAAAGTTCCCAAGGGACGGCCAGTCGTAACAAGATTTTGCAGGCCGCACTCAAAGGTCGAGGACAGGCTGTAACCGCTGAAGACTTTATGTCCATGAACCGTGATGATGCACGCGAGCTACTCAAGGCTAACGATGTGGTATACATCTACCACAATCGGATTGATCACACCAGCGATAAGATGCATTCCGAAGGGCAGGCATTTGAAGCCGCAGAGCAAACGCTTGATGATCTGGTTCGTTTGGTGAAAAAACTTGCCGCGGCCAACGCCAATAATTTACTGATCACTGCCGACCATGGATTCATTTATCAGCACCGTGTACTGGATGAAAGTGACTTTTCCAGCGTCGAGGCCGAGGGTGCCCATATTCTTTACCGTGATCGTCGCTTTGTATTGGGCAAGGGGCTCACGTTATCACCGGCACTACACACGTTCTCACCCGCACAATTAGGCTTGGAAGGTAATATTGAGGTTCAGATACCCAAGTCGATCAATCGCTTACGCCTTAAAGGCTCAGGGAGCCGCTTCGTACACGGCGGAGCATCCTTGCAGGAAGTTGTTATTCCAGTGCTAAAGATCAACAAAAAACGCCAGAGCGATGTCACTAGCGTTGAGGTTGAAATCTTGCGTGGAGCCAGTTCGGTTATTACCGCTGGCCAATTGGCGGTAACGCTCTATCAGTCGGGCCCCGTTACCGACAAAATCCAGCCCAGAATCCTACGTGCAGGCATTTACACTGAGGCAGGAGATTTAATATCCGATAGCCATGAACTGACCTTCGACCTTAGCTCGGAGAACCCACGAGAAAGAGAACTGCAAATACGCTTTGTACTTACGCGTAAAGCCGATGATGCCAATGGCCAGGAAGTCATTCTTAAGCTGGAAGAAAAGCATGCCGGCACTTCACATTACAAAGAATATAAATCGCTTCGCTATGTGATGAGACGTTCGTTTACCAGCGATTTTGATTTTTGAGTTATCAGACGTCAGTTGTCAGTAAAAGAGAAATTGAATGAAATTTGAGGATTTAGTAGTTTGGAGACGATCAGCGCGGCTTTCGGCAGAATTGTACAAATCATTTACTGATTGCAAGGATTTTGGTTTTAGGGATCAGATTACGCGGTCTGGCTTATCTATTCCTAGCAATATTGCTGAGGGATCAGAAAGAAATTCAAAAAAGGATTTCATCCGGTTTTTGCACTATGCAAAAGGTTCATGTGGTGAGCTTAAAACTCAAATTTATATCGGAATCGACATCGAATACATCGAACCCATTCAAGGAAAATCTTGGCTGAATGAAACCCGCGAACTGTCTGCTATGTTGGTTGGATTAATCAGTTCGATAGAAAAACAACTGATAACTGAAGGCTGATTACTGATGACTCCCCTAGATAAGAAAATCAATACCCATTTCCCAGGACTTGTCGTTCGAAAAGATCTCGTCAAGACCGTTAAGGGGAATGCGATCGTTCCCTCTTACGTGTTGGAATATTTGCTCGGCCAGTATTGCGCGACCAGTGACGAGGCGACGATTCAGACGGGCATCGAGACGGTCAAGGAGATCCTTCGCAAGCATTATGTCCATCGCAATGAAGCGGGCCTAGTGCGATCGACCATTAAGGAGAAAGGTCGCTACAAAGTGATCGATAAAGTCTGTGTTGACTTAAACGACAAGGCAAACGTTTACGAAGCAACCTTTGAAAACTTGGGCTTAAAAAAGGTCTTGATCGATTCAGGAACCATAAAGAAGCATCCTAAATTGTTAGTCGGTGGTGTTTGGTGCATTTGCGACCTTGAATATGATTTTACGGAAGATCAAAACGCATCGCCGTGGATATTGTCATCGTTAAAGCCCATTCAGCTTTCCCATTTCGACTATGAAAGCTATATCGAAGCGAGAAAACAGTTTACGACAGAAGAATGGATTGATGTTCTGCTCCAGAGCATTGGTTTAAATCCGGAAGTCTTTGGTCGCAGAAGTAAGCTAATCCAGCTTGTCCGCTTAATCCCATTTTGCGAACGAAATTACAACTTATTGGAACTGGGTCCCAAAGGGACGGGTAAGTCTCATATTTATTCAGAGTTTTCGCCTCATGCCACCTTAGTTTCTGGTGGCGAGGCAACACTGGCAAAACTGTTTATCAATAATACGACCGGCAAAATCGGATTGGTCGGTTATTGGGATGTTGTTGCCATGGATGAGTTTGCCGGAAGCAACAAAAAGCCGGACATTAAGCTGATCGATACGCTGAAAAATTATATGGCTAATAAGTCATTTAATCGGGGTACGGGGCCGCAAGGCGCCGAAGCATCCATGGTCTATATCGGCAACACTTCGCATAACGTTGCCTTCATGCTGAAGCACGAAAACCTTTTCATGGATTTGCCGGAGACTTACCGAAATTCTGATGGTCAGGCCATTCTGGACCGGATGCACTGGTTTCTTCCCGGCTGGGAAATGGAAAATTTGCGTAGCGAGATGTTTTCGGATGGTTATGGTTTCGTCGTGGATTATCTCGCCGAAGTTTTACGCTCTCTACGTAATCACGATTATGCAGATCGCTACGCAGAGCATTTCTCACTTTCGTCTGATATTTCGACACGTGACCGGGACGGTATCAATAAAACGTTTTCCGGCCTGATGAAAATCTTGTTTCCACATGGAGGAGCTTCCACAGACGAAATTGAAGAACTGCTGAAATTTGCAATTGAAGGTCGAAAACGCGTCAAGGACCAATTGATGCGGATCGATCAGACCTATGCCAAGGTCAATTTTGCCTATCTGAATTCCTCGCAGCATTTGTATCAAGTCACGACACTGGAAGAACAAGAATACCCGCATTATTATCATCGTTCTGTTGGTGACGGCAGTGACGAGGAGGAATTGATTCAATCAGAAATTCCCACGTCACCGGTTGAATACCCTTCGATATCGCCTCGGGATATTCCCGAGCCAGTCTTGAAAGAAAAACACCTAACATTTCAGGAAAACCAGAAAGGGATTTCATTTGATTTTTTGTTTGGGCCCTATCTGGCGGGCGCTAACAAAATCACTATCACTGATCCTTATATACGGTTGTTTTATCAGCTTCGTAATTTTATGGAGTTTCTTGAAACAATCGTCAGGCATAAATCTGACGATGCTGAAGTTGAAGTTCATTTGATTACGACTGAGGATGACTTTAAGGGCGAGCAGCAGCGGGAAAGTCTGGATAAAATCGCCGAATCTTGTAGCGCGGTCGGCATCCATTTCACATGGGCATTTGACGAAACCGGGACGATTCATGCCCGACACATTTTGACCGATCACGGTTGGAAAATTTCGTTAGACCGTGGTTTGGATATTTTTCAGAACTACGAAACGAAGGAAGCGTTTACCTTTACCAATCGCATGCAGCAATATCGGGCTTGTAAGGCGTTTGAGGTGACGTTTATTAGGTGCGAAGAAACAAGACCAGTGAGAGAGTCACATGGGTAAGGTTTCAGCGTCGCTTTCAAAGTGGTTTGAAGTGAGTGACATTGCCTTTTCTGATGTTATTGATCGTTGGCGAAAGTAGTGTGGAGAATACATATCATGATGGTTAGATACGCACAACAAAAAGGAAAGGATCAGTGAAATTCATCCATGCGGCAGACATACACTTGGATAGTCCGTTAACCGGATTAAGTGCATACGCTGATGCCCCGGTGGAGATGCTCCGCACGGCGACTCGCGATGCGTTTACCAACCTGGTGACTGAAGCGATTGAGCAAGCGGTTGACTTCATGGTGATTGCCGGCGACCTCTACGATGGTACCTGGAAGGATCACAACACCGGCATTTATTTCTGTAGAGAAATGGGCCGTCTTAAAAAAGCGGGCATTCCGGTTTATCTGCTGTTCGGCAACCACGATGCCGAAAGTGAAATGACCAAGAAACTGCAATTGCCTGACAATGTCTTTGCCTTCGACACCCGAAGACCCAATACTTTTCATCTGGCAGACCTAAAGGTTGCCCTGCATGGCCGCAGCTTTAAGGAAAAAGAGACCCTGGAGAATCTAGTGACTGGCTATCCGGCTCCACTGCCAGGCATGTTCAATATTGGCGTGCTGCATACCGCGCTTGAGGGCAATGCAGCGCATGCATCTTATGCCCCGTGCAGTTTGAATGAACTTCATGCCAAGGGCTACCATTACTGGGCATTGGGCCATGTTCACGAGCATCAAATATGGGAAGGTGCCTCGACAGTGGTTTTTCCTGGCAACCTCCAAGGTCGTCATATCCGGGAGACCGGACCGCGTGGAGCGGTTATTGTCACTGCAGATGAGCACGGCATTCATGATATTCAGCGCCTTTTCGTCGATGTTCTGCGCTGGGTCAGTCTTGAAGTTGATGCTACCGAGTGCAAAACGCTATCGGAAGTCGTGACCCACATTGGCAAAGCGCTCGACGAACGGGTAGAAAGCAGCTCGTCGACCATTCCCCTAGCGGTTAGAGTCACCGTCACCGGTAAAACGGCTGCGCACGGTGATCTTTTCGGACTGGAACCGCAACTTCGCGCCGAAGTCTTGGCTTTGGCAGTCACCCTGGGGACGGAGCGACTTTGGATTGAAAAGGTCAAGGTGGCGACTGCTTCGGCAGATGACGGTGAGGCGCTGCGAGCACGAGCCGATGCCTTATCCGATTTGCAGGATCTACTTCAGGCGGCTGAATCAGACGCTGATTTCCTTAAGAGCCTGCAAGACGATCTTTTAGGGCTCGTCAATAAAGCTCCCTTAGAGTTGCAAACCTCAGTCCCTTATTTTAAAGCCATCCGTTCAGGCGAGTTAGTGGACTTGGTTCGCGAAGTCCGTCCGGGACTGCTGTCTCATTTAGCCAAGGTAGAGTGAACTGACGATGCGATTCAACCGCTTGGACTTAATCAAATACGGCAAATTCTCTGACCGCTCGGTTATGTTTCCAGTAGCCAAACAGGACTTTCATCTAATTGTCGGGCCTAATGAGGCCGGCAAGTCGACATTGCGGTCCGCCATTGTTGATTTGTTGTTCGGCATCCCGCCGCGTTCTCAGCTCAGTTTTTTACATCCGCTTAATGAACTACGTTTGGGTGCCTCCATCAGCAATGCCTCAGGTTCGTTAGACTTTCACCGGGCAAAGGCTCTAAAACAAACCCTACGTTCACCACAGGATGTCGTCTTGCCCGATACTGCGCTGACACCGTTCTTAGATGGTGCGGATAGACATTTCTATGATCAAATGTTTGGTCTTGACCATACGCGCTTGGTGTCCGGAGGCAATAGCATCCTCAATGCCGAGAACGACGTCGGCCAGATCCTGTTTCAGTCGGCGGCGGGTGTTGCCAGTCTCGGTAAAATTCGTGATGCGCTGATCGCCGAGGCGGATAAGCTTTGGGCACCCCGAAAAGCCAATAACCGAGAGTATTACATCGCCGCAGATCAGCTCGACAAGGCGACCACCGCGTTAAAGGAAGCCACTGTCCGCACCAAAGTCTGGGTAGACGCCAATAGTAAGGTCGAATCTCTGCAAGAAGCGCTCAGTCATGAGCGCGAACGACATCAGCAACTCCAAAGCCAGCGTAATCGGCTTGAGCGCATTCGAAGGCTCGCCCCGTTTTTGATGACCCTGAGGGATAACGAACATAAACTCGCTGAACTGGGTGAAGTGATAGAACTGCCTGTCGACGCCGCTGCTACGCTCGCAACTGCAGAACGCGAGCTGGCTATCGCCCTTGAACGCCTAGAACTGCGCAATGATGAGGTTGAAAAAATCACTGAAGCGTTATCCAACATCGATGTGGACGAAGTCGTACTTGAACTGGCTGCCGACATCAGCAAACTCGATAACCTTCGCCTTCAATACAGCGCCTATGAGCGCGATATCGCCAATCGAAAAAATGAAATAGCCGTGCTTTGGCAAGCGGTGGGTCAAGCCTGCAACCAGTTGAGTTGGGCCAAAGACTCTGAGAGTGCAATTGCCCAACGTCTACCAACACTGCTGGTCCGGCGCGAACTCAGGCAACTGGTCCGCGACCGCGGCGGCATTATTCAAACCCTACGGGCAGCAGAACAGGCAGAAAAAACCAAGTGTTCTGAAATCGAAACACTATCAAAGCAGTTGGCTGAGTTGCAGATGGGCGAGGTCAAACCCGCGCTACGTGCAGCATTAGCCAACACCAAATCATTCGGTGACACCGAATTAGCCCTCCAAATGCGCCAAGCTACGCTGACCAAGACGAAGTCAGCGTTGGACAATCTATTGTTGGAGTTGGGGCAATGGCAAAAGCCTTTGCCTGAGTTAATCGCATTGCAGCCGCCTAGCCAAGAAAAAGTAAACCGATTGATCCAAGAGCGGCAATCCCTAATTGCTGACCGGAAAGCTGAATTATTAAGGCTAAAAAATCAAACAGCTGAGGTTGCCAGAATTGAACTACAAATTGCCCAGTTTAAAGCGCTCCATCATCCTATGACACTAGCGGCGGTGATTGAAGCGCGGACTGAACGAGATACGTCTTGGGAAGCGATAAAAACCGGTGAAATTGATCTGCAGCGAGAGGGACACACGTTTGAAGAGAAGATGACCCATGCCGACCAAGTTGCCGATAAGCGACTCGACGATGTCGAAGAAGCAACCGAACTCCAAAGCTTGAATCAGCTGCTTGAACGGGAGCAGCAGAGCCTATCGATGATTGAACACCAATGTGCACAATGGGAAGCAAAGCTTCACGTGTTCGATGACCGATGGGGGCAGGAAGCACTGTCAATGGGTTTAAACGGCATGCCCTTAGAAGACATGGGGGCCTGGATTATTAGACGGGAAAAGGCGCTGTCTGCTGGTATTGCATATCAAGATGCACAGGATGAATTTGATTCATTTAGCCGTTTAGTTGCACAGTCCCGACTCAATCTCGTCAAGGCGTTACAAGAAACGCGGCTTCCTGTGGTCGAGACGGATAGCTTGTCTGTCCTGTGCATTCAGGCCGAAGACTATATCCACGCCACCGACAGCGCCAAAATTCGGCACGAAACTTTATCGGCTCAATTGCTTACCGCGCAGTCACTGGCGACGACGTTAAGGCAAGCCACTGAGAATGCGAAAGCTGAGGAAAGCCGCTGGTCTAAAGCTTGGTCAACAACTCTGGCTAAAACGGGGTTGCCTCCTGACAGCGATATTGGCACGACTGAAGGTGCTCTTGAGCTCATCGAGCAAATAGCTGAAAAGTTAGAAAAGATGCGGCAGATTCAAGTCGAGCGCATCGACACCATGAATGCTGACCTAAAGGAGTTTTCTATTGAAGGGAATCGACTCGCGCAAATCATTGCCGCTGAGCTCAAAGATCAGCCAGCCGAGCAAATTGCTCAAACGTTAGCCAATCGTTTAGATCGAGCCCGCGAGTCTTTTACTGAAAGCAGTCGGCTTAAAGAAGCCCTGCGAATTGCAAACAGTCAGGTCTTGGAAGCCAAGGAATCAAGTCAAACCGCAATGGCGAGTTTGAAGCCGCTCATGGAAAAAGCGGGGGTCGACACCACGGCTTTGTTGAATGAAGCAATTGGCCGATCTGACGAGCAACGCCGCCTAAATGCCGCGCTGGCAGAGGCTAAGGCAGCTCTTCTCAGTGGGGGGGATGGTCTTATACGGGAACAACTCGAGGCTGAGATTGATGCAGCCAACCTGGTTCAGCTTGCCGCTGAACTCACACGCATCAACGATGAAATTGCTGATGCAGTGCAGCAGCAAACAACTCTTTCGGCTGACCGTGCAAATGCCTTGGGGGTTCTGTCCGAAATCGGTGGATCAGACGCGGCAACACAGGCGGAGGCCCAACGCCAAGAAGCGCTTGCGCAAATGTCGGATGTTGCAGAACGCTATGTAAAAGTTTTCACCGCCGGCCGCTTGCTCCGTTGGTCTATAGACCGCTATCGAGAAGAAAAGCAGGGACCCCTGTTGCAACGAGCGGGTGCTATCTTTTCGACATTAACGTCCGGATCATTTACCAAGCTGATTCTTGATTTTGAGCGGGAGCCCATGGTCCTAGAGGGGCTTCGCTCCGATGGCACGCTGGTTGGTATTTCTGGCATGAGTGACGGCACACGAGATCAGCTTTACTTGGCACTTCGACTAGCGGCCCTGGAAATGCACTTGGAGCAGGCCATGCCATTGCCCTTCATCGCAGACGATCTATTTATCAACTACGATGATGTCCGATCAAAAGCGGGGTTTGAAGCACTTAAGGCATTATCCGAACAAACCCAAGTTATTTTTCTTAGTCACCATGACCACTTGATCCCAACAGTTCATGAGGTTTTTGGTAAACAAGTGAACGTTGTACTCTTGTGATTCATCCCTCATATGGATAAATATCAACAATCTCCTCTTTGGAAACAGGCATTCCTTAAACAGGATGACGGCTTAGACGCCAACGAAATAAGCTAATTAACAAGAACGATTCAGGGATGATAAGAAAACTTAGCCGCCCGCCGAAAGCGTGTTGTACCTTGCCAATGTATATGGGATTTTTGATGAGCGAACCGAAATCAAGCACCTGCACCCGTCTTGCCGAGGTGATGAACATTTCTCACGACAGTGTGAATCGTTTTCTGTTGCGGGAACACTACGAACCCATCAGGGCAAACGCATATAAATAATTTGAAAAACAGTATATTACGAGGTTAAAGCAATACTTTTTGCAATAAAAGTATATGACCCCTGTTTTGTAGAGTATTTTTCGAAATTACCCGACCCTCGAATAAACCGTAATAAGCTGCATGAGTTAATGGACATCATAGTTTTAACCGTATGTGCCGTGATCAGTGGTGCTGAAGGCTGGGAAGATATAGCCGATTTCGGTCATAACCAATTAGATTGGCTCAGGCGTTTTGTTCCATTAAAAAACGGTATACCCTCTCATGACTGTATGGGGTATGTCATATCAAGGTTATCACCTAAAGCTTTCCAAGAGTGCTTTATCAGTTGGACACAAAGCGTGAACACCCAAACAGAGGGTGAGCTGATCAGTGTGGATGGCAAAACGGCGAGGGGATTGCGAGATCGTAAAAACAGCAAAAACCCGTTGCATAGGGTGAGTGCATGGAGCGCTTCAAACCGAGTGGTTTTAGGCCAGGAAGCGACAAATGAGAAGTCGAACGAAATTACCGCCATCCCCAAACTGTTGGCATTACTGGAGCCAAAAGGCTGCATCGTGAGCATTGACGCAATGGGCTGTCAACGGGACATTGCCAAACCGATCGGTGGCGATTATGTGTTGGGCCTGAAAGGTAATCAAGGCAGCCTGCATGAAGCCGTCGAGAATTATTTCACAACGGCTCAAGCGGCTGGTTTTAAACCAATAAAATATGATTATGAGGAGGAAGTGGAGCACGGCCACGGGCGCTTGGAAACTCGCCGCTACTGGATCACCGACGATTTGCGCACACTGCCGAAAACAGAATCCTGGGCAGGTTTACGGACTATCGGCATGGTTGAAAGAGAATACGAAGAAGCCGGTAAACAGTTTAAGGAAAAGCGTTTTTTCATCAACTCTATTCCGCCTGTTGCTAAAACATTTGCCTATGCGGCGCGGGGACACTGGGGGATTGAGAATATCCTGCATTGGCGTATGGATGTCGTGCTTCGAGAAGGTGCCAGCCGGATTCGCAAGGGAAACGCTCCAAGTATTATGACGAGTATCCGACATCTCGTTTTGAATCTGTTCCAAAAGAGCCTTCAAAACTAAGCCTTGCTAAAAAACGCAAAGTGGCCGCTTGGGATGGCGACTTTCGTAGCAAGGTGTTGTTTGCGGATAATTTTTAATGCGTTTGCCCTGACTACCGGGTCTTCGACAAGGCTGAAGGAAAAACCAAAAATGATTATTTTCTCGACATGTTAGCCGAGGTGTTGGCCTGGGGATTACAACCGAAATTTATGACCGGGGATAGTTGGTATGCCTGTGTGGACAACCTCAAGACGGTAAAAAACCACCGGATGGGGTTTATGTTTGCGGTGGAAAGCAACCGCCGGGTCTCCACGGAAAAAGGCACCTGGGTCCAGGTGCAAAAACTGGATATCCCCGACGACGGGATGCGGGTCTGGTTACGCGATTTTGATAACGTGAAGCTGTTTCGGACGCGGTTAAAAGACCAACTGCGCCATTACGTGGTGTTCCTGCCAGAGGCTGAGGCTTATGAAGCTTTCAAGCAAGCCGAGTTTCAGAAGCTGCACGATCAGCATTGGCTGATTGAGCAATACCACCGCATGATCAAGCAGGTTTGCAACATCGAAAATTTCAGGTGCGAGGCAAAGTACCGATACTCAATCATATCTTTGCCGCTTTATGTGGCTATATTCATCTGCAGAAGCTGCAGTTTACAGACATTATTCTGAATGCTTACCAATGGCAAAAAGCGTTGTATCAGGATGTGGTCGCCACCTTCGTCACCCACTTCATGGTCGGCAAGGAATATTTGAACCCACAATTTCAGGCTTCCGTCAATGCGTAAGTCCTACAACTATAGAAATACTGACTGGGTGGTATCTATTCAAGTGCTGTCAGTCAAGAGGAAAACGCAGAAGTCCGTAATGTAGATATTAGGAACGCAAGACAAAATACTAGAAATAGCCTGATTTTTTTCATTATTCCTAAGTACATTCATTTGTTACGCATATTCTGCGCCATAAAATTATTTTCAAGTATTTCAGGGATATAAAGATATATTTAAATATTTTTTATTGGAATAAAGTATGTGATGTAAAAAAACAGACACTCTATTTGTCTTTGAAGCGCTTTTCGGCATTGAATTTGAGCCTGGCCGCCTTACTGATGCCAAAACCGCTCAAGCCCAACACAATCGCACCCCCTGTTAATGCGACCGGTCAACTTATAACTGTCGTTGTCACCCCCAAAAACCAAGTACTCCTCCTGCCGATAGAGTCGTCGTTGATAAGGAAACAATGGTAGCAATCGCAACACCCGTAGATAAAGCAGCTGTCGTTGCACCCGTCACGCTTTGCGGAATGCTTTTGAAGGGATATTATGCCCGATGACCATCAGAAATTCTGTCAATAAAAAAGGGCCTACGCGCTAACGTAAGCCCTTGCTTTATTTGGATCCCACGGACACCGATCAAGTGTCTATTTTGAACTGAATTTGTCTTTTTAAATCGACCTATGTTCAAAATTGGAGGTTTTATCCAGTTCGAAAGTCGCAGAAAAGATCGCTTTTGCCAGCTTAGCTCCGTTTGCAGGCTTGCTCAGAAAATGACTCAACTCATTATCATCAATCCGGTCAATTATCCGTTTGAACTGCTCCGCTTGGAGGATTTCTTTGCTGAGTAAAACGGTTCCACCTGTTTGAATCCAAAAGCCATCAAAATCGATCAGATACCCAGCCAGAATCATTCCCTGATGAGCGGTTTTAGCCAATTGATAATCGACAAGCCGGTAAATCACCTTGCTGAACACATCCACAACTTTTAAGGAATCGTTACCGTTCGTTTCTTCCACCTGATAAATCGCATATTGCGCATGGCTCATGCGACGCAGCAATTCCAATTCATATTCGTCGACTTCTTTGCTGAATAGGCGCAAGAATTTCTCCGCCATATTGAAGCCGTGTGGACGATAAGCGTAAATCGCGTAATCGGTAAACAAGTCCATTTCGGTTTCATTTTGAACCATCAAGGCCTTTTGCTGCCAAATCCCCAAATGCTTAGCGCAGGTTTTAATGTCGTCCTTCGTGAACTTTCTAAAAATCGTGCTGTTCAAATCCATCCCTCGATGACGCATCTCAGGATAATCGGCTGGAGTAAAGGTAAAATTGGCCATGAGCTATTGAATGATGATGCAAAGTTAGTTCATATCAGGTCGTGTCGTTTTTGCCGAGCCGATTCCCCCACCGGGAGACTATAAGAATTTTGGGCAAAAAAAAGGACCTACATTTCCATGTAAGTCCTTGTTTTGATTGGCTCCCCCGGACGGGCTCGAACCGCCGACCTAGTGATTAACAGTCACAAAACTAATCGTATCATAAAGTGTCAGTTAATCTAATATCTCTATATTTATCATATAATTAATATACATTTACGTATCAGTTCATCTCATTTAAACTCACAAAATCTCAAGCACAAAGCGACATTAAAAGCGACATTTTATGCTATAGTTTTTTCATAAACTTCAAATGAAATTTTATGATTTAGACGCAGGCATTCCTCATGATCAAGACCGGCTTAACAGACAGATTAATCAAAAATGCCAAGGCCGGCTCAAATACCATCAGATTAAGGGATAATTCTTCCGACCCTGCTTTAAAAGGCTTTATGCTCCAAATTTTACCCAGCGGCCTTAAAACTTTTGTGCTTTCGTACACCAGCCCTGAATCCGGCACAAGGCGTTTTATCAAATTAGGAACATACCCGGCTATGTCTTTGAAAGAAGGACGAGAAGCCGCTCGACAGTCTCGCCAGATACTGGATAAAGGCTTAGACCCGATCTCTTATGCGGAACAATTGAAACTTGACGCACTTACAGAGCAAGAAAAACAAAATAAACACGGAACGGTCGCGGAGTTATTTAAATTTTATTTGCTTGACCTGGAAATGGATCTCAAACGCGCAGTCAAACAAGTTAAATCGATTTATGGCAGGGATATTGGCCCCTGTATTGGTCATCTTAAATGCTGCGAGGTCTCCTCCGAACACATTATTGATATTATTGCCACGATAGAAAATAGAGGCGCCCCAACCCTTGCCAACCGGACACGAGCCTATCTTAGAGCAGCATTTACCTTTGGCCAGCACTGCAAAGCTTCACCTCGCTGGAAAAAAAACAAAGAACTTCCTGATTTCAACATCAGTATCAATCCGGTTATTGATACTAAAAAAGCACCGGGTGAAAATCGAGTCGCGAATCATCATCTTAATAAAGAAGACGTAAAAAAACTCTGGAGTCTAATCGGAGTGGCTGCCATGAGCCCCGATATGGCGCTTGCGATCAAACTGTTGATTGCAACAGGCCAGCGGGTTGAGGAAGTGCTTTGTGCAGCGTGGGCTGAATTTGATCAACAAGAATTATTATGGACTATCCCTGCTGAACGAAGGAAAAACAGAGGCAAAAATAAAAGCAAAGAGCCCCATTTAGTGCCTTTAACTGAGTTCCACTTCCACTTATTGGATGAAATTAAGCAGTATTCCGGCACCAGTCGATTTTTATTCCCTCATCACCTGGATGCGTCCCAACCTCGCACCAGTGACTCGTTATCGCAAGCGGTTTCCCGGTTCTGTTCGCCACAGGGAAAAAGCAAACGGGAATGCTTTCCCAAATTTGCCCCCAGAGATTTACGCAGAACCTGGAAAACGTTGGCAGGCAGCATCGGAATTGGCCTTGAAGTGAGAAACAAAATTCAGGGGCACGCTTTTCAAGACATTGGCTCCATCCATTATGACCGTTATGATTACTTAAAAGAAAAGCGATTAGGCATCGAACAATGGACACGCTGGTTAGAAACCATTCTTACCCCATAATTAAATTCTATTTACCTTGATCGAATACACCGCCTTAACCCACCAATACCGAAACCTTTAGTTTTAATTGGCCGAGTGGTATAAGAAAATTAGACCTTTCGGTGATAATGGGGTTTATCACATACGCATTAATGGGCAGTTCGTCACCGGGAACATCCGTGTTTTCTGGCTAACTGTGAAGTTTTCACTATATCGCCCACTAGAAAAAGTCTTGATCTTGCTCGCGACAGTGCTACGTATATCAGTTCCTTGTTGGCTTCTATATCTATCTGATCTCCAATCCAAAACAAAACGATAGCGCTCTCAAGTCCTTTAAATCGTTTCACCGTATCAACTAAGATAGTTTTGGGTTGCCAAAGGGACTCAAAGCTCCAATTGCTGCCGCTTGGACAACCGGCAACTTGCAATGCCTGATAATAATGATCCTTTTGGTTGGCCAGAACCAAAACAACCACGTCATGAAGAGCCACTTGCTCTTTTGTGATTAATTCAGAGACTTTATCTTTGATAAGCTTTGCTTGATTATTCAATCCACTGGCTTCTAATATCTCGTGGGGAGCCCCTTCGATATCCGGTGGATCAACTTCATCGCCAATATAATACTGATAAGCTAACTCGTGTATATTTTTGGTATTGCGGCAGTTTTCAATTAGCAATAATGGCGGGTCCTGAATAGGAAATGTTGATGCATTCCGATAGACGGCTTGGTTAGGGTCAAAAAATATATAAAGATAAGCATCTTCCTCATCGTCCAGTAACAATTCAATCGGCAGCCAATATTCGTCGCCAAAGTCTTGTCCTTCATCTACTACGATTGCCTGGTATCGAAATTTGTCCAGCTCGGTCGATCTGGAAAGCGCATAGGGCATTTGTAGATCAAATAATGAACTTCCCGGATAAGCTTGTTTGGCTTCTTCAAGCAAATATTGGCCTGTAACTTTGATTCGCCAATCACACAGTTGATGAAAGGATAAGGCATGCAAATTTTCCAGACCTTGTGTTTCCCGTTTCAGAAAATCAGCAAGCGCTCTGTTATAGCAGACAAGAAGTGTTTTTATACCTTGTGAAGCCAGTAATTTTGCATGCTGTAAGGCAAGGAGAGTTTTCCCGGTTCCAGCACCGCCGGAAACAGCAGCCCGCTTTCTATAACGAAAACTACGCAAAACTCTTGCCTGACGCTCAGTTAGTTCAATTTGGCGTCGGAACTCTTGATCAATGGTTAGTGCTAACGGCACGTCAACTCTGATGCTGTGACAATAAAGAGACTCGATAATCCGCATTCCCCTCTGTCCCAAAGGTTGTGCTTGATAGCTCCCTTTGCTCCAGAACTCAAATACTTTGCTTACCCAATCAGATGTATCATTGAGGACAGCCCGGCTACCGATTATTTCAATCGGTCTGTCAGGAGAAATTAGTGCACTAATATCAGGCAGATCAGGAAATACTGCTGCATGCCCTATCGTTATGCGCGGCATTCCGGTTGCGCCCCATCCTTTTTCAGCTTTGAGATTTCTAAGAATTTCATGTTTAGCGTTTTTTGCTTGGCGAAAAGGATCTTTAATCGAATGCAGATTTTTATAACGATCTATCGACCACCACTGGCGATCATTAGCATCAAATTTGACCCCGCCGCCTTTAACCTCAATGACCAAAATCCCTCGGTTTGGATCAAAAATAACGAAATCAGCTTCCGCGTCTTTGGGGCCATCATTTGCGGAATTAACAACTAATTCTAGAGAATGCAAGACAAGTACATCGCTCTTAAGGCCATCTCGAAGTGAACAATAAACTGAACATTCTGCCGCAGAAGGTACCAAATTTAAGGCTGACTCATTAAGTTCGGGAATCATTCGAGCCATTGATTATAATCTCCGCCAGTTTGGGTTCCAGGGGACTGTAGTAGTCGAGTCATCTGCTAATTTAATTTTGACTTTCCATAATAAGCCGCGCTGGAAAGCTTCTAAAATCGTAACAATTGAATTATCCCGCTCATACTGTGCGCCAACTTCCGGTTTGCCGTTCGGTTGGGCTTGTAATACACGATGGGGATCAAAATGAAAATCTCTCCAACCTGCGTCCGGAATGTGTCAATGACATTGAGACACCAAGTTGTTTTATTTAGTGTCTAACTGTTGTTTATTTATGGGTCAAGTTTCTCCTTTGTGTTATTAGGCGGATTGATCCAAACGGCGTTGGGCAAGCGGGGCGGCAAGGGGCACTGTCCTTTGAATCGCTTTGGGTTGGCAAGGAAAGCCGTCTCCAGGGTTTTGGCGCGGGCTTGGTATACCGCAGCCGCTTGGTCGAAGTGGACGGTGGCCGGGGTCATGTAACCGATGCCCGAGTGGCAATGGGACTGGTTGTACCACTGGAAGAAGCGTTGGCAATGGCTGCGGGCATCTTCAAGGCATCCGAAGCGGACGGGGAAATCAGGCCGATATTTCAGGGTTTTGAACTGGGCCTCGGAATAGGGATTGTCATCTGAGACATAAGGCCGGCTATGGGTCTTGGCGACCTCCAGATCGACCAGCAAGGCGGCCACCGGCTTGCTGCGCATGCTGGAACCGCGGTCGGCATGCAGCGTCAGCGTATGCGGCGTGATGTTGTGCTTGGCCACTGTTTCGGCGATGAGCTGCTCGGCCAGTTCGGCGGTTTCCCGCGGAGCGACCATCCAACCGACCACATAGCGGCTATAAATATCCAGGATCACATACAGGTGGAAACAGGTCCATTTGGCCGGGCCTTTGAGTTTCGTGATATCCCAGCTCCAGACTTGATTGGGCGCGGTGGCCAGGAGTTCCGGCTTGGTATAGACCGGGTGCAGCCGTTGGCGCCTGCGCTCCGCCGACAGGCCGTCCGCCTCCAGGGCGCGGTACAAGGTGCGCACCGAGCCGATGTAGCGCCCCTCGTCCAGCAGGGTGGCATAGACAAAATACGGCGAGCAATCGGCGAAGCGTTCGCTGTTAAGCACCGCCAGCAGTTGCTGGCGCTCACTGGTCGAGAAAGCCAACGGGACGGACGGACGAGGCACCCGCGTTACCGGCACAGGCACCAAGAGGCGCCGGCGGGCATCCTCGCGATAGACCGAACTGCGGTTCGAATTCAGGGCCGCGCAAGCCGACGCCAGGCCGACCTCCGGGGCCAACTGGTTAAGGGCTTGCATCAGCAGGACTCGCTCGGCGTCTCGTCCGTCGGCAGACCGAACAAGACGCAAAGTTTTTTTTGGACCTCAATAATGGCATTGGCCTGAGCCAGTCTGCGGCGCAGACGCTCATTTTCCTGGGTAAGTTGGTGCACACGACGATCCTCGGCCTGCGCAGGGTCGGCCTTGCGCCCGCGTTTTTGCGGCGCCAACGCGGCGCGCTCATCGGCAGCACGCTGCCTACGCCAAGTGGACAGATGGGAGGAATAAATCCCTTCTTTGCGCAATAAAGCGCCAATCTCACCCAGCTGGGTACAGCGATCAGCGGCCTCCAGGATGCGGCGCTTGTCGCTGCTGGTAAATTGTCGGCGCTGGGCGGTGGCAACCACCTCTGGGTCGGGCCGCGCGCCGGAGGTCGCGTTTTCAGCCGCCCTACGGGCGTCTTCCAACGCGACCTCCGGCGCAGTTACTTGTGGTGATTCCATGGTCTCTGCTTTCGATTTGCTCATGATTCTGGCCTACCTTTATACTCTAATTTCCGAGGGGTAGGTGTCTCAGGTCATATTGGCACAGGGGGGTCAAATCTAAATTCCGTCGCTTGGTGGAAGGGATTTTGGATTGGAGTCACAACTGACCGACCGCCATCTCTAGCGTGTTCAACAATATAAAGCCACCAATTTGAACCAAATTTAATTGCTGTATCGTATTGAGCACGGGTAACACCTACACCTCTTGCCCCCCAAGCACCATCGATACTCTTAACTTCTATATAACGAAGTCCTTCTGGGCTTTCAGATACGATATCGTAGCCTTCGTTATTTATAGGCATTTTCTTGGGAGTACGACCGGCTTTCATTTCCCAATTCATTACGAAAGATTCACCTGCGTCACCAATATCTTTAGCTTCGGATTCAGTTGATTCCGTATCATAATCCCTTTGCTCTTTTTCATGCACATAACTGCGAAGGCGGGCTTGATTGGACTTACTCGAATCCTTGTTTCCCCCCTCCACCCAAGAGGTGCTGCTGCCATGTCCTGGTTCAATTGACGGGGAGTTTTGGTCAGAGGATTTCTGTCCGGAAAAGTCCGAAGCCCCGCCACGGGCACTTGAGTTTGTAGATCGAAACTTTGCTCTGAATTTTCTATAAGCGCCACGACTAAATTGTGGCAGGGACTGGCGATGCAGAACCGGAACTGGCTCGGGCTCATTTTCGACCACGTCTTCCATCCCAGAACCATAACTTTCGCCAACAAAAATATTCTGGACTTCACTATTATCATGCTGAATATTTTGATCTACCGAAGTCGTAACTTTTTCGTATGATGCTTCGTTAAATTCATGGGAATCATCTGGTTCAAATTCATTGTCGCCTAAATCCAGTGATTGGCCGGTTGGAATAATTGCTACTTCGTCTTCGTCCAAAACTCTGGACATGTCCTCAGACTGTTTTTCAAGAATTCGACTTAATCGTAGTTGATCAGAAAGCTGGCAAAGCTCACAAATAGTTCTGACTAATTCATCCAGCATTCGGCGGCGAGATTTACGATCTTTTAGCCACAGCCTAGAATAATTAGTTTCATTCTCCAAAAAACTTGAGGCATCAGAAATTTCGAAAGCAACAATTTCCTCCCCTGCTAAGTCGATAACACTTTCTATTTGAATGGTTGATGTAATACGAATTTCAAGTTTTTTGGGGCTATCAAATATGGGGTTATTTACAACCTCCATTGGATTGGCATCATTTTTTGCTAAAGCTTCTTCATATGCGATTCTTATTAGACATTCCCGAAACTCTCGAGATCTAATCCGATATTGAATTTTCTTTGCAAAATCCTGATTTTCGATAAGTTGTGGTGATACCGCCAACCTATCCTGAAGTTCAGCATGGAGGGATCGTGCTCCAGAATAACGGCCAACATCAATTGCATCATTATTGTCCTCAATCAATGGTAAGGCGGTTTTGCAATCGACCTTCTTCAATCTCGAATCGTCCGGAATTAAAGATAAAGAGGCATAATGCAGTTTTCCTGATTCAAGAGGTACTAAAACATCGTTTCTTTCAAGCCATTCCGGTGGCGCAGAACGCAACTGTCTAATTACACGTCGCGCCTGATTTAGAGCATCTAAATTCAAAACGCTATAATCAGCGGCTTCAGCTAAATCGATCAACATTTGGCGCCAATCATCAAGTTCAGGAGTTTGACGAACACCTAAACGTTCCAAGCCAAGTCGCAGTACTTGATCATTATTGGGAAATTCATCCTTTAAAGAAGCGGCCCAAGTTGTCGCAAAGGGTAATTGAAAAAAACATCGGGAGGGTAGCCACCATTTATCAGCTATAAGAATACAGAGCTGTTGTGATAGTTCTGATACGGCCACTGAGTTTGCTTTATTTAACGCCCAAGGAATATGAGACTGCCGACCAATAAATCTATATACATCAAAAGCACAACGGCGGATCATATCAAGTTCAGCTTCTGTAGTCGGATTTGGTAAATTCCGGACTATGGCAAAATGCTCCATTACGTCAACAATTGTTACATCAGTTTTAAGTCCTAATGCTTCCGCCATTTCTTCTTTAAATTCCTGGCTGTCTAATACTGGATATTTAGATGACGCAATATTTCCAAGCCGAGAGGGTACTATTTGATCTGGCCTCCAAAGCGAGTCCTGCAAGCCTGAATAATAAGCAGCATATTTGGCAAATTCGGCAGGTACAGCGGGTAACCAATCAATTTCTGCTAGCGTTCCAGCAAACGTTTTGTTTTCATTACAATTTATATTGGCTAGTTCCCCCCAGTTATCGCTGATATGAGCTATCAGGTTTTTAAGTGGTGTACGAATCGCCGCAACACCTTGTTCATGGGATATGTCGACTAAAGTTCGTATTTCATTGAGCAAATCAGATGCTAATGGCTTCCAAGGAAGTCTAAAATCGTCAAAAAACTTATTCCACAGATCTTGATCGGATGAAAAAAACTGTTTGTCAGGAATTCGAACGCGATTACCGAAAAGTTTTTTGGGTTCACTCGCATTAGGGCGATAAACTTTAGATGGCGCGCCGTTGCCTCCACCGCTAATAGGCAAAATCGGGGAGTTACGAATCAACTGATGAAGTCGTTCACGATCGGTTTGTTCTAGGTCTCTGGCAATAAGCTGATATTCGTCACGAAGCCAAACAAGCAGACTATGGCGTTTTTCATTAGTGATATTCGATGAAAAAGTCGGCAATAAGGCTTTTTCAACAAACGTGCTCCCATTAAGAATATTCATGCCAAGGTTTGAGAATATCAAACGCCATTGATCATTCTCCCCAGTATCTAAAAGCTGATATTCTCCTTCAAAACCTGTTGGCGGATGGAATGAACCCGGTATGTAAGCATTGGGTTCTTCGGCATTTATCCTTTGACCACTGGTAGTAGGCAAAAATCTTAATTGCCGTAGAAAAGGGAGGCGACTGTCATCAGATTTTATCCAGTTTCTATCTGATGCGAGAAAGTCTAGTAAGGGAAACAGCACATTCTCTCTGTCGTCTAAAGCACTATCGTCAAAAGTTTCGTTCTCGGCATGATCTTTGAGATTGTAAGCTATGTCGTCAGGCGTTAGCTGCCAGACAAATCCCTTATTCTTTGAAGAAAATCGATCAATTATTTGTATTAGCTCAGATGAGCCTTCAAGCAATGGGATTTTAAGGGTAGTCAAAGCATCGAGTAGACGCTTATCCTCAATTTTATGTGTTATAAGCGGCGTCTCAATTAATCCCATTTCCCGAAAACTCCCGAACTGATCGGGAACTACTTTCAATACTTTAATTTTATCGGCATAAACCTTAATAATTTCTGGATTTTGCCGTTCAAGATAATCAAAAAATGTGCATAGCCATGAGTTGTCTGGATTTCCCTTTGCTAATATTTCCGGAACCCAGCCTAGAAAGTTACCAAGATCAAATGTAACAACATTAATTTTTTCAAAGGCTTTTGAAATGCTAATGGCAGCTTCATATTCAGCATCAAACAATCGTTCTGGAAGTGCCTGCAGCAATAGTCGAATTTGTTCGTTTCCGTCATCTATAAAAATAGTTCCGCAGGCAGTGTATGTATGCAGCAAGCCATCACTGAGTATTGCAAGGGGTAAGTTGGCTAAAGAATTAAAATTTCCACCTGAACAAAATTTCGCTAACGAGTAAATCCACTTTCTATTTCTGAGCATTTGCTTTGGAGCTTCGTCCAGCTCGCAGGCATTGCCCAACGCACTGTCAACGTCTAATAAATAGTCACGTAACAATGCAGGTGTTAAACTTGATATTGATTGGTCTGCTTCATCAAAACCTTGTTTTACAAAGTCATTCAAAGGGGGAATACAGATTGACCAACCCTCCGCTATAAATGGCTCTATTAGTTGACTGTGCCACGATTGCGACAAATCGAGCACACCATCGTTTAGTCCATACCAATGATAGCCGTCAGAATTAAACCCTCTAATTAGAGGCAATGTAGCGGCGACCCGATAAAATCCCAGAATAAGCGCTTGATTTATGTCGTCTGGAAGTTCTTCTGTTGGCCAAAGCTTATACGGCTCAACATTATGCTTTTCATCCCCAGCTACCTGAACCATCAACATCGCCCATGCTTTAGCAACTGCATGTTCCGTTAATGATTTGTTCCATTCATAACGGTCATGGTTTGACCCGCCTACTTCCGCAGATCGAGTTATACCCCGCCGATTGGAGCTCAGATCAAACCAGCCATGCAACCAAATCGGCCAATCGACTTTTTCAGGCAATGGGAGAAAACACGCTAAACCACCGGAAACTGCATTTGCTCTGGTTCCACTCAGCATCGTTGCCGCCCCTGCCCATGGAATAGCTTTTTCCCGATGCCTGCAAACTTTAAGGGCGTCCTCCAACAACTGATCGTTTGGGCCGCGAAATAATCCAGAGGTAACAGCCCACGTTTCATGATGTGCTATGCGGTCAATACCCAACAAAGAAAACGAATGATTGTATTGAACAACTGGTAACTCTTCGTCTGATGCCAACCATTTTTTGAGCAAATCCTCAGGCCTTCCATCCACTATATTTCTGAGAATAGAACGACTTTGTTCAATCTCTGACTCGTTTACGGTAGACAGTTGGTATTTAAGCTGCTCAGAGCCATCCTCGCCTATCTCCAAGACTTCAAGTGTATTAACTGACCGTAAGAAAATAATTAATGGCGGACCTATTTGGTTGAGTTCTTCCAAAATTGAGATGAAATCTTCGTAGGTAAAAGGTTCATCACAAATCTCGCTAATAACAGCATCCCCGCTTGTACGTAAAGGAAGCCGAAAAGCCGTTCCAGACAAATACCCCTCGCCGGGTTTTAATCCCGCCGGAGCAAAGGTTTCTAGCCAATTTGGGAAATATTCTTGTGCGACAGGAACTGACCAAGCGCGAGCATTTTTTCCCTTTGGGAATATACGCTGATGAGGATCGAACCAGGCGATTTTATCGGCAGTTAACAGGCTAGGATGATCAGAAACACTGTAACAAGTATTGAATCCAAGACCGAACCGGCCAGTACGATTCGAATCGCTGACTTTTCCACCATTCCCTATGTTTTGTATTCGCTGAAAATCGGCATCGGTGAATATTTGATCGTTGAAAAATAGCAGAGAAGGCGTTAAAGCGACCGCCATTGCTGTATTTTCCAAAGCACCTTTATGCAGGCGGTGATCATAGATGATCCGCAATTTCGATGCGCCGGCGTCGTCTGCATTTTGCAGAAACTCTTTAAAAAGACCTAAACCCTTTGGGTAATTTCTTACTAAATCTCGAAGGCGATCAGTGATACGTTCAATTTGATCGAAATCAATTTCTGGAGGGCTATGATTTATATTCACTGTCTTAATATGCTTGTTACCGTCATGAATTGCTATTTTTCATTTCAGTAATAATACCCACTAGTTCTTTTAAATCAGGGTTATGCGGATGTGTATTTTGCAGTTCTTTTACTAGTGCCAGCAAACCATTCTTCAGCTTACCATTTTGAGCTGACTTGGCGGCTGATTGCCAGCGTATTGCTGGTGTACTTCCTATCTTTAACTCCTTGCGCTTTCCACCAGCACGCTCCCAAATGTCATCTAGTTCTTCAGGAGCGAGATTACCTCCTAATTCAGCAACTCGAGATACAAGACTCTCCTCAATATTTGAAGTTAAGTTAGTATTTCCCATTTTAAAATCGATCTTCACACGCTGCCACCAAGAAAGTAACGTCTGACAGGCTTCCACCACAGATTGCAGTTCTGGTATTGCTCCCGACATATACCGATCATATGATTTTTCTGCCGCCCTCTTCCATCTTCTTTCAGACATCACTTTCCCGATTACTGTGGCTACACCTGGCTGCCAGTCTGCTCGTATTGATGATGAGATGCAGCTAATCAAATCCTGCTCGTCCAGCGACACATTCGATGATAAGAGCACGACAAAAACCTTGATTGAAAGACCAATTGTACGGGTTCGCTTGAGAACTTCCTGAGCCAGTTGAGGTTCAGGGCTGGAAACAACCTGCCCAGCATTGCAGGTTTGTATCAAGACATCTGCAACCACGGGGAGCAATGCCATACAACTGTCAGCACTCAACACGCTCCATAACTTTACTCTATCAGGATGATTAAAAGTAATTCCCTCCAAGTCTTTAGCAAGTATCGCGATGAGTCCCGATGACTCCTTTTCGCCCATCGTAACAGCATCAAGTAGCTTTAAACCCTGTATTTCTCGGTTAACGTTCGGTGGCCAACAAACGCCACCAGCAGCGATATGTGCAGCCCATAAATCACGCCAAACTGCCTTTCCCGCATTCAAGTCTTTCAACAATTGCGGTTCCCGTACTGTGCGCTGAACGACAAGCTGAATCAGTTGACTGTCAGGCGTATTTATCACTTCATTGATAATATCGCCACCTGACAAATGCGCGACTAGATATTTCAAACCATCAACCGCACTCCCCGGAAAATCCCGTTGAAGCTGAAATGCCTGCGATGGAGAATATAAATTCATTACTACCCAAGCGTGCAAGCCAGACCATTGCCGTGATTTCACTAGCGTTTCAAGTTGTCTTAGTGCCGTTTCGGATAGATTTATTTCATCATCAACAACATCAAGCAAACAGGTTTCAATTGTTTCGCTAGAAGGAATAATAGCTTGGAGTATCTCCGTGCAATCATGTAATCCAAGCCAATTAAGCGCGATCTTGGCCCACTGTTTATCAGGGTTAGAGAAACCTTTAAGCAGTGCTTGACGCACTGACGTCTGCCACCACGTTTCAGCTTTATTCTCTTCTAAGCTTGTGAGAAGCTTTCGTGATTCGTCTGTCGTTAATTTGTATGACTGAGTAGTAATCCAGTTTCCAACCGCATCTGGGAGCGAAGTATCATTTGGTAAGAAAACGGGGGTAAGGTTTCTGAGTTTTAATACGAACTCAGGTTTCTCAGCATTCAAATCAACAACCAGCGCCTTTAATGCTTCGGTTTTCAAATTTATTGCCTCGTCATGCGACGGAGTAAGAACCGATAAGGTACGCAAAAAACCAAGTGCATTATTGGGCATTGGACATTCGCGTAATTTATCCAAGCGATCCGCCGAGCGGGCTACCGTATCAAGTTCTTTCAGGTCACCAGAACAGAAATGGCATGAGTCCAATATTTCTTTAAAAGTAGAATCGTCTTCGCCTATCAGCCAGGTGGCCGCACGATTTATTGGAGCTGAATCCGAAGTAAAGCGGATCACCGTAAAATTGGCCCATCCAGGCAAACTCTGACGTGGCACGCAATACAGCAGTGGCGGTGCAACCGATTCACCACCTTGTGGAGGAATCACGACAACCCGCGCAGAAAAGTTGCGCCGCGCTTCTGGCCACAATCGTGACCAAATATCGGCAAGAATTCCCGGCCAAGCATCCAAATCTGAGAATACGGGAGTTCGCGCGACTTCTGATGACACCAAGGCCTCTGCCACAGAATGTAATTGCTCTGTTGATGACGCTGATATTGTTTCCATTCCTGAAAGCAACGCTAGCACAGGACGCAAATCATTGACGGCTCCAATATCTTCCCGTCGCCATAAAGCAACCTCACTACGCACCATGCCAGCTCGGTAAGCTGATTCATCGGGCATCGTCCACCATAGCACCCACCAATCGCCAACCGCACCGCAACCTAAAGACGGCCACCAGCGCTCTCCAGGAACGAGATGGCCGGGTGGTTTGTCCGTCAAGCCTAGCAATTCAGAGGGTAAGGAGGCTGGAGCTCCTTGCCATTCCAGTAATCCGTGACTGTTATCCTTTACACCGTACCGCGCCATGAGCGGCTGAATCACTCGACCCCCAACAGCCATGCAAGCGGGCGACTTAGATCAGCGTCCTTATGCCCATCTGGGTTAACAACCCAGCCCTGGTGCTCAGGCCCTTGGTTAATGAAATTTTCGTTATCACTATTCTTCTCTAATAGACAGCCTAATGCTGAAAGCCCCCAGATACTGATGGCAGAAGGCTTCCATATGCTATCGATAAATGCGGAGACCAAAGGTAGGTTTTTGGCTAACACTTGGCTAGGTAGCTGGTTATCTACCGCCAACTCATCGTAGCAGGAAAGCAGCACCGCAAGGCGTGGTTGTTTAAGGTGTGCCACTGTGCTCAAGCCAGCTACATGCAACAAAATTTGCAACAGCTCAACCCAGCGGGCGTTTCCATCCCAATTGCCTGCACGTGCTGTGGTGCCGTTACTATCTGATGATCGATTTGCCAGTTCTGTTAGCGCATCAGGATAAGTTGTTTCTTTTTTCAATCGTATGAGAAGCAGCCAGCCATCAGCTAAACGAAGTTCAGATCGCCACGCTTCAGTGACTTGGCGTTCGGTAAATATCGTAAGTAATTGCTCACCGCCGTAATCGGGCCAGCGCAAATCCAGCTCGTTGCCATGCTTATCCCTGAGTGGTAATAAAACATCAGTCCAGGTACCTGCCGAAGTGTGCTCTGCAGCATGACCATTTTCCAGGCAATGTAGCACTTCTTCCAGAGCGCTAAGATCTGCGGGTGTATCACGAAGTTCGAGCAAACCAGGATTCCGTTTCAAACGTCCATATAGTTGACCCGCAAAGTGTGTTTTTCCGCTATCCGGCCCACCGAGCAACAGGATTTCAGGCGTATGCATGACTACCTCGAAAAGCAGAAAATGGCTGATGATGGAGAACAGGCTCAACTAGGTAAGTGGCCGGCACCGGTGACCAAGCGGGACAAAGAGCTGTCTCCATTGCCTTCGTTAATGTGGCAGGCCGGTTAGTGCTAGAACTAACCTCTAGTGCGTGAGGTATTTGCCTTGTTAGTGTTTGTTGTATGGATGAACGGATGTCCGCGTTGGGTTCAATATCATCTTTTGCCCAGACCATTGTGGTGGGACGATCGCCCACATGATTTCCAAGTCGCTCCAAAATCTGGCGTAACTCATTTCGTGCCTTACCACGTTCCGGGTTTGACGTGGCAAGCCGATTGCAGTCTGCAAATACCAAAAACGCATCCGCGTTACGCACAACCCACCTAGCGCCTTCCGCCTCGGGTGCATCTTCCTTGATGGCCCAACGAGTAAACCATTCCCCAGGCGCATCAGCCAGCAGTATATCTCTGAACTCGCCCTTGGTATTCCGCAAAGCCAAATGAAGCAGACCCGGTACACGACTTGTCCCACGCGGTGTATGAGGTGGAAACAATGCAGGACGAGCCGCATCATCAAATCTCGTCCATGCAGCTAAAGCTTCCCATGCTCCCAAAGTACGAGACCCGGCGAACCCCGCATTTGCCAGTAACTTTCCTTGCAACAACTGCAAATAGTTGCCGGTTAACAGCGTGGTTTTGCCTGCATCATGTGCACCAAGAACGCCAATCAAAATAGTGCGACCACGTGGGCTCAAATTTGCCATGTCTGCTAAACCTAATGCACTGCCAGACCAAGGTACACGGAAAGTTGTTGCAGTAATACTTATCTCTTCGGATTTATCATCGGTTATCGTTGCACACCACGAATCACACTTGGCTAAATCCGTTTCTCCAAGAGCACAAGACTCGCCTTTATGAGCGAAACAACTTTTGTCTGCGCAAGGCTTATTCATGCGAGGCCTCTGCCAATTGCACCGCTTGTTCTTGTCTGAAGAATGTATGCGCAAATTGGGGGAAACTCATTTCATGCTCGCCGTTTGCTCCCATGCGCTTCAATGTCGATAAAACATCTTGTGCTTTGCCGGTTAGAACTAAGGCCACCCCATCACGCAAGCTTAAACGGCCTGTTTCAGGGGGTATGTCGAGCGTTTTCAGCCATTCACTGTCGAGACGACCACACACTTTACCTAGTGTTTCGAGCAACACATGCAATGTTAGCTTTTTACTGAAATCAGCATCAGGCAACCGGTTGACGGCTTCGGCAAGTAAGTAACCGACGCTGGCGGTTGTAGGCTGGACAACTTCGTTAAGCAGATCTACCGCCATCACTACAGTCGCAATAGCAGGATCGAGTTCACGATAGCTGCAACGCAATGTAGTCGAGTAAAGCGCCTCTGACCACCACAGGGAATTTAAACGAATTTGTTCAGCTTTCCTGGCCTCTTGGACATTACGCTGTTGGGTAACCAGAGACTCATTCACTGCTTGAGTTAACTTGGCAATATAAGTTTGCACTTCTTTAATTTCCACAAGCTGAGACTTATGAAACTTATCCGCCAATGTCTCTAATTCATCAGCAAGCAAGGTTTGCATCCTTGGCGCAAATTCAAAAGACCATGTGGAGCCGGTATTGGGCCATTGAGGATTTGGATTAGGTGCAGCTTTACTCTGATTATTATGAGGTCCAGCCGCACCTTCTATTTTTGTTAACAATCCCACTCTATCTACTTTCGGTGATTCAAGCGCAGTAGTCTTTGGGAACTTCAAGTCCACACCAAAGTTCTGATCGGCATCATCAGATAGAGCATGCCCCACCAGCGATTTCTCTTCAGCGCACTTGAACCAGGTTTCCAGTATCTGACGAACAATAGTTTCTTCCCTGCCCAACCGTAATAAGGGCAAAGTATCCGCCGCCGTTAGCCACAAGATAGCTGCATAATTTTCTTCCTCGGCCACTTGATTGCAGGCATCCAACAAAATGGCTCTGAGAATGTTGATAGGCCTATCAGGAAAAACCGAACGTACGGCTTTCCATTCCGCAACTAAAGCTTGTTCAGCTCTAACAATAATAGGATCGTCTTTATCTATGTCTGGATCAAGCCCAGCCAAAATGGCCCGAATCAGTTGTGGCGGCTGTTCACGAAGTTCTTGGGCGATGGCTTTGGCCGCTTGTTCAATTTTTGAAAAACGCCCATCGTCGCCTTCAAGTTTTTCGATAAGTCCGGCTTTTAGCAATTCGGTTAGTAAGTTGGACATCCATAGCTCCCTATAGGAAAATTAAATTGTCTTTGATTCATTCAGCATGACGAGGTATTGACTTAATACGACATTTTCAGGCAGGTCCTCCAACGCCGCTTGCAGTAACGTTTCGGGGCGAGCCGACGCACCTTGCACACTGCGTTGCCAAAGCCGTTGCCATAGATCGCGAGGTCTGGCTAAATTTTCGACATCACTGACTCTGCCACCGGCACGTTGCCATAAAGCGCGGGCATGTTGAACGTCGGGATATTCTTCTGCGAGTACATTAATAAGATCGGTTGGTATGTTACTTACAGATGATAAAAATGAAAGTTTTGCAGAGGCTAAACCAGTTGGGGTATTTTGCTTTGGTAGCAAATCTGCCGCATTCCGTAGAAAGGCGATCAATAATTCGGCGGAAGCTCGGGCAGCAAATTCACGGTAGCGATCATCCTTAAACGAGTCGCCATAATCAGACACACCTTTTGCGACAACTACAGGTATGTCGTGGACTTCGCCAAACGCACCCAGCGCGGTTGCCTCCATTTCTATGCCAAGAACTTTGCGCATTGATTCTGCGAGACGCGGGAATACCCCCTCATCCTCGCTAACAGCTGCTCCCGTTGCAATAGGTGCAACATGAATCATAAAATCAGGTGACGCTGGTAGTGTGGCGGGATATAGCAAATTTAACTCTTCAGCATGTTGCCGTCCCGTGTCTGTCAACGTCAACGGTTTTTCCAACCATTTACGTTTCCAAAGACGCGGCAGAACTTCGCTCCAGTTCGGACATTCTGAATTGAAATTTGGGTTTTGCCTCGGCTCTTCACCGGCATAAAGACGAAGTAAAACCCACTTTTCTTGATACTCTAATGGCAATCTAGGGCGGGAACTTAACCAAGAAGTGCTTGGTGAAGGGATAGCTACATGCTGCATACGCTGCGCCCATACTTTTGACGGATTATATTGGATAGGATCGCCTTGGAATTTTTCTACACCATCCTCAACAGCTATCTTTCCGGCATCGTATGACCAGAGTCGTTCCGCAAATATCACATCGCCTAGGGATACCTTGCCTCGTCGCCCAGCACAGATCCCACTCATAGCGATGCATCGAGCGGGCTGATCAAAAATGAGTTTACTTGCGGCAGCCTGAACCTGCTCTCGCCCCATGTGACTGGCGTGTGTCGCCCTAATTCTAAGGATGTCACCAGTTGCAGTAGCAAAATCAGCGTCCGCTACGATCCAGCCGCTAGTAATCGGATGCTCATTCCAGCCCGAACTCTGAAGACCATCGGTGACTTTAAGGACTTGGTCGTATTCATCTTTAAGTGCACATATCAGTAATACATCGATGGTAAACATAGTGTTTTGATGGTATTGCATAAAGTTTTTGTTCAAATGCTCCCGCTTAGAGGTCATTACTCTCTTAGAACGCACGGTAAAGGCGACAACCCCAACTCTTTAAGGAATTGGTTATGCCTGTCAGTGCTTGCAACAATGCTTTTCTCTAAATTCACCAACTCGGCGTTGACTACCTGCAAGTCAATTTGCACTTCTGCTTTGGCGGTACTGATATAACGGGAAATATTCAGGTTGAAATCGTTTTGCTCGATCTCGGCCATCGCAACCCGACGCGAATAGCGCTCTTCTTCCTTGCGGAATTGGTAAGTATCGACAATCTTGTCGATATGCTCAGGCAACAAGCGGTTCTGGCGTTTGCCTTTTTCGAAGTGTTCGCTGGCATTGATAAACAGCACGTCATCCGGTTTTTTACATTTTTTCAATACCAGAATACAAACTGGAATACCGGTTGAGAAAAATAGATTGGCAGGCAGGCCTATCACGGTATCGATGTGGCCGTCTTTTAACAGCTTGGTACGGATACGCTCTTCGGCACCACCGCGAAACAAAACCCCGTGCGGCAAAATAATCGCCATCGTGCCTTGGTCGCTTAAAAAATGAAAACCGTGCAATAAAAAGGCAAAGTCGGCGGCTGACTTGGGTGCGAGGCCATAACTTTTAAAACGGAAATCTTCGCCTAAGGTTTCGTTCGGTTCCCAGCGGTAACTAAACGGCGGATTAGCCACTACCGCATCGCATTGCAGCTTTTTGGCGGGGTTCATTTCGTTCAGGATATCCCAATCGTTTAGCAAGGAATCGCCGTGGTGAATTTCAAATTCGGAATCTTTCACCCCATGCAGCAGCATATTCATCCGTGCCAAGTTGTAGGTGGTGATGTTTTTTTCCTGGCCGTAGATTTTGCCAACTCCATGGGAACCGAGTTGCTTCCGGACATTGAGTAACAATGAGCCCGAACCGCAGGCAAAATCCAGCACCTTATCCAGCTTTTTCTTTTTACCGGTGGCCGGTTCCTGACTGTCGAGGGCAACAATAGCGGACAGAATGTCAGAAATCTGTTGCGGCGTATAAAACTCGCCGGCTTTTTTGCCGGAGCCGGCGGCAAACTGGCCGATCAGGTATTCATAGGCATCGCCCAAAATATCGCTATCGGTGGAAAATTGTGCAATGCCCGCAGCGATTTTACTGATGATGGTGCACAGTTTGGCATTCCGTTCCGTGTAATTTTTGCCGATCTTTTCGGAATTGAGGTTAATCTCCGAGAACAGGCCCTGAAAGGTGCTGTCAAAACTTTGGTTTTCGATGTACCTAAAGCCCTTTTCCAAGGTGTGCAGCAACTCGCCGTTTTGGGTTCTGGCCAGTTCGGCAATGCTGCTCCACAGATGCTGCGGCTCAATCACGTAATGCACTTTGCGGCGCATTTGTTTTTCAAATTCCGCCACATCACCGGCATTCGCTGCATACCATAGCGATAGCGGCGAAAGATACCCCCTCACAACCTCAGGAGTTTGCTGTGTAGGGGGCAACTTTTGATAGACAGATCCCGCATCTCTGATCTCCCCTGGCAAGGTGAGTGTGGGGTTACTGGGTAAATTCGGATAATCCGGCCCCAGTTCTTTTTGTGCGGCGGCTTCGTAGTTATCTGACAAATAGCGCAAAAACAGAAACGACAGCATATAGTCGCGAAAGTCGTCGGCGTTCATCGCACCACGAAGATCGTCGGCGATTGCCCATAGCGTGCTGCCGAGTTTGTTGAGTTCTTGTTGGGTCATGATCGTTTTCCGTATGGTCGGTCAGTAGAAGTAATCCATCATTTCGTTGCCTCGATCAATCGCTTCTCGCGCTCTATTTCGGCGACCAGCTCCTCTTCGGTCGGGAGTATGCGCTGATACTTGGAGGCGAAAAGTTGTTGGCTTTCCTTGATGACTGAGTATTTGACGATGGTTTCATCCTTGCTATCACAAAGAATAATGCCGATGGTGGGGTTGTCGTCTTCGCCGCGCTTGAGATCGTCAAACATACGCACATACATATCCATCTGACCAATATCCTGATGACTGAGTTTGCCGGTTTTTAGGTCAATGATGACAAAGCATTTGAGCAGGTAGTTGTAAAAAACCAGGTCAATAAAAAAATGACTGGTCTCGGTGCTAATGCGCATTTGCCGGGCGACGAACGAGAATCCCTTGCCCAGTTCCAGTAGGAATTTTTGCAATTCCTCGATAATCGCTTGCTCCAGCCGACTCTCTTTTAGCTGGCCTGCCTCCGGCAGTTGCAAGAATTCCAGCACATAGGGATCTTTGATGAATTCCAGATGGGCGGATGCGCCTTGTGATGAAGATTGATTGCCCTGGGTTGAAAGTAAGCGCTGAAAGCTCCGGCTTTTGATGTTGCGTTCCAGTTGGCGCACCGTCCAGTTCTGCTCTCGGGTTTCGCGGCAATAGTAGTCGATGGCCTGCGGCGAATCCACCCGCATGATCAAGCGCAGATGACTCCAGCTCAAATCTCTACACGCTGTGTAGAGAATCGCTTGATCGGGAAAGGTCAAGTAGAACTGACGACAGTTGTAGAGATTGGCATAAGAAAAACCCTTGCCGAAATCCGCCATCAATGCGGTCGACAGATCTTCAATCAGGCGGGCACCGTATTCGGCTTTGTGCTGCCCGTGCTGCTCCTCCTCCACAATACGCCGACCAATCAGCCAGTAGGATTCGACCATGGCCGCATTGACCGCCGAACGCGCCTTGTTACGAGCCTGTTCGAGAATATTTTTAATGTCCGCCTGAAATGTCGTCAATGCGCTCATGGTTGTACCTCATCCACGGCTGGAAACAGCTGTTGCATCAGGCCTTTTTTGTGGGCTTTTAGGGCGGCGAGTTTTTGGGTTTGGGTGCTGATCAGATCGTCAATGGACGATAGGCAATTGGCGATTTTTTGTTGTTCTTGGATAGTCGGCAATAGTGTTTGCCATGAACATAGTGTCTTAAAATAAAGTCGCGTTCTAGTACCACCTTTTTTTTGGATAATCGCAAATTCCTGAAAATCGAGGCCATTATTTAATTTTTGAAGCAAAAAAAATGCGTTTAATCCTTTAGTTTTAAAAACAGGGTATTCTTTACTTACTGCAATTCGATTTTCTAAACTGTTAATGTTGAATTTAAAGACCGCATCATCACTCATGTGTCTATAAACGAAATATCCGTTTGGAACAACCCCATACTCTCCTTCGTTTACCAACTCACGGCCATCATAATAGTCTTTTTGCGTTTTCAAACCCTCCCTTGTAGAGCTATAAATAGTTAACTCTGTGCTTGAAGGAACTCTTTCGGAGTAGCCTTCCAGAAATTGCCCTAACACCTTGAATTTCCATGAATCCCGAAACTCAGGAAAGCGCAGTTGGGGGACGGTTTCGCCTTCGGCGGGGAAAAGCTGCTGCATCAGGCCTTTTTTATGGGCTTTGAGGGCTTCGACTTTTTGGGTTTGTGCAGTGACCAGTTCGTCGATGGAAGACAGGCAATCAGCGATTTTTTGTTGTTCAGAAAGACTAGGTAATGTAACTATAAAATTGCTAAGCGATTCTTTTGTAATTGTCTTAATTATTCCGCCCGGTGCTTTCTCTTTTTCAATTTCAAATAAACTCTGAATAACATAAGCGAAAAATAATTTTTCAGTCGGCTTAATAAATTTCTCGAAGATTAGTAACGTTCTATCAATATAAGCATCATATTGCGTAATCGCAACCCTTCCAATTGATCCTTGTAGGGTGATTATTAATGTACCTTTTGCAATAAATACGCTTTGTTCTGCGCCAAGTTTGCTGATTTTATTTTTAGTTTTTAGCTTTAATCGTAAATTATTGCCTACATCAAAAACCTGAACAAAAGGCATCCCATTCTCTTCGTCATACCATTCAGGTAAACCATAAGGTTGCGGAAAGCTACCCCTCCTAAATTTAGCCAATGCAATTAGGGGGGCATCGGCCCACTCCCCTGCATCCCGAAACTCAGGAAACCGCAACATCGGCACCAAAGCCTTTTTCGTGGGTTCGCTCATCGTTCGCCCTCCCGTTCTTGCGCCAACAACTCATGCAATTTGGCCTGGATAAGTTTTTTATTCGGCAGTTGCAATTGATATTGCGCAATCAAGGTCGGCGAAAGGTTGCGCGATAGTGCGTACTCCACGACTTCGTCGTCTTTGTCGCGGCAGAGCAAGACACCAATGCTGGGGTTTTCATGCGGTTTTTTGACATCGCGGTCCAGCGCTTCCAGGTAAAAATTCAGTTGACCCATGTGTTCCGGCGAGAATTTGCCGATTTTGAGTTCAAAGGCCACCAGCGCCGATAGACCACGGTGATAAAACAGCAGGTCGATAAAAAAATCTTGATTGCCGACTTGCAGGCGGAATTGTTCGCCCATGAAGATAAAGTCGCTGCCCAGTTCCAGAATAAAGGCTTTCATGTGCTGGATCAGCGCGGTTTGCAGGTCGTTTTCGCTGTGGGTTTCCGGCAAGCCGAGAAACTCCAGCACGTACTGGTCTTTGAAGGTTTGCTGGATACTGGGATGTATTTCTCTCGCCAGTGGTGAGAGTTTTGCGCTCAGCAGGTTGCGTTCAAAATAGGCGGTATCGATTTGGCGCTCCAACTCGCGCACACTGAGTCTTTCCTGAACCGCCAGATGTAGATAGAACGCGCGTTCTTCCTGGGTTTTTAAGGTCATGATGAGGCGATTATGGCTCCATGACAATTCTCGCCACAGTGTGGCGAGTTTTTCATCGGTTTGATACGTCTCGTAAAACTGCTTCATGCGCCAGAGGTTTTTGTCGCTGAAGCCTTTGATGTCCGGGGCATTTTGGGCGATGTAACGGGCTAACTCGGTCACCACGCCTTTGCCCCAAGCTTCGCTTTGCACTTTGTGGCTGATGGTAAGGCCGATGTGCCAATACAGGTCAATCAGGGCCGTGTTGGCTTGGGTAAAGATTTTGTGCCGTGCATGCTGTATGTGCTGCAGCACTTCGCTGAATATTGGCTCAAGCACATGCGGCTTATTCATTGACTTCCCGCTAAAATCCAGGCGGCGAGCCGTTGGCGAATCCGCTGCAACCTCTCATTACTGATAGCCCCCAAGCTGCCCATAAGCAATGCGCCGTCCAAAACCGCTAGCCGGGATAGGCGCAAGACGCTGGCAACTTTTAGGCCTGTTGCCGCAAAGTCGGCATCGCTGGGTGACACAACTTCATCTAGCGAGGCGTCGATTTGCTGCAATTGCGAAGAGACCATGCACACCAGCCAATCATCAAATTGAACTGATGCTTTCCTCAGCATGAGCACCGGACGTGGCTTTGCTCCAGAAAGATCGGTAAACTGAAAGTGTACCAGCACGATTTGCCCGGCTTGTTTCATCGCCAACGCTCCTTAAGATCGGCTTGGGTATAAAGGGGCGACTCGTCTTCCATGCCACGCAACGCCTGGCTCATGGCCATTTCACTGAATTTGGCATCAGTCCATTCATCCTGTTGGCTGTTGCTTGCGCTACGGGAGGCAAGAAAATCGACAAAGTCAAAGACCTCGGCTTGTTTATCGGGTGGTAAAGCCTGAATTTTTTCAAGTAATTGCGCTTGGTTCATCTCAAACTCCTCAGTTAATTGGTAAGGTAATCATCGGCTGGCTGAATGGTTATTCATACGCCGCCAATCCTGAAATTTCGCGGCCTTGGGCCAGTTTGTGTAATACCGGCAGCAAGTCGTCCATCAAGGCCAGTTCGGCTTGGGTGCGGGCTTTCCAGCCCAGTTCCAGTGGAGCCAATAGATCGCTGAGCTTTTCGCCATCGAAAATCATCCGGCTCATGATGGCATCGACAAAGGTCTGCAGGGCCGATGCTTGCAGACCGTGCTTTTCTGCGATGGCGGCCAAGTCGCTGGCGGCCTTGGCGGCTTTGAAGGCTGGGTAACCGTCGCGAATGGCCTTTTCATTGAGACTTTGCCCTGCGGGCAGACTGTTGATGTAAGCAATGATATCGTCGCGCTCGTCCAGCAAATTCGCGCTGGAACTGATCAACTCGATCAGTTCTTCGCGGGTCATTTTTTGTTTGCTGGTTTTTTGGGTGAATTTGGCGATCAGGCCCACGATGTAGTCGTAATCGATCACCGCCGAGGCGAACAGCACGAATTCAAATTCCAGCTGTTCCACCGTGCTGGTACCGTCGCCGCCTTTGCCTTGTTGGGCTTTCAGGCGTTGGGCGGTGTCCAGATACACGCCTTTAAAGCCGCGCAAAGTGTCTTCGGGTAGCAGTTTTTCGACTTGGGCCTGTTGATCTTCGCCGAGGTCGGTGTATTGATCAAGCTGGGTTTTCAGGCGCTGCACTTCTTTGAAGTGGTTGATGAATTCGGCGCGGGCCGTGTCGCCTTTCAGGTTGGCGACTTGTTCCGGCGCGCAATCCAGGCCTTGCGCTTTCATAAAGGTTGCCAGAGTGCCGACCGCCGTTTGCAGTTTGTTGATCACCGTCGGCGCGGGGTCTACCAGCCAGATTTCTTTGGCTTTGTCGATGGATTGGCCGGAGAACAAGGCGATGGCGGCATCGACTTCCTTTTCCTGACCGCGAAAATCCAGCACGTTGCCCCAGGGTTTGCTGTCATTCAGTACCCGGTTGGTGCGCGAGAAGGCTTGGATCAAACCGTGGTATTTGAGGTTTTTATCGACATACAAGGTATTGAGGTATTTGGAATCGAAGCCGGTGAGCAGCATATCCACCACGATGACGATGTCGATTTTGTGTTTGCGAGGGTAATCCTGATTGGAATATTTGTGGTCTTTAATGCGTTGTTGTATGTCCTGATAGTACAGGTCGAAGTCGTTAATACTGTGGTTGCTGCCGTACCGGGCGTTGTAGTCGGCGATAATCGCTGTTAACGCGGCTTTTTTCTGTTCCGGCTGTTCTTGGTTGTCGGCTTTTTCTTGCGGCAGGTCGTCTTGCAGTTGCTTGATGTCGGCCACATTTTTGCCGTTTAGCGTGTCGTTGTCTTTTGCCAGTGTTTGCGTGGGCGGCGAGAACACGCAAGCGACGTTCAGCGGTGCGTAGCTGTCATCTTCAGTCTGTTTTTTGGCTTGAATGGATTTGAACAAATCATAATAGGCAATCGCCTCGTTGATCGACGCTGTAGCCAAAATTGCGTTAAAACGCCGCGAGTTAGTGGCGGCATCGTGTTTGTTCAGGATCGCTTCGACGACGGCTTGCTGGGAGACGGTTTCGCCGGGTTTGAGTTTGGCTTTTTTACCGTTCGGGTCTTCGGGCTGAAAGTAATCGATGTGAAAACTCAGTACGTTTTTGTCATCGATGGCGTGGGTGATGGTGTAGGCGTGCAGTTGTTTTTCGAAAATATCCTCGGTGGTTTTGAACGACCCGACCGTGCCGTCGATTTGCACGTAGTTGGCGTTGTCGTCGAAAATCGGCGTGCCGGTAAAGCCGAACAGTTGCGCGTTGGGAAAAAATTCTTTGATGGCTTTATGGTTTTCGCCGAATTGCGAGCGGTGGCATTCGTCGAAGATAAACACGACGCGCTTGTCGCGCAACGGTTCGAGGCGTTGCTTGTAGGTGGGCTTGCCCTTTTGCGTGTTGGTTTGGTTGCGTTTGCTGTTTTCGTCCAACGCCAGGCCGAGCTTTTGAATGGTCGTGACGATGACTTTATCGGCGTAGTCTTCCGAGAGCATGCGTCGTACCAGGGTTTCGGTGTTGGTATTTTCTTCGACACAACCTTCCTGGAAGCGGTTGAATTCCTCGCGGGTTTGCCGGTCGAGGTCTTTACGGTCCACCACGAACAGGCATTTTTCAATATCCGGATTATCTTTGAGCAGCGTTGAGGTTTTAAACGAGGTAAGGGTTTTGCCGCTGCCGGTCGTGTGCCAGATGTAGCCGTTGCCCCGGTTTTGGTGGATGCAATCGACAATCGCCTTGACCGCATAGATTTGGTAAGGGCGCATGATCATCAGCTTTTGCTCACTGGCGACCAGTACCATGTAGCGGCTGATCATTTGGCCCAGTGTGCATTTGGCTAGAAAAGTGTCGGAAAAATCGTGCAGGTGGGCGATTTTTTGGTTGCTCTCGTCCGCCAGTTGGTAAATCGGCAAGAAGCGCTCGTCGGCGTTAAAACTGAAGTGCTGGTTGTGGTTGTTGGCAAAGTAGTAGGTATTGCTTTCATTGCTGACGATAAATAACTGCATGAAGCACAGCAGCGTGTTGCTGTAGCCGTTGCCGGGTTCGTTTTTGTATTCAACAATTTGCTCCATGGCACGGCGCGGACTGACCTGGAGGGTTTTCAGCTCAATCTGCACGACCGGCACGCCGTTGATCAGCAAAATCACGTCATACCGGTGGTGGCTGTTGTCGGTATTGATGCGCAGTTGGTTAATCACTTCAAAGTCGTTTTTACACCAGTCTTTGATATTGACCAGGGTGTAATGCAGCGGGGTGCCGTCTTCACGTTGAAAGTAATTACGTTCCCGCAGGGTTTTGGCGGCGGTGAATACGTCGGTGGTGACGATTTCATCGCGCAGGCGCGCGAATTCGGCATCGGTCAAATGCACTCGGTTCAACGCCTCGAATTTTTGGCGGAAGTTTTGCTCTAGCGATTCGCGGTCGCGTATATCGGGACGATGCGTGTATTTAAGATCGGTTAACTTGGCAATCAGGCTTTGTTCGATCTGGGCTTCTTTAGTGGTCATTTGCAACGTTCAGAAGATATGTTCAGGCCGAAGCAAGAGATTATTCGCAGACTGCTGAAGACTAAGTAAATTCCTGGCATCAAGTGTTCTCCATTTTGCAGATCATCTTTTGGCTCAAGTTGGTGTCCATGGGAAATGGGATATGCTGATGCAATCAAGAGTAATAACAACATTCTCATTGTACCAACAATCGATCCAAGCGGGCATTGGTACAGTAATGAATATATACAGTTATAGTGGGTTTAACAGTTCAGAAAACGGAAATTAAAGTACGCTGAGCATTCATAAACCATTAAAACTAAATGAGTTTACTGTTTATTCAACTTCGAAATTTATTGTTCTGATTTTCAATAAATAGCGATTTTATTTTGTTAAACAGGATTTTGCTTATCGTACGATTTTCCGGATTCTGTTTCTTCCCCTACCAAAACAAACTACAATAAGAACCAATAGAGAACATAATAACGCTTTAACACACCTCAAACACGATACCCCATTCACATCTTTCCGGACAATATGCTCTTCCCTGCACGAACACTGATGCCGGTGGCCTTGCCGCTGTTTTCCGGCAAAGTCGCCGCCGGCTTTCCTTCGCCCGCCGATGATTATGTCGAGAAAACGCTGGACTTAAACGAGCTGCTGGTACAAAAACCCGCCGCGACGTTCTTTGTCCGCGCGGAAGGCGAATCGATGCTCGGTGCCGGCATACATCCCAATGACATTCTGGTTGTCGATCGGTCTATCGAGCCGGTACCGGGCAAGATTGTGATTTGCGCGCTGAATGGGGAGTTGGTCGTGAAGCGGTTGAAACGCCAGGCCGGGCGATGGCTGTTAGGCTCGGAAAACCCGGCCTATCGGGATATTGTCCTATATGAAGAACTCGAAATGGTGATATGGGGCGTGGTGACTAGCGTTATTCATCCGGTGTGATGCAGCCAGGCTTTAGAATCAACTGCTCTTAAAATACATGGTCGTTGACGAGCCTTTGCGGACGGCGCGCTAAATTGCTGAATGGCTGCAACCGGCACTTTACCAGTCGCTCTTACCTGGTGCCCATAGATTTTCCTAATGAAAATGTTACTGTGTATCGTGTTGCTATGGTGTTGAATTAAATTTGGAACTAGACTTAGTCGCACTAAACCCCCTCATTCAAAACTACATCTGAAACCCATAACGCGCGAAAAATAGAATAGGCCAAAGAATTCTGGGCTCAGGATCTAGCAGTCAAAAAGCAACACAATGGAGATAAATAGAAATATGAACCCTGCTGCAACAAAAGACGCACTAGCCCAGCTTGACAATCTTTTGGCGGCGAGTAATCAGTCATGGTTATTCGGCGCTGGGATCAGTCTTGACGCCGGAATTCCCCTTATGGAGCCGCTAACGGATCGTGTATTCACTATGGCAGAAACAGAAGGAGAGCCAAACGACATCAAGGTTCTTCAGTTTGTGAAAAGTCAGCTTTCTGACGACTCGCATATCGAACACATCTTGAGTCAGCTCGGGGATCACCGCGCGATTGCTGATCGATCCAAGGATAAGACCGTCATATTCGACAGCGTAACTCTCTCGGTAGATGAACTCGATAAACTCCACCAAAAGATTCTGACATGGATTGCTGAGACTATTCGATGGGGATATAAGCCTGCTAACCCTAGTGTAGGCCCGGAGGTGATCGGAACACATGCGAACCGGATCGTCGTTATCTACCACCATTCAGCATTTTTTTCTGCTCTGTTCAATCGAAGCCAAGCAGGAATCGCCGAGCGCCGGAGAGCTGTCCGATTATTCACTACCAACTATGACACGCTCCTTGAGGATGCGCTTGCTCTCGGGGGGCTCTCCTATTGGGACGGCTTTTCAGGTGGTGCGGTCGCGTATCGAAGCCATAGATATGGCGACGAGGAGCCGAACCTCAGAGATCGTGCCCATGTAATCAAGCTTCACGGATCGATCGATTGGCATTTGGGAGAGGATGAGCGTGTATGGCGAGTCCGCGACGGCGATCTTTATCCGAAGAAGATTTCTCGTGTTCTCATCTACCCGCAATCGACCAAATACCTGGCGACTCAACGGGACCCCTTCGCGGCCCAATTTGACCTTTTTCGCCGATCACTTGGAGCGAGGGAGGAGAATCTTCTTGCAACCTGCGGATACAGCTTTGGGGACGAGCACATTAACCAAGAGATTGAACTAGCACTTCAACGTCCAGAGAACAAAACAACGGTTCTCGCCTTCGCTCAGAGCCTCAATCCCACTCTTCAGAAATGGAGGAAGGGGCCGTGGGGCAAGCGGGTCTATGTCATTACTGAAGATGGCTTGTATGTCGGTGCGGACGGTCCTCATTCTCCTCCGACTGCCCCAGCAAAACGAGATTGGTGGACGTTTGCTGGAGTCACCAAAATGCTTAATAGCGGAGCGGAGGCCTGCGCGCTATGAATACATTTGATCTTATTTCTGACCTCAAGATCGGGCACATCGTCGAAATATCAGGAACTACGATTCGTGTAGAGTTATCGGGGGATGTCACGGAGCTCACCCGAACCTACGAAGGGCGGGTCTATCCCATAGGTCAGATTGGAAGCATCGTCAAAGTCCATTTCGGAAGGCGTCTCGTGTTCGGATTTGTGACCTTATTACGCATGCGTTCCGAGGAGTTGCTTGAGATCGCGAAGCCTATTCCGCCCGATGCTGACCAGCGACTGATGGAGGTCGAACTGTTTGCCGAAGGTGTCTGGAACGCGGGAGACCAGAAACTTCGGTTCGTCCGCGGTGTTACGACCTATCCGCTGCCCCGCCAGAGCGTGCATCTGCTCACTCGCGAGGAGACTGTTCAGATTTACTCGGCTGCTGAAGGGCAGCAGAATGACGGCGAATATAGCCCACTTGTTCCATTTGCTCATTACGTCGGCGCGGACAATGCCGTATGTCGGGCAAACGTGGATAAAATGCTTGGCATGCATTGTGCGGTGCTCGGCTCAACGGGGTCGGGAAAGTCTGGTGCAGTTGCCGCTTTGCTTCACAGCATGCTGGATCACACACCAGAGCTGAACACAGTCTGTCATCCACGAATACTTGTCATTGATCCTCATGGGGAATACGGGCATGCATTCAAAAAGCGTGCGATCGTATATCGTGCCTATGACCCACTCGGAAGCGAAGAGACGACTGGCTCTGCGATCAGCCTGCCTTACTGGCTGATGTCGGCTGATGAATTCAGAACGTTAGTTATCGGGAAAACTGAACAAGAAGCTACTTCTCAGAATAATATTGTTTACAAAGCTATCACCTTTGCCCGAATGGTTGCAGCTAACCTTATTCACCCTTCTCCGACCGCACATGGCGGGCCATCTCCAACTGATGGACTGGACCATGATGCACCCCGGCCTAAAGCGAGAGTGACGCTTGAACAGTTGATTGAGTTTGATCATGACAAACCTAGGCCGTTTAGTCTTGACGAGTTTTACAACCACATTTTCTATTTGCAGGCAGCGCGTGTGCAGGGAGTTCAACTTCAGAGTGTTACGCCTTCTGATTTCGCCACCAAATTTAAATCCATTTTGGATAAGCTCTCAGTATTGAGGCGTGATCCACGTATTCGTTTCATGATGCGGGAGTGGGATGCTCAGAGTCCACCACTTGAGCATATTATTGCCCAGTTGATTGGACAGATCCAAGGCGAAGGGGGTGTGGACCAGGACATTCGTATTCTGGATATTTCTGGCCTTCCAAATGAAGTAGCCGGTCCGCTTGCAGCCATGCTAGCCCGTTTGTTATTTCAGTATAAGGTTTACCAAACAACTGACGAAAGAAAACGTGATCCAGTCGTCCTAGTTTGCGAAGAAGCTCACCGTTATGTCCCCGACAGGGGCGAGGCCGAGTATGCGGCAGCTCAAACTGCCATCCGCCGCATCGCTCGTGAAGGGCGAAAATATGGAATTGGTCTGATGCTAGTTAGCCAAAGGCCTGCGGACGTTGAAAGTACCGTGATTTCTCAGTGCGGAACATGGCTCGTTTTGAGGCTTACGAATGCAGCAGACCAGCAACATGTTTCTCGTTTCTTGCCGGATGGCTTGTCTGGCATGACGAAAGCTTTGCCGAATCTCGCTCAGCAAGAGGCGATCTTTGTCGGAGAAGGTGCCTCTATGCCTGCAAGGGTTCGAATTCGCGATCTTACAGACGACCAACTTCCAAAGTCAGAGACTGCAAAATTTGCTAAGGGCTGGACTCTGGAGCGATTAACAGAAGCTGAAATCGCAACGATCGCTAATCGAATGGCAGGATAGCTTATGTTCTCAACGGGAGTGCCCTTAATGCGCCCAAACCTACGTTGAACGACTGCTTTCTGTTTTGCAACCGCCATATGTTGAAATTCTTAAATGTCACAAAGTGGCCGATCACTACCAATAAGTTTCTACTTTTGATCACTAAAACATCCCCTCCAAAACCTCCGGCGTCGAAACCTTCCCTCCCCCTCCGGAAAACCTCAACTCCCCCGCTGCATCCCTCGGCTTTAATCTAAAATCTTTCATTACCTCGCCCCGGATCGCGGTCAGGTTCAGCAATTTGCAGCCAACTGTTGAGCGGTTCGGCCGGTTGTGTTGGTAACATTAGCCCAATATTTTTTCATCGCCCGTGTCCGGTAGCAGAAACCGGCCAAAGTCTATTCAAGTTTATCCTCCACCCCACACCGGTTTTTCACTCACTCAACTTTATCCGGATCAAGATGAACCGGGAAATGGTAACACCGTGATCACGCAGCCAGGCGAATCAGTGGCGGCCATCGTTAAATTTGATAGCCTCATCCTAAAACCGTGGCGTAATGCGGATCTCCGAAAACGGTCGTGGTGCGTGGCCTGTCAGTGTGACCGGGGGAGTGTCTTGATCGGCTTTACGCAACTCTGCCGCCATATCGACCAAGCTTTTTAAGGTTTCCTCAGCCAGTTTCTTTTCATTAAGCGTCATTTTATACGGTGACAGTGTTGCCGTTTGTGTTAGAAATGTTTGCCATGTTACTGATTGGTTGGCATCAAGATCATCTAACTCGAGATCAAGTTGGGCCAGGAAGTTACGTAAACGAATCTTTCGGTGATTGTCCCAGCCCTTCCCTTCAATGAATCTGTCGATCAGTCGTTGCGCTGCATTCTCACCGGCATTGCCCAACGCTTGAATGATTTCTTCCGACATATTCAAGTTGAGTCCGCCTTCATTTTCCGACTGACTGATCTGAACAATCCGGTCACGGTAGCCGGGATAAGGAAATTGAATCTCATCTCGCCAATTCTGCATGGTTTCTATGACCGTCTTTAGGAAATTGAAGAGTCCGGCCATTCCTGTTTCTGTAGGCGATTGCCAGTGTCGTTGCAAGCCTTGATCGTTTCCGGTTGCCAGAAAGACGCGCCATTTTTCAAACCCCGGTTTTGGCGGAGATTCGGGGTTGTCGTCGGTCGCATCCGGATGTTTTTCTTTCAGATTAATGGCAAATGTCGGATGTTGCGGCAAAAAGGTGTCAAAAAAATGCAACGGCATGTTACTGGAAATACCGCCATCGGAAAACCACACTTTTGAGACAGGAAGGGGCCGTCGATCTTTATTCTCTCTGTTGTATTTCCTGACGGTGTTGACGGCTTCAAGTGTCGAATCAATGGCGTATAAAGGGACTGCCGAGAGAAGGAGTGGAAACGACAAGCTCATCCGAACGGCAATAACAATCGGCCATTGATCTGCTTCAGGCAAAGGATAAAGAGAACGGCTGGGTGTCGTCGGGTCATAGACCCCTTTACTGGCACCACGAACTTTCAATAACGCAATCACCTCCTTCGGAAATAACCGAGCCCATTCATCCGGGTCAAAGTAATACTCCTTTTCATCTCGAATAAACGGAATTCGATAGGGCATCTTTCGGCTGACAGCAGAGGTCATTGCTTCGAAATTGATCACTCGATCTTTCGCAGCAGGGATTGCGGCGCTCTGAATCCGGGAACCGCGCCATAGGTCGCCAAAAGTCAGCGGTGAATCGGTCGGTTCCAGTCCGGCTAATTCATTGAAATAACCCGTCAACCAATTCGTTAACGCATTCGGATCCGCTGAGTCAGCCGCGTTCAAACCGCTACAAAAGCCGAAACCATTCTCAACTAAGCCGCTAACCATTGATCGGGTAAAAAAGACCAAGACAGCCACCAGGACGACAAAGCTTGTTAATAGGGTTACCAGTGTCAAGCTGCCGACTTCCAGACTGAAGACCAAGACCGGGATCGTCAGGGTACTAACCAACCCTGTCACGATAGCGGTCCAGGCAATACCGAGTAGAAACCAAATTATTAGAGTACGGAGCAACATTTTATTGTCTTTAGTTTTGCCCTTAAACCCATAGCGGATTCCCAATGTAATGATAATCCAGCCCCCCATTACCGCTAAGGCACCGTAATAAGCAACAGCCGGGTTGCCTGCCGTTAATCCAAAAAATATCGACCACAACAAAAGCGTGCCTAGCGCCAATCCGAACACTAAGACCAAAGGAAAATGGCGTGCCATCTGGAAAACAGTTTCCAGAGCGGCTAATCCCGGCAGCTTAACATTCAGGGTATTCAGTAAAACCGTGAAGTGCGGCCTTAGCCGGGAAGTCGGTTGAAACAGACTCAATAACCGCGAGCGTTTGCCCCCCTCTACAGTGACTGTCTCGCCCAGAATCTCGGGTAATTTTTTCAATTGGATGAAGCCGGCATCGGTATGTTGAGTATGACGCCGAAACTCCGCTGCTGCAGCGCCTGCTGCTGCAATCGCTCCGGCCGAGGTGCCGCCTATATTTTTGAGCCGATAGTGTTCGGCTAGCTTGCCGATCAACTTTGGGTAAATGACGCCACTGGTTATGCCACCTTTCATGATCAGATCACAAACAGCGTCTGGGCTTGTATAAGAGTTTGAAGTCGCCATTGCACGTTTCCCCTTTATTGAATGGTTGTTAGCGAGTCCGCCTGGTTAACGCGTCCATTTCGCTGAAAATCCTGCCGATAATGGATCACTACATCATGCCAGGAAGTCGATCATTTTGTGAACTCTTTCCGAACACGCTGCGCGTAACTTGGCAAAGCTAATGCACCCCAGACCTCAAAGCCTCTTCAGAAAATGCGGATTGGCTTTGGGCGGTTGTGTTGCCCCGAAGATTAACGTTTTATCTTCAAAGAGCACAACATTGACAGGGTGAGTCTTACTGGGCCCGGTGACTTGATAGTTGAGCACATTTAAACCGTTGGTTGCTTTGACATGCCAATTTTTCTTCAGAACTTTTTTCTGAATGGCGGCCCAGTTGGCGCTGTCTGGTTCGTTGGCCAAGGCATAGTCCTGGAAGATGCCGGGCGTCATCAGCGCGACGCCTTCCTGGACGACATGCACTCGGGCTTTGGCTTGATTGGTTTTGAGGGTGCCGGTTTGTATGCCTTGCTGCAGCCAGTGAAAAAAGGCGTCCACCGGATCGGTGGGTTCTGCACTGGCTTTGGCTGCGGTGCTGGGCTGCGGTTTTGCTGGTTTGTCTTTAACCGGCGGTTGAGTCTTTGACTTTAGCGTTCGGGTTAGTGCAACGTTTACTTTGGCTGAGTTGTCATCCCGCTCTTGCGTCAGTGCCGGCAGAACGTTCAACAGCGGGGCCGGATCGTGTTCTTCCGGCATCGGATCGTGATTCTGCTGACGGGCGGGTTGGAGGGGATCTGGCTGAAGGGGGCTTGTTATTGCGGTGAGAGCATTCAGCATGTTGTCTGAACCCTCCTCTTCGACTGGTTCGATAGGCACAATGCGCCCGTCAAAGGGCTCAGGCCTGCGCTCCGGATGCGTCCATAGTTTGGCAACGGGGATTTTGATCAGTGTCAATTGATGACTCCAGCCTTCGCCTTCTATGCGGGCGGTCCAGATGGCTTTGTCGCCGCAGGGCACGAGAAGCGCATGTTCCTGGAGCAGATCGAATAGTCGGCCGTTTTTGGCAGGGATGCCGGTATGGCCTTCTTGGGTCAAATGCTCGCGGATGGCATCGACGGTGCGTTTGCTGACCAGCCAGCAGTATTCGTCTTTTATCCAGCCGGCCGCGCCGTTTCGGTTGAGGGGTAATTCGCCTTCCTGCAATAAATGCCGTAACGCAGTGAGCATTTTTTCATGCAGCGGGATGGTTTTAACGGTGGGCATGCGGCTGCCGTCTGCCCCCAGATTGGCGGCGACCGATTGGCTGTCGGCCATCCGGATGATCTCGCCGATCGCCCCGGCCTGGTCATGATCGCCGCAGAGACTGGCCAGCCATCTTGCCAAGAGGATCCGGTCTTGGCTCAGCCAGGTCATGCCGTGGTCGGGAATGATGTTATGGATCAATAAGGGCGTGGCGTGTTCATGCAGGCGGTACTGTCTTTTGGGGTTAAATTCACTGCGGTAGGCGAGGCCGTGTTCATCCATGAAGTGCTGCCAGGGCTGCCAGGTCTGTTCCTGGTGGTTTGACGCATACAGCGTCACGGTCTGATCGACGGCAACTTTGGCGAGGTCATGGCAGAGCGCGGCCAAAAACACGGCATAGGTCCAACTGTCCTGGTGGGCGGCGATGTCTTCGGCACCGCCGGTTTCCGAGAGTAAATAAGCGCGTCGGATTTTCAGGGCAGTGACACAGACTTCCAGGGTATGGGTCAGCAGGCCGCCGAGTCCGGCGTGATGATGGACTTCGGATGCCGGTAACTGCTGGACAAAACGGGCAAAGTTACGCAGGGGAATGCTATAAAAGTGCGTGAAATGGTGCTTGGAAACACCGGCAAGTTCATCGAGTTGAGCCAGCAGGCTAGCATGCGGTTCCAATAACGCTTCGGCCGATTGTATCGGCACCAGACCCGGCACGGCATTCAGGGAAGCCGTGGGCTGCGTCTTGGCCGGGGTAACGGTGGCTTTTAGGGGCCACCCGAGTTTCAGCATCATCAGGCCTGGTTTGCTAAGCACGGGGTTGAAACCTGTGCTAAATTGCGTACGGAGTGATTCGCTTGCGGGGTGTTGCTCATCCGGTGGTCTGGCCTCGTGGCCCGTAAGGCGGCGAACCATTGGCCGGCTTTCGATTGTGCAGATGATGATAAGCCTTTGCTTTGCGGTGCTTCCAGGCAAAATGCTAAATCACGCGGTTAGGGTTTTTGGGAGTAGTGATGTTTAAGCAAAACCCGAGGCTTCCCGTTGAGGTGGTCATTGAAATTCCCCGTGGCAGTTTTTTAAAACGGGGATCGACCGGGCAACTGGATTTTATCTCGCTCCTGCCCTGCCCGTTTAACTACGGCTCGATTCCAGCTTACATCGGCTTAGAGGGGGATCTGCTCGATGCGGTGGTCCTCGGTCCGCGTTTAGCTTTGGGGACCACGCTGACGGTTTATGCCTGGGGGGCGATTGGTGTGTATGACCGGGGTATGTATGATGACAAACTGATTTGTAGCCTCACGCCGGTTTCACCGTGGCAACAACGGGGACTGGTGTTGTTCTTTAGTTGCTATGCGCAAGCCAAACGGCTACTCAATGCCTTCAGAGGCCGCTGGGGTAGGCACGGTTGTGGCGGCTGGGGCGATGCGGCTGCTGCGATCGCCAAAGCCACGCCGCGTGCTGCTGTGGAATGGTACGGTCCTTCGGTGCCGTTCTGAAGGTTTAAGGGAGATACACTTAAATTGCCACGAGATGCTTGAAGGATCGGTTGGCAACACTGGACGGCACCAATTAAGCATAGCGCTAACCCAAGCTGGCTTTATAATCGTCCTCACCCTTAAGGCTTCTTTGCCAGGAAAAACACCGCGCCGGAACAATCGATTGATATTCATTGGCACCGAGGGTTAGCAGCAACCGAGCAGCGCTTTATCATCAAGCCCCTGCCGTTCCCTTTAAATTCAGCAAGGATACTCTCAACATGACGGCTTACAAATGGCAGTTCGCAGCGCGTTTTCGCTCTCATGCCTTTGGGTGGCGGTCGGATAAACCGAAACAACGCATTAAGGAAGCCCTCTCTGAAATTAAGCGGATGGCCAAGCAAGATCCGGCCTTAGCCGCTGCAGGTGCTGTGCTTTTTTTAGAAAAAATCTCTCCGGCCCTCGAACAGGTTGATAGTTCTTCCGGCGCCATCGGCGCCTCGGTTAACCGTGCTATTGATAGCTTGGTACCTCTCATTGCCAAAGCGCCTGTAGCCCCCTCGGTCAGACAACAATGGCTGCAACGGTTGTGGCTGGCGTTGCAGGCTGACGCGATACCGTACATTGAGGCATTGGGCGATGCCTGGGGTGAGCTGTGCGCCAACCCTGAGTGTGCCAGCCAATGGGCTGATGAATTCAGGCCGGCTGTGGAGCAGGTATTGCAGGTATCCGGTTATGCGTATTTTAAGGGATCAAGTGCTTACCTCTCTTCTCTGTATGCCGCCGGTCGGTTCGATGAATTATTGGCCCTGTTTGACAATCCCTCTTTCAGCGGCTGGTGGTATCGTCAATGGGGGGTTCGGGCATTGCTGGCTCTGGATAGAAAAGCCGACGCTTTACACTACGCTGAAGCAAGCAAGAAGATCATCAATACACCTCTATCGGACGTTGCCAAGGTGTGTGAGGCTATTTTGATAGCGTCAGGTCTTTATGAAGAAGCCTACAACCGTTATGCGCTGGAGGCCAACTCGGGCACCACCCATCTGGCGACGTTTCGAGCACTCGTCAAAAAGTACCCGCATAAACCGGCAGCGGACATACTGGAAGATCTGGTGGCCAGTGAGCCCAACTCGGAAGGAAAATGGTTTGCTGCGGCTAAGGACGCCGGCTTGTTCGATAGAGCAATCGAGTTAGTCAACACGAGTCCCACCGACCCACGGACGCTGATTAGAGCAAGCCGAGACTCTGCTGAAAAACAGGCGCAATTTGCTGTGTCTGCTGGAATGGCGGCGCTCCGTTGGATGGCACGGGGCTATGGCTATCAAATGACCACCGGCGATGTGCTCGAAGCTTACACGTCAGTTTTAAATGCGGCTCGCTTTGCGGGTATACCAGAAGCACAAATAAACGCTCAAATTCGCGAGGTGATGAGGCAAGAAGATGCTGGCAATCATAGTATTCTGGCTACATTAAGGGATAGGTTGATCGTATCAAGCAACTGAGAGGCATATCCATCCGGGAGGAAACTAGCGCCGATTACGCTACCAATCTGCCACGTTAAATATTCAAAAGCAGCCATTGGCCATAAGCAAATTTTTGATTTCTGATCGTCGGCGAACGACCCATTTTTGCCACTCGCGCTTCTCCAAAGCGGCCATTCAGAGAAATCCAGATCCTGCGAGTTGGAGGTCTACAAAGCAGTCATTGGCGACTTCACTGAATCGGGAAAAACCCGCTGGCCGGAGTAACGATCCAATTTCAATAGATAAGGCAAACCAATGGCCCAGCCGACAGTCCGGTATTCGGCGAGCAAATTGACATTATCACTGAGTCATTACGGCCATTATGTGAAGTTTCTTTTATGAACAACATCTTGGTTTCGAATAGTTGACGTTAGGAATATAGCAGATTGAGCAAGGCAGCCAGATAAAAAGCTGGTCATAATTTTTGCAAACTGCAGGAGTCGATTTTCTGTAGTTCGATTCAGAAACTAACCCTCAGTACTACAGATAGCTTTTTCTACTTAAATATTGCTTCCAACAGGGAAACAATCACGCGGAATTTATCCATGATGTCGATAAAAAGTGAGAATTCGATACGTCTGATGACATCGACTGGAATAATCGTTGATATTGCTCCTTTTGGGTGCATTTGAAATGCTTGTTTTAAATCATGGAAATTATGCAAAGATTGCGTGCGTGGTAGAGGCTTTAAAGCCAGCTTACATCATGGTTGTGCCAAAGCCGCTGCTCATAAAAGGAAACTTCACATTATGGCCGTTATGCAAAGCTTTGCATAACGGCCAAATGCGAGCCGCCACGCTATCTGAGTCAGTGACAGCAGTTGAGTCGAAAGCAGTCAGTAATTTTAATGAACCAAATGGAATTACCAGCCAAAAACGGGTATTCTGAGTTATTGCAGAACTATTTAAAGCGCCTTAACGTTAAGTATAAACGTTTTTTCTCACTGGTTGATTCAAAGCGACGATAGTGAGGAGGGGATTGATAATTTAGTCTGAGCAGATTTAGGTGTCGGGTATAAAAAGTGCGCACAACATGTCTGCAATTCTCAACGGTAGACCGTATCGCTTAACGACCTATCGAAATAAAGAAATCTAACAACGTATCATTAATACCCGGCCATTGCGCATGGAGTTTATCGCCTTCGCAATACCAAGTCTTTACGCCATTAGAACAGCCAGAATAAGCCATGCAACCATTTTCAATTTGTTCAGGTATCGGCTCACATTTATTACATGCCGCCCACCAACCTGAAGACTGCACACCATATTTTGGAAACAAGTGGTCATTCGTGCTGTGCATAATCATGACAGGGATAGGCTCCGGACACTTGCGATCACGTAAATCCTGATAATCGATACCGGCGGCACTGGGTGCAATCGCATGGGGGATATGTTTGGTACCTGCCATAAACGCCAGCGCCATCGCGGCAGTCCCACCGTCAGAATGCCCGGTAAGAAAGATACGCTGTTCGTCAATACACCATTTTTTGGCAATCAAGCCTGGAATAGTACCGAGTTCGATGGTTGAGGTAGGCGATAACTCGGGATGATCTGCATAAGCGACTATGAAACCGGCCGTCGTCGCTTTTAGCGTAAGTCCGGTCAGTTTCTCAGTCTTAGCCCGATTTGATTTTGCCGGTGAATAAACCATCAGCAATGGATGAGCGATTGTGGGATCATAATTTAACGGCGTGCGTATATTATATTTAATGCCTTCACTTGTTGATTCGCCATTGTCCGCACCTGGATCACCCGGGCGTTTACCAACTTCGCAGTGCGCCTGAACTTTATCGCTGGTATAAGACGTGTTGCCCATCTGCGAAAACTCGTCATTATCTTCGCTAAAAAAGATTAACAGCGTGATCAAGATAGGCAGAAAAAACAGCAAGATAAACACGCTGTTGCGAAAAGTCGAAACGGTTTTAAATTTATCAAAATAGGTTTTAAACATCGGATGGCCCCACTACAGGTTTATTGGCTTCGCGTTTCATTAAATAAAAAACTGCTGCTATAAGGACAAAGATGAATAGCAAATTTATCGGTAAATTGCCTGAGGATTCCTCTTCGAGACCTACCGAAAACGGTATATGGCTATCAATGCTCTTGTCTTTATGCACAATCGCGACGTGGGCCAGATAATTACCTGCACCGAATTTACTGAAATCGACCACGCCATTGACCGTACCGGATTTTATTTTTGTCGGTTCCTTATAGAAAATCCGGGTTCCTTCTGGTTCTTTGGTGACTTCAAACTCGACAGTTAAATTGCGCAGGCCTTTGCCTTCATAATCGAATACAAGATTAGTCGCTCCTATTTGAGGAATCGACTGGCAATACTCTTTGGTGGTAAATGTTGGAGTATAGGCAGTAAAGTGTACCCGTTCATGACCCACCAGAATATTGCAGGCATCGACTTCATCATTTGCCCCCCGATGTGCATAAACGACTGATGGTAAAGTAATGGTCAATAATCCGAATAGAGCTATAGCGCGGCAAGCATGAGCTATCGTATTGAATAATGCTGGTAACGAAAAATTCTTTTTCATCTTCAAAACCTCTTTTGTATTTTGTTGAAGGCAGAATTATCAATTCATCTTCACTCATTCAACCGATATAGTTAAAAGTAAACAGCATCTTATGAGTATTATTGATGCCGGATGAATTGGCGAGAATACGTATAGCGGTAACAAAACGGTTCATGCAATTCATGAGGGCGCAGATACAAACGGAATCAAAATACGCATGCTCGTCCCAACCCGCATCGAAGATGTTTTGAGCGTCTGCAGGGGTAATTTGCTTAGGCGACAGGGTGAGTTTTTTAAGAAAGCAAAGTATCGGTATTAGCTTGTCATCGATTTTTGCGCTGTTAATAAGCGTTTTTAAAGCTGCAAATACCGATTCGTTAGGACCTGAGGGTAACGAAGCGGCTTTATGGTATTCATAGCTCAGGCTGCATTGGTTCAAATATGACGTATAAGCAAACAGTAATTGGCGCGTTTCCTTGCTGAAAGGTGAATGATTTCTCATGATTTCTTCCATGATCTTAAATAGTAATACCCGGCGATGCGGATATTTTTCCTGCATGTCGGGTAAGGAATTAAGGTCTGGGTTTCGTGTCAGGTATAACATCGTAGCTCCTGATGATATTGGTATAAAATCGGCAATCGGCTCATATATCTTGCCCAATTGCCAGGGGGATTAAAAATCGAAACTTTCAACTTCCGCAATTAAAAACAACGGCGCACCGCCTGTCGAAATATCAACGGCATGTTGTGCGGTTTCCTGTCCGCCCGGTGAATTTAAACAGGCTTCCAAATCCTGCATTGACGGAAAATAAACTTCGGCAATGCGATGGAAAGGCGTTTGTTCCTGACCAACACTGGATTTAACCAGCGACGCGACAAAGCGGGTTTTTCCGGCCATTTTTTCTACCGCCATCGGCACATGCTCCTCTGCATAGCGTTGTTCAAATGTATCGACATCGGCAGGTGTTGGGTACATAACAATGAGTTTTGCAGTTTTCATGGTTTTTCATAGGATTCGATTATGGTGATGTAATCATATTCTCTGCTTATAAGTCTTGTAAAATACTAACTTTCTATGGAAGAATAGGTTTTGGCTATATAAGTTCGAGGAAGACACTATGGAAATGCATCAAATCCGTTATTTTTTAGCGGTTTGCGATCATGGCAGTTTTACCCGTGCCGCGCAATTCAGCTATATTTCCCAGCCATCTTTAACGCAATCCATTAAAAAACTGGAAGATGAATTGGGCGGGGAATTATTCACTCGCGACCGTTCCGGCTGTTTGCTGACTTCGCTCGGCCGCTTGGTGGAGCCTAACTTTCGTAAGATATACAAGGAAACAGTCACGACTAAGGCCGATGCCCTTCGTTTTACCAAGTTGAACAATATCCCGTTGCGGATAGGCCTGATGGCAACGATAGGCGCACAACGTTTAAGCCCGATTTTTGCCCATTACAAGCATGAGTTTCCCAATATTGAATTTGAATTGATTATCGACTGTGAAACTTTATTATTGCAGCAACTGGAATCGGATTTGCTTGATTTGGTGATTAGCGCCCCTTTGCAATTGCTGGGTTCGCCCTATCAATCCACGTTGCTGTATACCGAAAAGTACGTAGTTGCGTTTAACAACAAGCACCGTTTTAATCACTTGAGCAAAATCGACCTCAAGGAAATCCAGTCTGAGCCTTATTTGGATCGGTTGAACTGCGAACTTAGGGATACTCTGCGGGCAATCTGCCAGGACCAGGAAGTCAACCTCTACGCCGCATACCGTAGCAATAGCGAGGATTGGATCGTCAGCTTGGTGCGCGCTGGCATGGGGGTTGCCTTGATGCCAGAGTACAGCCTGCCTGCAAACGCCGATGACGTGCGTTGCCGTTATTTGAGCAATCCGGAAATCAGTCGCCAAATATATGCGATTTATCATCCGAAGAATCAGAAAAATACTGAAATTAATAACTTACTTACAGTTTTAATTCATAGGTAAATACTATGTTTTCATAGGTAATTAGTCTTTTACAAACGCGCCTGATTTCTTGTAATATTAATTCAGACACATGAATAATAAAGCTTATGCTCATTAGCTTATTTTCCTACAGCCAAATAATAACTATGTGCCACTCTATAAGATATAGGATAAAACTATGGTAAGCAGTATAAATACCAAATATTTTGATCTGATTGACTGACTTGTCTTTTCTCAACTTCTTAGTCTAAATAAAGTAATTTAAGGCGAGACAGGATGCCTGTATCTGAGGTGGTACATAATGAATGATGTGAAAAAACTCTTGTTAGCGCTTGGACTGCTTTTTTTATTGGTTCAATTGATCACCTTCTTTCTGGTTGGGACAAAAGGAATTTGGGCTGGATTTTGACTTTTAATGCGAATAACGCGAAATTTAGCCAAAAAAATGATACTGAATATTCAAAGATGCAGTTGTCCACTGTGTTGATTGAGCAAACTGGGCCTCATTGCCTTGGGATTCGCTTCTCGCACAAACCAAACGTGCTATTTACTGAATACTATTTATCGACTTATTCCGTACCAAACGAAACAGAAAGACTAATGCAGAATTTATGAAAACACGCGGATTCTATACCCGGCAAACCATCTCCCATGCTATGGAAGTATTTTGGAGCAAGGGTTACAAGGGCGTATCGATGGCTGAACTTTTGGCTTTCATGGGCATCGGCAAGGGCAGCTTTTATGTGGCTTTTTACAGAAAACATGAACTTTACCTATAAGCGCTTAGGCATTTCCGCGACACTGGCATGTTGTTCAAGCATTCAAGACCTTGTCAGAAGCAAAATTTGCCCAGGAATCATTAAGGAAATTATTCGATCAATTAATTAAAAGACCCTTTAATGAACAGAAAAACTGCATGTTAGGAAAAGCGGCGCTGGGGTTTCGAGGTCAAGACCCCAAAGTGGCTGAAATAGTCGATATGGGGATATCCCAATCAGAAATGACCATTCTCAAAATCTTGTCCAAAGCCCAAGCCACAGGAGAAATAGGCGAAGGCAGCGATCTACAGGTATTGTCGCCCTACCTGACCGCTGTATTTTATGGAGTCTAGGTGCTGGGAGGCGCCAAGCCTTGTCAGGAAAACTATGAAAAAGTGGTGGCTACCCCCATAGGCGCCAACTTAAGCCATAAAATATTGATTCATAGTTGAAAAATAAAGGTGTGACCACAACATAGCGTATTTTTACCGACGAAAGTGAAAATCCCTATGATGCAGCCACAGCTAACTGATACGCATTTTGATGACTTTTTGCAAGAACTCCCGGCTGATTTCCAGGCGCGGGCCTATGAATTGCAGGCGTTTGCCCGGGCACGGAAAATCCAATCACCGCTGCAGTTATTGCAGTTAGTCCTGTTGTATTGCGGACTGGACTTGTCGTTGCGCAGCTGTGCTGGCGAAATCGCCAAGCTTCAGGGCTATTTGAGCGACATGGCGGTAACCAAGCGACTGGCGGCCTGCGTAGCATGGATCAAGTCGTTACTGAAGAGTGTGTTTGGACTGGATAAAGTGGTCAATCAAGGCGCACTGAATTTCATTGTGATTGACGGCTCGACCGTGCAAGAACCGGGTGCGAACGAAACGACCTATCGCCTGCATGTGGCGATCGACTTGATGAGCTTGACACTCCGCGAGGTCAACGTCACGACCGATAAAGTTGGGGAAAGCTTGGCTCATTATCAGTTGGCCGCAGGTGATGTCGCGCTGATGGATCGAGGCTACAACCAACCGAAGAGCTTAATTCCGTTCATTGACCGGGGCGGCGATGTCGTGCTGCGCTATAATCCGCACAGTATGACGCTTTACGAGCGGAACGACGATCCCAACGGTGTCAAAATCGCTTGGGAACAGCGCTTACGCGACTTGAACGGCCAACCGGCTGCGATACCGGTTTATCTGTGTCATCAAGACAACCGCATCGAAGGCGTGGTGCATGCGATGCCGTTACCGCCGGAACAGGCCGCCCAGGCACGCTGCAAAGCGAAACAACGCGCGCGTGATAAAGGTCGCACGGCAAGCCAAAAGACCTTGATGCTGAGCGGTTGGGTGTTGGTTTTTACCTCGATTTCCGAGTCGGTGCTCGACACCAAAGCCGTCGCTGAGCTCTACCGGGTTCGCTGGCAAGTGGAACTGGTCATCAAGCGCCTGAAAAGTTTGCTCGATATCGACCGGCTACGCGCTCGTAAAAACAGCAAGCTGGCGGACTTATATTTGCACGGCAAGTTACTGTTTGCCGCAGTGACTCAAAAAATTGTGCAGCGCCGATTCGGCCGGGCGGCCACCACGATGGCCGGCGATCGTTCGATTACCCATTGGCGTTTATGGCGCATGATCGCCGATGAAATCAAATCCGGACTCACGGCTTGTTTGCCAAAAAATGAGCGATTTATTGACAACTGTATAAAAAGCCTCTGTGAACGTCCACGCAAGAGAAAGCTTCAGGGTTTGCCGGGTCGTGTTTCGGAGCTCGTCGCTGAACGTCGGAATTTAGGTGTTCGTTTTGCTTAATCAAGCACTTAGATCCTTAAGTTGGCGCTTATGGTGGCTACCCCTACCGTGTTGTCGATTGTCTTTCCAAGCGAGTATGCGTATTCCTAAAGATCCCGCACTTATTTTTTTATTTTTTATGTACCAATCAGTCAATATATTTTTCAATCGTATTAGGGAGGTAATTAATATTGGTAATCCCCCGGCTATGGCGCGGGACTCTCGAAGGTTTGACCATCTATAAGATGGTCGCAACGATGCTCTTATCTCGACCAAAAGAGAGGAGTATCGAAAATGAGGGAATATCAAAGTTTGAGTCAAAGCAAGTGAGAATGCAATAACCCGGAACTTCAGGTGCAAGACCAAGAATTTTACTAGTAAAAAAATTTCCGAGCGCGGCGTTATTTCTTATCAACAGTTAACCTTGATGTAGAAATGGTGAGGAATTTCATCCGCGAGCAAGAACGTTACGAGCAACTGATGCTCTTTGGGCAAGCAAATTCGCCTTTTGGCGGTTCTTGAACAAGCCCCTTTGAGGGGCTAACAGAGATAAGTCCGGGGCTTTGCCGGGGGTGATTTAACTTATAGCTTACAACTAACTCATTTTTTAATTCATTTTTAATTTAATAAAGGATAAATCCATGTCTTTTTTACTTTCGAGTCCAGGCTCGACTAATCTCCCGGATGTGTTTCAAAAATATCCCAAACGGGGTATTATGATCTTGCACCTCATCGACGACATCATGCGTAAGGAATCACCACTGACTGACGGCGAACGCGAACTCATTTTTACCTATATTTCCGGCTTAAATTCTTGCAGTTTTTGTTTTCATTCTCATGTGCCTGCGGCCACCGCTTACGGAATTGATGAATCGATATTCAGTGACATGAAGATTAACCTTGATTCGCCTAAAGTCGATAAAAAACTTCAGCCGATATTGAGCTACGCCAAAAAACTTACACTAACGCCTACGCAAGTCACCAAAGCAGATGTCAATGCAATTTATGCTGAGGGATGGAATGAACAAGCCTTTTTTGATGTGGTGTGCATCTGCTGCGTGGTCAATTTTATGAACCGGTTCGTCAATGGGGTTGGTGTCGATGTCGATCCGGAAACCGCGCATCAAACCGGGGCTTCAGTTTTGCCTACAATCGGCTATTCCGGTTGGGCGGCAAACTTGGAAAAATCGCTTGCTTCATAGTTGTGCTTCGCAGTTCAGAAATTGGCAGAGCACGCTTACGTTATCCCTTTCTACCGCGCCGAGGATCGCAACTTGAAACAGGAATAACCCGATAAGCGTGATTCAGGGTTGAATCGCACTTATCGGGGATGGATCATCTTTTTGATATTCGAACGAGAAGAGCACAGTTAAAAAGCGGTGAGTGGAACGAAGGGCTAGTCGTAATTTATGTAGGCGGAGGGATCTAAGGCGCGGATTCAACAATCTTTGTTAACAGTTGCGAACCAGTTGAGCGCTAAAAATGTCCATCGGTATATGTTAAGGACGAAGCATGTAAGAATTTTGTTTAATTAATCGGTTCGTAATTACTTAACTCAGTTTTTTTACTCAAACTTTATAACCAGTTTCCAAAAGGTTGCACAATAACCGTTTCACCAACTTCCACTCGGGTTTGATCAGCTGCCAAGATTATGAAGCAGTTGGCTTGCGACATGGAAAGTAAAATACCAGAACCTTGCTCACCGGTCTTGCATACTGTCAACCCGCCATCAGACGCCTGACTCAAAATGCCGCGCTGATACTCTACTCTTCCCGCTCGTTTTGTTAAAAGCAAACTGTTCATCGCTTGTAAAATTAAAGGCGGACGAACGACTTCGCCACTTAAATGCTGTAGTGCCGGATGCACAAACTGGTTAAAACTTACCATCATCGCCACTGGGTTACCTGGCAAACCGAAAAACAATGCTTGTTCTAGACGGCCAAAAGTTAATGGTCGTCCTGGCTTAATTGCCACCTTCCAAAAAACAATTTCGCCTAATTCGTTCAACACTTGACGTATATAATCGGCCTCTCCGACCGAAACTCCGCCGCTACTAATAATGACATCATGGTTTTTCGCAGCTACTTGCAATATATTGTGTAGTTGTATTTGGTCGTCACCAATCACGCCTAAATCAGTTATATTGCAATGCAAGCGGCTCAACATCCCAAACATTACATTTCGATTACTATCGTATATCTGTCCAAGCTGTAAGGCTTCTCCAATTGGCTGCAATTCATCACCTGTGGAAAAAAAGGCTATCCGCAAGCGCGGCATTACAGCAACATTATTGATGCCTAAGGAAGACAACAACCCTAAATCTGCCGACGTTAACCGTCGACCACATGTCAACACTGTTTGTCCTAATCGAATATCCTCACCAACGAATCGAATATTTTCTACTAGCCTAGTACGGCCATCAATTCTAATACTTGCTGCGCCGAGCATTTCGACATGCTCCTGCGGGATCACCGTATTGCAACTGGCAGGAATCACTGCTCCTGTCATTATGCGGACACACTCGCCACTTGTGCATCTCCCAAGAAATGGATGACCGGCAAAACTATTCCCAACTACTTTTAATGTGACTGTCCCATTCCGAGGTATATCATTGGCACACAGGGCAAACCCATCCATCGCCGAATTGTCATAAGGAGGAACATTCATTTCAGCAATAATATCTTCAGCCAACACACGATCAATGGCCTGTCGCAAAGACAACCGTTCTTGCTTCGTAATAGCCAATGGTTTTATGCAATCTATTATAAATTGCTGCGCAACATCAACAGTTATTGCTGTTGGATCATGCTCGTCAGCGCAACTTGGTTTGCTTAGATGAAGTCTTACGCTATCTATCTTATTAGGCATAACACCCCGAAACTACCATGTTCATTCACTGTTGCCGATACACTTCTGATTTGGTCCATATTGCTGATATGATTTATCATATTACCTTTTGCTTAAGTTACTACCATAGCCTGAAAAGAATGGATAAGATGACCTCGATAGCGTTGATAAAGCCAACGTCCACCCAACACTTCAACACTCTGCTTACGTTGGTTATTGTTAATAGTTTGTGTTTTTTTTAAATCGCAACACAAGTGAGTTGTCCTACTACTGATTAATTTTCGGCATTTTGCTATTGACGCATGTGTTAAAAAAGACCCTCATCACCTTTTCGCTACGTAGCGAAAGAGTCGAAATTAACGTACTCCTTTTGGAGGTAAGAAAACGCCTGGGCAACAAGCACCCAAACCCAATACACGCGCATCAAATGTATGGGTATTATTGATGATGAAGGTCTGTAAGCTGCTTACTCTATTTAATAGCATTTATATCAACAAACAGGATGGACAGTTAGCTCCACCAGTGCAACCATTAGCAATCAATTTCAGCCATCACCGCTTGAGGGGGCAAAGTTTATATGGCCGGTAAAAATTGCCAGTTGCATAGTTGCTGATGGAGCTAACCGTCACCCCTGTTTAACGTATTTTTTTCAAAGCAGGGTCTTGTTATATCTATTTAATTGATGTGCCCAAAAGGCACATAAACTCGACAATTTTGTTATACCTCCGAAGTCACTGCGAATGCAGTAGATCTCCTTCAGAACCTAAGTTTTAGATTCCTTAGGCACAACCGAAGCCAACTCTTCAAGAACAATCGAACCATTGCTGATTCGGTAAGCAAGAATGGAGCACTATTTTTTTCTCCAACCGGAAAATCTGCGCTGTTTCTCTGGCAATAGGTAACACGACGGTTTTTCGCCATCCTCCAAGGAGACTGCAAAGCCATTCAAAGCAATATTTGTATAACGGGTCGAAGAGATTGTTGCTAGCATCTTTTCGGAAAGAACATAGCTAAAAGAATCAAATGTTGAAATAAAGCCTGCTTTTCTATCAGGTATATTTCCTTGATTATTTCAATAGCTTGATTTTGGGATATCATTTTTTTACCCAGCGTTTTTCTTCATCATGTCCGCCACCCCACAGCATAGGGAAAGCATGCAAAAGTCCAGGGAAAAGTGCTTCCATACTTTCCTGCGCACCTTTGGAACTTCCTGGTAAATTAATGATTAATGTTTTGTCGCGTATGCCAGCCAGTTCGCGTGACAACATTGCATATGGTGTGCGTTCTTTACCATGGCGGCGTATAGTCTCTGCCAGACCGGGTGCTTCTTTTTCGATGACTTTGGCCGTTGCTTCCGGAGTTATGTCTCTAGGGCCAAAACCCGTTCCACCGGTTGTAATAATCAGATCAAAATGTTCATCTACTAGTTGCCGCAAGCGATTTGATATTTGGTCTGAATCATCGGGTAAAATTTCATAGACCGGAACCGAGAGGTATTTATCTTCCAAAAATAGTTTGATGATTTTTCCAGATTTATCTTCGCGGTTTCCGGCATATGTTGAATCAGAAATAACAAGAACAGCCGATTTTAATGGTTCGGCAAAATATTCTTTAAAACTGCTTTTGCCTCCCTTTTTCTTAACCAGTTTTACATCGGAAAAAGAGATGTTTTCATCTAACGGTTTAAGCATATCATAGACGTTTAACAGCGCGCCCGTGACTGCAGCCATAGCTTCCATTTCAACACCGGTTTTCCAGATTGCTTTAACTTCCGCTGAAATTTTTATGGTGTCTTTGCCGATATCAAAATTTATACCCACCCAATCCAACGGAAGAGTATGACAAAAGACGATCCAGGCAGCAGCATTTTTCGCAGCGGCTATGCCTGCTGCCCGTGCAACCTGTAAAACATCTCCTTTGGGAACAGTTTTTTCAGCCACCCGTTTTATTGTTTCCGAATTAGCCGTTAAAATTCCTTCGGCTTTCGCATATCTTAATGTGCTGAATTTTGGACTAATATCAATCATTTTGTATTTTTAAACTACTTATTTTGTTTTTGCATTTAATTGAATAAATTACCAGAAAAATTACATTTTTAACTGAACTTGCATTTTCCGATAAAAAAGTTCTTACAAGCTATTCCTGAACCCAGTGCACAGATTTATCTTCCATGATTTCTTTTTTCCAGATGGGAACTTTGTGTTTAACACATTCAACAATCTGTTCCATCGCTTTAATACTTTCTTTACGATGCCCGGAAGAGCAAAAAACAAAAAGAGATACTTCTCCGGTTTTTACCAATCCGGTACTATGGTATATGTGCAGACAATTTAACGACCATTGTTCAAAAGCCTCTTCACGAATTTTTGAAAACGCTTGATTGGCCATGTCTTCATAAGCCGAGTATTCAATTCCGGCCACATGTTTGCCTACTTTTTCATCAGCACGTACCTGACCGAGAAAAATAGAATGGGCGCCTATGTCATGTTTAGAGCTATGTTTTGCTATCTGCTCACCGATAAAAACCGGATCGATAGCTCCCTGGATAAAATAATTTCTAGCGCTCATGGTTCTATTTTTTTCCTCTTTCAACCAGGCTACCAAACCGCCTGTAAGATTAAATACATTTTTAAGATTTTGATGATTTGGCAGCATTCTAATTGCCCGTGTGCTGTTGATTCCGTGGTCACAATAAAAAACAACCTGGCTATCGTTTTTCAATATATTATGAATATTAGTCTGCAAATTATTTAGCGGGATGCGAATAGCATTCGGCAATTCCACTTGGAATTCGGGTATCGAACGAACATCAATCAATTGTAATTTTTCGTTGTTTTGTAATTTTTTGTGCAGATCAACAGCGCTGATTTCATTTATTTTTTGCTGACTTGAACTGCAAAAGCTTTCATAATTAAATGACTCAAAATCCGGGGCATTTTGCAAAGCCTGCTGCACGGCCTGTTCGTTTCGTTGAATGGAAAACAGCATCATTTGATTGTTCAAAGCATCGAACATCAAAACTTTTCCTGATAAAACTTCGCCTACTCCGCAGATCATTTTTATAACTTCGTTTGCCTGCAAATTACCGATAATTCCAGGAAGAACGCCAATGACACCATTTTGCGCACAATCTGGTGCTGTTTCGGGTGCCGGGGGTTTGGGATACAGGCAGCGATAAGTTGGGCATTTATTGCCTTGATTATCTGTAAAATTTAATACACTCAACTGTCCCTGAAAGCGGTCTATTGATCCTGAAACAAAAGGCTTATTCAGGTAAACACAAAAATCGTTAATCAAATAACGGGTTGGAAAGTTGTCTGTAGCATCAACAACGACATCATATTGGGAAATCAAATCGAAAGCGTTTTCCGGAGACAATCTTTGAGTGTATGCCTTTAAAAAAATATTGGGATTGAGATCCTTTAAACGATTTACCGCAGCTTCGGCTTTGAATTTTCCAACCTGTGAAAAGCCATACAACACCTGACGATGCAAATTAGAAACCGCAACTTTATCGGGATCTACTATACCAATCCTACCGACACCGGCTCCAGATAGATACATTAAAGTAGGGCAGCCCAATCCGCCTGCACCGATAACCAGTACTTTTGCTTTTTTTAAAGCCTGTTGTCCTGTTTTGCCAATCTGAGGTAAAATCAAATGGCGGTGATAATACTGAATTTCCTCTTTATTTAGGTTCATGGTTGCCTTTAAAAAATCAGCCCCCAGCAAAGGGAGGCAAAACTGCGACCGAATCGTTATCAAAAAGAAGATAATTGTCTTCAACCATTTGCTGATTTACAGCCATTCTATACGTATAGTCTTTTAAATCCGGATAATTTGTGATTAATTTGCTTTTCAAGTCATTCATATTGACTGTGTCTTGAATCGTCAACATGTTCTTCCCCACCACATCACTCAGAACACCAAAAAAAATCACATTAACCTGCATAGTTTTTCCTTACGTTTGAATGGAAACGGTTTATGTTTCTCTGTTTAAATAAAATTTATAGCTATTACTCTTATATCAATCCGGCTACCAGTGCGATCGTCAGGTTTCGTGTGGCGAAAGACGAAACCAACAGCACGTGCAACTGCCAGCGGTAATTGTTTTCTCAAATCACCAATGGAGCAAGACCATTCCGAAAATCCAAATCTATTTTTAGGTTTTTTCATCATCCACCTATCTGTGCCATTGAAAGATGATTTTTTGAAAAATGAATTATTTGCTGCGTACGCTGTTCCGATTCAAATCCGTCTTTTGCCCTTTTGGCCACGGCATCTCTAATTGCCGTTTTTATTTCCTGATCACTTTTCCCTGAGCGCAGCATGTCTTTTAAATTTACGTCGCCATGATCATAGAGACAGGTTTTGAATGTGCCGTCGGGAGTGAGCCTTAAACGGCTGCATGTTGAACAGAATGTTCTGGAATGACCGGCGATGATGCCGACTTTTCCCCTAAATCCAGGGATTTCAAAAATCCGGGCAGTTGAACACATTTTAAGATGTTCGATTATTTCAGGAAAAGAATTCTGCAAAGTTTTGATGATTTCTTCTGCAGAAAGTGTATCGTTTGAAAAGTGCCCGCCGTTAAAAGGCATTTGTTCAATAAAGCGGACTTCAACTTTATTACTTTTGGCCAACATAGCAAAGTCAACAATTTCATTGTCATTGACGCCTTTGAGAACCACCATGTTCAATTTAACGTTCAGATCCGTTAGCAGAATTTTATCTATGCTATTCCACACCCGTTCAAAATCATCACGTCGGGTAATTTTATAAAAAACGTCTCGCTTTAACGAATCAAGACTGATGTTAATACTGCCTGATTTTATTTTTTGAAACAATGGAATAGTATCTTCTAAAAAATAGGCATTCGTTGTTAAATTGATTGTTTCCAGTTTTTCATATTGATTTATTCTGATTAAAAAATCAGGCAGGCCTTTACGCACAAAAGGCTCACCACCGGTAATGCGCACTTTGGTTACACCTAAATCCAGAAATAGTCCAAGCAGGTGTTCCATTTCCTGAAAACGCAGAATATCATCACGTGCTTTAAGATCAATTCCCTCCTTTGGCATACAATAAGTACAACGGAAATTGCAACGGTCGGTAACAGCAAGCCGAAGATAATTTAAATGACGCCCCTGGGGATCAATCAGATGGGAAGCTGTTGAATTTCTTTGGTGTGTAGTATGTAAATAATCCACGCTCATTTTACTCCTTTCCAAGTACGGAAAGCTTTGCTGTTTCCTGCAAAACTCTATCGACCATGAACCCAATAATCATATTTAGGTCTGCAAGCTCGAAGTTAATTTAAATAGTGCGCTAAATATACAAAACGTTTTTACTGATTTTTAATTTTAATAAAGATCAAAAAATCATTAGCATATGCAGTATTTCTTTTCATTAGGATTTTGGCTCTTTGGGTTTTACACACATTTTCCGTTAACGTATTACATAAGCAGCCGAAAAGGCTGATTTATCCGGCTGTAGTCGGATCAATTAGTGAAAGAACTTCTACGCACGAGCTCATATTTATGATTAAGGACGAGCAATAATTCCGCGCAATCTTTGAAAGAGTTGACGCTTTTACAGCTTATCGACTCGATACTCTTCAAGGCAGGAAAAACGATTTAGAATGGTTGTGGTAAGGAGTCTATCGATTTTAAATCCAAATGAAAGACTCCTTACCTGATCTAATCGCTATTCAAACTACCAAGCCGTATTGTTATGTGCGTACTACAAAGGTTTAAGCCACCGAATAGCTTGTTCCTTCGGTTCCATCCTCCACTTTATAGACCTTGCAAGCTAGCCCTCTGAGTTGGAAGTTGCCTTGTTCCTTATCGCAGTATTCGTCGGAGTCTTGAGTGAGTACGGAATCCGCGGATTTCCAAAGGCTCGATAACGCCGCCCCAGGTTCTTCACTTCCTGTTGTTTCTGGATACCACCAACCATGAGGAACCCTGATTACACTAGGTTGGGTATCGTTACAGAGCCAAGACCTGAGTTTGATTTTCTTTCCAGTGGTATTTTCAACCCATGCCCAATCTCCATCCGACAGGTCTAAATCGTAGGCTGTATCCGGATGGATTTGCATGCGAGGATCCGGCTCACGGCTCCGCAGCACTTCTGTAGAACGGCCGAGGCCAAAACTGTGAAACCAATAATTCTCACGCATCCCGGTGAAAAAGGTCAACGGGTACTCCTTGGCTAACTCCGGCTTCCTCGCGTAGCTTTCTGGTGGTTCAATCCAGCTTGGCAACGGATCATAGCCAAGCTCTTCGAAAATGCTTGAATAGAGTTCAACTTTCCCGCTAGGTGTGCCAAAGCCAGTTTGTTCGTACTTCTTGAAAATCATTTCTGGCGCGGAAGCCCGATCCTGGGTTGATAATTTTTCCCATGTTAAACCCGCAGGCTTTAACCTTTCATCGTAACTATCTTCCATGCTTGCTGGCCAATACTTTTCTTGTCCCAGACGGACGCCAAGCTCACGCCATAACATCCAGTCATGCAGACATTCTTCCGGTGCCTGGACCGATTGTTGTCCGCCCTGGTAGACGGGAATCCAATCCCAGTAATTAAACAGATTCGGTCTTTCAAGCCAATGGGTAGCCGGCAGAATATAATCAGCGATTTGGGCCGTGGGCGACTTAATAAGGTCCATGACCACTAACAAATCTAGGTTCATCAACCCTTCATAAACGTGTGTGGTGTTGGGATAACTGATTAAGGTGTTATTGCATTGCGATATAAGTGCCCTCAAGCGGTAAGGCTTGCCAGTTTTCATCGCCTCCCACATGCTCGCAGGATGCGCCATCGCGCCGCCGGATATCTGGTTTGAATATTTTTTACCCCAAACCTTTTCCATTGCTGGACCGGTTTTTTCGAGTGTTTCCCAACTCAAGAGTTTAAAGCGATCTACACCGAGTAGCTTCTTGCGTTGTTCAGGCGATAACTTCTCATTGAGTTCGAATTCATCATCCGATGAAATTTCTGGATGGTACCCCATCAACAATTCGCCGCCGGGTACATCGAGGTTGCCTGTGATGGCCCTCAATATGGTTATTGCCCGTAAGGTCTGTGTGCTATTGGCGTGGTGATCCGGTACTGCTCCCCATGGGATTACCGCCGGACCCGTAGTGGCATACATGCGGGCAGACTCTCGAATCTTATCCGCCGGTGCCCCGGTGATTTGTGACGCCCACACCGGAGTGTATTCCTTCACTCGTTCAGCGAGTTGTTCAAAACCAACTGTCCATTTTTCTACAAATTCTTTGTCATACAGTTCTTCTTCGATGATTACATTAATCCAGGCCAGTAAATAGGCACTATCCGTAGCGGGCTTAACCTGCAGAAAGATGTCAGCTTGATCACTGTAGCTATTACGGCGTGGATCTGTGACAATCAGCTTTGCACCCTTATCCAGGGCACCCTTAATCCACAAGTACTCAGCTACCCATCTCTGCGGACCCGGAGCGTGACCTAAAAGCACGATGCATTTGGTATTCTCAAAGTCTGGAAACTGCATCAAACCGTATGTCACTTTACTGGGTACCGTGGAATTGGCTAAACACACGTATCCCGTCCAAGTCCAGTTCGGACTCCCCAGTAGGTTCATAAATCTTCGTGAGGCCGCACCTGCGTTAGAGCTCCAGCCATAGGTGCTGCCGATAGTTTCCGGCCCGTCTTCGGATATCAATTGCTTCATCTTATCGGCGATCTCATCTAAAGCTTGCTTCGTACTAATTTTTTCCCACTGACCCGCGCCGCGCTCACCGACTCTTTTCAGCGCATGCGTTAATCGGTCGGGGTGGGTAATGTACTTATTTGCGTTGGCTCCCTTGACGCAGATCGAATTCGGCGTGAGGGGGTGATCCGGATTTTTTTTGATCGATTTCACCAGACCGTCTTCAACGGTGACAAGAACTCCGCAATTGATATCGCAGGTACTACAGATGGCCCATTTCGTTTCTTTGCTCATTTTTAGCCTCTATAAATCATTTTTACTAATTAACAATCATCTTCAACCAGACTTAGTTAATGCCGCTATTTCGCTGTGGCGATTAAACGGATGTATCAACATAAAACTAGACATGCTGGCTACTTAGATACTGCTTACCTATAGTTATATAGGACAAAACTATGTATATAATTACGATCCATCGTTAAACACAACGGTAGAAAACTTAATATACCTTTTAGCATTTATTGAACATAGCGTATCTTTTGCAGAAATATTATAGGGGGAATATCAGCTTGTAAAATACTGATTATCTATGTACTAATAGGCTAAGGCTATTTATTAGATGAGGTGAAACAGAGCTGTTATTTTTATTTTATTGGAGCATGGGTTTTTCTAAGTTGGAAAAAAGACATCTGCAACCCATTTAATACACCACTCTTTCGCTGAGATTGGCTTAGGTGTCCCATTGGATTGCTTAATCAGTATTTTGTAATCACGAAAGTGACTAAGTGCGTGTAAATTGAGCATCAAATTAATCATGGCAATATGCTCAAAGGCTCGACTGGTTTGAATACTGACTTCATAATCCTTACTCAACCGGTGGTAGCGATAAAGCCATGCAAAGGTTCGCTCTACGACCCAACGACGTGGTAACAATTCGAAGCCTTTAGCCTTATCGGATCGAAGAACAACGGCCCAGGCAATACGAAAACGCTTCGCTATCCACGCGCTATATTCTTGGCCACGGTAGCCACCATCGACCCAAATGCGCCGCAGTTTTTTGCAGCTGCCCGTCAGTGACGCCAGGATTAATTTCGCCCCTTCTCGTTCCGGCACATTCGCAGCGGTCACGACGACCACCAGCAACAGACCCATGGTATCCACCAGAATATGGCGTTTACGACCTTGGATGCATTTGGCCGCATCCGTACCCTTTGATACCGGCCAAGGCAGTGATTTTAACGCTTTGGCTATCCATACTGCCCGCAGTAGGATGTTTATGACGCCCGGCTTTCGCCTGACCTGAGCCCGATGCGTTTGGCAATGATCAGTCCTCAGTTCTGGTTGCTGGCTTTCAGCTTTGGTATCTGCGGTTTTACCACCTCTGGCCTGTTTCAGACACATTTGATTTCTCACGGCATCGAACATGGTTTTTCAGAAATGACGATGGCCGTGTCATTAGGCATAATGGGCGCGACCGATATTGCAGGCACCATTTTTTCCGGTTGGCTATGTGATCGCTTTGGTAAGCGATGGCCAATGGCGATTTATTACGCACTGCGGGGCGTTTCATTAATCCTGTTGCCTTATGTTGAATCGACCGGGCAACTGATGGCTTTTTCCATGGTTTACGGTCTGAATTGGTTGTCGACGGTTCCGGCAACCTCTGCGCTCACGGCGGATCTATTCGGCAAGCAAAATGTCGGAATCGTTTTCGGCTGGATCTGTTTTGCCCATCAGCTCGGCGCGGCTTTAGCCAGTTACGGAGCTGGCTATTTGCATGGCTTGTTCGGGAATTACACCTTGACCTTTATGATCTCTGGTCTTTTTGCCTTAGCGGCCACCGGGCTTGTTATGAAAATACGGGAATGAAGTTAAATTTATTGCCGGCTAGTATTATTTTCGCAGTTAAACTGCTTCAAAACTAAAACAGGAGATATAAAAATGCTCTTTATTCGCATCTCGTTAATGAAAAACAGGCCGAATGGCTTTGAAGAAAATTGTCGTTTTGCTATCACCAAAAACGACCTACCGGTTATCGATTTTTACATCGAGTTGTTTTTTTGACTTGATTTCTTTAATTTTAGACGGCCGCTTTATGTCTCACTTTCGTCTTTGAAAAAACCAGTCCATGTACATCTCATTTTGGCCCTAATGACTCAGTGATTAAGTCAATTTGCTCGCCGAATACCGGACAGTCAAATGGATCACAGGTTGCCTAAACTATCGATATTGGACACCGACCCCGACGGTCCGGTTTTGGCCGATACCGGATAACCAGAAACCTCAATTTTTCACTTTACCAGTGGCTGCTTTGGGGGTATTTTAGCTTGCTGGGTAATGGTGTTATGAGCTGCTGTTATGTCCGGACTTTGCCGGCACAAGTGAAGTGCTTACAAATTAAACAACCGCGGCAACCAGCATTATCAAATACATAAACACCTGTATGTATCTACAAAACAGGAGGGTCTTATGGAATCCTTTTTACTGATCATCGCTATCGTTTCATCCCTCTGCCTCCTTATTGCAGTCTATCGACTGAACACCGTGCTGAGCAAAATTCAACACAATACCGGCACTTCCTTCCTAATGGATAAAACGTTGGTCGGTTTGAACCTGACTGGCAAGTGGCTGACATTGTTTGGCGCAGTGGCGACCTTCCCGATGTCGATAGGATTGATTTTTTTTGCAGAGTGCAGCGTCAAATGGGTTGTTTATTTTGGCGTTGCCGGTTGCCTGGCGATAATGGCTGCCGCTATGCTGTTGATGCCGGCTTTACTGGGTTTCGGTTTAACCCGGCCTATTCAAGTCAAAATGATGGTCAACCGATTAATTCGCGTCATTTTGAACCAAGCGAAGCAATTGATTAGGAATAAACCCATTTTCTGGTGGGTTGCAGGCCTACTACTGGCAGTACTTTTCTTCCCACAACTAGAAGAATGGATCAGTGGCGCTGTTTATGTAATTGGGATTTTCTTGGCTGGACGTTTGGGGTTACTTGATGAAATTGACCATGATTTTGAAGCGAAGTGGGGAGGTTCTGCTTACAACTATGCCACGGGTAAATGGGATGACGGTTATCAAGAAGGTGGTCTCTATTGACTGAATTGAGGCATAGCCACATTGATGTGAAATCTATGACATAAAAACAAATAATAACAGCATCATTACCGCAGTGGCTCGAATGATATTGGACTGCATCGCCATGATCGAGATACTGTTTTCACCCCACAATTTGAATTGGCCCCAGACCACATAGGCGGTCCATAAAAACAGTAGGGTTGCGATAATCGACTGTATCGCAGTTTTAAGTTTTTGATAGCTGACGCCGCCTGCACCGTTTGTGAATGCAGCCGAAGATGTTATCAACGGTTTTCCGGCAGCGGTACCTGGAGGTTGAACGCCAGCGCCCCCATTACCCCCCGTACTGACGGAACCGGCACTGCCTCCGGCGGTGACATTGCCGGTAATTGCTGCCAGATTATAACCATTGAACGCCGTGATGTACTGGGTAATGGCGGTGTTATTGGCATCACGGGGAACTTGAACACCGTTGGATGTTAAAAACGTTTTAAGCCCTCCGACCCCGACCAGGTGAGCGCCGGCCAATAAACCCGATTCGGTCATGACGATACCGGCTACCGTTTGGCCCAGATAACGGTCCAGCCCTAAATTTCGTATAAAACCCCACTGCTTGCTGTTGTAATCATTGATCGCTTGGGTTTGCCCTGCCGCGTTGGCTAAAAAGTCGGCTTTGCTGTTAATCCCGTTCTTCCCGGTCCAGATGCCTGTCCAGTCATTGGTATTCGGCGTGTGATCTTTTTGGTAATAACCGGCATCAATCAAGGCGCTCTCCCCCATCTGATAACTGCCCAAAAAACCGTAGCGATTGACGCTGCCGGGATTGTTGCTGGATTCTCTGGCACTGAGCGCCGCCAAGTAATCGCTGTATTCAGAAGCCGCCCACACCACCCCTGAGATGAACAAGCCCATGATCAGTTGCCTGGCCTTTTTCATAACGCTTTATTCTGAGCCGTAGGTTAATGCTTGTAACTGCCCCGCCTGATAACGAAAGTAAAGCACTTTGGTCTGCGTTGGACAGCATAAAGGATCGTTTGGACCCTGAACTTTCGTTTCAACCGGGAGCGTTCCATTCGGTTGCGCGGGTCCAAACCCGTCCACCATGCCGGCAACCGGGCTAGTGGCCAGAAGCTGCCAGTGATTCTGCTGTTTTGACACAATGCTTAACTGATTCCGCCAATAGGTCGGCCCGATGATCGTCCACAACACCGCCTGTTCTAAACCGGGTTTACTGGCGTCTAATTCCACTGGCATGCTCTGTTGAATCTGGGCTTCTTCTCGGGTATCCAGTTGTTGTTTCAATACATCTTCCAACGCCGAATCACGGGGTTCTGCCCTGGCAATAGAAAGCCCTATAACCAGTAAAATGAAGCTAAATGACAGTGTGTTAAGATGCATAGTCGCTCTTTTGTTAATGCTTATTTGATGAGCTTGGTGGCCGCTTTTTCAGCTGCAGCCCCACCTGTCTTTCCTGCAGCACCGGCATAATCTCTCATTCTATTGACACTGCTTATGATTTCACTCCCCACCCGATGCCCCGCCCAACCCAGCACCCCTGACCAGAACAACGGCAGGACGACAAACAACCCGGCAATCACAAAATCAACGACCATAGCCACCACCAGGTTGTTTTGACTGACCGCATCCTGCAGTTGAAACCAGGTGGGCTGAATGGCATTCATTAAATGAGTATCCAGCCAGTGGGCAACCGCCCACAAGACGGTCCAGAACTTGACCGAGAAGACGAGTATGGACATGAACACCACCTTGCTGAGGTCGTAGGCTGAAAACAGTAAATAGAACGGCATCAGCAGATAGATCAGCATCAGGATCACGGCCTGGACGATCGGTGCGGCCGCTTTTATCATGTACAGTACCGGGTAAAAGGACAGGGCTTCCAACAGTCCGCCAAAGGTTGCGGCGATCGATTGGGCGCTGGTGGTCAGGCCCGGATCGTTATAACTATTGAGATCGCGCAGGCCATTAAAGTAACCCGCCTCGCGCGCAATCAGCGTTTTCAGCGCGATCTCTTCAACATCCTGCTGGGGCTTGCCGGCTAAACTGGCCACTGTGGTTTTAAAGTCGGTCAAGTGTGAAGTTTCAATTTGGCCGACCAGGGCATCGCGCAGCCCGATTTTATGGATATGGCCCTGCCCGGTCCACCATTGGGCACAAGTCGGCTTGCCGTCTTTGGGCAGATAGACGGCCGGGTTGTATTCCAGATCCCGGTTTTTGTCGTAACTAAAGCCGGTGACGTTGGTGCTGGCGCGCAGGCTCTGATAGGCCCCGTTCAGCAGGTAGGTTGAACCCAACCAATACAGATCCTCCTGAGCGGGGTTGTTGGGCAGGGTCTGGGGATTATCCAGAAGCCCGGCCATCGCCGGGGTATAACAGTCGTTAAAAAACAACCGGGCTTGCTGCCTCAGCTGAGGATCCTGAATGCGGGCGTTGCTAATTTTAAACGACGTGAGCCGGATATCGGCACTGCAGGGGATACCGACAATCGCTGCCGCATTGATGCCGCCGCTTAAGGCCAGTACGCCGTACCACCACAGGGGGATTTTGGCACTGACGCCACCCAATGCCGCATGGCTAAACGTGCTGTCATAGGTGGTGCCAGTGTTCCCGCCGCTGACCGTTTGGCCACTCGTACAGGCCTTGGTGTAACTGAGTCCGGTATGCTGAAGGGTCAACGTCGGTTGCACCGCCAGCACGATGACGGTAAACATCGCGAACAGTTCGATTTCAATCCGGCGTAGCGAAGTGCTGGACGCATCTTTGGCTTCCTGGCTTTTGATGGGCTCGGCGATGGTGCGCAGCAGCAGGGCGATAAACGGCAGATAGGCCAGACCGGTCTGAACCAGGATATCCCAGAACAGACCGTACAGCGACCAGCCAAACTGGCTGAGGTAGATTTCCAGATAGGAGGAGACACTCATGCAAAACCTGCCTTCAGCGTCATCACCGTTTCGGCAAAGTGCGTTAACAGGGCCTGACAGGCTATCAGTTCCAAGGCTAACAGCCAGAGCGCAAGGCGCCATCGGTAGGCTTGAAGGCTGCTGCGCTGATCGGCAGTCAGCCCTGCCCGTTCGGCATAGAACGAAACCAGGTAGGGCCAACCGCCGATCAGCAGCATCAATAATGTCAGCCGCCAAAGCAGCAGCCAATCTCTGGCGTTATGGATGAGTTGATTCAATCCCCTCAACGAAGAATACGCAGGGGCCAGGCCTAAAATCAGCCCGGTAATACCCAGTGTAACGAACAGAACCGTCTGAACGAACAGGCGCTGTCTGCGATTTTTGCAGTCATCATCAAGGCGATTTCTCATGGCGTGATACCTCCCCCGTCAATAATGGCCTCATCCGCTCCGGCCGGCCCTTGCACGGTCCGTCCCCGCTGGTGATGTTGCTGTTGCAGGTGCAAGATCAGCGCGGCTGTTTTGGAGGCCAGTTCGTTATGGATTTGCCGTTCGAACAGCACATTACTGATCTCCCGGTCCAATTGACTAATGGCTTCTTGTAGCACCCCCGTGGCCTGGGTGGCACTGAGATTGGGTTCGCGGCTGGCGGTCAATAACAGACGCCGGATCAGCATGGCTTTTTCCACCGTGCGGGTCATCGCCGCTTCCGAAGCCAGTTTACTGATCGCCACCGCTTGCTCGGAAGGTTTCAGGGTCTTCAGCGCGGTAATGACATCGCGGTTGATCAACACGGCATCGCTGGAGACTTTTTCAAGATTGGCCAGGGTGGCGGGGGTGGTTCCGGCCACCAGACGGGTCAAGTCCTGGTGGATGACCGCCATGTCATTTTCAACAGTGGGCAACAAGCCGTGCCCGGGGATGGTTTCCACCGGATGATTGTCGTGGGTGCGAATATGCACATCGCCCAAGACCTCGACGGCCCATGCCGAGGCCTTGCCGGGCTCTGGAAACACCTGGACCAGTCGGGGCGCACTGCCTTTGCCGGTGCTGGGCTTTGCGGTGTCATCGGCCTTGCGGTTCAACGTCAGGTTATATCCGGCCAGCACACCGTCCTGGGTCACCTGGATCGGGGCTTGTTTGACGCCCCCGGCTTTGTTGCCGCCAATCCAGGGAATGCCGTTTTCACCGTTGGCCTGTTGCACGTTTTCCTTGGCCTGAACCACATCGACTCGGGCACTGCCGAAGCCGCTTTTCCCCATCTGGACCTTCCAGTCGATGATTTTCGACAAATCCGTCCAGCCGGCATAGGGATTTTGGCCTTGGCGGATGGCTTGTTCATAGTCTTCACAGGTTCTATTGGCCAGCGCGACCGATGCTTCCGCCCGGATCACGGCATTTTGAAACAAATCGTAAAGCCCCGGGTCGATACGCTGTAAGATTAAGGCCGGCAGGCCCCCGATGGCACAGGATACGGCCTGGGTTGCGCCGTTGAGCAAACCATTACCGGCCCCTTTCAGGTTATTGAGGAGATTGGTCAGGCCCAGGGTCGGATCAAAATTACCGCAGCTGTAACCCAGGCCATATTCCAGGGCGCCGGTGACGGTATGGGTATTGACCTGGGTGTTGGCCGGCACCGAAATCGACCGGGCACCGCCGATTTCATAATAAAAATCACTGTTGTCGCTGTTCGCCAAAGGCGCGGCCAAGGCTTGAGCATTCAGGTTGATCACCAACGGTAACGTGGTTATTACCAGGAGTCGGCATACCGTTGGGGTTATGAGCGAGTTCAATTTTTCACCTCAGGACTGGGATAGGCCATAAAATCGATGACGATCAACGCGCCCTTCCTGATTTGGCAACAGGTATACGGCCGCCATAAGGCATGGCGGTAGTTGCCGTCCTCCGCGACCCGTCCCCCGCCCCACCCGCTGGGATCGTCCCGGTCATTGCGGCCGAACAGCAGGCACTGCTCCAGCTTGGGGGACGTGGGCTGCCACCAGCCTTGCTTGTTGGTGTTTTCAAGCAGACTGCCGGGTGACCAGGTTATTTTTTTATTGTTGATAAACCGCCTCTTGCCCAAGATGCTGCGGTACTGATGCGGCTCGCCTTGGCGGGTAATGATGTCGCCGACCCGTTGCGCGATCACGGCCGCCGCTTTCGGCGCTTCTGCCTGCAGGGTCCAGCCGGTGCGGGGATACACCGCCCCCCAACTGTTGAGCGGCCAGCGGCCAATGTCCCGCTGCCCCGGCACCCAGGCGGCCGGATTCAAGGCATCGAGACCGCCCCAGCGCCAGGCCGGTTGATCGGCTGTTGAGACAAAATACGGCGACCCGGCGCGGGTGTTGGACGGACAATAGATGCGCCCGGTCAGCGGATGACCGACCGCCACGGCATCTTGTTGAATCAGCGTGGTGTGATTGCGGTGCGGGATCGCTTGGCGCTGAGGGTCTTCAACCCGGGCTGTGCCTTGTGGATGGGTTATCTGCACCAGCACATCCGGATTGAAATGACCGATTTTAGGCGTGACTTCGATATCACACCCGAACGATGTACAGATTATCCAGATACAGACCCCGACGACACGCAGTTGAACACAGTCATCGGCCAACACCGAGGCACTTACCAGCAGACTCAAGCTCAAGCTCACCCTGACTATTCGCTGTTTGAATGGGGCGCGCTTCATCACTGGGCTCCGTCAGGCTGACGGGTTTTTTGCCACTGCCGATACCGCAGCAGCGCCTGGTTCAGATCGGTCACTCCATACACCACGGCCTTGCCCTGCTCAAAGACGATGGCAGGGTAACGGTCGAGCCGGTATTGGGTGGCCAGCGACAGGCCTTGATAAGCGGTCAACAACTGCTGATGCAGGGACTGAGGGCCGCGGGCTTGGAGTTGCTGTTCCAACGCCTGTTGGGCCGCTGCCTGATGGGCCGGTAAGTGTTGACTGATCCGGGCGAGCACTGTCTGGGGGGCATCCAGGTTGTAGCGTCTGACCTCATAACCCTGTTGCAGCAGGCTTTCGCTTCCGGTGATGACCTCGGCATCGCTGTGGAGCACTTCGATAAGGGGTTTGTCTTGAATCAGTTGCGGCGTCTGAGCATTGATAGGCAACGACCCGATTACAATCAAGATCCCCATCAGTCTTTGCATGCGAACTGGAGCTGCTTTTGAATGACGCGGTGTGATCATGGCCCAACCCCCTCCTCGCGCTTGCGGCTGAGTTCTTCAGCCATGACGCTGACCGCCTCCAGTTCCGAACATCCGCGTTCCTGCATGATCTGATGGCGCCGGGCTTTTTCATCTTCTCGGTCATGGCCAGAGCCAAAGCCAACGGCGGCGGCACGTTCCTGAACAGCAAGGCCCGTTCATCGGTAAGCACGACGCCTTCGGTATACTGCTTGGGGGATTTTCGGGTCGCCAGCAACAGGGCTTTTTGTTCGGCACTGAGCTCCTTGAAACGGGCAATCTGCTCAACTTCTTCTTTGGGCATGACCAGACACAGCCACCATTCCAGCATGTTGAGCATGCGTTTACTGGCATTGGGGAAATCTTCGAGGTTTTGCGTGGCGATCCAGAACCAGGCGCCCAGTTTGCGCCACATTTTGACGATCTTGATGACATACGGCGACAACAATGGATTGGTGGTGATGATATGGCCTTCATCGGTGATCACCAGGGTCGGCCGGGCATCGTTCTGCTGGCGCTCGACCCGGTCATGGATGTGATTCATCAAGCCGATATAGGCCACTGTCAACTGATCTTCATACCCTTCCCGGGCCAGTATGCCCATATCGACAATCGTGACATCGACAGCGGGCCAGCGGCTGCCGGGCCGGTTAAAAAAGTGTCCGGCCAGACCGTTACAAAACAGGCTCATGCCATCGGCCATCTCCACGGCCCGCTCCTGGCGCCGTTCCGATAAGCCGGGTAAGCGGCGCAGCGCTTGCGCCACATCCTCGGTCAACACTTGGTCGCCGCCGGCCTCGAACACCGTTTGCGCGGCCAGTAACAGGGCATTGCGGATCATCAGCCGATCGGCCCGGGTCATCCGGTCGTCTTCGCGTTTATCGCCGCCGGTGATCATGATCCGCGCCGCGATTTCCATTTCACCGAGCAAATCCCGGTTCTCATCGGCGTTATCAAGTTCTTCTTCCGCATCAGTGCTGTCACTCGCCGGATGTGTCTCATCAGCGCCTACCGTCCAGTCATCCAGCAGATCCGTTTCGTCCTGAAAGCGAAAGCCTTCCCCTTTACGCAACGGATCATCGAGCAGTTTCAAGGCGTCACTGAACGGCGGCAGACTGACGTCGGCATTAGGTGCCAAGGTCACCTGATTGAGGCTGACGCCGTGGGCGTGCAGGTACTGTCCCAGCAAGCCAAAGGAGTTCCCCACTTCGATGATAAACACCCGGGGCCGGTAGAGGGCCATCATGTGCAGCAGCAAGTACACCAGGGTGGCCGATTTACCGGCCCCGGTCGGGCCGATGATCAGGGCATGACCGTTCTTCTTCCGGTCGTCACTGTGTAAAGGATCAAACAGTAACGGTTCGGCGCCGCGGTTGAAAAACACGATGCCCGGATGCCCGGTACCGGTGGCGCGGCCATAGACCGGTGCCAGATTGGCGGCCTGTTGGGAGAACAGTAAGCGGGAACGCCTCGCTTCGCGCTGATCGTGTTCGGCACTGTACGCCATCGGCAGGTTGCGCAGGTAACTGTCCAGGGCCAGCAAGTCGTCTTGGGCACGGATCGGATGCAGGCCGTTGGCCAGTAATAAGGAAGTGACTTGATTGCTGCGGCGATGCAAACTGGGTTCATCGTCGCCGCGCACATAAAAGGCCAGTTGGACCGGATACAGTTTGTTGTTCTTGGCGATTTCCATCTGGGCCTGGCCGGCATCACGGGCGGCCAGTTGCGCTTCCGGGTAATCACCGACCGCGCCGCGCTGCACCTGGGCCAAATGCTTGCGCACCGCATCCTGGGCTTTGATGGTGATTGTCATGGCCAGCACGGTGTGTTCGGGCAGCCGGTCGAACAGGGCAAAGCGGTGTTCGCCGACCTGCCGCTCGGCACCGAACAAACCGATCGGCGGCATTTTGCGCAAAGCCTGGACGCTGATGACCTGATGCGGCAGGCCGTCAAACCACCACAGGCCGCGTTGGGCATCGGAATGCGGCATGCCGAGCATCAGCGACTCGCTAAAATCATGGCCGAAAGGCCTATCCTGATCACCGGGATAAGGTGCCTGGCTCAACAAGGTGTCGGTAGTGCCGGTCGGAGGCTTGGGGTTGAACCAGCGAAACAGCCAGTCATAGAGCGCCTGTCCGCCGCAGCGGATAGCGGGAATCCCGGCCGTCGCCAAGGCAGTGGTGAATTTGCCGGCCACCTCGTTGAGTTCCGCTTCGGGTGACGGGTGATCATAATCATAGGCCAGCTGACTGAAGGGGCGCCGCCGGTACAGGGTCGCGCGCACTGTCCGGGTTTGGCCGCGCCAGGGACCGCCGGTCACCAGCTTGTCTTCAAACAGGCCGCCGCTGCGCGAGATGGCGGCCAGATGCCGGGATAAAACCGTAAAGTACGCCTCGCTCAAGGCACTGCCTCGTGCCCGTGGCTGGGCATAACGGCGGATCGCCTCGCTGAGATAACTCAGATTCGGCTCATCCTGAACATACCACTGCACGATCCAGGGATGGTCAACTTCTTCGGGCAGCGAGATCAGGGCGCTGTGCAGCTTATCGCGCAGTTCGCTTAAAAAGTCCTCCGTGCGGGCTTCCGAACTCACGGTCATAATCTTGAATAACGCGCCGACACTGACGCCATCATCCAGTAAAAAACACTGCGAGGACGAATCGTATTCCAGCCAGGGTAACAGATTGGTAAACGAGCACGGCCGTTCATACGCTTGGCGCAGGCGCTGCTGGGTCGGCGGATGGTCGGTACTCCTGCGTTGATAAGGCACTGCCTCACGCTGAGACCTGCTCAAAAAGCGTCGAAAAGCAGCCATCAGTAGCCGGCCTCCGGCTCGCCCGGCAATGCGAACTCGATGCTCTGATAAAAACTGAAGGCGGTTGCATAGCCGGGCACCGGATGCTTTTCAACCGGGCTCAGATGGGCAAAGACATAGAGCACCAAGGTCGGATTTTTTAAGCGCGGAAAGACGGTCTGTAGGTCGTTCTTCATCTCATCGCTGTAAGTCTGGGGGGTGGTCGGTTGTGCGTTGAATTCAGCGTCCTGTTCTGTAGGACGGTAAGGCTTGATTGAATGGGTGAGAATGGATGAAGACTTCAAATCACCGCCGGAAAAATGCCGTTGATAGACTTCTTTCATGGTCGGTCCCGCCTGTGGCAGAATGCGTTCTTTATCGCCGGTTGCACAACCGGTCATAAGCCCGATAGGCAGAAGGACAGCCCCGATTAAACCGAACGGTAAGCTTGTGTTGGTTAGTGTGCTTCTTTTTTTATGGGTCTTGCTGATCATCTTAATCCAACTCATCATCCACCTCGTTATCAGCCACGTCATAGTGGGTTTTGCGCCCCTTCGGTTCATAATCGATCGGCAGTGCCACATCGATGTGGATGGCCAGTTCCGAGCCGGTATCGACATAGACCACATCAAATGCTTGCGCCGCCCGTTCGCGTAAATAGTCACTGACTTCCGAAGCGCCGCCGGCCAAGGCCTGACCGCCGGCGAACTGAGCCGCATCGCCGGTGATGACTGAAGTCGCCACCCCTTGTGCCGCCGAGACAGTGTTGGTGACCTGACTTTGACTGAAGGCGCCGGCCGCCGCTTCGGCGGCTGCGGCTAAGATGCGGCCAGACAAATAGCTGGCGGCATTGCTGATCCGGGTGCCGGTGACACAGGGAATACCCCGCCGGTCGGAGATCCAGCCCAGGGCGCGGGTTTGATTGTCGGACGGGGTGCCTACCGGTTGTTGGTTGTTCTGGCCCAGGCTGTTGTCATCAGAGGCTAAGGTTCGGATGGTGCCGTCGGCAAACACGTAAGTCACGGCGTGAACCTGCCCGCGCACACAGGCTAAGGTCCAGTCGCCGGAGGCCTTGCCACTGAAGATGACGCCATCGAGTCCCGGCATTTCGATGCCGTTGGCGGCCAGGTTGTCACGGCCGACGATGACTTTGAACGGAAATGGATCTTCAATCGCGCCTTTGATCGGGATTCTGCCGATCAGGGCCGTCATGCCCGTGGCACCGATCAAGGTGGCATTGCGGGGGACGGTATAGACCGGCCGGTCGGCTTCGGTCAGCCCGTTTGCGGTTTCAGTGAGGTACTGTTCGGCGGTGCCGGCAGCAGTTTGGCCGTCATGGAGTAACGACTGCGCGGCTTGGGCCGGCGCCGGGCTCACGGCGGGCGCGTTGCGGCCGGTACCTAAAGGTTCGATCCAGAGCAAAGCGGCATCGGGTGGCTTGAGCGTATCGTTACTCTCGATGCCGAAACCGATCGGAATGTCGCTGCCGGTTTCGGGCGAGGGCCGGTTTTGGGCGGCACTCAGTTCATCCAACCGGTTTTTGAAAACATCGACTTGCTGCGCCAGTTGGCTGACCGCATTCGCTGCCTGTTGCTGGGTATCTTGGGCCAGTTGGGTCTGTAAATCGGCTTTGACCCGGGTTTCGATTTCATCGCGCTGTTTGAGCAAGGCGTCATTCTGCATCTGCAGTTTTTCGCTTTCGCTCTTGATGGCCGCAACTTCGGCCGTCAAGGTCCGTATCGTATCGGCCGGGGAATCCACATCGGGACTGCCGGCCACCGGCACGGTAGCCAGGTGAACGTCTGCCGGGCTTTGCCTGAAGGTTTTAACGGTGACCACGACCAGGATCAACATAATGATACCGGCAAGCATCGGAACCAGCCGATTTGCACCCATCTCACAGCGCCTCGTGAAACGGCCGGTCTGAGATCAGATAGACGGCGGTGGTATCGGCCTCGCTGCCGGCCGGATGCAGGCGGCTGTGTTGAAAGGTTGCGGCCCGCCACTGGCCGCGCAGGTGTCGGGGATCCAGTGCGATAAACTGGGCACTGGTGTTGTTGAGCGCCACCGCAGTCACATACCACCGCCCGCTCTGCCAGCCGGCGATGGGCGTTGCAGTGATCGCTGCACCTTTCAGCAAATGGCTTATCGGCTTGAGGCTGACCGAAACCCGGTGGATACCCGGCGCGGTTTTCAATAAGCGCGCTGGGGCATAGAGCTGCTGGGCAGCAAACCGGGTCAAGGTCACCAGGCCCGGTACCCGGGCGGAGTTCTTTGCAGAAGCGCGTCGGGACAACTGTTGCGCGTCGGATCCCGTGCTTGGGTCCGCCTCGCTGTCGGCCGGTTGCTGCCGGAATTGGATTTCCAGCGGAGGCGCAGGTAAATCCGGATCGTTTTGGGCACTCAGATCGATCAGCACACTGCCCTGCCCGGCCAGATCGCGGACTTCGATACGCTGGGTCTCGAACGGGGCGTGGGCTAACCAATAGACGGTGCCGGCATTGCTTTGGGTGCGTAATTGACTGGCCAGTTGCGGCGGGATGCCGACCCGGACCTCACCGGGAAAGCTTACCCGGCGTTCGCGGTCTACCGGTAAGGTGATGCGTAGCGGTACTTTGTCCCAAAACAGCCGTTCGACCGCTTCATCGGCCCAAGCACCATGACTGAAGGCCAGGCACAGGGACAGGAGTGAGCCGATTCCCGGGATGCCGGTTGACTGCTGATTAAGGACCTGTTTCATGACCACCTCTCGCGCGCGAAATCTCGGTTTCTTCGTTCATGTCGATGCGTTGGGGCCCCTCGGCACCGAAGCCGCTCAATGCCAAACCCCAGGGATTGAGTTCCGGATCGACGTCGTAGCGCACCACCGTCAGCGGATAGCGAATCCGGACCTGTTTGACGTCCATGCCTCTTACCGTTTCCTGTATGCTCAAATCCAGCCAGACCTGCCAGGTTTGCGGATCGATGACCGTCACCCGGCGTTCTTCATAGCCGCGCCCGGCGACCGGTTGAATCGAGCGCACCCGACCGGAGAGCTCGCCGCGTTGGCCGCGGAGGGCGAGGTCGTTGCTCAGGTATTCGCGAAAATCCGGGGTCAAATAGGCCGCCATGCGGAAAATCTGTTGGCCGTAATCGCTCTCACCGTTGCTATCCCAGTGATTGAGCTGCTGGAAGATATAGGCGGCAAAGGCATAGACATGGGCCGGTGCCAGGTCATCGGCTTTGACCACGGCGCCGGAGCGCAGATCAGGCGGAATATGGATGCGAATAGCGGTGCGGGCGGCATGCCAGGCATAGCCCAGCAGCCCGATCATGATCATCAGCCCGGCGATGACCGCACGTAAGCTGGTGATATGAGCGGTGAGCCGGCTGTTCACATCTTGGTAGCGCATAAGTCTCAGCGGCCCAGCCGGGGCGGTTGGGTTCGGCCCAGATCCCAGCGGCCGCCGCGCACGATCAACTGACTGGAACGCAGACCCCGGTGCTGGAGCCAGATGATCAGCCGATGCTGATAATAATGATCAGGCCGGCCGCGTTTGATGCGTTGAAACAGTGTCGAACCCACGACGATGGTCAGGAGTACACCCAGCATGGCCAGTCCCAGCCCCATGGCCACGACGCCAAAACAGGCGGCGACGACTAAGCCGGTCGGCAACCAGAACAGCGTGGCCAGCAGTAAAATCAAGCCTAACTCCGATTGCGTGCTGCCGCGGAAGATGACCGGCTCCTGATTGAGCCGGTCGGCCAAGAGCTCGGTGGGCTGGTCCATGTTTAAATGACGTTGGAGGCTTCAGTGAGCAGGTAACTGATAAAGATCATCACGCCGGCTGCGACCACAGCGGTCAACCCGACTTCACCCCATTCGGCTTTGCCGGTGCGGGCTTCATTGAATTTAGAGATGCTGATCCAGGCAATCCACAGGAAAGCGACCACGGCCAGCACCAGGCCGATGACCAATCCGGCATCTTTGGCATAGCCTTTGATCAAGGTCAGCCAGTCGCCGGCTTTGGGGGCATTGCTGGGTGCGACCGCGGTCGGTAAGGCAGCAACCAACTGGTCACTGAACAGCAGCAGACCGGTCGCGGCGGCCAGCAGTTTGGGATAGAGTGTGAGTTGCAATCGCTTCAACATAAGGAGGTCCTCTGATAAAAAACGCATTAACGGAGTAAATAACCGAGTAACAAAGCCACCACGGCGCCGCGCATGACCGCCAACAGCAGGTCATAAAAAACCCCTTGACCGGTTTGCCAGGCGTAAAAGTGCGCATGAGCGAGCCAGGCGAGCCAGATCAGATAAATGACCGCCAGTACCCCGGCAATCACCAAAACCAGATGCCCGGGTGCCACACCACCGGTTGACTGCGAAAAGGCTGAGACTTGGGCATCCGTCATGGTTAAAGTCAACGCCGGTAATCGCCTTGCAGCGGCTGAATACGGCGTGCCTGACGGGGGGATGTCAGATGTTCCTGAATACCCAGTTTGATCCGTTCGATATCCAGCAGGAGCCAGTCGTACTGAAAGTGCACCCGGCCGTCTTGATCCGCTTGCGCCTGGGCGGCGGCAACCAGCGGTTCCAGGCCGTCCAGTTCATGGATGAGCCTGGCCAAGGCAGCCCGCTCGCCATCGGCATCGGCCAGGACCGACAAGGGCACACAAAGCAACAGCAGCAAGATCCCATTTTTACAGCGCATCGGCATGAATACCTGAACGAGAAAAGATGAGGGCTATTGTTGATGACCGGCCAGCAAAAGCCTATTGAAAACCCTAACTCAACAGGTGAGGGTTAGCTGCCTGTTGGTGACCATCAGTCCGGTTGGCCTCGACTAAGGCTTTCTCCTTACAACGAGTCTGCATTTTTTCAAGCTATAAAGTTTTAAATGCGATAACCAGTCTGACACAGGGGCCTGACACACAGAGTAACCGATGGATTTGTGGACGCGTCCTGCGGACCGGTCCGAGCAGAGCCGTGTGGATAAGTCATGGACAGCGTTCCTGCTGACCACAACTTACCCACACTCTCGGACCTCGCGCCCACGAAATCCAGCGGTTTAATAACCGGTTGAAGAGATTGGTCTTAAAGGCAGTGAATTCGAAAAAACCCAAATTTGCTTGATGGGTTGTTTTGGCTTATTGACTAGGGCAGGCTAATGGGTGACTCCTTTGCTGGGGTCGACTTTACAACCAGCATCCCTGAATTACTTGGAGATTAAATAGGGGAAGACGTAGCACTTCTTGTATATAATAAAGAAATTAGCCTTCTCCGTACTACTAGTTTATATCTGAGATATATGTGGGATTTAATTTCGAAGTTTATAAAATCGTTTGATCATTTGGACGATTTGTTATTGAATCCGCGGACTGATAAACCGAAACATCCACTCCAAATATCTTATTCGAAAAATAATCAAGCGGCTAATGAAGAGGAGTTATGCCGAATAACGCTGCCATCACCCCAAACTGTTTATCAATACGCTAAAGTTTTAGGAGTACCTTTGTCTATTATTTTAGATAAATTAAATACTGATGGATTTCGATGTTTTCCTAGTAGCGAACTTGTGCCGCGATCTCGTGAAATATTAGATAATATGTATCGTGATTTGCAATCTGACCCTAATAAATTTGTTTAGGCGGAACTAAGAAGAAAAGAATCTGAAAAAATTCAAATTGAACAGGCGTTAAAGCTAACCATTACACCTCCTAAAGGCTATCAGCCTCCAACATGGAATGGAAGTATGTATTGTTATAAATGCAAATACTCGTGGCGTTCAAAAAGAACGACCCCACCCGGCAAATGCGCTAAATGCGGTTCTCAAAAAATCGCACCGATCACATGATAAAATCAACTTTAATTCAAAAAAACAGATAAGCGACTAGTATCAGCAATTCTCAATTTAAAACCTTAGCTTGTATAATGTTTATTTTTGTAACCTGCACGGAAGCTTATGGCCAGTCCCTTTCATACCTCAACGAAACCGGTACCCTTTACAGCGCGCTCATTGATTGACAAAACCCGCACCGCATTTAGCACGCTGCCGGACAGCCGAAAAACCGCCACCAGCAACAACCTGAAATATGCCGTTGAAGATGCCGCGTTAAGCGCATTTTCCGTATTTTTTACTCAAAGTCCCTCGTTTTTAGATTATCAGGTGCGCATGCAAAAAACCTATGGGAAAAATAATGCGCAATCGCTGTTTGGCGTGCACTCAATTCCCAGTATGAATCAAGTCCGGACCATTCTCGACCCAATCCCGCCGCAGCAGGTCTATCCGGTATTCGCGGACATTAGCGAGGGGCTCCATCAAAACGGTTATTTAGATCCTTTCCGGCGTACCGGCAACACCCTGCTCATTGCACTGGATGGCACTGACTTTTTTGCCTCGGAGAAAATCGCCTGCCCACAGTGCACTCGGCAAACGATGAAGAGCGGCAAAACCTTGCATCGCCATACCGCCGTGACGCCGGTCATCGTGGCGCCGGGGCAAACCCAGGTGGTGCCCTTGCCGCCAGAGTTTGTCCAGCCGCAAGACGGCCAGGAAAAGCAAGACTGCGAACTGGCCGCGGCCAAGCGGTGGCTGGATGCCTGGGGCGCACGGTATGCACCGTGGCGTGCCACCTTACTCGGCGACGATCTGTATTGTCATCAAGATTTTTGCCAAAGGGCCATCGAGCAGGGCTTTCATCTCCTGCTGGTTTGCAAACCGGATTCCCATTCCACGTTATACGACTGGCTCGCCGATTTTGACCGTACCGGGCAGGTGCAAGTCGGGGAACGCAAACGCTGGAACGGTAAACGGCACATCACCGAGCATTATCGTTACATGCATCACTTGCCGCTACGTAACAGCGACGACACCTTGATGCTCAATTGGTGCGAATTGACGGAAACCGACGAAAACGGCAAACAGCTCTACCGCAATGCCTGGGTGACGACCCATGCCATCGACGATGAGACGGTCATCGACATCGCCGCTTCAGGCCGGTGCCGTTGGAAAATTGAAAACGAAAACAATAACGTGCTCAAGAACCACGGTTATCATTTCGACCATAACTTCGGTCACGGTCAACACCATTTAGCGAATTTGATGGCCACCCTAGTGCTACTCGCCTATTTGCTTCATACCACGCTGGATTGGGTCGATTCCTATTTCCGTGCCGTGCGCGGCTTGCTACCCTCACGGCGAACTTTTTTTGAACATCTTCGTGCTTTAATGCAGTATCTTCCATTCGATGACTGGGATCATTTAATGCAGTTTATGCTTAAAGGACTTAACGGCACAATTCCTGACTCCGGATAGGGTTTTAAAATGAGAATTGCTGGACTAGTATAAACAACTTGAAATATGTTAGATAATATATTGTTTTAAATTGATAATATTAGAGCAAATGGCACGGCCTTTATCCCCACTGAAACTGAATATTGAGTTACAAGACATTTTACAAACAATCGCTCGGAGTCGCGAAGCTCCCCATAGCTTGGTGCAACGAGCTGAGATAGTGTTGTCGGCAAGCACAGGGAGCTATAACAAAACCATCAGCCAAGACTTGGGGTTATGCGAAGAGACGGTTGGTTTTTGGCGAAAACGCTGGGTTGATAACACCGCTGAATTGGAAAAATTTAAGAATAAACCCAAGCAGTTACGAGAAGCGGTCGGTCAAGTGCTGGCGGACAGACCGCGCCCAGGTAGCCCCGGTACATTCACGGCAGAACAGATTTGCCAATTGTTGGCGGTTGCCTGTGAAACGCCCCCGGAACATCTCAGTCACTGGACGCAACCAGAGCTCGCGCGAACAGTGATCAATCGGGGTATTGTCGCCAACATATCAGCCAGCAGTGTCGGGCGTTTTTTAAAATCAGGGGAATTTAAAACCCCATCGGATCAAATATTGGTTGAATCATAAGGTCGATAATGAAGCGGACTTTCGGCAAGACGTGAGAGCGGTGTGTAAACTTTATCACCAAGCACAGGAGCTTCATGAGTCGGGCGTGCATGTGATTAGTGTTGATGAAAAGACGGGCATTCAGGCACTGGAACGGATACATCCCGACCATGCGATGTCCAAAGGGAAACTGGAGTTGCATGAGTTTGAATACACGCGGCATGGCACACAAACCCTGATAGCTAATTTTGAAGTGGCTACCGGTAAAGTCATCTGTCCCACTCTTGGCGACACCCGGACAGAAGACGACTTTGTGGCTCACATCCGGGCAACGGTAGCAACCGATCCCGATGCAAAATGGGTGTTTGTCGCCGACCAGCTCAATACCCATAAGTCGGCCTCGTTGGTGGCATGCGTGGCGGAGCTCTGCGGCATAAAAGACGCATTAGGCGAGAAAGGCAAATCCGGTATTTTAGAGAATATGGCTTCCCGCGCAGACTTTTTACAATGCTCTGATCATCGTATCCGTTTTGTGTATACGCCCAAACATTGTTCATGGCTTAATCAGATAGAAATCTGGTTCGGTATCCTGAGCCGTCGGTTACTAAAACGTGGGAGTTTTCCATCAAAGGAAGTTTTAAATGCACGCATTCTGTCATTCATTGAGTTTTTTAATGTGACTTTAGCAAAACCGTTTCGATGGACTTATATTGGCAAACCTCTGCTTGTTTAGATTATCGAATGTATTTCGGAAGCTGGGTACTAGTTAAGGCAAAGATTTTGCTCGATACTCTGCCAACAGCTTATGTAATTGCTCATCGACATGTTCTAAAGCTGACTGGGGATCAATCCACCAATCTGTTGACCAGATACGAATTACCTTCCAACCCAAGCATCTTAATACCTGCTCTCTTAAAAAGTCACGATCTCTGGCAGTAGCAGAACTATGATAACTAGCGCCGTCACACTCAACAGCACTCAGATACAGACCAGGCGCATCAGGATTAATCACACCAAGATCAATTCTGAATCCAGATACACCCACTTGAGAATGCGTTACCCAGCCTTTTGCATGCAGCCTTTCAGCTACGGCTTGTTCAAATGGTGAGTCAAAAAAGCCACCTGGGGCACCAACTGCTTCAGTCAATGCGGAAACACCACGTTGAGCATATTCAAGAAAATGTTTTAAATCCCTGATACCTTCGGCAGCGGTACGCGATAAATCGATTTGTTCCGGTTTTAATGAAGCAAACACATGCATTTCTTCTTTGGCTCTGGTTACCGCAACATTTAATCTACGCGTGCCACCGGCTTGATTCATTGGGCCAAAATTCATACTCAACTTACCGGCAGCATCTTTACCGAAGGTGATAGAAAAATAAATTAAATCACGCTCATCTCCTTGAACGCTTTCTAAATTTTTAACAAATACAGAATCAAATTTGTCTTCAGCAAAGTGCGGTTCTATTTCCGGGTATTGACTACGTGCTACTTCAAATAAATCACTTATCAATTTTTGTTGATCCATATTAAAGGTCACAATGCCAATTGATTTATTAAAGCCAGATTGACGTAATTTGGTAACAATATCCTCGACAATCGCTTCCGCCTCACCTCGATTGATGCGATTTTGGCCTTCCTTATAGATAGAATCAACTGCGTGATAATGCACTGACATGCCGCGAGCATCATTATTCGGAAAGGTAACTAGCTTACCACCATAGTATTTATGATTAGAAAAGGTAATTAACGATTCACAGCGTGAGCGGTAATGCCAATTTAGATTTATACAAGGAATGTTTGCGGCTAAGCATTCATCTAAAATAGATTCCATATCCTCTTCAAAATCATCGGAGTATTCATCATTGCCTGATTTCTTAGCAAAGAAGGAGCTGGGTGAAAGCTGCTTTGGATCACCGACCACAATAGCCTGTTTAGCTCTTGCAACTGCACCAATTGCATCAGATACAGTAATCTGACTAGCTTCGTCGAATATAACCACATCAAACGACTTACTATTTGCAGGAAGATATTGCGCAATACTCATGGGACTCATCATCACACAAGGGGTCAATTTGGTAATCACCTCCGGCATCTGACTCATTAATTGCCGCAACGGCATGTGGCGTGTTTTCTTTTGAATCTCACGCGCTAACACACCCCACTCAGATCCTTTTTCGATGTCTTGTGCTTTAGGGATATTGCTAGCTAACAGGGCCCTGACATATTCCTGAGTAAGCTGCATAAAATCAGTATCTAACTGATGGTATATTTCGATTTTTTGACGATGTTCAGCCGGAATAAAGTTTCTCAACACCTCGTCATAATCAATAACCGAATTAACCCACCAACGTGAATAATTAACCAATAACAATTCTTTTGCGGATAAACCATCAGTATACCCTTGTTCAATACCTTCAATTAAAGGGGCTAAGCCAGCGGAAATAGCATCCTGTCTCACTTTTCGCCAAGCACACCAATAAAACAGTTTATTTTTGTGTGCTAACCAGGCATCACATTGCTCAATAACCCGTTGGAAGAAATCATTCTCCCCTGTAGCTTTAAAAACATCCCCTGCTTGAGAGCCGATAACGGTAGCCAATTGTTCTGCATGTTGTTGATAGTGACTAAACTGCTCTATAAAGGCTGTGCCTTTAGCACCGATAGTCGCATTGCGCTCTAGTAATTCATTTTGATCTATCACTAACAGTGAGATATGCTGCTTATTAGCAGCCATTTGTCCAGCATTTGTACTCACATTTGCCAAAGCACTTAACACACCATCCATCCAGTCACATGCCGTTCTAATCCATACGGTATCCGAATCTACGCCTTCCCAATATTTACCAACAACAGATGACAGATGTTGATATTTAAGAATTTTTCCTTGAAAATTCTTGGCCTCAATTAAAACATCGAAATCATCCGACATGTGTTCAGGATGAATTTTTTTACCTATATTTTTTCCTAATGCTTTTTTGACCGAGCGTTTTCCCAGCCACTTGGCTAAAAACCATTTCTCTTGAGATTCCAGCCACTTATCTTTAAGATCTTCCAGATCACAGTCCAATGCAGCGCGTCTAAAATGGTTTTTGACGCCCTTCATTCGGCTATGAAACTGTTCAACCAAGTCAGACAATTCCAGTAGTTCTTTACGCTGCACTGGCGCTTGTGGCAAAAAACCAAAACCGTAATTTTCAGCAAAAGCATCTGGTAACAGCACCGCTAGTTTTTGTAATGCAACCAATTGAGACAATTGGTTAAAGGTTAAATTTAATCCTAAGTGCTGTGCATACTCATTAGATGCAAATTCCAGTGCTTTAATTACTTGCTGCGCACCACCTGCTAAACCTAAGACTTCACTTTGCCAAGTCGGCGACCATTCGCCAGTCGTAATTTGTGAAAAAACATCCAAACCGATGCCTGTTAACTCAATACTATTGGCGTCAATACGGTTAGTAATGTCATGCAGTGCTTCAAACGTCTCTAAGGAATGCTCGGCCGGACTGTGCCAGTGCAATTTCACCGCCGGCACATCACTGTACTTGATGACCACGCCCATCGCTTGATGTGGCGTCAGTCCATTTGGATAACGATGATGTAAGCGATCCACATATTTATTCAAATCGCTTCTGACTTGCGCTAAGCGTTCTGCGTCTTTTTCCCAATTCTGTCCTGAAATATCAACAGCGCCCCAAGCCTTACCTAGTTGCGCAATAACATCTGACTTTTTGGCTTTTGCAGAGTGTAATTCAAGACAATGCTCGCCTAAACCAACCTGGTACAAGCGGCGATAAACAACTTCCAGAGCCGCAGTTTTTTCCGAAACAAATAATACAGTTTTCCCAGTCGCTAATAACTGAGAAATCATATTAGCAATGGTCTGACTTTTACCGGTACCGGGCGGCCCGATTAAAACAAAATCCTTACCTGCTTCTGCTGCATATACAGCAGCAATTTGCGAGCTATCGGCTAGTAAAGGGATAAACGTATCTCTGGGGTGTCGGGAAGCATCGAGATGTCTAGGATCTGGAAATTCGATACCCGTTCCGGTATACATGTCTCGGGGGCTTTCAATCAAATGTTTAACTACCGCACTTTCTTTTAAGGCATCGACACGTTCACATAAATCGTTCCACATCAAATATTTCGCAAATGAAAAGGTGGAAACAACCACGCTCTCTTCAACCTCCCAACCAACAATCTCTTTTATCTTTATACGCAGAATATTTAAGATTTTCTTAACATCTAAACCATGCTCATCGGTCGGCAGATTGCCTTCTAACTCAGGAATTTCAAGTGCAAAATTTTGTTTTAGCATTTCCAACAAGGTGGGATTAAATCGCGGCTCATCCTCATGGGCTTGCAACTGAAAACCTGAGTTCACACTTTTACGTGTAATTTCAATTGGAATTAAAATCAGTGGAGCTCTATAAATTCGCTGTGCATCTTTACCGTTAGTCCACTCTAAAAATCCTAAAGCAATATAAAGAATATTGACACCACTTTCCTGAACTGACTCCTTCGCTGAGCGGTAAAGTTCCAACAAATCTGTAGTGAGTTTTTTACTATCCGAGTTTGCAATCAACTCTTTTCTGGTTAAGTGCCGCTGCAATTTTTCAGAAAGCAAATTTTCCTGATGTTGTTGCAAATGCAAATGCTCCGAGCGCGGATCAGTGTCAACGTTTAAGGTATCAATCGATATAATCTTAAATTTATGATTGTCAGCCAGCATATCTTCAAGACTGGCTATATCGAGGCAATTGATTTCAATTGCTCTGGTACGACTGGTAAAGTTTAATAAGCGATTACGCATAGTTAAATCCAGCAACTGACGCTTCCAGTTTTCTATGCGTGCTTCTGGCGTATCAAAAATGGTCTCCGGGGCATTATTAGCATCAATACTTTGCTCAGGAATGTCGGTGATAATTTCAACAGGCAATTCAATTTCATCAACGACAATATTTGCCTGATACCCGCCAGCTAACTCTATATCAGACAATGGTTTAATACGAGCGGATCTAGCGCGCTTAATATCAATCGCCAGAACAAATTCCGCATCATTATTTAACTTGTCTTCAGCTTCTTGTTTGGCCAAACTAAATTTAGCCGGTGGTTTATTAGTACAAAGAGTGGTTTCAAATACAATCAATTCATTTAATTGACAGCGTTTACGCAAAGCTTGAGCGTCATAAATCACCGCAGATGAAAGGTCGTCATCACTCAACCAGCAACCCGTAAAGGCATGACCTTTAGTAAAGATAACCAACGCATTTAAACCTGATTGCTCAAGGCAAGATGCAAATAATAACGACGTATCCAAACACGTTGCCAGACGGGTTTCTACTATTTTTGAAGGTAAGCGCACCCGTTGCCCTTCTTCTTCAAAACTAGCGGGTGGAGTTGTATAGCTAAGATCCAACTTGCACACGGCACTCCATAGAGCACTGACAATATTAGCCACGCGTCGTGGATTTTTGGATTGATAACCTTCAATCGAAGCTAACTGACCACTGACTTCAAGCATCTTCGATGCATCGCGTAAAATGGCTTGCACGGCTTTATCATTAGGTTGCACAAAAGCCGCCAGAATTTCCGGCAATATCCTCGTGCCCACCCACTCATCTTTAGCTAATAATTCAATTTTTTTTGTTTTTACATCAAGAAGTTCTACGCCTGATCTTAGAGTGAACGTCATTTCACCCAGTAAAGATTCGTGTACGGCTCGCAAAAAATCGGCATTTAGCTCAACTCTGATATCCTCTAAAATGACTTGGGTATCAGCTGCAAGCTTATCGATAAACCAAGTTCGCTCAATAAGAAAACAGGGCGAACTAGTTAAAACCAATTCAAGATCACGAAAATTTTGCTGGCTACTATTCCTTAATTCGATTTCTGTAATTAGTGGCAAAGAATTTTGCTGAAAAGCTAGGTTAAGCTTAGGAATAACAGAGGTAATGATCGCTATCTTTTTATCTTGCATGATGAATATCCATATTTTTTTCTGAAGTACATTTTTTTAAAATCAGATTCAAGAATCTGCTTGGTAACGATGATTGCCACGGGTATACAGTTTGCCGAAATCGACGGCGTCAAGCCTTGCAATCAAGCATTATTGGGCGAAGTTCTATTATTCGGTCAACCGATAGTAGAATAATAGACCCCAATAGCATTAGCAATTTATTAAATGTCCAATCCCCGTCTCATCTGCTTTCTTCATACCTTCTTTGAAATTTGGGAATGTTTCAACATGAAATGGTACTGCGGTTATTCGATCGGTCCCCAACGGGCGGCAAGGCATTGCTGCGAATGTCGCCTTGGTTTTATTGTTAGCCTTCATTTCGGTAATCTGAGCGTTTGACGGCGAAAATCATCGCCCCTACCCCGCTACAAATACTTCTTAAACGTCGAAGCCATGACTCTGACCGAGACAGCAAATAACACGGCAAACGGCAGAACGATCAGGTTGGGGTGGATGCTGTCGGGAATGGCCAGATAGAGGATCCAGGGGGTGATCAGGGCGGGATAGATGATTTTTTTGGCCCAGTGGTAGACAAACGCGCTTTCCCGGCCGCCGCTCCAGCGCCGGATGTCGCGTTGCACCAGACCGTCGGTTAGGCCCAGCAAGGCGAGCAGGATAAAGGCCGGCAGGGCCAGGGTCAAAACCGCCAGACGCACGGCAAAGATACGGATGACGTTGATGGCCGCTTCGATATAGGCGTGAACCTGTTGATAGGCCGCGTGTAAGCGGCGTCTGAAGGGTTGGTCGTTGACCCCGGCGGTGGGCGTTGCCAGCCAGATCACGGCGGCTTGCAGTCCGGTTTTATGGAAGGTCAGGTCATAGCATTGATCGGCAAAGCGCCGGGCAAAGTCGGCCGGTCGGGCTACGATGACGCTGCGTTGAAAATCGTCATTCAGAACACGCAGTTCCTCTTCCAGCATACGCTCACTGTGTTGACTGCCAGGCGCCTGCCAAAAGCCCGTGGCCATGCCCAGCCATTCCAGCAGTATCGAGAAGCACAAGGTCATCAGCAGAAAGATGACGGCTTGCAGCGCTCGCGTCAGGGTTGCCGCGAACAGCCCCGGCTCTGCGGTTGGTTGCGCGGCCGGTTGAGTTTGACGCGGCGCTGCCACTCAGACAGCCCACCAGTGGTCGCTGGTCATATAGCGACGGTTCATTTCCTCGGCGACTTCCTTCAGGGTGTTGGGCAGCAACGTATCATTGGTTTTGGTAGGCAAGGGCATGCGGATTTTCCAGAGTTGACCACCTTCCAGCAAGGCAAAGGCCTGACCTTTGGGTAAGGCCATGACGGTGGCCGGGGCTATCATCGGCATCTCGGTCACCGAGATCCTATCCTGGTTTTGCGAGGTAAAATCGATGGGGGAATGAGGATCGGCGGAATCGTTGACGCCGGAGACTTCCATGATGGTGCTGATGTTGCAGGTATCGAGTTGCGTGGTGAGCATTTCGGCGGTGGCCAGTTCCTTGACCCGAAGCATGATCAGGGTATTGAAGTTGCCGGCCACCTGCCCGGCTTTGGCTTTGTTGCCGATCCGGGCTTCGACATCGGACCAGGTTTGGGTATAGGCGGTGACTTGAAAGCCGGAGCCCCCGGCTTTGTTCAGCAAGGGGATAAACTCATCACCGATCAGTTCGTTGAATTCATCGGCATGCAGGGAAATGGTCGGCAGTGTCTGGGTTTTTTCGGCATCGGGCAGGCCGCGGTCGGTGCCGTGCTTGTAGATTTCCCCGGACACCGAGACCAGATCGGCAAACATCGAATTGCCGACGGCGGCAGCAACAGCCATGTCCGATAAGGCATCCAGACCCACATAGACAATTCCTTGGCGGCGGATGATCTGCCGCCAGTCGATGATGGGCCGGGTATCGGTCAGGTCGGTGTAGTCCGGGGAGATCAAGGCGGCGGTTTTACCGGTGATCAGTTTTTCCATCAGCGGCAGTAAGGAGGCCACAATTTTATCGAAGTAGGTTTTGTCGTATTCAAAAGCCGAGCGCAGGCCGTCGGCGACGGCGTCGTAAAAGCCTTGCTCTTTGACATAGCGCACCAGGGCAATGACTTCCGGCGAGCGGCCTTTGAGGGCAAAGGGCAAGTCGCGTTCGTTGATGGTGGCGGCCATGCGTTGCACCTGCTGTTCCCAATCAGGCGGTGCCACCTCGGGCAGCCAGTGCCGGTAGTAGTCGGTCAACAGCGGTTCGATGTGGGTGATATACCGGGTGATCAATTGATAGTCGGGGCGTTTGCCCATTTTGACCAGGGCCACGGCAATCATGTTGGTAAAGCGCCAGGCAAATTCCCGAAACGCCGCCGAGTTGCCTTCGCTGGGCAAGGGATTGGTCAGGCGGGTAGCGACTTCAGTGATCCGGGAGAAATTGCCGATGGCGTTATAACGGCAGGAGATCTCCGGATAACCCAGATGGAAAATATAGAGGGCTTTGCTGCGGCCGGCGCGTTTGGCCTCCGCCACCACGCGTTTCATCAGTTCGGCATCGCCTTTGGGATCGAAGACGATGACGGTATCGCCGCGGGCGATATCCTGGGTGATCAGGAGTTCGGCCAGCCGGGTTTTGCCGACCCGGGTGGTGCCTAACACCAGCATATGGCCGACCCGTTCCCGCACATCCATGGTCACGGTCTGTTCGCGCCATTCCACGGCATGAATCGCCGCTTTCCCGCCGACCGGCGGTAAAGGCGCCACCGGATTCCACCAGGCTGACCGGTGGAGCAGTTTGGCCAAGCCGTTCAAGACCGGCGTGTGTTCCCAACGGATTTCCAGACGCCGGGCTAACTGATACAGGGCTGAAGGTTCGATGTAGTGTCTGACTCGAGGATTGAGTGTGTCGCGTAAGCGCTGGCTGTGTTGTTGCTGCCAGAGGAAGCCTTTACCCAGAAACAAGCGCTGCCGGCTGACCGGGATCGCGCGGGCGGTGATGTCATAGCGCGTCAGTTTGCGCATGTTGCGCTGGTAACGCAAGACTCTCCACGCGTCCCGTGTGCGGCTCAGGCCAAACCCTGTCAATAAGGCCGCGGTGGCATAGGCGACCGAGGGCGTCATCATCATGGCCCAGGGTGCCAGGCCCGCAATCAGCGCGCAACTGAAGGCGCAGGCAGCTGACCAGAGCTCCACCGGCGGCCGCAACAAGGCTTCCAGCGGATACTGCGTCGTCATTGTTCGATCCGGGACCCGGTGATCAGCACCGGGTAATGAGCCAGGTCCAGTTGCCGGGCCAGCGCATCCCCGGCCACCGGGTAAATGGCCAGACCGCCGGCGGCTTGTTGCAGTTGCTGTAATTGCGCGGCGGTGGCGACGTTGACGGCAAGACCGAGGGCCTGATGGCGTTTCAGCGCGGCTTGATGCACCGCCAACCAGCGCAGCGACAACGGATCCGCGCCGACCATGAAGACCGGCCGCTCCAGATAGCGCCGGTCGAGGCTGCGGGCCTCGACTTTACCCGGTGACAGCTTGGGACTGGTGACCGGTAACGGCTCGAGATGCACCGCAAAATCCGCTGTCACCGGCGTTTGCACGTGGACGGTGTCCGGCTGATCCGGCAACCGTGTGGTGCGGCCGCTGTCATAAATGACCACCGGTGCGCCGACACTGAGCATCGGCACAAGCAAGACGAGCAGACTCAAGGCGAGGGATCGATTGGGCATGGTTGATTCACTGCGTTCGCTGAGAAACGTCCGCATTGTGGATCATGGCCCGCTTAAAGCGAACTCAAAACCCTGTTTTCAAAGGCCAGGGTTTTATCGAGTGAAGGTTTGCCAGGAGTATTAGAAAGGCAAGGCGTGTTAAACGCAGGCGGCGCAGGCTCTAAAAGCTGTGAAAACACGAAACAAAAACCGGGGCCGATGGCCTCAGCCCCGCAGCGTTTAAGGGTTAACCGCGTCTTTCAGGTTTTTTCCGGGTTTGAAGCCTGGAATGTTGGCGGCCGCAATAGTGATGGCTTCTCCGCTTTGGGGATTGCGTCCGGTGCGCTCGGCGCGGGCCTTGACGGCAAACGTGCCAAAACCGACCAAAGCGACTGAATCGCCGGCTTTTAAAGCGGTTTCGATGGTGTGGAGTAAACCGTCCAGCGCCCGGCTTGAATCGGCTTTGGTTAATTGGGCGTGCTGAGCGATGGCATCGATTAAGTCGGCTTTATTCATAGAAGAGGTTCCTGAGTGTTAATGAAAAGAGGGTGCGCGTTATTTATAGTAGAGAAATAAAAAATCTTCACGTCCTGAGGTTAATTTTTCTTGGCAACCTGGGGGCGCTGAAGCCTGTCCTTACCAGGATTTTGGGCTAGGGAGTCGTGTTTCGAAGGCCCTGTTCGCGTTAATCGTAGCTGTCGCCCCGGCACGGATGGCCGGGGTCCAGAAGCCATGGATGACCGAGCCCCTTGCCCGGCACCTTCGCCAGCCTGAAATACCGTTAGTCTTTCAGCGCGATAGTCTCGGCCCGGTCAACGATGTCCAGGGTTATTTTACCTTCCTGCGCTAACCAGCCGATACTGCGGTGAATGATTTTTTCTTCTTCCGGAAGCTCCCGCATCAATTTGGCTACCGGGGTAGCGCCATGGTCTGCGAGGTATTGCCAAATAAGGCCTGCAGTCAGGCCGATACGGTCTTTTACGGTGATGTCCGACGTCGCTACCGGCTCGACAAGCAGATCTTCAGCCGTCTTGGGTGCTTTCTGCAGGACATTGGGTTTTTTAGGTGCCGCTTTAGCTGGCGTCACTTTGGCAACAGAAGGCACTTCAATGGTAGCTTTGGCCTCTGCAGCTTGAACCTTTTTAGGGAGTTTCTGAGCGGGGCTGGACTTTTTAGGCGCCGCTTTAGCTGGCGTCACTTCGGGCGCAGCGGGCACTTCATTCTTTGTTTCGACCTGCTCGGTTTGAATCTTTTCAGGGGGTTTCTGAGCGGGGCTGGGTTTTTTAGGGACAGCTGTTTCGGGGGTGGATTTTGGTTTTTTCATAATGAGATAAATAATATAGAGGACAAAAATAACTATCAACACGTCAGACATCACGTTTCTCCCTGGCAACAGGGTGATTTTACGCGAGATTCGAAATCAAAGTACCAGCCAATTGAGGATGATCGTGGAATGCTGGCGATGCGCTGCTGTTGTGTAGCCACTGAGGTTAATCACTACAGCGTATAGTTGGGCATGTGCAGGGCTTGTTCTTTGTTTCTGTCGACCAGGCTGCGTTGCCGTTCATCTTCCCAGATGTTGATGCCCTGCTCTTGGGTGATCTGACCTCGCTCGATCATCAGGCACAACCCTTCGCGCAGGCCCGCCAGTTTTAAAATGATCGGATCCTGCGGATACGCAGCAATGTGTTTGCGCCAATCATTATTAATGGTGGCATCGTGACAATAATCGGCTTGCGCCGGCTCTTGGGCGTGAGCGGCGGTGGCTAATAACAGCAGGTTTAACAGAATGGCCAGTTTCATCGTTGTTCCTCGGGTTGGAAGAGCGTTAACACGGTCAGCGGCACTCATCAACACCACTGACGTTCGCACGGGATGCCATCGTTGTCCCCATCCATTTTGGTGTTGGGGCAGTTCTCCAAATAGAAAGTGGCTTCTTCACAGGATGCCATCTCTGAACACCACTCTTTACCCTGACATTGAAACCGAGGTGCTCGTGTCTGTAATGTCGGCAGGCTGGCTGTAACGGCTTGAGGCGCTGTCTGTTGAGTCAAACCCTGGACTTTAATCCACGCGGCTATGCCAATTGTCACCGCTATCAGGAGGATAACAGGCTGGCTATTGAAACTTTTGGGGGGTCGTTGCACCTGAGGCCATTGCGATGGCAAGTTGGCCTTGTTTGAAGAGGCTTGGTTTTCAGGGACTTTACGTGGGTTGGGTAAGTCTTTGTCTAATGGCAGCAATGACCAGGCGTCTGGGCTTATTGTGTCTTCTTTGACACCCGCTATCCGGGCATTGATGGCACGGGTTTTACCGTCACGATCAACACTGACGTGATAGAAAATGACATCGCCAACCACAGGTTGTCGGCCCCGGTTTTTAAAGGCGCTAATATGAATAAACAGTTCGCCCTGACCGGTTTCAGGTTTAATGAAGCCAAAGCCCCTCGCCTCAATCCAGCGCGCCAGTTTCCCTTGTTGCGTACTCATGTTTTGATTCATGTCGTTCAGTGTAACGGTTCAGGTCTTGATCGGTTGATTTAGCTTAGTGCAACTTGCGGGCTTTTTCCGGCTTTTTACCGGGCGTAAAGTCTATGGTCTGGTTACAATGAGGCCCTGTCCTGTTAACGACCACTGATGAGTAAAGCCATGCCGGAACCGCGATTGTTGTATATCCATGACCCGATGTGCAGTTGGTGCTATGCGTTCAGCACGAGCTTGCAGGCGTTGCAACGGGATTTACCGCCGGTGATAGGGTTTCATTATGTGCTGGGCGGCCTGGCGCCGGACACCACAACACCGATGCCACTTGAGATGCAGCAGGCCATTCAGCAAACCTGGCGGCATATTGAAACAACGGTGCCCGGAGTGCGGTTCAATTTTGACTTCTGGACCGCGACCACGCCGATCCGTTCCACCTATCCGGCCTGCCGGGCCTTATTGGCCGCCAGAGAACAAGGCCCTGACTGTGAAACACAGCTGTTACGGGCCATTCAATCAGCCTATTACCAACAGGCTCGAAATCCATCGCTGCTTGACACGCTTGAACAATGCGCTGCGGAAGTTGACCTGGATACGGTTGCGTTTGGCCGAGCTTTACGGAGTCCCGAGATTGAGCAGGCTTTACAGCATGACATTCAAACGTCACGGAATATGGGCGTAACGGCTTATCCGTCGTTACGCTTACTGCATGAGGGTCAGCAGTCGGCGATTACCGTTGATTATTCCACCCATCAAACGATGCTGGAGCAAATTGCCGGTCTGCTCAATCCAGGCTAACCGGTCTCTTTGTAATTTGATTTGGCTTGCGGATCTTCGGCGACAATTATCCTGTCCGGTTGGCGACAACTATCTTGACCGGTTGATCAATACCTGGGACAACGGTATGGTTAATAGCCTTCTGAGCCAAGGGCCTGATGCCCGCCCTGAACACGGGCCAGCTGTTTGATTACCCGTTGGGCGTACTGTTTGGCCCGTTGCCGTTGGGCGGGCTTTGAGCCGGGTGAATGATAGCGGCCGATGGCGCTGGGCCAGGTGCCGGTCTGTTGATAGTGACTTTGAAGGATCTTGGCACCGGTGCGGGTATTGTTGAACGGTTCCAGGGCTTGCCAGGGCGAGCCCAGTTGCTGCCGGTGATAGCGCCAGTTGACTTGCATGAGGCCAATATCGATCAAATCGATGCCTTGTTTTAAATAGGCCGTCAGTCCCTGCCAGGCCGCTAAGCGGGTCGGATAGCGTTTCGGCAGGCCGGCTACATTCAGGGTCCAGGGCCAGGGCCGGACTTGGCCGTTAGGCAGTGTTTGACCGCTCTCGGTCACCGCAACACTGTATAGCACCGCCGGCGGCAGGTGGTGTTCAGCGGCGATGCGTTGATAACTGGCCGGTATGGCCTCATGGGCAGTGCCGGGCTGAAGCCAGACACAACACACTATGGGTAGGCTGCGGCCGACCCAGCGGAGCAAGGCAGTTGGGTTCATCGATGGGTTCTCGCGCCGCTCAGTCGGGTCTGTTATGACACAGCACCGTGAGCAGGGACTATAAGCGCAGCGCTTCCAGTGTCTGACCATGAAGTTTAAAGACCTGCGGCATCGGCCCGAGCCGCTGACGGGTTACTTTGAAATAGGTTCCCAGATCGTGGTTCAGGGTGAGAGTGCCGGCTGTTAAGCGCTGGGGATTTAAGTTTTGCTGGTGCGCCCACTGTTTTATCAAGCCCTCATCGCGTTGGGGCTGGGTATCGACAAAATACAGATCCAGCTGATGGTATTTAAGCGCGGCCTGATGGACGATGCGCTGTACCAGGTTGTCACAGGCCGGGCAGTGGTTGAGTTGCAGAAAGACCAGGAGCCGATCGCCCTCGGCAATCGTCTGATCGTTAGCTGCCGGGCGCGGCAGGCGGGCTCTGTCGATCAGCGTTTCATGGGGGTACAGTTTTTGAAAGGCTTCATCATAAGCCTGCTGAAACGCGAGAATGCGCTCGGCATCCTCATGGCGCATTCGCGCCCAGAGTTCCGCATAGTAACGGCGTTCCTGCTCGGTTTCCGCATGCGTGCCCAGCACTTCGATCGGTGAAATCGTGGCCGGACTGATGCTGCCACGAAGGCCTTGCATCAGAGTTTGATAACGCGTCCATTGTTCCTCGGTGAGTGACCACTGTTGCCGGCGCTGCGAGGCTTCATCAAGGGCTTGGGCTTGGGAGTCTTTATAAGTCAGGACCTGGTCCTGGGAATCCGCTGCCAGGGCCGGTTGCAGGTCTCCGGCCATAATGGTCATGACGACGGCGAAGACGGTTGCTGGGTGCTGATGGCTTAGCATGGTATAGGGTCTAATGGCTATTCAGGTGGGTGCTGATGGCCAGGGTGTGCAGGAAGCCGGCCGGCGATTTGACGCTCAGCGTCTGCTCAACCGGGTTAATGGCGATGAGCTGCCAGTCCTGAAGGGTCTGTCCGGTGGTTTTTTCATGCAGTTGCCCGCCCTGGCGCAGGACCGCTACGTGGGTCTCGCCCCATTGATCGATACTGACCAATTGGAAGGGAACCGCGACTGTGGCCGGTTCTTTCCGAATGCCGGAGGCTTTAGGTTTCGGCGGGGTGTGCGGTTTGGCTTTGGCGGCGGTCTCATTTAAAAGGCGGTCGAGCTGGGCAAGCTGGCTGGCCTGGGCCGTCAGTTGCTGCTGCAAGGCGGCGAGTTGAGTTGCTTGTTGGCTGTGCCCCTCCTGTTGGTGCCTGAGCTGATCGGCCAGCGCGGCTTTGAGCGCGGAGATGTCCTGAGTCAGCATGGCCGTTGGCTCTGGAGCTGCGGCGGCTGCGGCTACGACCAGCGGATCCGAGTTTGGGCTGCTGGCCGCAACCGGTTTATCCCCTGCTTCAGGCGCTGGCGTGGCCGCGGTTTTGTTCGGTGCAGCAAGTGGCTGACCAGCTTGTTTAGGGTGGGCTGCGGCAACCGGGGTTTCAACGGCAACCTGAGCATCAGGTGCGGGCTTATGAAGCCTGCCAGACAATAACCCGCCGAGCAGGCTCATTACCAGCACACTCAAGACGATACCGCCGAGCAAGAGCCAGTGTGGCAGGGGCTTAAATTGCCCGGCTTGGGCTGCCTGGTTTGGCCGCGAGGGTTGCGGCTCAGGCATCATCACGGCCCTCCCCGGCTGTATCAATGGGCACGAAGCGGATCAGCCGGTTGATTGGGTCTTCGCTGACCAAAAAGTAAGGCGTCACCAGCACGGTCAGCGCGTCTTGCAAAGCTATCGGGCCCAATTTGCGATGCACCTCCGGCAGCGGTTTGGCCAGCAGTCGGGCGACATCGGGTCGTAGCACAGCCTCTAAGCTATAACCACTGCGTCTTAACAGGTAGCGAAGGGCTTGTTCGACGGTGCTGTGTTCCTCCGGAATCGTCACCTCGATGATGACGTGCAAAGGATGACGCTGCGGATCCGTCGGGCCTGCGATCAAGGCACTGTAACGCCCGGTTTGCACGCTGGACGCGGGTCGGCTCTTGGCGCTGTTTTGATAAATAGCCAGACGCAGGGCAGCGGCTGGTCCGCCACTGATCGCCTCTAAACTGCTGATCGAGGAGGGATCCGGTTTGCTGCTGCGGGCGTGCGGGGGTTGTTGGTAGGCGCAGCCGACTAGCACTGCCAGTACGGTTGGCTGCACTATCAAGGTGGCAGAATGGCAAAGGTTTGGCTTCATGGTTACACTCGCAATGACTCGGGAGCGCCCAGGACTGGACCTTGAATCTCCGTCATGTGTGAGAGAAGTCTGCCGGGTTGGCCGGTAAAGATACAGGTAAAACCCTGTCTGCTTTTGCGAGGGTTTTGATCTATCGGCCCCGCCTTTTAACCAGTAGATAAGCCTTTTAGGGATAAGCCCTTTCCCGTTAAGGCCGCCTTCCCTTTGCACCTTTTTTTACCTTTTTCCCTTTGCTTTAAGCCTTTTGCCGTGAGCCTTTCCCGTTGCAAGCGCTGAATAGGGCGCTGTTGTTACTCAGCATCGAGCACTACCGTTTAAAAATAACCGGATACCTATAACGCTCAGCCAGGGATGGGGGTTTAGAGCAGTCATTGATCCGCGTCGCAAACGGCCAATTTCTGCAGGTCACGACGGGCCGGATGCGGATGGATGCGCATATCGATCAAACGCAGCCGAATGAATCTGAAACAGCTGAACCCCCTACCGGAATTTGCGTTTGAGAGGAAAGCCGGCGTAGGCGAAACGAGCGAATGGTGTTGGAAACTTTGGTACCTAATACAGTACTGACCTTGGTCGAACCGCCCCTGTTGGCTACAACTGATTATGGATTGGACCTGAGAGCCTGTCCCAACAGGGAGTTGGTTTGATCGAGGCCGGCTCGTAACCCTTGCTCGCGCGGTAATTCCGCATTGGGCTTGTTCAGCCCAACTCGATCGTCCTTAGGCCTTACACATTGGCGTCCATGACCGTGCGCGGACATATTGACGATCCACAGAGGCGTGAACATGTGAATGGGTTTAACCGCGCCCAAAAGAATCGGGCCAATCATGACGCCGTCGCCGAATGCCGTTTTAAAGCTGACACTGAAAAGAACAATTAAAAATGGCTCAAAACGGCCAAAACCCGCCGGTCGAGGTCACTATCTAATTTCTACTATTTAATGCTCCCGACACCCAATTGAGCGTCTGGATTTAGGCGAGCAAATTGACATTATCACTGCGCCACTCCTGTCAAATGTGACCCACCGCGCTATCTGAGTAAGTGACAGCAGTTGAGTCGATACCAGCCGGTCATAGTAGTAGCTATAGATGCTTGCTTGCATAACCCTTGACGGGCTCCTTCACGATGTTCCCTGAAAAACTTCGGGACTCTGTCAGATTTATTTGTAAAATAGTCTAGAAAAGTGGCTCAAAATTGTTAACCATTTTTGGCTCAGTTTCATTGGCCATTAACATAGCTTGTTTAATTTTTACAACCCGCACGGAAGCTTATGGCCAGTCCCTTTCATCCCTCAACGAAACCGGCACCCTTTACAGCGCGCTCATTGATTGACAAAACCCGCGCCGCATTTAGCACACTGCCGGACAGCCGAAAAACCGCCACCAGCAACAACCTGAAATATGCCGTTTAAGATGCCGCGTTAAGCGCATTTTCCGTATTTTTTACTCAAAGTCCCTCGTTTTTAGATTACCAGGTGCGCATGGGAAAAATAATGCGCAATCGCTGTTTGGCGTGCACTCAATTCCCAGTATGAATCAAGTCCGGACCCTTCTCGACCGGATCCCGCCGCAGCAGGTCTATCCGGTGTTCGCGGACATTAGCGAGGGGCTCCATCAAAACGGTTATTTAGATTCTTTCCGCCGTACCGTCAACACACTGCTCATCGCACTGGATGGCACTGACTTTTTTGCCTCGGAGAAAATCGCCTGCCCACAGTGCACTCGGCAAACGATGAAGAACGGCAAAACCTTGCATCGCCATACCGCCGTGACGCCGGTCATCGTGGCGCCGGGGCAGCCCCAGGTGGTGCCCTTGCCACCCGAGTTTGTCCAGCCGCAAGACGGTCAGGACAAGCAAGACTGCGAACTGGCCGCGGCCAAGCGGTGGCTGGATGCCTGGGGCGCACGGTATGCACCGTGGCGTGCCACCTTACTCGGCGACGATTTGTATTGTCATCACGACTTTTGCCAAAGGGCCATCGAGCAGGGCTTTCATCTCCTGCTGGTCTGCAAACCGGATTCCCATTCCGCGTTATACGATTGGCTCGCCGATTTTGAACGTACCGACCAGGTGCGGGTCGTGGAACGCAAACGCTGGAACGGTAAACGGCACATCACCGAGCATTACCGTTACATGCATCACTTGCCGCTCCGTAACAGCGACGACACCTTGATGCTTAATTGGTGCGAATTGACGGAAACCGACGAAAACGGCAAACAGCTCTACCGCAATGCCTGGGTGACGACCCATGCCATCGACGATGAGACGGTCATCGACATCGCCGCTTCAGGCCGATGCCGTTGGAAAATTGAAAACGAAAACAATAACGTGCTCAAGAACCACGGTTATCATTTCGACCATAACTTCGGTCACGGCCAACACCATTTAGCGAATTTGATGGCCACACGGGTGCTACTTGCCTATTTGCTTCATACCACGCTGGATTGGGTCGATGCTTATTACCGTGCCGTGCGCGGCTTGCTACCCTCACGGCGGACTTGTTTGAACATCTTCGCGCTTTAATGCAGTATCTTCCATTCGATGACTGGGATCATTTAATGCAGTTTATGCTTAAAGGACTCAATGGCACAAATCCTGACTCAGGATAGGGTTTTAAGATGAGAATTGCTGCAGCTGTTATGTTAAAGCTATGGAAAAATCGACCGCATGTTAGAATTCTATGCCACGAAGCCGCTTTAAGTTGGAAAACCGCTCTTGAATTTCAAATATTCACCGCATTTATTGAGGTGTGGTTGAGAAGTTGTATACATCCTATGCACCTTATTTCAAGTATGACAATTGCTGGGAAGTCGCCAGAAATTGGCAAATTTGAAAAACAAGGCTATAAATTGAAAATTAAAAATAAAAAATGCAATGTGGCTAAAATTTCTAATAAATCATTCCTCAGACTAGCTCACAGAGCGGCTTTGCCCATAGGCTCACATTTTGATAAATAACAAAAAGATTGATTTTGGCTCAATTTGTTCAGACATAAATTACTTTCTCGCCTTTGGTTTCGGTTCAGGTTTAAGTCCTAAGGCGCCTGGAACAGTTGGCACTTTGGTTGCGTTCCCTCTATTTTGGTTGCTTGATGCAACAATACCCTCTCCTCTGATACCCGTTATCATGCTGGTGTTTTTTCTGGCGGGGATCTCTATCTGCGACAAGGCTGGAAAATTCTCAGGAGTTTGTGATCACCCGGGCATTGTCTGGGACGAAATTGTGGCGATGCTCATTATTCTGTTTTCGATACCCTATTCGCTCACCACATTTGTACTGGCGTTTTTATTTTTCAGGATTTTCGATATTCTCAAACCCTGGCCAATTCTCTTTTTTGATCAAAAGTTAAAAAACGGATTCGGGGTCATGTTCGATGACCTTTTAGCTGCTCTTTACGCACTTTTATGTCTTACCGTCTATCAACAACTATTTTCATTCTGAAACTCAGGATATTCAAATGCGTCATTTTAATTTATCCATTTTCTTCACATTATTTTGCGTAGTCGCAGCTTTTCTTTTTGGTGGTATTCAGGCCGTCATTTTGGCGCTTGTGCTTGGAGTGTTGGAGGTTAGCTTATCTTTCGATAACGCCGTCGTAAATGCTTCGGTTTTAAAGCGAATGACACCACTCTGGCAACATCGCTTCTTGACCTGGGGTATTGTGGTCGCAGTGTTTGGTATGCGGCTGTTATTTCCCATTCTTATTGTCGCTTTCGCTACTGACCTGAGCTTGTTTAGCGTGACCGGCATGGCAATAAATGAACCGGAGTTATACTCAAAACATCTCCATGATGCACACCCCTTCATTGCCTCGTTTGGCGGTACTTTTTTGTTGTTGGTCGCATTTTCCTTCCTGTTCGATGAGGCTAGGGATATTTATTGGTTGGGCCGTCTGGAACAAAAAATACAAGCAATCGGCAAAATAGACGCAGTCGCTACCACCTTGGCAATGCTGTTTTTGCTCATCACTTACGAGCTTGTTGAAAAAATTGATCAGCAGGATGTTTTGTTTGGAGGTGTTTTAGGAATATTTCTTTATGGAGTCGTCAGTAGCCTGGATCGTTTTTTTCAGGTCGAATCGGAGGAAGAGGATATACCTTCAGGTGACATCATGAAAAAAGGCGGAATGATGGCCTTTTTGTACCTGGAATTACTGGACGCTTCTTTCTCTTTCGATGGCGTTATTGGTGCTTTTGCTATTACCCGCGATATTGTCATCATTATGATTGGCTTGGGCATAGGCGCGATGTTTGTCAGATCTCTAACCGTTTTTCTGGTCAACCAAGGCACATTGGATGAGTATGTTTTTTTAGAGCACGGCGCCCATTACGCGATCGGCATTTTAGCCGTAATAATGCTAATTACCACTCACACCCCCATTCCCGAGACATTCACAGGCTTAATCGGGGCCGCATTAATTATCTTGTCCCTTTTTTCCTCGATTCGTTATAAGCAAAAAAATATCGAAGGACTTTCGTAACCATTCACAACAGGAGACTCAAAATGGCTATTTCATTAAGCAAAGGCGGAAACATCAGTTTAACTAAAACCGATCCTCAACTGAAAAATATTCATGTTGGCTTAAGTTGGGACGCGAGATCCACTGATGGTTCTGATTTTGATCTGGATGCCAGCGTATTCTTGGTCAAAAGTGATAACAAAGTGCGTGGGGATCACGACTTTATATTTTACAATCAGCTCAAATCCTCCTGCGGCTCTGTTGAGCACACGGGCGACAATCGAACCGGAGCCGGGGATGGCGACGATGAAGTCGTCAAGGTTATGCTCGATAAAGTACCTCAGGAAATCAGCAAAATCGTGGTAGTTGTCACGATACATGATGCAGAATCAAAAGGTCAGAACTTTGGCCAAGTCCATAATGCCGCGATTCGTCTGGTCAATATGGACACCAATATCGAGGTTACGCGCTATGATTTAAGTGAAGACGCCTCTATAGAAACAGCCATGATTTTCGGTGAAATTTACCGTCACAATACTGAATGGAAATTCAAAGCGGTTGGCCAAGGTTACTCTGGCGGATTAAGAACCCTGGCTTTGCAGCATGGCATCCAATTATAAAAATAACTTTCTCAACTAAAGTAAGGAGTTCATTATGCCCGTATCACTCGCTAAAGGCGGCAATGTAAATTTAAGCAAAGAAGCCCCAGGGCTTAATAAAATAGTAATAGGATTGGGATGGGATGCCCGTGCAACCGATGGAGCGGCATTTGATTTGGATGCCAGTTGCTTTTTGGTCAAATTAGACGGCAAAGTAAGGTCGGATAACGATTTTTGCTTTTATAACAATAAATCGGTTGGCGATGGCGCGGTGAATCATCAAGGCGATAACCTGACAGGCGAAGGCGAAGGCGATGATGAAGCCATTAAAGTTGAATTAACTAAAGTACCTACCGATATCGATAAAGTAGTGTTTTGCGTCACGATTCATGATGCCGGTACCCGAAATCAAAATTTTGGCCAAGTTTCAAAAGCTTATATCAGGATCGTCAATGAAGAAAACGGAACTGAAATAGCTCGCTATGACTTGAGCGAAGATGCCTCAGTAGAAACAGCGATGATTTTCGGGGAAATTTACCGTAATGGCGCTGACTGGAAATTTAAAGCGGTAGGCCAGGGTTTTGCGGGTGGACTTGGGCCATTAGCGTCATCTTTCGGTGTAAACGTCTAATTTCCAGAGAAACCCATGCAGATCCGCAAAGGCCAAAGATTGCCGTTGACCCAACTGGCTCCTGAATATCAACAAAACGAGTTCTTCCAAATACGGACCGCTATTGACGGTTTGATTTCTGAAGTCGATTTTTCATGTTTTGGCGTTGACGTGGAGCAGCGGTTATCCGACGATCGCTATATGACGTTTTTCAATCAGGCGGAATCTCCTTGCGGGTCTGTTTCAATATCCCTATTGGGAAACCGAGTCAACGGCTTCAATTTCAAGTTAAGTTCATTACCGGCAAGCATTGACAGGTTGGTTATCACCGCAGCAATAGACGGTACTGAAACGATGAACGCGATGAAGTCCGGCCATCTCAAATTTTTTGTTGCAAGCAAGGAAGTCGCAGAATTTGCTTTTGAAGGGAAGGATTTTAAAAACGAAAAAGCCTTGATGTTGGGCGAGTTGTATCGAAAGGATGGCGAATGGCGATTTTGCGCAGTCGGACAAGGTTTCGATGGAGGGTTGGACGCTTTAGTAAAGCATTTTGGAGGTGAAGTAGCCGGACAACCCGACATATCAGCTTCCGATGCCCCTCAATCCATCAAATTGTCGCTTGAAAAGAAAATTGCCAAGGACGCTCCCAAATTGGTTGATTTGTCCAAAAAGGCGACGATATCGCTTGAGAAAAAACAACTGTCCAACCTGGTAGCGCGTGTAGGATTAGTGCTTGACACGTCAGGGTCAATGACCCGGCAATTCATGCAAGGGCGTGTCCAGGAAGTTATCAACCGGATGTTGCCTTTAGCGGTTCATTTTGATGATGACGGCGAACTGGATGTTTGGGCTTTTTCCACGAAGTCTTTGGCCTTACCGCCCGCGACGCTTATAAATTACGGCGATTACATCGATACGATAAATGGCGGCTGGCGGAAATGGGGCCTTTTGTCTTACAACAACGAACCAGAAGTGATTAGAGCCGTTTTAGATTACTACGAGGGCACCCATTCTCCAGTATTGATTATTTTTATCAGTGACGGTGGCGTTGATCAGAACGCCAAAATTAAAAAACTGCTGGTCGAAGCCGCATCGAAACCGATTTTTTGGCAGTTTATCGGTATAGGCGGGCGCAATTACGGCATATTGGAAAAGCTGGACACAATGCCAGGACGAATCGTGGATAACTGCGGCTTTTTTGCTTTGGACGATCTTGATAGTGTGTCCGAACAACAGCTTTACGATAGACTCCTTCAGGAATTTCCAGCCTGGATTGCCGACGCTAAAAGCCAAGGCATCATCAATTAACATTACAACTGATAGGAATACACTATGGCAATTTCATTAACAAAAGGTCAGAAAATTTCTCTTGATAAAGAGTCAGGGCAAGCCTTGTCCAAAGTTATCATGGGTCTGGGTTGGGATGCTGCGAAAAAAGGCGGCATGCTTGGCGGTTTATTTGGTGGCGGCGGCGGTCCAATCGATCTGGATGCCTCCTGTGTACTGTTCGGTGAAGCTAATAAAGTCATCGATACTGTGTGGTTTAAGCAGTTAAAAAGCCGCGACGGCAGTATCCGGCACACAGGCGATAATTTAACCGGCGACGGAGATGGCGATGATGAACAAATCATCGTTGATCTGTCCAGCATACCTGCCAATGTCACCTCCCTGGTTTTTACCGTCAGTTCGTTCACTGGCCAGTCTTTTGATGCGGTTGATAACGCCTATTGCCGAATCGTAAATGCGGCAAACCAGCAGGAAATCGCCCGGTACACATTAAGCAATCAAGGCGCTCATACAGCGCAAATCATGGCAAAAGTTTATCGTCATAATAACGAATGGAAAATGCATGCGATCGGCGAGTCGGTTAATGGCCGATCCATTGAACAATTGGTTCCGCTAATTACCCCTTTTCTTTAAGGTCTGGTGCATGCGTATTTGGTTTAATAAAACCTTTTCCTCTATCCATTCCGTTCTCAGAAATCTTCGACAAGCCGATTACGAAAAAAATATCACCCTGATTATTTCCCATATCCACCGTCATGCGCCAGGCATGGCAGTGGCTGATGAGAGCTATATAGAGCCTGACGATTTAAGCGATGAACAATACCTTGAGTGGGCGCTTCGTTTTTGCCGGCAACACCGGATTGACTGGTTTTGGCCAGGCAAAGCCGCGGCTATTATTGCCCAAAATCAGGATCGATTTCTGGCAGATAATGTCCGCATTCTTCTAGTTGCAGAACCTGCCGTACTGGCTTTGCTCAATGATAAAGCCGCTTTTTATGCAGTACTTGGGCGGGAAATAGCTCTACCCCCTGATGCGGTAGCCGTAAATTCCTTGAGCGAGTTTGATCAGGCTTTCAACTCGTTACGCATTAAACATCCTAAATTATGCGTAAAGCCGGCCGTGTCCGTATTTGGTTTAGGTTTTCGTATTATCGACGAAAGCCGATCCAGTATTACCCATTTACTAAAAGGAATTGAGCATCAAATCGCCTTGAGTGAGTTGCGCTTTGGAATGGAGCGAACACCTCAATTCGAGACCTTATTGGTTATGGAATATTTGCCAGGACATGAATGGAGTGTAGATTGTGTGGCGACAAACGGTAAACTCTGGTGCGCAGTACAGCGTAAAAAGCCATTATCCGCAGGCCTGGGGCAAATCATTGATGATAATCCTGACATTGCCGCTATGGTTCAACGCTTAACCCGGCATTATCGCTTAAACGGGCTGTTTAATATCCAGTTTAAAGAGGGCATCTTCGGCCCTCGTCTTTTGGAGATCAACGCAAGGCCTTCCGGCGGCGTAGGAATGGCGTGCTTATCGGGTGTTAATCTTGCGAAAATTGCGCTGCAAACCGTGTTAAGTAACGAGCAGATAAAAGAAACTCAAATCATGGATATTAACTTTGGGCGCTATGTTTCCGAAATAAATACTCCGGTAACATTGGAAGCCTTATGAATGTAGGTTCATCATTGACGGTAAAGCTGCGTACCGGACATTTGCGACTTTCAACCGATTCCGGTCACATTCCCTTGAAGCGACTGATCGGCTTTTCATCGCGCATCAACAGCCAGCGCGGCTTTCTGTTTATCAGCAAGGTGCTGGGTAAACATTATCCGGTCAAGCCCAAAACCATGGCATGGTCATACCGGGCTTTGGCAAAGCGTCTTTTTGACAGCACTCAATTTGACGGACCTTCGCTGTGGATAGGTATGGCGGAAACAGCTACCGGCCTGGGTTACGGTGTGTACGAATCGGCCTGTTCATTCGGTGTCGACGACGCACTATTTATGCAAACCACCCGCTATCACTTGTCAGGGTATGAACGGCTGGAATTTATCGAAGCGCATAGCCACGCGACGGATTTTTTTCTATATTGTCCTCAAAAAGAAAGCCATAGGCATATTTTTTTAAATGCCGGACAACTGGTGTTGGTGGATGATGAAATCAGCACCGGGGCGACGTTTTCAAGGTTAATAGACGCTTATAGAACTGTTAATCCAAACCTGGAAAAAGTCATCATCGTCAGTTTGGTTAACTTTGCTTCACCTGAACATCGTCAGAAGGTAGAAGTTTCCTCCGAAATTAGCGTGCAATGGATTTCATTGTTAGAAGGCCGCTGGGAATTTGATGCTGTTGATTCCGATTATGAGCACAATCGCGATGATACTATCAATGTCATCGGCAACGGCAAATGTAAGCGAACAATATTGGCCTGGCCTGGCCGAACGGGCATAGATCGTCCCGTCATTTTTTCAGACGCGAGTCTTTCCTCCTTAAAGCAATACTTGCCGGAAGATCCCGGCAACCGTCCGATTCTCGTATTGGGTACCGGCGAGTGTAATCCGCCTGCTTATTTATTGGGACGTTCACTGGAGTGTAAGGGCTATCCCGTGATCGTCCAGGCAACCACACGTTCCCCGATCAATGTAGAAGGTGACATCGGTTCAAGAATACGGTTTACCGACAATTACCAGGACGGCATCCATAATTTTCTGTACAACATCAACCCGGATGCCTATCGTTTGATTATTTTTTGCCACGAAACGCCGTTGACGCCGGAAGCAAATGCTGACGATCTCGATTTCATCGGCGTTATCCGGAAGCTGAATGGCATTAGCGCAAAATTTTCTTATCAGGATAATGACTGTGCAAAACTTGATTTTTGCAGACCTTGACGACACGTTTTTTCAAACGCTGAGAAAGTGTGGGAACTTGTCTTCTGATAGCATAGGATCAACGCTTCAGCCAAGAGCCTATCTTAAAGACGGCTCAACAATCTCTTATGCCACGCCAAAACAGGAGCGATTGTGGCAATGGCTGTCAGAGACAGGTCAGGTTATTCCTGTTACCGCAAGAAACTTCGATGCATTTTCCCGAGTGGATCTGCCGTTTAACAATGAGGTTGTCCTAAATCATGGCGCCGTAATTCTCGATAAGAAACACAAACTCGATCTGGAATGGCACACTTATATGGCGGATGTATTGCCTTCTTATCATGACGAATTACTAGACCTTTGGGAGCAACTGGATGGGCTAACCGGTAACGGATCGGGATTTAGACCTCGGTTAATAGAGGATTTTGGCCGCACCTGGTACGGCGTGATCAAGCACGCTGACGCGGATGAAAATGCCTTGCTGTCTTTGCTGCGTTCCACCATCGCAAAGCATGAGTCTGTAGCATCCGGCAGGCTTTATTGCCATTTCAATGGCAATAATCTGGCAATCATTCCGAAAGTCGTTGGCAAAGCCAATGCGGTGAATTTTTTAATGTCACGATATGCCGATTTATTCGAATCGACTTTTACGATTGGCATTGGCGACAGTATAACCGATGCCTCATTTATGGCGCTTTGCGACTACGCTATTATTCCAAAAAATACGCAACTGGGAGTTCTTTTAGATGAAGTGTGACTATTTTTCCGGGAGCTATCGTGCCGGAGATGTTCGTTTTCTGCTTAAACCCATTCAGGTTGACAATACCCCGGTATCGATCAAAGAAACCCTGATTCAAAGCGGACAAAAACACTATTCAGAAATGTTAACGCATGAAAAGCTGCCCACCGAGGAATACTTGTCTCTGTATAAACAGGCATTGACTGATAACCAGGCATTAATGGCCCGGCATGTCATAGCCTTAGCCGGAAAAATACTGGCGACTCGTCCTCACAGCATAACGCTGGTGTCACTGGCCCGCGCAGGAACCCCCGTCGGTGTGCTACTGAAGCGCGTGTTTGAGCAGCAAACCGGCGTTGATGTTGAGCATTATTCAATCTCGATAATTCGTGATATCGGCATTGATACCAATGCGTTGCTGCATATTCTGGAACAACATGACCCGGAATCGTTGGTTTTTGTGGATGGCTGGACAGGAAAAGGTGTTATTGCAAAGCAACTGGAAGTCAGCTTGGCTGAATTCGCCGAACACCATCGGATTAAGATCAGACCGGAGCTTTATGTATTGGCCGATCTTTGCGGAAGCGCTTACATCTCTGCATCTTGGGAAGATTATTTAATTCCCTCTAGCATTCTCAATTCTACGGTATCAGGGCTGGTCAGTCGTTCCGTCATTGACAAAAATCAGCTATCCGAGAATGATTTTCATGGCTGCTTTTATTACAAGGACTATCAGGATGCCGACCTTTCCAGCAAATTTGTTGATTCAATTATGATCAAAGTCAAAGACATCATGGCATCAGAACCTTTGTTTATTGAGCATTCTGAATCTGATGAAGCATTGCATAAACAAAAGTTACGGCAAACATCAAACTATTATCTGGCCTGGATTCGCGAGTGTTATAACATTGTTAATCCCAACCTGATCAAACCGGGAATAGGTGAATCCACTCGCGTTTTACTGAGACGGGAAGCGGATATATTATTGATCAGGGAACGCAGTGATGACGCAGTCAGGCACCTTATCTATCTGGCGGAACATAAAAAACTCGAAATCCATTATTATCCCAATCTGCCTTACCGAGCTACCGCGTTAATCAAGGAGCATTAATGACATTACGAACCAATCAACAACCTGAGTCGGAAAATTATTCCGGCTGGCAATTAGGTGCACCTTTGTATGTACCTGCGCTGCATCCTGATTTGTTGAAAATAGCTAATGCTGAAAAAATTCCCTTCATTAGGTCGATGATCATTTGTACGGAGGACGCCATTACTGAAAAGGATGTCAACAAATCGCTTGAACAGCTTAGGAAATTTTTGCCGTTCATTCAGATTATCGACACCCGTTACCGGTTTATTCGCGTTAGGAATCCTCAGGTACTGAAGCATATACTTGATTTGCCCGGCATAGAAAATATCGACGGTTTTGTCCTGCCTAAATTTGACAATCACAACCGCGAGTCTTATCTGAAGGAATTAAGAAATACCCGGTTTTTAATAATGCCTACACTGGAATCGGCCGATGTGTTTATTCCGTCGGCAATGCGAGAACTTGCCTTATCGCTGGCTGAAGATCCGATCAGGTCGCGCATCCTACTGCTTAGGATTGGAGGCAATGATTTGTTGAATTTAATCGGCCTTCGTCGACCGCGTGGGGTCACGTTGTACGAGACTCCTATTGCCACTGTAATCTCTCAACTGGTCATTACTTTCAGGCCACTTGGATTTTCACTTTCGGCCCCTGTATTTGAATATCTGGCCGATCGAGACACATTGAATCGCGAGATTGGATTGGATTTGGCGCATGGTCTCATAGGAAAAACGGCGATCCATCCTTCACAGATTCCATTGATTGAAAATCGCTATGCCGTATCCGGGCTGGATTATAAGGAGGCGTTGAGCATATTAGATGGACAGGGTCCGGCAGTATTTAAGATGCATGAAGCAATGTGCGAAATTTCAACACATTCAAATTGGGCGCGCCAGATTCTGACTCGATATGATGTTTACGGACAGGACGATACGATCAGAGTCATGAATGCCGTTCATTCTGTTTCATCAATGGCCTAACCCTTATGATATATTAGGAACGATCACCATGATCTCATGCAAAAACCTTATTGCCGGTCAAAACTTTGTATTGGAGCATCAGGATCTGCACATATCCATTATTCCGGATTATGTTCCTTCCGCTTTAGCCCTGGATACCAGCGCTTTTTTATTGAATGAACAAGATAAAGTGAGTTCCGATAACGATTTTATCTTCTTTAACCAACCCGCGAGATTGGATCAGGGCATCGAGCTTGATTGCAATAGTCATAAATTGACATTGCATTTAAGCCGCGTGTCCCCTTCGGTTAAAAAAATTGTGTTTACATCCACAATTTTTCAAGGCAATGAAAAAAATCAGTCCTTTAAAGACCTGAAAAAAATCACCGTTTTGGTTAAGGATTTTTTAACAGGAATGGAGATCGCCGCTTTTGTTTTGGATACTTCGACATTTTCAGAGACGGCCTTAATTTTTTCTGAAATGTACCGACATCAAAATACATGGAAGTTCCGGGCTGTAGGTTCGGGGTTTGTCGGCGGTCTGGAACCCTTGGCGAAACATTATGGCGTTGTTGTCGGTGAAGGAGAGGCCAGGAGTTCTGAGCCGGATCCATTGCCAGCAACACCGCCAACCAAGCCTATCAATCTGAGCAAAATTACGCTCGAGAAAAAGGGCCAATCAATTTCATTAGATAAAAAACCGCAAGGGCAATTAGGAAAACTTCAAATCAATCTTAATTGGAATTCAAAACCGATAAAGTCGACAGGATTCTTTTCTCGATCCCAGGGGGGAGGTATCGATCTGGATTTGGGCTGCCTCTTTGAATTTCAAGAGGGTTCTATTGGCGGAATTCAGGCTTTAGGCAACAGTTTCGGCAATTTGCACCGCCCTCCTTATATTGAACTTGATCAAGACGATCGCAGCGGCACCTCCATCACAGGTGAAAACCTGATTATTAATGGCGATTACTGGCACTTGTTCAGAAGGATATTGGTGTTTACTTTTATTTATGAAGGGATTCCAAACTGGTCCCATGTAGACGCTAAAATCCTATTGAAATGCAACGACCAATCGGATATTGAAGTCAGGTTGGATAGTCATCGCAACGATCAGACCATGTGTGCGATCGCTATGCTTGAAAATGTTGATAACAGGGTCTCAATCACTAAACTGGTCGAATATTTCAAGGACCATCAATCCATGGATCGTGCTTACGGATGGGGATTGAATTACTCCAGAGGCAGTAAATAAATAGGTTCAAAGGACGATAATTACAAAAAGACTATTTAGGAATTGACAAACAAGGTTCATTTTTTGATCCTGACATTGTATCTATAAATCATTTATCTTTACTTCTGTTTGTCAGGTTTAAGAATACGCCGTCATACTCGCCCGGAAGCGGACATCTAGTGCCACGGATGGCAAGCGTCGATCAAGCCAAGGGGAGTTTATTCCGGGAACCCTGACGGATTAACGAAGATCTATGAGAATCTGACAATTTAGAAGTACTGACTCCATTTTGCTGAGAATTCGTAAATTATTTTAAGTAAGGGATGTGCATGGCGAGGAAGTCGACAGTTAGTCAGGTTTTTGTTCCTGATAAAATCAGTTTCTTCGCCAATCTGGTGGTCAGATTCTGTCGTCAAGTCAATGAATTACGGCATTCCTTGACGAGCACGTCTCGCTGCATTTTCTGTCATTTTTCTATAAGTTGTGCGTTATACACTCTTATTTTTCATTCATTAACTTTATTAGGAGAAATTCATGAGCTTTGAAAGCTTTCTTAACTCGGTTAAAAATAAGGCGTCGGAACTTAAAACCGAGGCTCTTAAATTCAAAAACAAAGACTTTTTAAATGCCACGATGGCAGGTTCCGCTTTGATTGCGATGGCTGATGGTGTTATTTCTCCTGATGAGAAACAAAAAATGATTAAATTTATTGAAAATCATGACGCACTATCGATTTTTACAACAATAGACGTAGTAAATGCATTTCAAACTTTCGTTAATCAATTGCAATTCGATAAGGATATTGGGGAGGCTAAAGCCTTCGAAGCCTTGAAAAAAATGGAAAGCAATGTTGCGGCATCAAGGTTGATTATTCGTATGGTGATATCGATAGCTGGCTCCGATGGAGACTTTGACGAGCATGAAAAAAAAATGGCACTGCGAATAGCAAAAGAACTCTCTTTAGACCCTGCTGAATTTGGGTTGGACTGAACGAAAACTATTTTCCAATATTTGATCGGGGATTCAACTAACAAGTGCAATTCATTTTGAGTGATTAAATAGTTAAATCACCCCCGGCAAAGCCGGGGGCTTATATCTGTTAGCCCCTCAAAGCATAAGTATCTACACAACTTATCGTAAATTTTGGCATGATGCCGCATGATTTTAAAAAAGCCTATCCGGCGTGGACTCACGCCTAAACGACCGCTACCAGCGCCTGGTGAGTGAACACATGAATTCAAGTGAACGCCTGAGTGCTGGATTAAAAGCGTTGCCTGACAAAATCAGCAGCTTTGCCAGCACTCAAGCGGCGTGGCGCTTCTACCAAAACGAATCGGTCAGTCTATCGAAGCTCCAAGAACCGCTCACGGTCGCAGCGCACCAAGGCATCTTGGCTCATTGCATGAACTTCGCTTTATGCGTCCATGACGGGTCCCGATTGAGTTACAAACATGCCAACAAACCGGACACTTACGCGATCACCCATGACATCGACATCGGCTACGATCTGCAAACCAGCCTCATTATTAGCGACCAAACGGGACAGCCCTTGGCGCCGGTAGCGCAGCGACTGGTTAGCAGCGAAGGGAGTTTTGCGACCCATCAGGAAGCCAACCCTCAACCCATCGTCCAAAACCATTTGGATGAAGTCAGCGATTGCATTCAGTTTTTGGACGGACAAGGTTTTGCCAAGCCATTAGTCCACCTGATTGATCGAGAAGGCGATTCCATCGGCCATCTCCGCCGCTGGGAAGCGACGGGTAGCCACTGGCTGGTACGCGTCAAGGATAATCCCAAAGTGGACTATCAGGCTAAGCCCATGGCTTGTAAAACCGTGGCGCAAGAGCTGGCGTTCAGCAAGACTCGGGAAGTCCGTTATCAGGGTCAGACTTATTGGCAGTGGGTGGCTGAAACCGATGTGACGCTAACCCGTCCCGCCAAACCGAGTCAGAAGAAAAGCAAAAAGCCGGCTGTGCCTGGCATTCCTGTAGCGGCAAGGCTGGTGGTCAGTCGCGTCTTGTCCGACGAAGGTGAGGTGTTGGCGGAATAACTGCTATTGACCAATGTAAAAGATGTCGATGCTTCGACTATTGCGCTAGGGTACTACTGGCGCTGGCAAATCGAGTGTTTCTTCAAACTGGTCAAGTCGGCAGGTCACCACCTCGAATCGTGGCAACAGGAATCAGCCCTGGCCATTGCCAAACGCCTCTTGGTGGCTAGCATGGCCTGTGTTACGGTTTGGGCCATAGCCGCCGACAAAAGCAAGGAAGCGGCTGAATTAAGACTATTTCTGATCAAGCTCAGCGGCAGGCAAATGCGCCACAAAAAGGAGTTTACGAATCCAGCACTATTGTCGGGGCTGTGGGTCTTCCTCTCCATGCTTGAAATCATGGAGGCCTACTCTCAAGAAGAACTGGATAGTTTGAAGGCAACCGCTCAGCAATTTTTAGGAAAAGATGTGTAGATACCTATGCCCTCAAAGGGACTTGTTCATGAACCGCCTAAAGGCGGATTTGCTTGCCCAAAAAGCGTCAGTTGCTCTTAACGTTCGCTGAAAATCTTGGAAACGGAGCGCCAGCGAAGTGAAGATTTTTAGCCCCCGATAGCCGTAGCGCCGGGCGGGTTTTCGTAGCTTGCGGAGAAAACCTGCAAGGCATCGCGAAACGGCGTTAAGTCATGTGAGAGCCAATGTTTCGACCCCTTGTTGGGTCGAAACGAGGCGACGCGGACGAATCGGGGCCGCCGGAGGCATCAGTGGTCGCGTAATTTTTGCTGCTTGATTGGGCTGGGATGCCCAAAACAAGCTTTCGCAAAAATAGCGACTCCCCGACTTCTTCACGTGGATGTAATTCCTCACCATTTCTTCATCAAGGCCAACTGTTGATACGAAATAACCCCGCGCCCAGAAATTTTCACCTGTGAAATTCTTGGTCTTGCCCCTGAAGTTCCGGGCTATTGAAATCGCACTTTTGCCTTTGATGTAACCGACTACGTTGGATACCGCATATTTCGGAGGAATGCTGATGCACATGTGCACATGATCTACCATCAAATGACCCTCTACTATCTCACAGCCTTTTTGCCGAGCCAACTCATGAAATAACTTTCCCAAATGCTGCCGCAACCCACCAAACAAGGCTTTGCGCCTGCGCTTTGGAATAAACACCACAGGTTATTTGCAATCCCACTTGCTATGACTCAAACTTTGATATTCTCTCATTTTCGTTTTGGTCGAGATAAGAGCATCGTTGCGACCGCCTTATAGGTCAAACCTTTGAGAGTCCCCCGGCATAGACGGGGCTTAACCATAGACCTAGAAAAACCTTAAACTACAAAACACCTTGGGAGGTGTTTTGTAAAATGGCGGGACTTGATACCGATAATTTGCTGGGTGTTGCATTTATGGGTTGAATTCGCCACCACTTTAATCGTTCATTGTGTCAATTTTGTAAACCATATGGTATTTGAAATACAATTAGACACCAATAACTTTCAAATTTAGTCGCTTTTTTTGTAAATATTAGGGGCTGATTAACATAATTATTTTGCCTCAAAAATTAGGATGTTAGAACTAAACTGTGGGAAATTAAAAACCCAATACCGTTCATCAACTCGAAGATTTAGAAGATGGTTAAAAACGACTTACAGGTTTCAGAAAGTGCGATACGCGCACTCAGCTTGTGTATTCGAAAAGCCTATTTGCTGATATTTTCTCCTGGTTTGAGTTCCCCGAATGCCTACGAATATATGCAGGTTACATTAAGTAGCGTTACCCGCCAGAATTATTTTCACTCAATCTTAAATCAATCAGTAGTTGAATCATTTTCTACTTTAGCGATCTCGAAAGGAGTTGACATACTTACCAGCGTTAATTTGTCCGTTGATTTCTTGTCCGTAAGAAACACTACGCTAATTAAGGTGCCGAATAAATTGCCACTTGATGTTTTACGCTATGAACCCATTATTTTTTCTAGTAAAAATAAGATTCAACAAGAGGATAAAATCGAACTTTCATTCATTGGATATACACTATCAAAGTTCCTGAATTACTTGCCAGCCACTGGACATGTCGTTTTAGTAGATGGTAGGAACATAACAGTCAAATTATCTGAGAATATAAAAAAATGCCTACCCAGCATTAATTTACTTCAAGGATGGCTAACACAAAAGAGCAACTTACCTCCTGTTGTTTTAAACAAACATTGCCCTTATTGCGAATTTCAAAATATTTGCAAAGTGTAACAACACCTTTGATGATCCGTATCTCAAAGGTTTCGCACGTCTGCCGCACCAAGTCTCTCACTCGTTCGGCTATTTCACCCTTCAGCACTTGATAACGATACTTCGTTACCCAAACAAAATGATACTCAATTTGGTAAACCGTATGGCTGCCATATCTATAGTCCATTGCCACCTCCTTGGCCACATTATCGCAGCTAAAGCTGACCGGCTAAAGCCGGTGGTTTAAACCTTCTGATGGATAATTAATACCAAAATAATCGCTATATCCATTTCGTTAACCGCCTCGTTGATCAAAAAAATGCAGGCTGGGAATTAAAAATTAAAATCACTACGGGTTACGAACGTTAAAACAAGCTATTGCCTGAAGAAACAATCGAAAGACACGTTACACGGCAGCAAGGGTTCAACTGTATCTACCCAATAAAACACGCTGGCAACTCGGCACCGAGCCATTGAATTCAAGTAAACCTTAACACACTATCCAAGCAAGCCTCCATGAACCTACAAACTATAAAAGGCTCTTTCAATGAGAAGACTACGGGGCGAAGAAGATGCCTTATAGATGCTTTCTCATGTCCTTACCGACTGGGGATTCGATCTTACAGTCGCTGAGATGGGAGCTTATGCGAACAGTGCCCAATCCTCCGACTTGTTAATGTCTGATTTTGGCCTGCCTGAAAGGAATAGACGTGACCTGTTAACCCCCGAGTCTATCGCCTTTATTCAGCACAAATTACTGAGTCAAACAATTGAAAGGCTGTTGTAAGGTTGACACTGAATAATGTCGATTAGTTTATGATGAAAACGAAAGCCATTTTTTCATGTCGTCGTCTAAACCCCTCTATATAACAAGTTTATCCAGTCTACAGCCTATTACCGGCGCCCGGTTATGTAAAAGACATGAACCGGAAGACCCCACTGATCATTCGTCGACGACCGTTCAAGCCCTTTTAAGCGGCAAACCACAAGCCAATCAGCAAAATTTCGCATTATGAAAATCAGTAAATTTCTATTGCTATCACTCTGTTTAGTCGGAGCTGCCTGCAACCCGGAAAAAAAGCCCGAGACAATCGACACCCATGAGGTTATCAATCCCATCGTTAAAGACACCAGCTACGATAGCGAGTATGTGGCCGAAATTCAGTCGGTGAAATATGTCGAAATCAGGAGCCGAATTAAAGGCCACATCGAAAAAATTCATATCGATGAAGGCCAGGCCGTCAAGGAAGGGCAACTGCTGTTTACCCTGAGTTACATGGAATTCGAAAAGGAACTGCAAAAAGCCAATGCCGCGCATAAAAGCGCCCAGGCCGATTTAAAGGCGGCGGAAGTCGAGTTGAGAAATGTCAAACGGCTCCTGGAAAATAATATCGTTGCGGAAGTTGAGCTTGAAGTGGCTAAAGCCAAGGTAGAGGCACTGAGGGCCGACAGGGAAGAAGCGGCAGCCAACCAAGAACAGGTTGCCTTGAATCTCTCCTTCGCCCACATCAAAGCCCCGTTCAACGGTTTCGTCAATCGGATTCCCAACAAAGTCGGCAGCCTGATCGCTGACGGCGACATGTTGACCTCGATTTCCGACAATCGGGAGGTCTTTGCTTATTTCAATCTCTCCGAAATCGACTACCTCAATTATGTGTCGGCTAACAATAAACAAGCCGATAAAGTTAGTTTGAAACTGGCCAATCAAGCCCTTTACCCTCATGCCGGAAAAATAGAAATGATCGAAAGCGAGTTCGATCATGCTACCGGCAATATTGCCTTCAGAGCCCGATTCCCTAATCCCGATGCGCTGTTAAAACACGGCTCCAATGGCAAAGTCGTGGTTAATAAACGTCTCAAGAATGCTTTGTTAATTCCTCAAAAATCGACTTTTGAAATTCAGGACAAGCTTTATGTCTATGTCGTCAATCAAGAGGGTGTTCTACAACAAAGGAATATTGTTCCAAAAATGCGCTTTCCGGATTTTTATGTGATCGAATCGGGATTATCGAAAGAGGAGCAAATCGTTTACGAAGGTGTCGAGATTTTAAAAGATGGAGAAAAAATACATTCTAAGTCAGTCGATTTAGCTCAGGTCATGTCATCCAGTAGCCGCAAATGAAGGAGTAAGAAAGCATCATGATGACTGCCAAATTTATTCATCGCCCCGTATTATCTATCGTCATATCCATTTTAATCACCTTGATGGGGTTGTTGTCATTATTCCAACTGCCCGTTACCCAGTTTCCCGATATTGCTCCTCCCGAAGTCAACGTGACGACCAAGTTTATCGGCGCTAATGCTGAAGCCTGCGTCAAAGCAGTGGTCACGCCACTTGAACGCGCTATCAACGGCGTACCTGGGATGGCCTATATGTCGTCCGTGTCTGGAAATGATGGCGTCAGTGTTATCCAGATTATTTTTAAAGCCGGTACCGATCCAGAAGTCGCCTCCGTCAACGTACAAAACCGTGTGGCATCGGTATTGGATGAATTGCCTGAAGAAGCGATCAAATCAGGGGTCATTGTCGAGAAAGTGCAAAACAGTATGTTGCTGTACGTCAATATTCTCAGTAATGACCCCACGCTGGATGAAAAATTTCTCTACAACTTTACCGACATCAATGTGTTGCGGGAGCTTAAAAGGATCGAAGGCGTCGGTTTCGCTGATATCATGGGAGCGAGGGAATATGCGATGCGTATTTGGCTAAAGCCTGACAAATTGCTGATGTACAACATCTCGCCTACTGAGGTCATTGAAAAATTGAGGGCTCATAACGTCGAGGCCGCACCAGGCAAAATAGGTGAAAGTTCTGGCCGTGATGGACAGTCCCTGCAATACATTTTGAAATACACCGGCAAGCATAATACCCAGGAAGCTTACGAAAACATGGTCCTGAGCGCTAAGGATGACGGCGAGATGTTACGGCTGAAAGACGTAGCGGAAGTGGCTTTCGATTCGCAAGATTACGATGTACTTTCCAAGGAAAACGGCCAACCTTCCGCCGCTATCATGTTGAAACAGCGGCCCGGCAGTAATGCTAAGGAAGTGATCAGCAACATCAAAGCGACCATGGCGGAAATCAAAGCCAACTCGTTTCCACCGGGTATGGATTACAGTTTGAGTTATGACGTATCCGAGTTTCTGGATGCGTCCATCCATGAGGTGATTAAAACGCTGGTGGAAGCGTTCGTATTAGTCGCCTTGGTGGTCTTTATTTTCTTACAGGATGTGCGCTCCACCATCATCCCCATTTTAGCGGTCCCGGTATCGCTAGTCGGAACCTTTTTCTTCATGAATCTGATGGGTTTTTCACTCAATCTCATCACCCTGTTTGCGTTGGTACTGGCGATTGGCATTGTCGTTGACAATGCTATTGTGGTTATTGAAGCCGTGCATGCCAAGATGGAACACTCCCGTGTCGGACCTATGAAAGCTACGGAGCAAGCCATGCGCGAAATCAGCGGGGCGATTATTGCGATTACGCTGGTGATGTCGGCGGTTTTTTTACCTGTGTCTTTTATGGAGGGCCCTACCGGGATATTTTACCGGCAGTTTTCCTTGACCATGGCGTTTTCGATTGTTTTGTCCGGCATTACCGCGTTAACCCTGACACCGGCACTTTGCGCCTTGTTTCTTAAAAATAGCCATCACGATGAACACCAAAAAAAATCCGGCTTGCAGAAACTGTTTGCCGGATTTAATCACTGGTATGACGGACTTGCCGCGAACTACAAGAAGCTGATCAGTGCGATAGCCAATCGCAGGGTCATCACTTTTGGTCTATTGCTGGCTTTTTCGGCGGGGGCCGGACTGATAGGTATCAATGTGCCTTCGGGCTTTATTCCTCAAGAGGATCAAGGCACCATTTACGCCAATATCACCACACCTTCCGGGGCCACACTGGAACGGACTGAAAAAGTCGTGAATGAGGTGCAAAAAATTGCATCCGCTGTCGATGGTGTGAATTCGGTTTCAAGTCTAGCCGGCTTCAGTGTGCTTTCCGATGGTACCGGTGCGGTGTACGGTATGAATCTGATCAGTCTTAAAAATTGGGAACAAAGATCCGTTTCCGATAAAGACGTTATCAGCACTCTGGAAGAAAAAACTCGACACATCAAAGATGCCGGCATCGAATTTTTTACGCCGCCTCCGGTGCCAGGCTACGGTAACTCCAGTGGCTTTGAAATGCGCTTACTGGATAAAACCAGTGGCAGTCTCGAACAATTGCAGAAAGTAGCTGACGCATTTGTTGAAGAACTCAACAAACGCCCTGAAATCGTCAATGCCTTTACGACTTTCAACACTCGTTTTCCGCAATTTGTCCTGCACATCGATGGCGATAAGGCCGCTCAAAAAGGCGTCACGGCCGACAATGCCATGAGCACCTTGCAAACCCTGATTGGCAGCGAATATGCGACCAATTTCATCCGTTTTGGTCAGATGTACAAAGTCATGGTGCAGGCACTGCCTGAATATCGTGCGGAACCGGATGATTTGATGAAGTTGTATATTAAAAATGAGGCCGGCAAGATGGTGCCGTTTTCCGCCTTTCTGCACGTCGAAAAAGTCTACGGCCCGGAGCAGGTAACGCGCTACAACATGTACACGTCGGCGATGATCAATGGCCAACCCGCAGAAGGCTATAGCAGTGGTGAGGCCATCGCGGCGATCAAAGCCGTGGCGGCACAAAAACTACCGAAAGGCTTTGGTTACGACTGGGCGGGATCATCCAGAGATCAGGCACAAACGGGTAATCAGGCTATTTACATTTTCGTGATATGTCTGGTATTCGTTTATCTGCTCCTGGCCGCGCAATACGAAAGCTTTCTATTACCCATGCCCGTCATTCTGTCTTTGCCCATCGGGATCTTTGGTGCTTTATTCATGCTTTGGGTGATGGGCCTGGAAAACAACATCTATGCACAAATTGCCATGATCATGTTAATAGGCATTCTGGGGAAAAATGCCATTTTGATCATTGAGTTTGCCACCTTGCAGCACAGACTGGGAAAGACACCATTAGAGGCAGCTATTGAAGGTGCAGCATTACGTTTACGGCCTATTTTAATGACTTCATTTGCCTTTATTGCCGGCTTGATTCCTCTGATGTTTTCCTCCGGTGCCGGCGAAATCGGCAACAACACCATTGGCTCCGCAGCAGCCGGGGGTATGATTTTTGGAACCCTATTCGGGGTCATTGTGATTCCGGGCTTATACGTAGTATTTGCCAACATTGCCGAAAAATATCATCGTCGAGGCAAAAAAGAAGAAGCCCCCTTTACTGAGACTATTTGATCACCCAATGAAACGTAAAATTTATTGCAGTGTTGCCATTCCTTTATTTTCATTCGCTTTCAGTGGTTGTTCACTCAATACCGATCTGGCTATCCCTGAACAGCCAATACCTGTAAGTTTTCAAGGTAAGTCGTATACCACGAGCATTGCCAACATTGACTGGCGGCAATACTTCAGCGATACGCTGTTGTTAAAGTTGATCGATACGGCCATCGGCAATAATCATGATCTGCAAATAGCCTTGCAACGCATTGAATCATCACGCTCCAGCGTAAAATTGGCTAATGCGGCCATGTTGCCCCAAGTCAGTTTGAATGTCGGCGGTGGCGTGCGTAAGTTTGGGCTTTACACCATGGACGGTGCCGGTAATGCGACGACTGAAATCAGGCCTGGCCAACTCGTTCCCGAAAATTTGACTGACATCTACCTGGGTCTACAGTCATCTTGGGAGATCGATGTTTGGGGCAAGTTGGAAAACCAGCGCAAAGCGGCCGTTTCAAACTACTTATCCAGCATTGAAGGTACCAATTTCGTCATTTCCAATCTGGTGGCCGATGTCGCTATTTACTACAACGAACTGTTGGCCTTGGATAATGAACTGGATATTGTCCAACAGACCATCAGAAAACAGCAGGAAGCTCTGGAGATCATCAAACTGCAGAAAGAAGCTGGCCGAGCCAATGAATTAGCCGTACAGCAATTCCTCGCCCAATTACTGGAAACGCAAGTGCTGGAAGATCAGGTACTGCAACAAATCAGTGAAGCTGAAAATCAGATCAACTTCTTGTTGGGGCGTTATCCTCAGCCAATTGAACGAGCGAAATCCGTTTTTTTCGAAGCCGGTCCGCAAGTCACTTTATCAGGGATTCCATCTCAATTATTAACCAATCGGCCTGATATTCGTGAAGCGGAATTTCAGGTCGAGGCCAGCAAATTTGACTTAAAGGCAGCCAAGGCAGCCTTTTATCCGAACTTCAATATCACGGCCAGTTTGGGCTTTCAGGCCTTCAATCCTGAATTTTTATTTACTTCACCCGCGTCATTGGCTTATTCCTTAGCCGGTAATCTGGTTGCGCCCATTATCAATATGAAATCATTGGAAGCCGCTTTCAATACCGCGCAAGCCAATCAGTTGACGGCCATGTATCATTATCAGAAAACCATTCTGAATGCCTATGTCGAGGTAGCCAACCAACTTTCCAGCATTAAGAGTCTGAAAATAATCAGCACGCTAAAGAAGCAGCAAAGCGAAGCATTGACAGAATCGGTCGAAGCATCCAACGCGCTTTACAAAGCAGCCAGGGCCAGCTATTTAGAGGTGCTCATTGCACAACAAAGTGCTTTGCAATCTAATCTTGAATTAATTAATGTCATCAAACGGCAACGAATGGCGACTATCACTATTTACAAGGCCTTGGGGGGCGGCTGGAAGTAAGAGCTGCCAACTGCAGATTTGGGTTCGGTAAAACGAGTAATTACCTTAACCTAACTTCGTCACTCAAACCTCTCTAAGTCATTGATATTTTGTTTTCTGGCGATTTTTTGAAAAAAAGTCCTTTAAAATCAATGGCCAATTTTGTCAATCTAATGTAGTGCCATTATTTTTTACGCTTGGTGTTGATTTTCTGCACCGGTTGCCGCACGCTATCGGCATGTATATTCGAAAAACTAAAACAAAAACCCTGGATGATGGCGAAGCCTACTTTACCTACCGACTGGTTGAATCGGTGCGTGAAGGGCAGCAGGTCAAACAGCGCACCTTGCTGAATCTCGGCAAAGACTTTGCCCTTGAGTCTCAGCATTGGCCGTTGTTGACGGCCCGAATAGAACAACTGCTACAAGACGCGCAAGCGCAGCAAGTCGAAGTGTTTGCCCTGGCGAATGAGATCAGCGTATTACTGGAAACCGCTGCCCAACGATACAGCCGTTTAATCGTGCATAAACTGGCGCAGCCGGTTGAGCCTTTGGCAGCGGATTATCAGCGCGTGGACATCAACCGCGTGGATGCGGTTGAAAGCCGCAGCATCGGCGCGGAAACCTTGGCCTTGCATGCGGTCGATCAATTGCAAATGGAGCAGAAGCTGACCGCGCTGGGGTTTAATGGTGTCGATCGTGCAGCCGTCTTGGGCAGCATAATCGGCCGCATGGTGTCACCGGGCAGCGAATCACACACGCATCAGTGGTTACAGTCTTGCAGCGCGCTGGGGGGAGTTACTGGATCACGACTTTGGCAGCACCAGCCTGACCCGGTTGTACAAGGTAAGCGACCAACTGCTCAAGCACCAGAGCGCATTGGAAGGCTTTTTGGCGGATCAGGAGCAAACACTGTTTGATCTGAACCGGTGTATCGTTCTGTACGATTTGACCAACACCTACTTCGAAGGCCAGTGCGCCGGCAATCCGAAAGCCCAGTTTGGGCGTTCCAAAGAAAAACGCAGTGATTGCCCCTTGGTGACACTGGGCTTGGTGCTGGATGGCGATGGCTTTCCGCTCGGTAGCCAAGTCTTTCCTGGCAATGCCAGCGAACCGGCCACCCTGAAAACCCTGCTGGAAGGCCTGCAAGGCAAAAACCCGTTAGCGACGCCTAAGCCCGTCATTATCCTGGATGCCGGCATTGCCAGTGCCGACAATATCGCCTGGTTAGTCAAGCACGCTTATCGCTATATCGTGGTCAGCCGTGAGCGTCAGGTTAAAGACCCGCGCGAACAGGACAGCGCGCTGTTGATTCGCGACACAGGCCGTAGCCAGGTCCGGGTTTACAGGGACCTCGATGCGGACAGCGGCGAAATCCGCCTCTATTGCTACTCCGAACAGAAGGCCAAAAAGGAGCACGCCATCCGCAACCGCTTCCATGAACGCCTGGAAGCCGCACTGACTCAATTGCAAGCCGGCTTGAGTCAAAAAGGCACGGTGAAAAACTATGTCAAAATCCTGGAACGCATCGGCCGCCTACGCGAAAAAAACAGCCGCGTGGCCCAAGACTATCAGATTGACGTGACTCCGGACGCCGCGCACAAAAACGCCGTTGCCATCGCCTGGCAGCGTCAAGCACCTAGCGCTGAAAAAGACCGCCAATGCGGGGTGTATTGTCTGCGCAGCAACATGCCGAACTGGTCGGAAGAACAGTTGTGGACCACCTACGTCATGCTCACCGAGATCGAAGCCACCTTTAGAAGCCTGAAAACCGAGCTGGGCTTGCGCCCCGTGTATCACCAGAAAGAAGACCGCGTCACCGGGCACCTCTTCATTACCCTACTGGCCTATCACTTGGTGCACACCCTGCGCCATCAATTAAAGCTTAAGGGCATCCATTTGAGCTGGGACAGCATTCGCACCCTTATGTCCACTCAACAACGGGTCACGCTCATTTTGCCCACCGACGCACAGACCCTCATCTATCTGCGCACCACGACACGCGCCGAAGTTCAGCAACAAGAAATCTTCGCCGCGTTAGGCATCAAAGCCGATCCGCTAGGCAAACGTAAAACCAGCGTGAGCTGCAAAAAATCCGTAGTGCCAACTGACAGCGGATAAAATTTTTAACTGATTGAAATAGCAGGAAATTGTGTTTTTAGGTGACGAAGTTAGGTTAAATAACAACGGCTCTATGTGAAATACAATTGAGATTATCACACAAGACAACTTGCCCAAACAATCAAAAGCAATGAGCGCATTTCATCTGTTCTCTTCCCCAACGCGGGGAAGATAAAGCTCGACATATAGAACTCTCATGGTAGCAAAGAATGGAGGAGCAAGGAAAACTCCCATAATTCCAAGCCACGATCCCATAAGCAAAATGAAGATCAAAAGCGGCACTTCAGGAAGTTCAACTTGGCCTTTCATCAACATCGGAAGAATGATGTTGCCTTCGATCTGTTGGACCACAACAAAAACGGCAATAACCCACAGCACAAGTGAAGGCTCAGATGCCAACGTAATAATTGATGCGCAACCGACAACGATCAGGGTTCCAAGGTACGGAATGATCCCAAATACTGCTGTGAGAAGACCCCATACGGCCCAATAATCGACCCCCGTAATCCATAAACCAATGCCTGTCATGAACCCCAAGATGAGCATGTCGATCATCTGTGCGCGAAACCAGAGTCTCAGGGTTGTGGCGCATCGCCTGAGGACAGAGGCCACTTTCATTTGATGATTATGAGGAAAGGCACGAAGAACCGCCGCGAAATAATCATTCAAGGACACTGCTGTGTACAGACTTATGATCAAAGCAAATAGAAGTCCGCCTATTGCGGTGAAGCTGGTTTGTAGGCCCTTAAAAAAATGTGAGACAAGGCCTTGTGCAGTGGCGCCGACATTCAGAGCTTCAAGCTGAGCCTGAAGCCAGGGATATCTCATGAAAAGTGACGAAAATCGACTGTTTAGATTCGCTGAAATTTCTGGTGCGCGCTTGGAAAGGCTCTCTACTTGGTCCGAGACCAAGTACCAAATCCCGAAGCTTGCTCCGCCAATAATAACAGCAATCACGACAAAACAAAGAAGAGCACTCAGGGCTCTGGGTATCTTAAACTTGCGTCTTGCAAACGAAAGGATTGGCGCAATTAGTACTCCAATCCCGATTCCAATCAGCGACACTATGACAATTGAAAGTGAGTAGTAAAAAAGAAGAAGCGCAGCTATCGAGAATATCCCAACGAGGATAAGCTTCACTTTCATCCAAAATTCTGAGTTCGATTTTTCCATCACATTCAGGGAGGTTCTGTTGCATTAACTTCAAAAACGCATGTTTAGCCGAGCAAGAATGCCAGCTCTTCAAACTGGACGGATTTATTCTGTCAAGGCAATATTGCTGGTCGGTTTTGGACGGACGTCAACAGATTATTACGCTGTTTAGCAAACTGCAGAGTCAGTACCTAATAGTGACGTGCCTGATATAGCAAACGGCCGTGTGACAGTAACGAATGGGGTTATTCCAAACGGATAAGCGGTGGGTGTGACCTCAATTTTTGGCTTCGTGTCAGGCTGCACGTCAAGAGCACCTTGACGACACTGTCAACATCGACACCACTGCGTCCAGAAAAAACATCACCTACACTACGGGACCTATGACCCGTACTGACTCAAAATGCCATGAAATAAGGGGTTAATCGGAGATTCATTGAAATAATTAGGTTCAATATTATCATAAAAATGCCGCGCAGTATTATCTCAAACCTTGGATTCAAGTTATATGCAAACTAAATTAGTTAGGAATAATTTACGACAGAAGTTTCCCAATAATTTCAAAACGAGACTTTCATTATGCTTGGGCTGAAGTGATTATCGATGGGCTTTCTGTAAACTTCGGCAAACCCATTAACAGCCAAAAGTTTGGATACCCAAAATAGAGTAAAACAAAGCCAAAAATTATAGAAAAAACGTAAGCGTCCATCCGAGCCACCTATTCGTGCTCGACTTGACATGGTTTAATTCAAGCGGCTGAACGGCAACAGTTCGTCGATCCGGCTGTTGGGCCAGATGGGTAGTTTTACCAGGGTTTCATTTAACCAAGCGGCGGGATCAAGGCCATTGAGTTTGGCGGTGCCGAGCAGGGTTTGGATGTCAGCGGCCCGTTGACCGGCACGCTCGGATCCCGCGAACAGCCAGTTTTTTCGATTATGCAAAGCTTTGCATAACAAAAATAATTGTAGTATTGCAAATAGTAACGCCCCAGCATTTGCATGGCTTTGCCCAGGCTCTGTTCGTGATGTGGGGTAATGAGCAGATGCTCATGGTTAGTCATTAACACATAAGCATGAACAGAGCATCCATGCTTGTCACAGGCCAATTTCAACTTTTCAAGATAGAAATTGTAATCAGCATCAGCGCAGAAAGTTTCTGCGCGATTATTACCTCGAAGAATCACATGTTGTGGTTAGTTGGGGATAACAAATCTGGGTAAACGTGCCATGGCCTGCTCTTTGGTCGAAAAAATAGGCCTCCTACGACGCTAAAAACCTTAAATCAATCGGGGGTCTGACCCCCATTGATCGCAGTGTGCTTGAAGCCAAGCAACATATGGCATCACGCGGCATTGAGGTGCGTTTATAGTGACAGGCGATTGGTTGGATGAAATACGCTGGACCAGCGAAGGTCTGATACCGGTCATCGCCCAGCAGGCCGATACCGGAAAAGTGTTAATGTTTGCCTGGATGAATCGTGAGTCGCTGGCATTGACGGTCGAGGAAGGCTATGCGGTCTATTGGTCCCGGTCAAGAAACCGGCTTTGGCGCAAAGGCGAAGAATCCGGGCACAGACAGAAAGTCATTTCACTTTACCTGGACTGTGATGAAGATGTTATTTTATTAGCCGTTGATCAGCACGACGGTATCGCCTGTCATACCGGGCGGCACAGCTGTTTTTACAGAAAACTGGTCGATGGTCAATGGCAGGCTGTTGATCCGGTACTAAAAGACCCTAAAGCGATATACAATCATGAATGATGTTTTGCAACAATTAGCCGATATACTGGAACAGCGCAAACAGGCGACGGAAGAAAAATCTTATGTTGCCAGCCTCTATGCAAAAGGTTTGGACAGTATTTTAAAAAAAATTGGTGAAGAGGCTACAGAAACGGTTATTGCCGCTAAAAACGGTGATAAAGAGCAAATTATTTATGAAACAGCAGACTTGTGGTTCCATTGCATGGTGTTGCTGGCTCAACAAGGTCTGGGGCCGGAGCAGGTCCTGCAAGAATTACAGCGGCGCTTTGGTTTATCCGGATTAGAGGAAAAAGCAAAACGCAAAAAAAATTAACATCATTTCGGCATAAGCCAATTCGGAGTCAAAATGGGCATCAGTGTTACTCAATTACTCATAGTTTTAGTTATCGTCATTGTGTTGTTCGGCACAAAAAGACTGCGCAATATCGGTTCAGATCTGGGCGGCGCCATCAAGGGTTTTCGTTCAGCCATGAAAGATGGAGAGGCTGGAAAAAACCTGCCGGATAAAGATGACGAAGACGATATCGTCAGTCATGTCGAATCAAAAGATGACAAAAAAGTTTAGACAACATTATGTTTGACGTTGGTTTTTGGGAAATTTGCATGGTGGGTTTGGTCAGTCTGCTAGTGATTGGGCCTGAACGACTCCCCAAGGCTGCGCGGATTGCAGGCTACTGGCTGGGTAAAACACGCAGTATGGTCGCGGCTGTCAAGGCTGAAATCAAAGAAGAATTACAGGCTGAAGAGATTCGGCAAACCTTGCGGGAACATGCGTCACTTGAAGATCTGAACGAAACTATTTCAGAAGTCAAACAGGCTTCCCAAAACCTGAAAGAATCAATTGATTCCGTTCCCAAACAATTGAGCGGAAAAACAAAGCCTGTCGATGAGTAAACATACTTTTGATCATCAAGAAGAACTGCCTTTCATCTCGCATTTAATCGAGCTACGAAATCGGATTTTAAAAGTCGTTCTTTCTGTTCTGGTTGTGTTTCTGGGTTTAGCGACCTATGCAAATCAGATATACAGTTATCTGGCCGGACCGCTGTTAAAGCATTTGCCAGAAAATAGCACGATGATTGCGATTGATGTCGCATCCCCTTTTTTCACTCCGTTTAAGCTTGCGTTGGTTCTTTCGGTATTCATAGCAGTGCCTATTATTCTGTATCAATTCTGGGCTTTTGTGGCGCCGGGGCTGTATAAGAACGAACGGAAAATGATCCTGCCGCTGCTTGTTGCGAGCACATTTCTGTTTTACTTGGGCGTGGCTTTTGCCTATTTCGTCGTTTTTCCGTTGATTTTCGGGTTTTTAACGGCCGCAGCACCGGAAGGGGTTGCGGTAATGACGGATATCAGTAAATACCTGGATTTTGTGCTAACCCTGTTTTTTGCTTTCGGCATTTGCTTTGAAGTGCCGATATTCACCATAGTTCTGGTTTGGACAGGTTTGACATCGCCGGCTGATTTAGCCGAAAAGCGTCCTTATGTGATTGTTGGGGCTTTTATTATCGGGATGTTGCTGACACCACCCGATGCAATATCACAGACCTTATTGGCTATTCCAATGTGGATGTTGTTTGAAATAGGCTTATTGTTCTCGCGTTTATTCGTACGTAAACATGATAACAGTTTGCAAATCACGACAGGGGAAGATGAGTAATCATTTAGCCCATCCACTTCACATCTATTCTTCAATGTGGATGAAGATGTGAACCATAAGTAAATTATGAGAACGCACTTTAGAAGCACACTCAATGCCGGTTTTTTCTTCAAGCCACCCAAATAAGGATGCGATCGGTTGACGAATGCGCGATATGGAAGTGGACAACCATTGATCCGAAGGTTCTAAACGACCTTGCCCTTGGTCTTTTTTAACGGGGGTAACACGCTGAGTCCTTGGACGGCTTCGATCAATTGCGCATCCGGTCTGCGTTTTCAATCAACCTCATCACCCTGTTTGCGTTGGTACTGACCATTGGCATTGTCGTGGACAATGCTATTGTGGTTACTGAAGTCGTGCATGCCAAGATGGAACAATGGGTACCAATAAACAAAAGACCTAAAGTTTCATAGAAATTTGTTGAATACCGTATCCAACAAGTCTTTCAGCTTGTTTTCACCTTCTCAAAAATAGCCCGTTTTGACAGTGTAATTTTTTATGAGATTTAAACTGCCAGAGTTTTTCGCACCAAGAATAATGAATTTGTGTTGATTATAGGCCGACGGCGGCTCATAGATAAACGAAAACCCAGGCTATAGGTCAAATGGTCCGCAGGCCCCAAATTTGCGATCGCATATAAAGCCTGAGAAACTTTAGAGCTCTGTATTTATTAGCATCCAATGGTTAAATTACTGCATAACATCAGTTATTTCATTGGGGTAAATCTGGACAAAAACGATGCGAGGTCCATTCATTTTTCTGATCACAACATCGAACTGCCTGAATTCAATCTTTTGGCCTTCGATCGGAATGTCGCGCAGCTTGGCCATGATGAGACCACCAATCGATACCTCATCTTCCAATTTAAGCTCTTCATTCTCGACATCGATTCCCAGAATCCGTTCCAGCGAAAATATCGGCAGACTGCCCTTGCCCATAAGTGTGCCGTTATTAAGCCTGGTCCAGTCATTTTTGTTTTGTCGGAACTCGTCGCGGATCTCACCGACCATCGCACTTAACAAATTATCTAGCGTGATGAAGCCTTGCGGTTTTTGGCCTTTTTGTCCAATAATAGCGAAATGCGATGTTCCCATGCGGAAGTGACGGAATAGTTCCATTGCCGGTCTGTGCGGCGCTATGTATTGGATAGGCCGCAAGTAGTCAGTCAAATCCTCAAGCGTTTGGCCCTCCTGCTGGGCGAAAAACAAATCTTTCAAATGAATTACTCCTAACACATCGATGCCGTTAGTGTCGAAATAGGGATAACGGCTAAAGCGTTTTTCAGACACCCTTTGCAGATTTTTTTGCAATGACTCGTTGCGGTGCAATGCAGTGATCTCATGGATCGGGCGCATCAGGTCGGACACTTCGAGTTCGCTGAAGTCTAACGTTTTCGCCAGAATGTTCCATTCATCGCGCGTAAAGCGGTCGTCTGGGAAGTTGCTGCGTAAAATAAGTTTAAGTTCATCAGCCGAGTAATGCGCATCATGACCATGAACATTATCCAAACCCAACAGGCGTAATACCAAATTGGCGCTGGAGTTGAGCAACCAGATCACTGGATACATCAGCCAATAAAATCCGTAGAGCGGCCCGGCGCTCAATAAGCCGATTTTTTCAGGATTACGAATTGCCAGAGATTTCGGTGCAAGCTCGCCGACGACAATGTGCAGAAACGAAATGATGGTAAAGGCGAAAGCAAATGATATGCCGTGTATCAGCTCCGGTGAGGTGACGCCGAGCTTATCGAACAGAGATTCCAGCAGGCTCGCAAACGCAGGCTCGCCAATCCAGCCTAAACCGAGCGAAGCGAGTGTAATGCCCAGCTGGCATGCCGATAAATAAGCATCAAGTTTTGCGTGCACCTTTCCCAAAATGCGTCCACGCCAACCTTTCGTTTTAACAATCGCGTTGATGCGCGTTTTTCGCAGTTTGACCAGACCGAACTCTGCCGCCACAAAAAAGCCATTGAGCGCGACCAGCAACAGCGCGGTAAAGATCAGAAAAAGATTATTCATAACACTTAAGCTTTAATGGAAAGTAATATTGACGTCGTCGATCAAATTAAGGAGTGGCAAAATTAAGGGTAGTATACACATAGCTGCCCATACGGACATTGGGTCGGCGTAAAATTGCACAGCCTTCCGCTTCTGGCTCAAACTCGGCTTTATCTGCTTCGGCGGGCAAGGCCCTGCCAAACAATGCTAAGGCCCCGCGTTGATTGATGACGAAACGCCAACGCCGGTTCATGCCGCTTCCGCTGGCCACACTGCTTAAAATGGCGGAGGTAGGATCGATCTCATGGGGTGGTGTGATGGGATTGCTGTGCGGGCAATACGGCTGGAACGGCTCACTGACACAGAAGAGCTCGTTTTTTTCTCCAAGGCGGCGCTTATGCGGGAGTCCCAGTCCCTAACGTGTATCAGGGTGCAGTGGAGCATAACCACCTAAGTTTTTAAACAGATGTACCTACTACGCCTTCTTCTTGAAGCAATATTTACTTTACCAGGACTTTTCTCCGAAACAGTTTTTCAAGTTCCAAAATACCAAACATGCCAACACCGATGGCGATAATCTCCATGCCATGCACTAAATCCACCGGGCGGCTGTCAAAAAATGCCTCCATAAACGGCGCATAGGTAAACACCAGTTGCAGGATGATGACCGCAGTGACGCCAATCAGTACCGCCGGTGAATTGAACAGGCGTTTGAAACTTAAGGATGAAACACGCTGATAGCGCACGCTGAACAGGTAAAAAACCTCCATCGTCACCAGCGTATTGACGGCATAGGTGCGCGCTTCCTCCAGCGTAGAACCCTGATACAGGCTCAATTTGAAAATACCAAATATACCGGCTGCAAACAATGCGGTTACCAATAGTATGCGCCAAACCAGAAACCCTGAAAGAATAGGCTCGTTCGCAGGTCGCGGTGGATGTGTCATGCTGTCCGGTTCGCCGGGTTCGAATGCGAGCGTCATGGCCAGAGCTATCGAACTCACCATATTGACCCAAAGGATCTGTAAGGGCGTGATCGGCAAAGTATAGCCCAACAAGATGGCAACGATGATACTGATGGATTCACCGCCGTTGACCGGTAGCAGAAACGCCACGGCCTTTTTCAGGTTCTCATAAACTGCGCGGCCTTCCTTTACGGCATGGACGATGGTGGCGAAGTTGTCATCGGTAATCACCATCACTGAAGCTTCCTTGGCGGCTTCGGTGCCTTTATGACCCATGGCGATGCCGATGTCGGCGCGTCTTAGCGCAGGCGCATCATTCACGCCATCGCCGGTCATCGCCACACAAACGCCGTCCGTTTGCAGCAGTCTGACCAGACGCAGTTTATGTTCCGGGCTGACCCGTGCGTAGACATCCGTCTCCTGAACCCGGCCACGTAATTCATCATCATTCATCAGCTCCATTTCGTGACCGGTGATGACTTCCGACGAATTGACCAGATTCAACTGGGCGGCGATGCTGCAAGCTGTAAGCGCATGATCGCCGGTGATCATCTTGACCCGAATACCGGCGCTTTGGCATTCCTTGATCGCCGCGATAGCCTCGGTGCGTGGGGGATCAATCAGGCCAAACAGCCCGAGCAACACCAGACCATCATTCAAGTCTTCGAAATTCAGCTCCTGGTTATGACTGGGCGCGGGTTTACAGGCCACTGCCAAAACCCGTTGCCCTTGCCGAGCCAGCAATTCGATCTGCTTTTGCCAGTAATGGCGGTTGATTGCCTGGTCGCCAGCTGCGGCGCGCTGCTGCACGCACATCTCCAGGAGACGTTCCGGCGCACCCTTAACAAAAATAAGCGCCTCACCCGTATGGCTGTGGTGCATCGTTGCCATGAACCTGTGCTCGGAATCGAAAGGAATCAGGTCGGTACGGGGGTAATTTCTGCCTTCCTCGTCCGCATTCAGTCCAGCCTTCATGGCGGCAATCAGCAATGCCGCCTCCATCGGATCGCCGTGAATGCGCCATCCTTCCTCCCCTTGCTCAAGCGCTGCATCATTACAGAACAGGCCTGCCCGCAATACCTGTTGTGGTATGGAGGTCGACTCGACCGCTACCCCCAAGCCATCGTGCAGAAAATCGCCATGCGGATCGTAGCCCGTGCCCGTAACCTCAAGCACTTGGTCGGCCGTCACCAGCGACCGTACCGTCATCTCGTTGCGCGTCAGGGTGCCGGTTTTGTCAGTGCAAATCACGCTGACCGAGCCCAGTGTTTCCACCGCCGGCAAGCGCCTAATAATCGCCTTGCGGGTCGCTAGACGCTGCACGCCGATTGCCAGCGTCACCGAAAGAATAGCCGGTAATCCTTCAGGGATGGCTGCGACAGCCATCCCCACGACAATCATGAACATGTCCATCGCACTGAAATCACGCACCCATACACCAAACATAAACATGAATATCGACAGCAGCAACACCGCCGCGGTAACCCAGCGGGCAAAGACCGCCATTTGCCGCAACAACGGTGTCGTCAATGTGTGTACTTGCGACACCAGCGTGCTGATATGTCCGATTTCGGTTTGAGCACCGGTCGCCACCACAAGTCCTGATGCCTGACCTGTGGTGACCAGCGTTCCGGAATAGGCCATGCCAAGCCGATCGCTCAATACGGCATCGCAGGCAACCGCTTCGGCGCTTTTTTCAACCGGCACTGATTCACCGGTCAGCACTGCCTCTTGAATTTGCAGGTTTTTGACTTTTAGCAGCCTCATATCCGCAGGCACTTTATCGCCCGGTTGCAGCAGCACGATATCGCCGGGCACCAGTTCTTCGGCGGGTACGGTTATACGCCGTCCATCACGCTGCACCATGGCATGTGCTGACAGCATCTGCCGTATTGCCCACAGTGCATTTTCGGCTTTGCCTTCCTGAATAAAGCCGAACACGGCATTCAGCATGACCACCGCCAAAATTACACCGGTATCCGTCCAGTGTCCCAGTATCGCAGTAATGCTTGCGGTGCCGATTAACACATAGAGCAGTAGATTATGAAATTGCACGATGAAACGCATAAACGCCGATCGTGGCTTGCTTTCAGGCAAGCGGTTCGAACCGTACAAAGCGCGTCGACGCACGATCTCGTCATCCGTCAGGCCTTGGTTTTCATCGGCGTCAAGGGTGCTGAGCACGGCTTCTGTGGATAATGCATGCCAGTTTTGGTCAGGTATTTGGGGGCTGGTTGTTTCAGTAGGCACATGGGCGCTATCGTCCAGTCCGGGTGCTTCTTTGTCCTGTCCTTGCTGTTTCAGCCATGCCTGCCAAACAGACAGCAATACAGCCAGAATCACGGGGCCCAAAAAGAGGCCTATCCCGCCGAAGGTCGTGAGTCCACCCAAAACACCGAACATCACTACAAGAAAGGGCACTTGGCTAGCGCCACTGATAACTATTGGACGAATTACATTATCTACCGTGCTAACTACCAGAAAGCCCCAAAGCAATAGCCCTACCCCCTGCCAAAACTGATCCATAAGCACCAACATGATGCCAATGGGCATCCACACCAATGTGGCACCCATAGGAACCAGCGCCAATAGCGCGGTAATTGCTCCAAACAGCACGGGTGCCTTGACACCTGCTACAAAGTAACCAATCCCGGCTATTACCCCCTGTGCCAGTGCCGCAAGCACCAGGCCGTAAACGACGGCACGCGTTGTGTTGCCGGCAGCTTGTAGATATACATCCTGATATTTTCCTAGAAATCGAACCAGTCCTTGATGCAACTGCCTGGTTATTTCTTTACCATCGCGAAAACAGAAGAACACCGTAACCAGGATAACACCCAGTTTTAAAACGTTTTGCCCAATACCACCAAGGAATCGGGCAAATCCGCCCATCCCCTGTTTTACCCAGTCTGCAAGTTGTGTCGCCAGCTCTGCCCGGTCACTGGTCAACCGGGCGATCCATTCCTGTGCAGTAGAGCCCAGCCAGGGAATGCGCCGAATAAAGTCGGGGAGTTGATATGCTTCTTGAGTTAAGTTATCCGCTAAGGTTTGATAAGCGATTTTGATTTCTTCTTGTAGCATGGCAGCAAGCCAAAAGGCTGACAAAGAGATCACCGTCGCAATAAGGGTCGTCATCACTGCTGCACTGAGGGTGGCTTTGTCTTTGAGTAAATGCCTCAACCACTGGTAAGGTGGCCACATGACATAGGTTATGATCAATGCCCATGCCAGTGTTAGCAAGAATTCACGCAACACCATAAAGCCCAGCAATAAAAGAGCGGATAATAAAATGCCGGGAATCAAGGATCGTATCGGGTTTCTACTTAAAAAATCATTCATTCACTACGACCTAAAAAGTATCAAATTGAGATTAAAACAGGCTTATGCTCTATACCCGAATCTTTCAGGTCTTCATCTAAGATAAGCCACCAAAAATAAACTGCAAGCAGGTCTAGATGAAAGTCATGGCCATTCAGGTGAAGAGTAAAAGGGTCGCGCTCAGCGAGCTGGTGATAAGAGCAATCCGAATCCAGACGACGATTTTAGATGATTCGGCCAGCGCCAATCGCCGTTCCTGAACGGTGGAGTATGCCCGTTGCGAAACAATTTTCGCCATGCGCATGAGATACACCATTAAGCCAATGGCGATGGCTAGGCTGCTCCAGAAAAAGATAATTTCCGACGTTCTTTTAGACAGATGGAAGGCCCACTCAAAGAAATGTTCGGCTATTGATTCAAAAAGCTCGTACAGTATATGCAAAGCATGTCCCAGCGCTATGAAACCATGTCCGAGCAACGATAACAGCGTATCGCCAAACAGGAACAAAGTGGGGATGCCCAGCACGAGGCCAACTGTGATACCGCCCAAAAAGTGATACAGGGTTCTTGCGTAAGCAATCAACTCTGTTCTAATCAGTTCAATTTTGTTCATGAAATTTTCCTCGCAATCACTGGTAGGCGAAGCACCTGCTTTTGGCATTTACTTGGATAACGACCATCGCGATTTGCCGTTGGGTTCTTTACCGGGGCAGGTTCCGCGCTTCGTGTGATTTGGGAAAATCGGAACCTACGCTGATCATAAAGCTGGTGACTTCCTCAAAATTCAATTCCGATTTAATCACCTTGGATTCATGGATGATCACCGTGAAGCCATTGGTGGGATTCGGCGAGGTAGGAATATAGAGCACATAGCGGTCGTCCTCCCGGTTGGTTACATAGGCTGGTACCCACACGCCGTCTTTGGGGTATTCCACGTAGACCACTTCCCGCACCGGATTCCCGCCTTGGCCGCGAAACATGTCGATCACCTTCTTGCTGACCCGATAAACGCCGCTCAGGAACGGTACCCGCTCGATGAGCATGTCAAACAGGGATATGATCAGGGACTGCCGGTATTTCGCCAACTCGCGTCCGATATACACCAGCAGTGCATAGACGGCAATGAACACAGCGGCGGTAATCCAATAATGCCCCATCCATTCCCTGACATCGAAAACGGACTGCAGCACAAAGCTGACCAGCCAGACGAAGATCTGCACGACGATATAGACGGGCAGGATTGCGAATGCTCCCACCAGGAAGTGATTGAGCGAGAGTTTGACGGATTTTAAAAGTTCGGACATCGATAAGCTCCAATAGTTTTTCTTGGCTAGGGTTACAGGCATCACATCAAGTGCGACTCCTTAAAAGCAAGCGCCGGCAAATAAATTCAACGATCCGGTTACGAAAAAAATAAAAATCGCTCAGACGGTCAATAGTTATATGTTGGGCCGATGGGCGGAAAGAAATAGCCATTCCATGGCTGGAACATAAACGAGTTCCATCTTGATTAGAAAGGGATAATTTACGACTGAAGTTTCCCAATAAGTTCAAAAACAGACTGTCATTATACTTGGGATAAAGGAATTATCGATGGGATTTCGGTAAACCGCGGCAAACCCATTAAATTCCCTATAAGTTTGGAAACGATCCAGCAAAAGGACGAAGAACTCGGTGGCTTGAAAGACAAAATAGCGATTTTGAAGGGCGAAAAAGTGCGTCCCAATTTCAAGCCGAGTGGTATAGCGCAAGCAACCTATGGCAAGCAGTCGTTGGGAACTGGCGAGGACCAGACCAAGCGGTCGGGCTCAAGGAAGCGGAATAAGACGCAGCAGCTCGTCATCTACGAAGAACGAGTGATTCGCCCGTCCTATCAAGCCTCCGATACACGTTTTAAAGGCTTTCGGTATTGAGAAGTTCATAATAGCTTACTAAAGTATTGATTAAAAAAGATATTATAAAATTCCACAGCTTTGGGATTAAAATCCTACAGTAAATTTGAAAGGCAGGTCTGTATTCCACTTCTGCCATTTAAGGCTGATGCATCAATGAGTGCATTTGGGACACGGATGAGTTCAACGTCGCAAAATTGCTTGCCGTAAAGCGGACGGTTGTGACTGTCAATAATTGGCCGATAGGGTGAGGTCGCCAATGGCTGCTTTGGAGACTTCCAGTTCGCAGTTTCTGGATTTGGCTGACTGTCCGGTTTGGAGAACTGCGTCCGGCTGGTTAGGGTCGCTGGCGACCATCCGCTCTTCAGATTCATCGCCGGAAAGCTGTCATTGAATTCCGATTCCTGAAAACAGCCATTCGTTACCGAGTTCAATCGACCCACAGCTGACAGATAAGTTTTAATTTGCTGTGACAGGAAAAGGCAAATAATTTGCCTGTCAAAATGTAGGTGCAGTTAGCGACTTGCGTAATCGCACATTTTGAAGCCAACTTCCTCCGATGCCACTAGCGCTATTCGGAGCTAAGCGGGCTGTTTTCATACCTACGCATCAATTAATTTGCCATCTTAACTGCAAGGTACGATACCCGGCTTGAGTCTAGCAGTTCCCCAGGCGGATCTCACCCGCTAAAATTTGCAACATTGTCCAGCCGCAACGATGACCTGCTCGCTGATCCCATTTTTTCAAGAGCTGATTTAAACTTTTCTTACACTTTATAAGCTTTGAAGCGACCCGCATACATTACCGTGAGCGCAGACCCGAATAGCAGGAAACCTCCGGGCAAGGGTATAGGACTTGTCGGCACAATCGCATTACGGAAATCGGCGCCAGTTCCCGAAAAGGCAGTAAAATCGGTGACAGGGTTGCCTGCTGCGTCACGCAGGCTGCTGACACCTGCCCAGGTGATCGTGTTGCGAAAATCGCTCACGAAGGAAGTTGCCGCCGGCAATCCCGGTGTGGTCAGTCCGCCCACCGAACTTGAAGTTGCCGATCCGTAAGTTTCAAGGACCACGGAATAGTTGAAGGGCGTGCCAAAAACGAAGCTCAGCTCGCCTCCCATTAGTTCGTTCTGGAGACCCACCGCCGGGATATCTTGTTGAAATCCTCTGTTCTCGGCATCAAGCCGAAAATTCTGTGTCACCGTGTTGATTGCGAAAAGAGTGATTGAGATATCAGCCGACCCGAGCGCTCTGGAATTATTATTGGCGGGGGCATCACGCCCAGCCGAAAGAACGCCTTCTGCCAGAAAACCGAGGTCTGCGAAACCGATCGTTCCGGTCAATGAGGGGTTATTGATGACAATGGTGTCGAGTACATTGGCACGCATCCCAAAAAACGCATGGCCGCCCGCCTCGTCCCGCGCAGGTACTGCAAAGGTGGCACTGCTGCCCACGGCGCCGAAACGCATCCAACCATCGCCCACGCGGGCAACGACATCGGCGGCAGCACCGAAGGGTGTCGCGTAAGCGAAGCTACTGGAAGCATTGTTCGTGAGCGGTTGATTGAAAGGCACCGTGTCCCCACCCGATAAAATTGGCGATAGGTAAGGGCGATAAGAATAATTGGCCCCAACATAGCCATCGATAGTTGCGATTAGCGCTGCCGAAACCTCAGGCGCTACAAATGGCAACACCGCACTCAAGCAGAGTGCGCGCGTAAATTTCGTTAAACCAGTTTTTTCGATCACGACATACCTCCTGCTCAGAAAAAAGGAATGCATCAAGTTCATTAAACTATATTGCCGGGGACGATTCAAGCTGAATCCTGTAAACCCAAAAATGAGCAAATGCGGCTCAATACCTTCGCCAAAAATCATGCTGCTTTCGCATGAATTCGACCAATTTCTGCGGCTTGGAAAATCCTATTGTCAATATAAAACTCATCCGCATTTTTGCCGAGCGAATTAATAATGCGCCGCGTGTATTTTCGCGCCCTTAAGATAGTTTTTAAGTCCAGCATACTGCTCCTGTTTACGCCCTCGAGTTTGGCTGATAATAGCTGCGAAAAGGTCACCATAAAGAGGGCAAAGTTAGCGGCATTGTTGACTTGCGTTGCTTTGATATTCATAAAATCTTCGAGTCCCCAGTATTGTTTGGCGTCTCGAAAGTTAAACTCGATTTGAAAACGCAAGGCGTAATAATCAATCAACTTTTCACTGGCTAGTGTCAGGTCATCACTAAACAACAACACCTTTGCGGTTCGCCCGGTGTTCAGGTTGACTTTTACGATGATGGCGACATTCAGCAATTCGGGAAAGTTTTTATGCCAAGCCTGCACGTGGTAAACACGGGTGCGGATGTTTTTTCCACAGTTTCTAGTGTTAGAGAGTCAGCCGTCAGCGTTTCCACGGTTAGTTTTTCGCCCTATTTACGGGGCTTGCCCTTGCCTGAATAAGCCCTGCATTGGGGAAATAGAGCTTTGAATCATGGCGTAGCTTAGAAATAAGATGCAGTCCTGCTTCGTTAACCGCTTGCAGACTGGCATTGTTACCCAAGGCACCATCATACACGAAGTAGACGATGGCCAAGTCCAGGCCTATCAGGGTCAAAGCTGAACGGATGCAGTTCTGCAACTGCGTCTGGAAAGGCGACAATGCCACCGCCTTTCTGTTTTTGTTAAGACTGCCTTTGGGCCTGCCGACGGCCTGTCCTTTCGTCTTGACCGCTTTGGGTGCACTTTTTTGAACGTCACTGCGCACCAACTGCTCGGTGATTAAAGGATAAGCGGCTCGCGTTTCAACGTGGAGCAATGACAGGTTTAAAAAGCACAGGCCAGGGAGCGCCTTGTTGTAAATAGATGAAAAAAAATCCCCAGCCCATACGTTTCTTTCCCAGATTTGGTCACCATGACTTCGTCACCGATGAGCAACCAGGTTCCTTTCGTTTCCAGTGCGTGTGGCTTTACCAGTTGCCAACGCAACCGTGGCCAGTCTATCTTTTCTTTAAAAAAACGTTGCACCGTTCGATAACTCCCACCTTTTTCCGTCCAGCGGGATATGCCCAGCTGGGTGACTCGCCCGGTCATCGCCAACACGGCTTCAATGATCAGGGTTAGCTGCTTGAACGTCCGAGGTGCCAGCGATGAGCTCAGGCTGCTAAGTGTTGTGATTATTTCGTCCATGATTGGATTAGGTGGGTGATACTGTGATTTAAGGTTTCTGTATTCTACATTTCTAGGCATCTAAGTTTTGTCCTATCCGCAAAGAATCATGCTTACCGTTTGGCGAAGGTATTGATCATCATAATACGATTTAAAGTGTCAGTTTTTTTAACATCACCTACTTTATTCCAGTAAAAAATTAAATAATTATATCGTTATACCTTTGAAATAATTGAAAATAAAGTAATGGGCATAGAGTATGCTTTAGTATGAGAAAAAACTATACCGATGGCGCTAACGACATCCTATTTTCTTCCACTGTAAACCACCGACCTATGAGGCATTACCCATGAAAATTTCCAAGCTAATTCCGATACTTCTTCTATTCAGCCCTTATAGCGTAGAGGCCGAAATCTTATACAACTTTTATTACACCCAACCCAGTGGCGATGTATCACCATTTGAGGCCATTGATATCTATGGCACTTTCGAACTGGATCCCTTCTCCGAACCGTTGGAATTATCTAGAACCAACAAACCTGCTGCATCACTATTGCCTGCGACCTTGACTTACAACGAATTCTTCAGTGCGAGTTTACCTTACCAGCAATTCAATGGGGTGGTCTTCGACATCGACGACCTGAATTACTCGTATACTTCAGACTTTGCATTTAGGACGTGCAGTGATACTTTTACAAATGCCTGCTCTCCCGGTGAATACACAATCGAACAAGGCAATAGTTTTATCTTCAGTGCTGCTGATACGGGAACAACAATTAACCCAGGAGATACCCATGTTTTCCTTCTAGGTACGGCAACACCCACCAACGGGAGCGCAGCACCGGGAACTTACGAATTGTTTAGCTTTGGTTTTGGATTGACGCATTATTTTGAAGCCAGCTTGTACGATGAAGAATCAGAAGAATTTGTCAATCTGACGCTATCTTTTGAACAATCGTTTAGTGCATGCGAGGACAACAATTCAAGCTGTTCATTTACAAGAACAGTCGTACCTGTTCCACCTGCATTGGTATTTTTTGCAACTGCGATGATTGGTCTTGCGGGTGCGCGTCTTAAACAAATGAGATCAGTTTAAGGCTTCTTTTTTTGGAACTGGGGAAGGGTTAGATAGGGTTCATTGGTTTCTCTTCCGCTGAAAATCTTGGAAACGGAGCTTTAGCGAAGTGAAGATTTTTATTCCCCGATAGCCGTAGCGCCGGGCGGGTTTTCGTAGCTTGCGGAGAAAACCTGCAAGGTATCGCGAAACGGCGTTAAGTCATGCGAGAGCCAATGTTTCGACCCCTTGTTGGGTCGAAACGAGGCGACGCGGACGAATCGGGGCCGCCGGAGGCATCAGTGGTCGCGTAATTTTTGCCGCTTGATTGGGCTGGGATGCCCAAAACAAGCTTTCGCAAAAATAGAGACTCCCCAAAGATCAACCTGCCAATCTTTTGTGTTTTGGGATGAATTTGCAACAGGGATGTTGCTGAGCGTAGCAGAGACCAATTCAGTAGTCCTTTTAACAACCATCTTTAGGCTTCTTACATTCAACTTATAAGGGCAATCCCCGCTAATATACGGCAAAGCTTGCCGATCACTGTCGGTCTCTGAATGACCGCTCTCAAAATATAACCATCCGTCCACTGCAATCTTGTGGCTGTCTCTTCCTGGTCAATTGGGTGAGGTCGCCAATGGCTGCTTTGGAGACCTCCACTCCGTAGAATCTGGATTTGACTGACTGACCGGTTTGGAGAAGCGCGAGTGGCAAAAATGGGTCGCTATGGATAGCTATCCATAGCGACCCCTATGTATAGTACCCAACTATGTATAGAAGTGATCTATTTCGACTGGCAACCCGCGCATTGTCAGAGATGACTGACAGCGTGCTTTACATAATTATAGTGCTTGAAGAAACTGCAACAGTGCATCATCATCCGGTTGGTAACGGTAGCTTGGCTCCCCTGGCGACTGAAGTCTGGCCAAGGCCTTGTTCTTCATCGCCAAGTCGGCCTCTACATACCGATGGGTAGTGGTGGTGCTTTCATGTCCCAGCCATAAGGCAATCACGTTAAACGCCACGCCAGACTGTAGCAGATGCATAGCTGTCGTGTGACGGATGGTGTGAGGCGATATCTTTCGCTTGGACAGACTACTCATCGTCTGGGCGGCAAGCTCGACTGCAATATTGAGTCGCTGGGTAACATTGCAACGAGTCATCGGCTGACCATCTCGATTCGGCAGTAACGCGGCATCAGCATCTAATGCTGGATTACGTTTCAACCAAGCTCTGATTTCCTGGACCGTGCTTTTCCATAAAGGTGTCGAGCGTTGCTTGCGTCCCTTACCACGCAAGTGGACACAAGCCGATTCGCCCATGACGACATCGCCGACTTTGATACCAATGATTTCGGAAACCCGAGCGCCGGTGTTGTAAAGTAAGGTCAGTAATAGATGGTCGCGCTGGGATGTCCAGGTTTCACCGGGTTGGCCCAATATGGCTAACATCTCCTCGCGGCTCAGAAAACCCAGCATGGGTCGTTCGAACCGTTTCATGGGGATACCCAGCGCCTGTTCAATTACGAAAAATGACGATACGTCGCGTCGGGCGGCGAATTTCAAAAATGCGCGTAAGGCTGTCAGCCTCAAGTTCCGGCTACGCACGGTGTTGTGGCGTTGCAGTTCCAAGTGGTCCAGGAAGGCCAGGATCAAATCCGGGGTAATATCGGCCAATTTCACTGCCGTTGGCATTTTCCCCAGGCGATGCTGGGTGAAATCCAGGAATAGCAGCATGGCATCCCGATACGAGGCAATCGTGCGCGGACTCATGGCGCGTTGATTGACCAGATATTCGGTAAAAAACTGCTGGACCAAAGCCGAGAAGGAGACTGGATGGGGTGCTGTGGCTTCAGTCATGACACACCTCCGGTAACTGCGCAAAGGCTTCAAACCGATTGGCTGCCACGGCCATCAGCTCGGGAATACCCGTCATATACCAGTAAGTATTGGTGACCATGGCATGCCCGACATAAGTGGATAAAGCCAGCATCTGTCGGTCGACATCCATGCCTTGTGCCTGCCATAGCAGTATGCGGCGAACAACAAACGTATGGCGCAAGTCGTGAATGCGCGGACCATGATGGGCACCGCGATTGATCCAGCCCAATTGCTCACGTAATTGGATAAACACCCGATGAACCTGCCGAGAATCCAGTTTATGCCCGAGGAGTCGTCCCCGCGTACTGATAAAAAATGGCGTATCGTCCGTGACAGGGATATGGATGTCGCGTTGCGACCGATACTGTTTAAGCGCCTCTACCGTACTGGGATGAAGCGGTACATAGCGCGATTTGGCAAACTTGGTTTGCCGTATGGCAAGCATGCCAGTCTTTAAGTCGACATCAGAATCCAGTAAATGCAAGGCTTCGGAAATTCGCAGCCCCGTCGACGCGAGTAACCCGAACAATGTCTCGTAGGTAGCACCCCGCAAGCCTTGAATAAAGGAATCCAGGTTATGCGCGGCGGCCAGCAAATCGATGATCTCCTGCTCAGTATAAATATGCGGAGCCAAGCGCTGGCCGACTCGGCCAAAGATGCTGTCATCAGGTACCTCGGTGCGCGGTTCAAATTGTTGTAGGTAGCGGCAAAAGGAACGCAGATTCTTCAGTCGCCTGGCCCATGTGGCAGGATCATCGCTATGACCCTGGTCTTGCCGTGCCCAGTCTGCCATCAGCTCGACGGTTAGTGGTTCTTGGGTGTTCAAAGCATCAATATAATGAGCAAAACTGATGATTGAGTAGCCAGGCGAGCGCAAGCCAAAACCTAGTCGACGCCGTTCACGCAAGTAATTTTCGGCATGGGTTGTCATCGTAATAGGTATATTCATGATGCACTCCCAGGCCAAGGCAAGGCGACCGTTGCCAGGTTCTGGCTGTCGAGTTTGGCATAAACCAGTGTGGTATTGAGCGAGCGATGCCGCAAGACATCCGCCACTTCTTTGAGGGAGCTACCACTCTCCAGGAGTCTGCTGGCCATGGTATGCCTCAGCAAATGAGACCGCGTGTAGGGCAAGCCCGCTCGCGCATAAGCCTGGCGGATCGACTTCCGGATCAAATCAGGGCCGATAGGCTGATCGCGTGGCGCTATGTTACGAACGAACACCGCACGGTTACTGGTGGGTGGTCGTTCATACGTCAGGTAATCGGCAATCGCTTGACCGGTGGCCGCTGGTAAGGGCATGACATCTTCACGCCGTCCCTTGGTGCCATGTAGAGTAATCGTCGCCGCCGACCAATCGATGTCATCCAGGCTAAGATAAGCGACCTCGCTACTGCGCAGGCCCAGATCCAATGCGCAATGCACGATGGCCGCCGTTCGAAGCGCCGCCAGGCTATCCTGCGTAAGTGCGCTTAGCAAGCATTCTACTTCGTGCTTGGTCAGCGTTTTCGGTAGCGAGGCTTGTTGCCAGTTGGCCGGAAAACTGGTGACGCCGATCAGATGATGAACTGCATCGCCCAGGGTGGCGCGATAGCGAAAATAGCCGCGTAATGCCGAAACCGATGCACCGATACTGGCCGCCACGGAACATCGCGTGCTTTGGCTGGCTATGAACTGCTGAATCTGGTTCGGTTTGATCTCGGCAATCACCACTTCTCGATCGGCAAACTGCGCCAATAGCAGACAGCGAACGATACCAAGATACTGCTTACGTGTTGTGGCAGCGAGTCCGCGCACATGGCTCATGTGACCATCGAATCGTCGAAGTTCCTCGTCTACGGGCGTTTGGCCTATCGATGGATCGCCGATGATGGCATTGGCACGCAGGATTTTCAGCAAATGTCCCAGCGCCGCATGTAAATCTTTGGCATAAGAAAATGCCGGCTGCTCGCAGCAACAGCTTGGCAGGTGGTCATTTAGAAAATGTTGGATTAGCTTTTCATCGATGGTTTTGACATCAATATGGCTTTCGGTGATCCACTGAGCAAAATGCGTCAGTCCGGCAAGGTAATTATCAATGGTGTGGGATGCATAGCGGCAATCAAACAGGTGCAGCATAAATGCATCAACGAAGGGTGCCAATTGGCTGTCAAACAGCCAATTGCTTGTATGGTGATCAGATTTCATTCGAATCTCCTGAGGTGGGTGAGATTCCACTACAGGAGACAGGTAAAACTATGTCAAGCTAATGGCAGAGATAGCGTTCAATATCGCTGACATCGTGCCTTGCAGACTATAGCCATTTGGAGCTATACATAGTTGGGTACTATACATAGGGGTCGTTTGCCGACGACCAGATAACAAAATTTTGCTTAGTGCCAGTGACTGCTTTTAAGTAATATCAAGAGCAGTGTTTAACGGTGTCAAAGCATTTATATCCATCGGTTTATATTTGAAACTGTGGGTGAACTTTAGAACTTCTTCGATTGTTTGATCAACTGATCAATTTCCCAGTCTTCCTTATCAGACGACCCTATTTCCAGAGGGAAAACTGTTCCTCGAAACGTTAACCCGGCGAGGTATGATTCAGTTTCGCCTGCCAGCAAATCACTTCAAGAAAGACCAATTTACTGCAAACGACGGTTCTGTAAACTGATAAAATCAGCAGGTTATGACCAAGGGAGTTAAACAGTGATTAAGTCAGAACTGGTAAATGCGCTCAATGAGAAATTAGCTGAACTTTCGATAAAAGATGTAGATTTGGCCATCAATTGCATGCTGGCCCAGATGGTAGATGCATTAGTCCAGGGCCAACGCATCGAAATCAGGGGTTTTGGTAGTTTTGATCTGCATCATCGGACTGCCCGACTTGCCCGAAACCCTAAATCGGGTGAAAGGATTAATTTACCGGCTAAAGTAGTTATTCATTTCAAACCCGGCAAGGAATTGAGAGACCGCGTGGATGCAGCGCGCGCTCAATGCGACATCAAGGAATGAACTGCTTTATTTGGACAACTAATCCGACCCGAATGCGTTCACTGCTCATTTGTCGTGCTGTCTTACATTATTTTCATTACTCCCGATCACCGCCAACCAGCATCGGCATGAGCCATTAGTAATTAAAGCGCCGCTCACCGATTTCCCAACCGACCACGCGCGCGGATTATCGGCTGGAAGCCATCGCCAGCCACGCTTATTTTTTGTCGGTTTTGGGTCGACCGCCGACGATCAAAAACAAAAATACGCCCATGGCCAATGGTTGCTTTTGAATAGTTTCAAATGTCAGTTTTATTTCGTTGGCAGTCTATCAAACCGATTAAAATCGTTACCCTCGAATATCCGTTTTATCAATCTTCCGGTTCACGCTACTCATCAACTTTAGCTCAATCAGCCTAACCCACCAACACTTATCTCTGTGAGTCATTGATCAGCTTGTTTTTCGCGGTCATTTAGTCGCGATTAATTTGTCCGCTTGATTCATGATGATTGGGATCATGTCGATTTTGTCCCTTGGTATTTTCACAGCCCCAAAGGATCACCAGAATCAAAAGCATGAGTGCGGCGGGTTTCATCATCGTCTCCTTGGTCAAGGGCTGGCACAGACAAATAAGATAACAGAGTCTGACGGACCGCACCCTGAAATTCACACAAAAGTAGCAGGATCAGGTGGGACTGGTAAGGTAAGATCGGTAAATATGAACATTTGTTTTCGAGCGTTTACTGAATTGCAGGAGTGACGGTAACTGGGGCAGGAATGACTGGACGTTTTCGGCTTTTGACACTCGCCACGCAGTCTGTGCTTGATCGGCATCAAAAGGCTCTTGGTTGCGTTAATAGCCCTCTGTGTCAGGATAGTTATCACCCCGCACATGCTAATTGACGCCGGACAGCTTGTCTGAGTCTGGAAGCCCTGGCTAGCGTTGGCCTGTCACCGCCGTGTGGCCTGGATTCGCTTCGCTTACGCGGTCTAACGGCTCCGGTATTCCCTGCCGGAATGACGAGGTTGCTGTCCTGTCACGACTTCCGCGAACTATGCCATTAAAAATGGCCCCTTACGGGGCCGGGTGTTAGCGAGGTGAATACCCCTTCTGTGACAATGCGGATTGTAAACCCGCTATCGCGTTTCTCATGCGTTCGGCTTCGTCCGAGTTGACTGCATGATCGCTGAGGGCCTGCCAGCCCAGCCTTTTAACCAGCTGTGCCAGCGCCCAGGCGTCTTGATCGTTGAGTTCTAAAGTCAGGGTCACCGTCATCATAAAATGGCCTCCTTTGACTGAGCAGTTAATATTCACTGGGTAATAACAGGATCCGGTGCTCCCCCTCTTCGATCAGGAATAAACGCCAGTCCCCTGGGTGCAGATCGGTATAGAAGAGCTCGAAGCTGGCGAGCGTCACGTCATTGCCGTCCGTGACGGTGATGACCGCCGTTTTATCGGGGTTGACCGTCAATGACAGTGCCCCAAAGGCCTGTTGCTGGACTGCCAGGAACGGGGCTATTTCCAGCGCGACAGTATCGAGCAGCCAATAGGCGCCTTGTTTGCCGCCATGTTCGGCCAGGTACTTGACGCCATCGGTATACAGCAGCGTGGGATTGAAAGGATGCCGGTACCAGCGCTCGGTACCGGTGAATTGGTTTAATGATGAACGGGATGCCGCGGCATCCCGTTCGGGTTGGCCAGGTTGTTCAGGGTTGGCTTCTGTCATGGTGTTGCTCCACGGTTGGAAAAGGCGGGAACACACGTTTCCCCGAAACCAGGGATCGGTGTGCCCCGGTTGGGTTGATGACACTACGCTTTCAAGGCTTGCATGGCTTCAGCCAGGGTCCACAGCGCTTTATTCAGCCGCACATCGCCGTCAATGCCATTGATCTGGCGGGTGCGGGTGACTTTGCCCTGCTGATTGAGCCGCGGAAGACCGCCTTTGAGCAGATTTTCCTGAACCACGTTGAAGGTGGTCCATAAATCATCACCGGCATCGGCCGAGCGTCTGCGTCTCAGTACCGCCTGCTCGGTTGGTTTCGCATCGGTTTCACTGAAGCGTAAGGGCAAGGCGGCGTGGGCAAAGGCCTGTTGTTCAGCCTCGGATAAGCGCAATGCCGACATGTCGGCTTTGGCAGCGCTGATCCGGTCAAAGTTAGCGAGCACCTGATAAGCGCCCTCAATGACATTGTCCACCACCTGACCGCAGTGCCGGACGCGGATATCGTGGTATTGATCGCCACAGACCATGCCGTTTTGGCACACATACCGGAAACAGCCGGCCAGCATTTGATAGGAACTGGAGCCGTCATGTGAATTCAGTAAGATGATTTCATTGGCGGCATCGTCTGCTTCAATTTGACTGGCATGGCGCAGCCGGAGCATGTGTTTGGCAAAGCCCTGACGGGAATCATCCCGCACCAGGGCCTGGGTCGCCATGAACGGCTGAAAGCCTTCTTTTCGAAGGGCCGTCAAGACCACACGGGTCGGGATATGGGCATAGCGGTCGGACCGCGATTCATGGGCAGTATCGGCATAAATCGAAGGAACGACCGTACGTAATTGTTCATCGGTCAAAGGCAGGTGTGAACGCAGCAGCTGACCGTTGGTAAAGCGTGAAGCTAACATGGGTAGTCTCCAGTCAACCTGGGCATTACCGCCCCACTGGGACCGGATGCCCAGGGGGTTAAAAAATAACAGCGGTGTTCGGGGTTAAACCCGGTTACAACAAGCCGTTTTCAGCAAAGGAATACACCGATTCACCGATAATGAAGTGATCGAGTAATTTGACATCGATCAACGCCAGGGCGTTTTTCAATTTGTCGGTAATGGTTCTATCGGCCTGGCTGGGTTCTGCCTTGCCGGACGGATGATTATGGGCCACGATCATGGCGGCGGCATTGTGCTGCAATACCGCTTTGATGACTTCCCGTGGATAGACAGAGGCGCCGTCAATCGTGCCCCGGAACAGTTCATCCACCGCCAGCACTTGGTGTTGGCTATTTAAAAACACGCAGACAAAGACTTCATGTTCGTATTGTGCCAATTGCAATTTAAGGTATTCCGCCGCCTTGGCCGGTTCGGTCAGGGGGTTGCCGGTGCAAAAATGGCGTTTGAACAGCGCGGTGGCAGCACCGAGTACATCGGCTTCTGTGGCTTTACGGTAAGCACCGTTGCTTTCTTGAATGTATAACATGGGGGTTCTCCCGGGATTGAATGACACCGAAGCACACCGCACGTCCGCAACGCGAGGACTGTGTTGCCCCGGTTGGGTGGTTAAAATGGCTCACACTGAAGCAATCCAGATAAGCCGGTTTCCAAGACCGATCAGATGTCGACCGGATGGCTTGATTTAGAGGTCTAGCCAGGGCTGAGCCGGCTTGACCGTATACCACTCGTTGCCGGTTGGCGCATCGTGGTGAAAGTTCTGCAGGCGGACAGTGCCGTCTTCAGTGACGAAGACCTTGAAGGTGCAGTCGGTAGCGGGCAGGATGTTGGCCAAAAACCGGGCACCAGTGTCGGCCTCAAAGTCCTTAAAACCGTTGCGGCTGCGCCATCCGAAGTGAGTCACTTCGGCATGCCAATAGCCTGAGGGATTGAGCGTATTGAGGAGCACGGTTAACTGTTCGGTTAACGCAGCCCATTCATAGGCGATAAGATCAGGGTCTTCACAGCCTTTGGCAAAGCCTTGATCGACATCGGCCGCAGCGCCTATTTCAACTAGCAGGTGGGCCTGCTGTTGAGCCAGTGCTCCCGTATCCCACACCAAACAGGGTTCAGAATCAGTCAATTGATGGCCGTTCATAAGCATCTCCAATTCAGATTTAAAATCGAAGAACGCCGTTCCCCGCAGACCGGGAAATGCGTTCCCGATGGGGTTGAAAAAAAGTGTCTGCGGCAATTCCCACAGGAATCGGCAACCGGCATGGCAGACGCGCGGTTACTAAAGGTCTCACTGAAACGCAGTGAGCACGGGTAAAGCCTTGAGTGTGGGTAACGGTTTTTTCCCACTGCCCTGCCCTCTTGGGCAAGCCCTTCGGAAAAAACCGGGTGTACAGGCGATCTCAAGTCGGCCTGTACACCGTTGGGGTGGTAAAACAAGGTCAATTGCCATGGCGGTCTGTCACATGACAGGCGCTCATGCCTTACTCAGGTCGAAATGATCGACCGGCCACTCTGTAACTGCATGAGCCTGGTTTCCCGTTGTTTAACCTGAACTCACGGCGGTCTGACTGGATTATCGAGTGTTCTCAGCGCCTATTCAGTGGGCACGGTCTACCGCACAAAAGGTTCCATCACATACCGACGATGGCAGTCGGTGGGGTCAGGAAGCAACGCATTGATGCGCGTTTTCCCAGAAGGTCCTGCCGATACAAACCGGTAAGACCTTCTGCGAAAAGAGCACGGCTACAGGTCAGGGAGCGCTACCGCAAACCGCAACCTTCATCCCTGAGGGTTGGCGGGCGCCGGTAGCGCTGGGTTAAAAGGGAATCGCCCGTTCCAGGGCGGTGTAACAAAACGGGCCGGCATAGACGTCATCTGGCATCAAGACGGCGGCACACCACTCAGGTTGCTGAATTAAGGTTGCAAGCGCAGCGTTAAAAAAGCCGTCCTGATCGGTTTTGTCGCCAAACCGGGTACGGATCATGACCGGGGCATCCATCGCGTTGACCTCACGGCAGGCTTAAGCCGGGGCGGCCTGGGCGCTGTGATCCGGCGCGGTATGATCGGTGGTCTGGGGTGCGGCCGGGCCCTCGTTGCCGGCTTCGGCTTTGGACGGGGCAGTATACACGGTGACACCGTCGACCTTGATCCAGTGGATAAACAGCAGCCGGGCTTTCAGGCTGACGCCGGTTTCGCCCTGTTTGGCTCCGGATTCGTAGGTAAAGGTATCGGTGTACAGATCGCCGAGTTTAAAACCGATCAGGATCTTTTTATCGTCTTGACCGGCTTTTTGCATGCGTTTGATCAGCTTTTCGGCTTCCGATCCGCTGACCCGGCAATCGAAGCGGGTGTATTGCACCGCAGCTTCCGCACCGTGTAAGGCGGCGATATCACACGCCCAAAAGTTATCACCGCGCTTGACGCTCACTTCGCGAATGCGGTTGACATAACCGATGCCGTGAATATGAAGATCAAAGTAGTGGGTTTGAGTGGCTGTCGACATAAGGCTTCTCCAGGTTGGAAAGAAAAAAACCGGAATAACGCCCTGTCGCCCAAGGGGAAACAGGGTTTCCCGATGGGTCTAACATCTGCGCGATTCCCGCAGGAACCGGCTACCGGTGGACAGATGCGCGGTAGCGAAAGGTCTCACTGAAAACGCAGTGAGCACGGTGTAAACCTGAGTTCATCGCTTAAGGTCATCCCGCTGGGGCCACGCCAGTCTGCTGTTATCTCCTTCCGGTCAGACTCAATGATATTCGGTGTAAGCACAGGCCGGAAACCGGCTGCAGCCGATAAAGGTTTGCCCGCGGCGTTGGCCTTTGCGTACGATGCGCTCGACCCGTTGCCCCTGACCGCATTCCGGACAGGCCTCGCCGGTGGCTTGTGCAGGCTGGCGAAGCGTTCCGGGTTTGCCGTGCTCATCGTGGACAATCACCTGACAGTCCGGATAATTGCGGCAGCCCCAAAAATAACCGTATTGGTTCTTGCGCCGGACCAGCGGATACTGACAGCGGGGACAGTTAACCTGCATCTGGCCGCTCAGCCCGTCAAACTCGGCAGGCTGTTGCTGTTGCTGTTGCTGTTTCACCTGAGCCGTTAACTGCGACACGCTGCCGCCCTGGATTTTAACAAACTGATCGGCCTCGCCGCGGCCTTGGGCATTCGCGTCCAGGATCTGTATCCTGACGCCCGTTGTCGCAGGGTCTGGGCCGGACTCCCACAGCGCATCGAGCCTGCCACGCCCATTTGCGTAACCAAGCCATAGCCGCACAAGTAGACCGCCTGCCGGAACCTCGCTACCGAGAACAGTAAGAACGGTGAAACAAGGACCCTGATCGGGGCGATGTTCGAAACAGCTGCAGTCTGAGTCCGGTTCTGGTCTGCCGCAATCGGGGCCTCGGCTTGACTGAAACAGCGGCCCTCAGCGTCCGGTACCGCCAAGCCCAGCCAATGGCCAAAACAGCCGATCACGAAGACCTGAACGCCGCTAAACGAACTGTCTTGGCGGAGCCAGGCGCCCAAAACACGTACGATAGCGTTTGCCTGGCTGGGTTTTTCGCATAAACAACGTGCTGTCATGAAAGACCTGCTCACATAATGGGCCGGGGTCGCCTAACTGAAACAGCCGGCAAGAATGGCACAGCTCCCCTGTTGCCGATACAGTACTGATTTTGGCGGCAATATGAAGTGAAAACCCTAATCCCGTTGTGCTCGGTTTTTGAGTGACACGATGCCTGGCTTAACCCAGGTCTTTGAGGTATTTTTTCAAGCGCCTGATTTCATTCAAGCGCAGTGAATGGGCCAGATTCAACGCCAGAGCCCAGTGATCGAACTGCCGGTAGCACTGCTGAAGTTCCGGAGCCTGACGCAGCAACACGGCCTGACCTGCCGGGCTGTTGAGTAAGCAATAAGCTTGCTGGCCGCGAACGCCTCGCCGACGCCAACGGATATACACCGTCAACGAACGTACCTGTTGAACGTTCAGATACAGCTCCCGAGGTTCGGCCAGCACCTGCCGGAACGCCCCGGCACAGTCGTTCATCAACCTGACCACCTGGGTCATTTCTGATTCAAGTACCGCAATTCTGCGCCAGACCCCCTGCCGGGAGCTGAACGGTAACACGACATGAAGACGTTTTTCGAAATCACTGGCCATAGCGAAAGTCAACGAAAAGGAATAAAAAGGGCTAGCTCATCAAAAGGCTTCCCCTTACCCTTAAAGGGTTAAAACCTTTTGTAAGTGCTGTTAGCTACCCCGCACCGGATTCAGCCGGGCTGGATCAATGGTCAAAATGGCTAAACGCGACCAGGGGGTGTGCAGCCTGCACAGTTGATTGCTCCTGCTCAGAGCGGTGTGCAGCCCGCACAGCTGATTGCTCTTGCCCTGAGAAGTGTGCAGCCTGCACAGCTGATTGCTCTTGTCCGAAGGGGTGTGCAGCCCGCACAGGGGCAAACCCGCGCAGATCTTCAGTCTGAAGACAGCTCATTGCTGATGGCCGTTGCGACAGGTTCTCCACGTTGCGTTTCATCCGGATTTTCCCTGCCGCTAAGGCCGCTGGTGTTGCTGACTACCACGGCAGAAGGCTTGGGCTTGGCTTTAATGACCGGCGCGATCTTGGCCCGCTGGGTTTTGGCGACAATGGCCCCCGGACATTCGCCCAACAGCCCTTGTGCTCGCAGCGCATTAGGATTTTGAGCCAGCACATCGTCGCGGATGACACCGGTGAATTTCCATTGACTGGCCAAATTGAAGGTGCGACGGATAGCTTTACCGGTCACCTGCAACAGCTGTTCGGCCACTGCGCGATCAATCAGGGCGATGTGCCGGGCAGTAAAGACACTGCGCGCCAAAGCATCATAATCGGCAATCAAATAGGCACCCATGTAACCAAACGGGTTCTGAAAATAGATCGGCACCTGCAAGGGCTGCAGTGATTGGGCCACCTGAATGTCAAAGCCTTCGATTTCGTCCAGGCGGGTCGTCAACCAAGTGGTCTTGGCCTGGATCAGCGCTTGACTGTCAGCCAGCGACTGCTCGATTTTGACTAAAAACCAGTCGGCAAAAGGATCATCGGCTTCGGCGGATAACCAAATCAACTTCATGCGCCGACCAAAATCCAGCAAACCGATAATCGCTTCGACATGCTCGCTGCTTTTGCGGCCAACCACTAGCTTTTGGGCTTGCCGGGTTTGTATCGTCATCCGCGTCTCACTGCGCAGATCGCCCGGCTGTTCGATGAAGGTCCGCTCCGGTTGAATCCTTGCGGGTTGAGGCTCAGGGTCAAAGAAAGCATTCATGCGTTAATCCTCTTGAGTTGAATTTCAGGGTGTGCAGCCCGCACAGTTTGTAATTCTTGGCCGGAGCGGTGTGCTGCCCGCACAGCTGATGGCTCTTGACCTGAGAAGTGTGCAGCCTGCACAGTTGATGGCTCTTGTCCGGAGCGGTGTGCAGCCTGCACAGTTGATTGCTCCTGCCCCGAGGGGTGTGCAGCCTGCACAGCAGATTGCTCTTGACCTGAGAAGTGTGCAGCCTGCACAGCTGATTGCTCCTGCCCCGAGAGGTGTGCAGCCTGCACAGCAGATTGCTCTTGACCCGAGCAGTGTGCAGCCTGCACAGCTGATTGCTCCTGCCCCGAGAGGTGTGCAGCCTGCACAGCAGATTGCTCTTGACCCGAGCAGTGTGCAGCCTGCACAGCTGATGGCTCCTGCCCCGAGAGGTGTGCAGCCTGCACAGCAGATTGCTCTTGACCCGAGAAGTGTGCAGCCTGCACAGCAGATTGCTCTTGTCCGGAGCGGTGTGCAGCCCGCACAGTTGGTAATTCTTGGCCGGAGCGGTGTGCAGCCTGCACAGCTGATGGCTCCTGCCCCGAGGGGTGTGCGGCCTGCACAGCTGATGGCTCCTGCCCTGAGAAGTGTGCAGCCTGCACAGCAGATTGCTCTTGACCCGAGAAGTGTGCAGCCTGCACAGCAGATTGCTCTTGTCCGGAGCGTTGTGCAGCCTGCACAGCTGATGGCTCTTGTCCGGAGCGGTGTGCAGCCCGCACAGTTGGTAATTCTTGGCCGGAGCGGTGTGCAGCCAGCACAGTTGATTGCCATTGCCCCGAGCAGTGTGCAGCTCGCACAGGAGCAAATCCCTCAATTGTCCAGCGTTGAATTTGGGCACCATGCTGGTCGATGGCAGTCAGAACCCGATACAGTGGTATTTTCGTCATTGTTCTCTCCTGCGTTTCAGGCTGTGCAGCCTACACAGCTGATTGCTCTTGGCCCGAGCAGTGTGCAGCCAGCACAGTTGATTGTTCTTGCCCTGAGCAGTGTGCAGCCTGCACAGTTGATGGCTCCTGCCCTGAGCAGTGTGCAGCCTGCACAGCTGATGGCTCTTGCCCCGAGCGGTGTGCAGCCCGCACAGTTGATGGCTCTTGACCCGAGCGGTGTGCAGCCTGCACAGCTGATGGCTCTTGGCCCGAGCGGTGTGCAGCCTGCACAGCTGATGGCTCTTGGCCCGAGCGGTGTGCAGCCTGCACAGCAGATTGCTCTTGCCCCGAGAAGTGTGCAGCCCGCACAGTTGATTGCTCTTGGCCGGAGCGGTGTGCAGCCTGCACAGTTGATTACTCCTGCTTAGAGGGGTGTGCAGCCCGCACAGGGGACGATTAGTTGTCTGAATGCGCATTGTTCAGTGCCTCCCGCAGTTGTTGGGTGGGTTTCGTTGATTTCTGTGGCTTGTCGTGGCGCTTATTCGGGTTTTCAGCCGGAGCGTTGCGCCCACTCAGGGCGGCCAGTTCTTGCTGATGGTTGCGCACCTGCTGTTCTGTGCGTTGCTGGCGTTCACGGTTGTCCCGGTAGCGAATACTCAAACTCGTCAACACCGGGTGGCCTTTGGCGTGTTCTTGACATAACCAGCTGAGATACGCCAACGGATTTCGAATCGGTCGATGGCTCGTGCGTTTAGCGTCTATTTGCGCGGCGGTTTCATCGAGAAAGGCTTGGTGTAGCTCGGGGTCGATCGGGTTCAGGTAGCGCTGGGCGAGTGCTTGCTCGCTGGCATTGAAGCTGGGCGGATAGCTGAGCGGTGCGCGGGCCGCATCGGTTAAATTTTTTTCCCTGTTAGCTGAAACAGGCGTAGTAGTAGTTATTTTAAATTTATTTAAAAAACTACTACTACAACTACTACTTGTAGTAGTTGTTATATAGGTGCTGCGGTTCAATTTTTGAACTTCATCGCTAAGTGATTGTTTTTCTTTTGGTTTTTCTTTTGGTTCTTGTTTTGGATTAGCCAGGTTCAATTTTTGAACCTGGTCGGTTTCAGCCAGGTTCATTTTTTGAACCTGGTTGATTTTAGCCAAGTTCACTTTTTGAACTCGGTCATCAGCCAGGTTAACTATTTGAACCCGGTGGGGTCCGTTAAAAAAATGAACCTGGCGTTGGCCGTTCACTTGCTGAAAGAAGTCACTCACCGCCGCACAGGGGGGTGGTTCTTCCCGGCGGTCGATCGCTTGCCAGATCTGCCGGGCCAGGGTTCGGATTTGGGCTTGGTGATGCCGGCGTTGGTGGTTGACGAATTCGAGGTACTCGGGGTCCAGGTAGAGGGCATCGGCCAGGGCGAGGCGGTGATCATGAACGGCATAGACATGGCCTTTGAATTGGCCGGTTGGCGTGCGGAGCGCGGAACACAGGGACAGCCAGCGGGTTAAGCGCAGCACATACAACACTTTTGAAACGGTGGGCTTGGCGATCCCTAAGTGGCTGTGTAATAACCGGTGCAAAGACAGCAGCACGGCGGAACCGGTCAGGGTCTGGGTGCGCATCAGTCCCCAACAGCGGACATCGATGGCTTCCAGATCCGGATCGCTCCAAATGGCTCGAGGAATGGCATCTTGCCAGTGGCCGATATACAGCAGGGCTTCGCGCTGGGCAACTGGACCGGTAGTCTCGGGCCCCAGGGCCTGGGCAATCCGCTCGCCGAGCTGCACGATCGCGGCGGAGATGGGCGTTGCGGTTGGCGGGGTCATGGCTGCCGGTCTTTGCGGGTCACGGTAAGCGCTGCCGACTAGGCGTGGCCATCGAGGTTGCCGGCAAACCAGTCCTGAATCAGCGGCCAGATGGCGCTGATTTTGATGCCGGTGTGGTGATGGACATAGAGCAGGCGTTCGGCGATGCCGAGCGGTTCGGAGTCGGTGGCTTTCCAAAGCTCCCAGATGTTGACTTGCTGGGCATCGGTGGGCAGGGCCGGACGGCCGTCGGCTTTGGGAAGATTCAGGTATTTGCGGTATTGGGCGGTGTCGGCGCTGGTGAAGCCGAACAAGGTGCGCATGACCGGTAAGGAGGCCCCTGCAGTCAACAGTTGCAGGATCAATTGCCGCTGCCGGATCCGCTGCGCACAGACCTGCATGGCGGTATCGAGGGCGTCGGCATCAAACAGGATGCGCAGATAGCGGGCTTTGGTGGTTGCGGCCATCTCATGGATTTCCTGGGTGCTGAGGGTCATGATTTTTTCGATTTGATCGGTGCGCAGACCCAGTTGGTGGGGCGTGTCAAAGTCCCCTTCGGCGGCCATGCGCGATACAAACATCAAGGTGTGCAAGGCAAATTCGGCGTGATAGTTCATGGTGACCTCGCTGTTAAGGTGGGCCTGAGGGCCATAACTGGGTAGAGGGGTAGTGCTGACGAATGTGCCGGCAGGTTTCGATGAGTTGGCAGATATCCGTGAACACCGGATCGGGAACAATCGCTTTATTTTGCAGAACTTCGTGGGGATAATGGGAGACACTGGGTGCCGGTCCGACTAACTGCTGAAGTGCCGTGCCCTCGGGGTCTTGCTGGAGCTGGTACAAGTCCGTGTGTTGCCACAAGGGGTCGCGTTCGGGACTGACGCTTTGTTCGGCGATGCCCAGCAATAACCACCACAGCCCCCAGGTGGCGTGAGCGGTGAAAGCGGCTTGCGGTTTTTCGATGATAAAACCCAGGCCTTGGGAGACCGGTACCACGACCTGTTCCAGGTGAATCGAACGGGCAATGCGGTGGGCGAGCCCGTAGGTTCGCTCATACAGGGCGTGAATATCGGCTGGGGTGTCGGGTTCTGCCGGATAACGGGGCGTGACGGTGTCGACATCGGTACTGGCGGGGCACGGATCGGTTGGGCTGGCGTGCGCCGAGCTCTGGTCCAGTGTCGTTGAGGCTTGATGGTCAGTCGCTGTCGGTTGGCCGGGATCATCCGGCCAGTCCTCGTCATCGGGGGCGTTGAACAGTGACGCGTCGATAGTCTGACGCAGCCGTGTGACGGGGATGTCGAGCAGCGGTGCCAGTTGCTTGTCCAGTTCCCGGCGCACGACCTCAAGGTCCCAGGGTTCGTCATCACAACTGGCCAGGGTATGGGCAAACAAGGCGGCAAATTGCGGGGTTTTATCCTGGCAGAGCCGTTGGTAGGCTTTTTCGGTGGCTTTGATCTGATCGATGCCCGTGGCGCCTAAGCCGTTCCGGAGGGTATGGGGGATCAGCTGGTCCAGTGTCATGGCATAATCAAAACGGATCAATTGCCGCCGGGATAGGCTGTAACCCATGGCTTTAAGGCGTTGACAGAAGGCCGTGCGGGTCAACTTCATCTCGTGTTCTGTTTCCAGTTGCTGGTGCAACTCTCTGAGCGCATAGGCTTTGTCAATCAGGGTCATCTCGCCACGCAGCTCGTTTTCGATGAGGTGGGCGGTGAGAAGCGAGGTTTCCGATTGCCAGGGTCGATACAGGCACTGGACGCTGTTGAAAGCGGCATCGCCGGTCTCGGCGAAGAGTTCCTTGAGGATGGCCAGCCGGGTATTGCCGCCGGCCTGAACCATGAACAGGGTTTCCCCGGGACGGCGCGTCACGGTGAAGGGGTTGTTCAAGCCGCGCTGTTCGTGAACCGAAGCTTTGATTGCGTCGTAGGCAGGATTTCTTTCCCGTCTGGGGTTATGGTCATAGGCTTTGATTTGGGCTAAGGTCAGCACCAGTTGCACCGGCGTGACGGGTTCTGAGGGCGCGAGGCGGCCTGGGTCTTCGGTAGCCGTGTTAAACGGCCCTTCTAACAATAAGGCTTTGAGATCGTCCGGATCAGGCCGTTTGAAGCGGGTGGTCATGGCCGGGCCTCGTGCGCCAGTGCCGAGGCCGCCAGGTTCGGTAAATGGGGAATCAGTTCCTGGGCCAGCGCCTGCATGGTCTCTAAGGCGCTGGGGGCCTGGCCTTTGCGGCTGCGGTCAAAGCGGTGCACCGGCATTTTATGCGTGGCGGCTTCCCGGTACGCGACGGCATTGGGAATGACGGTGTTCAAAATGGTGATGGCGCCCTTGCTCGGTAAAAAGGCTTCTTTGCGTAATTCATCGGCTATGCGGCGGGCATCAACGGTCCGGTCCTGGCGGTAAATGACGCCGCGTAACGGTCCGATCGGGGCACCTAAGCGGGCCATGGGTTCCAGGCGTTGAATCATGGCGACGGTACCGCGCACGAATTCGCGGGCCGATAAAATTTCCGGGGGAATGGGTGACACCATGAAATCGGCAGCGGCGACAGCGGCATCTTGCAAGGGCCCGACTGCGCCTTGGGTATCCAGCAGGACAAAGTCGTATTGCGCCGCCACCTGCGTCAAACTGTATTTGAGCCGGACCCGGCCATCGACCGTATCGCGGATCCAATCACGCAGTTTTCCCTGGGGGTCATCGGAAAGTACAATATCGAGGTTGTCGATGCGGGTTTGACTGATGACCTGAGCCGCCGAGGCACTGATCATCAGCTGGGTCAGTCCGTGTTGAGCCCTGACTTTCAGCGGGTAGTAGCTGGATAAAGTCGGTTGAGGATCGGCGTCGATCAGCAGCACACGGTAGCCGAAATCGGCTAAAATTCCGCCTATATTGGCCGTTAGCGTGGTTTTACCGACGCCCCCTTTAGTACTGACAATGGTGATTTTAATCATAATATTTAGTGTAAATAAATATGAATAAATGATTTAATAACAGTTGATTATGATCATATATTACATTTTTTAAAAAAACAATAAATAGAGAGAATGAAACCTGAAAAATCTGCCCCAGCGTTGCCACCTGAGCGATTAATCCTGCCTTATGAGCAGTGGTTAACCATTACGGAGCCTGACTACTTTGCTCAAACAGATTCATCGAGCGAAGCTCATTGGCGTGCCGTTCAGGCATCCAGCGCTCTCAACGCTTACCTGAACACAGTTAGCTTGATTCGACTGGGACCTGATCAGCTGATTAAATTGAATGGTGGACGGCGCAAGCAACTGTGGACATCCGGCGCACTTGAACCGCCGTTGTTCATTGCGGCCGATGTCTACACCCTAACCCCTGATGAATTTGCCACGTTGAGTAAAAGACTGTACACCGAACAACTTGAAAATTTACCGCCCCATGAGATGGTCGTTGCCGTTTATAAAGAATTAGGCCTCAACTTAAGCTCGGAGCGTTTAAATAAGGGCTTCATTACCGAAGCCCTCAATATCGCCTTACGCGGCAAACCGAGAGCCCAACAAGATAAGCGCTCGATACGAGAAAAGCAGGATATCAACATCACAAAGGCGATCGGCGCCTTACAAGAAGAACTCTTGGCTCTGGATGGGCTTAATCTAAAGCCGGATATCTTCGTCACCGGCGTTCTCGCCGCAGCCCTCTTGATGGTGGCGCTGGATAAAGACAACATTGGCTTTTTCAGACGATTGAATAATCTTGATGGCCAGGTTTCCGATGAGGGCTTATTAGATCCACTAGAAGCCCTGCTCTCCGTGCTTGATAGCTATAAAGGCAAACGCATAACTCAGGTCCGCCTGCAACTGGAACTGTGCGGTAAAACGGTGAAAGCCGTGCTGTTATGGAATCAGGGGCGTGATTCCACTAAATACTGGACTAAAAATACCTTAAGACTCATCGACTACTTGCCCTACATCAGGGAAATGAAGCGAAAAAAGGGCATTCATGAGGCCAATGATTTATAGCTTAGTGATTCTGGCTTTGTCTCTGCTCAGCTCGATTTGCCTGGCTCAAACCGAGCGCCCCCTTATCCTCCACCCCAAAGTCAACGCCCCGATCCAACAGGTTTACTCCGCCATTATCGAAGGCGTCAAAACCGTCATGCCGCTGAGCGACACCTTGGTGATTGATGACAGCATGCCTGTTAGCCAACTCGAAGCAACGCTCAATTCAATCCAACCAACCAAGATCATTGCCTTGGGCCGGATGCCTGCCGAGAAAGTGGCGCAGAGCCGTTACCGCGAGCAGTTGCTGGTTGCCGGAACATTGTTTGATGCCTCGGAATTCGAGGGCGTCAGCCTGGCCATCGACAGCCGCGTCTTAGTGAGCGAGCTCAAGACCCTGCTGCCTTCGATCAAGCGCGTGTTTGTGTTCGGCGCCCCCACCCGATCAAGTATTTTCGTGCATCCGGAAAGTTTAATCGGCCAGCCCTTGATGATTTCCCGGCACCATGAAGATCCGCTGATCAATACGCGAGCGTTATGGCAACTGTTAGCCCATGAGGCTTCGACAACCGACGCCATCCTGCTGCCCAGCCAACTGGACCGCGATATTCTGTTCGAGTTGGTCCAGCTGGCGTGGGAAAAAAGAATCATCTTGTTATCCACCAACCTTGCCCATCTGAAAGAGGGGGTTTTAATGGTTTTTTATCCTGACAATGCCGGTATGGGCCGGCAAATTGGCACCCTGGCTGCCAACCCTAAAGCGCAACGCTATGAAAGTCTGACGCAGATACAGATAGCCGTGAATACTTCGGTAGCCACGCATTTGCGGATTGACATTACGCCTAAGGATTTGAGGTGCATCCAACTCCAGGTCAAATAACGATGGCTTGCACATTAAATCTTCGTCAGCGTTTCAGCTTGACAGTGCTGTTGGCTATCACGCTGGCCTCGACCATTATGATCCTCACTATCTATTGGGCAGTTTCAACCTATACCCGCGAATACACCCTGCACTATTGGCAGTCCTTCGCACAGACCTTTGCGAATTCTGCCAAATTCAGTGTCACCCTGGCATCACCCGACAAAGCCAGTGAAATTGCCCGGCATTTTAAAAAAGAGCGCGCCATTGAGCTGGCCGGTATTTATTCGAGCAACGGTGAACGTTTAGCCACAACGGGAGAGGCGAATCCCTGCACCGGCATAGCCGCCAATGAGCCTGTTACTCAGGGGCGCTTTACCAGCGACTTCAAGATCGAATTGTCAAACACCTGGTGTCTTTATGCACCCATCTACTATAAACCGGCTGCTGCGGACTATTTGGAGGCCGAGCAATCGGCGACGCATGCGCACGCCTTTATTGGCTTTGTTGAATTGGCGGTCTCTAAACAGCCCTTGAACCGGATGATTGATCGAATCCTCTGGCTCAGTGTGCTCAGCGTCATAGTCTTTGAGCTGGTCATCTTTGTCTCAGTTCGGCACCTTTCCGATACCTTGACCCGTGCCCTTCTGGAATTAGCCCGCGTCATGAAACAAACCAGCCTGGGAAAACGCGGGATCAGAGCCACGTTCGAAGGGCCAAGCGACATCGAAGCGTTGAAACACCGGTTAAACCAGATGCTCGACCAAATTGAAGCTCAGGAAGAGGAACTCGAACTGAAGGTCGCCACGCGGACTTCGGCTTTACAATTAGCCTTGGAGGGCGCCTTGTCGGCGTCACGTTATAAATCCAACATCATGTCGATGGTATCGCATGAAATGAAGTCACCTTTGCACGCGGTCATGGGCTATACCCAACTGGCTCTGGAAGCGACCGAGGCAAGCGCCGATCCCGCACTTAAACAGTTTTTGACCAAGGGCCTGAACAACGCTAAAAACCTCGAACATCAGATCAATCAAATCCTTGATTATGCCCGCCTGGAAGCGGGCAAAGCCCAGCTTCAAATGACCCGGTTCGCGCTTCGCCACGTGATTCATCAATGCGTTGATAGAATTGAACCGCTCACCGAACACACCGGTAACCGTATCCGGATAAACGGTGCTCCGCTGGAAATTGAAACCGATCAAGACAAACTGATGCATATTCTGATGAACCTGATCGGCAATGCCAATAAATTTACCCGCGATGGGTTTATTGACATTGCTTGGTCGATGCAGCCCGGCCACTTACTGATAACAGTCAGCGATACCGGTTGCGGCATTGCTGCAAGCGATCAAGCCAAAATCTTTGAACCGTTTTGGCAGGCCGATATGAGTCTCAGTCGACCGGTGGGCGGCACAGGGCTGGGCTTGGCGATTTGTAAACTGTATACCGACCTGCTATCAGGCAAGTTGAGCGTCGAAAGCAGTACCCAGGGTAGCGTGTTTACTCTGGTGCTACCGATTGTAACAGCGTGAACCGTTCGTCATCGCTGGGCGGCGCTGCCGGCAGCATGGCCTGGATACGTTGCATGACCGCGCGACTGTGAACCAGATCGTTTGTGGCCAGACAGTGATCCAGGAGCCAGAGCTGAGCATTCAGCTGTTTGAACTTATCTTCCCGGTAATGAATTTCTGAAACCAATCGCGCCCGGTTAGAGACGATTCGGCACAGACGGCGTAAATCGGTCAAGCGATAAGGCTTACCCAGAAACTCACTGGCACCGTTGAGCACCAGGTTTTTATGGTTTTCAAGTCCGGCAAAAGCCGTCACGATGATAACCGGCTGATCACTGTCGATCGCCAGTATGTTAGCGAGCACCTCATCACCCGACAGTCCGGGCAGCATCAGATCCAGCAGGATGAGGTCGTGCCTGTGCTGCAGCCAGCGCTCATAACCCACCTGACCGTCATAGGCTACGTCGATGCGATAGTGATCGGCCAAGGTGTTAAGGGCAATAGACGCAGCATCCGGCTCGTCTTCGATGATCAACAACGTGGGTTTGAAATCATTGGGGCTTGCGGGACTTGAGAGCACCTGCGCTAATTGTTCCACCGCACACACTTTAAAATGATAGTCATTGGCCAGGATCAGCGGAATCTCCGTTTCATAGCCCTCCTGAATCAGATAGACCGGCACTGTATAATCAGCAAAACGGTTCGACTGAACCAATACCGACAGCTGCCAAATATCGATATCATCCAACGCATAAGTCGAACACAGGCCGTCATACCGATCGCCCGCTAACGCCTGCAAGACCTCATCAGCCGAGTGGACCGGCGTCAATTCGGCAACAAGTCCGGCGCCACGCAAACAGGCATCAATACGGTCTGAAAGGTCGTTAAAACAAGAGGCCACCAGGAGTTTCATGTTCAGTCCAACAAGGTTAACGTGATGCCTTTGCGGGCTTTTAGGGTCATGTGCGGGATAAACGTTGCCTTAAAGTTCGCCGGCAGCGTCCATTGAAACTGATTCAGAAACAGGGCCACCACGGTCAGGATCTCGACCCGGGCCAGATGCAAGCCCAGACAAATGCGTTGCCCGCCCCCGTAAGGCATGAAGGCAAATTTATCCACGCCGGTACCGCTCATAAACCGCTCCGGGTCGAACCGTTCAGGATCCGGCCATACCTCTTGATGACGATGCGTCAGGTAAGGCGAGAAGACCAGCAGGGCCTGATCATCGATACTGAAGCCCCGCATCTGCTGAGCTCCGACGACATCGCGATAAGAAGCATAGGCCGGCGGTGAGAGCCGCATCGATTCATTGATAACGCTGTCGATAAAGGGCAGCTGATTTAAGTCGGCGTAGGTCAGTTGACCGCTTGTCGCCAGAACCCCCTGAATTTCGCCCCTGGCCCGCTGTTGAATGGCCGGATGCTGAGCTAAATAATACAACGTGAAGGTGATGGCATTGACGGTGGTGTCCTGACCGCCAAAAAACAAAGTAAACAGATGATCTCGCAGTTCCTGAGGATTGAAATGGGGCGCAAGTTTTGAGATTAAGCAGGCGTCATCACCCGCCGCTTCGGCCTTAAGTCTCAAGTTAGTCATCGCCTGATTTATGGTCACTAACGCTTGGTTAAATTTTCGATTGCCGGGCGTTGGCAGGCGATTCAGGACGCCATTAAAGATAAAGGCGCGGATCAACCGCACCACGTTATGTTGACTCACGGTATTAATGGCCGCTATCGCCTGCCGGGAATCGTCATCCTCCAGCGGCTGTCCAAACAGGATCCGGCTCATGATGGCTTGAATTAACGGCAGCGTGAGCTGTTCTACCTGGACAGTCTTGCTCTGCGAGTCTACCAGCGCTTGAAGCACGCGCTGCGTTTCCGCGTGGATGATCGGAAACCAGGCTTCGCTTTCCCGTTTCTGGAAATACGGCTGCAGGATGCTGCGCTGTTTTTTCCAGGTTTCACCGTAGCTGTTGAAAATCCCGTTGCCAAATGAAGCCTGATAAGGTTCATGAAAAAACTCCCGGCTGAAGTGTCCCTTTCTTTCTTCGGCATACAGCGTCGCCAGATCGTTTGGATGACTGATCAGGTAGACTTTTTTACGGCCCAGTTTAAATAAGACGATATCGCCATAGGTTGCCGTGATGGCTTCAAAAAATCTCAAAATATGCCAGGCCAATGCCGGTAAAGAACCGGCAAACGGACAACCTTTAGGACCCGGCGCTTCTTGCCCAGCCGGGTGAGGCGCGTTTGGCTTCAAAAACTCATCTCCACTTGTCCCATAAAGGCTATGCCGGCTATCGGGTAATCGTAGGGGACAGCCGTGCCGTTGATACTCGGGTGGCTGGCTTCGACATCGAACAGATTATTGACTTTAAAGGTCAATCCCAAACCATCCAAAAGGTTGTCCCGTCTTAACGCCAGGTTAACCAGCACATAATCATCAATTGCCGCCCGGCGGTCAGAAGTCGCGCGTTGTCGTCCCAAAATCCAGTCGGAACTCAGATTGACATGCCAGTCTTTAACAAAGGCCCAGTTGATCTGGGTAAAAATATCGTGTTGCGGCGCACCGACGACAAAACTGTCGTTGCTATCGCTTCTGGGATCAAGCTGTAAAAAAGTATAGTTAACGTCAAAAGAGAGCTGCTCATTGAAACGATAGGCGGTGATCAGTTCGAAGCCATAGCCGTTGGCCCCGGCAGAATTTTCAAAGGTCCGCAGCGGATCAGTGGTTTCAGATATCAAATCGTCACTGGCATACCAAAATAAATTGACCCCGGTAGACACGTCGTATTTCCATTTTTTGGCAATAGAGAGCTCCAAAGTATCGATGGTCTCGGGGCTCAAGTCTGGATTGCCTTGTAATTGCAGGCCTTGATTACTCCTTAACTCAATAAAGGAGGGCGCTCTGAAGGCACGCCCGTACATCAGTTTGGCGGATAAGGACGGATCGATCTGCCAAACCAGGCTGCCTCTTGGGTTAACAGTCGCACCAAAATCCGAGTAATGATCCAAGCGAACTCCGGTGGTCAACGTCCAGTCATTGGTGAAATTCCATTCATCCTGAACAAAACCGAACACAATATGACGGTCAGTGGTATCGGCAAAGGCCTTGACACCGAGGCTATCGGTGCTGAGCAAGGGCCCAGCCGGCACGATGATGTTATTCGGGGCGATCAAAAAATTCCGGCGTTCATCCAGATCATTCGCGATCGCATATTTGTAGCCTGCCCCCACATAAACCCGATGATGTTTGAAACCGTCATAGAGGCTTTTAAGGGCAACATCGACGGTATGGGAAAAATAATTGATTTGAGAAGTGACCGGATCGTTGAAGGCTCCGCCAAAAGCACCGGCAGGAAAATGATGGTTGAGAATATTGGCTTCGTAGAAAAAGTAATTTAGCTTGAATTGATGTTCAAAGTCGCCCGAGCGCTGGTTTAAATCGAGTCCTGACGTCCACGATTGATACCGAACCTGACCGTCAGGATCCAACGCTAAGGTAGTCCCCACGCCATTGGCGGTGGTTGAGTCCTGATAGCGCAGATGAAGTTTGACATTGTCTTTATAACGCACCGACAAGCCTGCATCGATATCCTCCCGGGCGACATTGATCGGGCCGGGCGCCAACGATGCCCGCGTATTGAACAACTGGTCCAGTGCCGTCTGCGCATCGGCGCTTACAGTTTCCTGTTGACCCTGCATCGTTCTCCCCTGGGCTGAAAAAGCCAGATCAAAATCGGCGATTTTTTTGCCCCATTGCGCCCAGCCACCGTAGCTGTCAAAGCTGCCCGCTAGAGCCCCCAGTCTTCCGCCGTCTATTTCCTGACCCCGTTTGGTGATGATATTGATCACACCGGCAAAAGCGTCGGCACCATACAAGGCGGAGCCAGGTCCTCGGATCACTTCAATTTTTGAGATATTCTGGGGCAGATGTGTATAAGAGAATACTTTTCCCGAGTTAACCGGGTCGTTGATGGGAATACCATCCTGCATGATCAGAACGTGTGAACTCAGCGGCGAAAAAATGCCTCGAATCACATAAGCAGGCACAAAGCCATTAGCGGAGGAGACATGAAAGCCCGGAATGGTTTCCAGCACGTCTTCAATTGCAACAGCCCCTATATTTTTAATGTCTTCGGCTGTGATAACGGTGACCACGGACGGCGATTCGGCTAAGGGGCGACTGTAACCGGTTGCAATCCCCACCGTTTGCTCATCGCCATAGACATAGCGAAAGTCATCCAGATCGTCTGAACGGGCACTCCAGTTAATCATCAACATCATCCATAAAACATTAAATGGGTGTTTAGCCATTTTAAGTTCTGGTTAATGTGGCTCTCTAAACTGTAACGTTACACATCGTAATCTGACTCCACTGGAATTCTTTTGTCATAAAATGTAGCGCGCATTTCTTAAAATTTGCTTACCACATTTTATAAGGGGCCTAATTTATCAGGATAAAGAGATTAATTTTTAATATTGATGCTTACCCGACAAAGTTTTCAGACCTATCTGGATTTATACATGGAAAATTGATCTCTAGAAGTTGCTATCTTTCATATTTTTGAAGGAAAACATGCGACTTTTAATAAAATAGTCTACTGACCATTAGCACTTTTTCATTATAAAACCCACCAAGGTTTAATAACGGTTATTTATGGAATGAAATGAACACGTTTGAAATGATGAATCCGACTTTACTTAAAATGATCCTATACGTTCATCAAGGCGTTTAACCTGACGTTAATAGGGGTCTTTCAGCTCCATCAATCTTTGTTTTGTATGAGTTTACTCCTTTTGGCCATGAATACACCTGCATCATGATGACTAGAATCGAACCAAGTAAAGTGCGTAATTTTCGATTGGGAGCAAGGCATCGACTATTGTCGTTTTTTACATTTTTATCATTTAATGATAAGTTGGGAACCGTTATGACAGATTATTTTTTAACCGCTAATGAGCTTATGGAAACTCTGAAAGTTAAATCAACTACTACTTTCTGGCGAATGAGGAAACGCGGGGATGTACCTGAACCCGCCATAAAAAATCCACTTCGCTGGAAAAAATCTCAAGTTGAAAGCTATTATCAAGGCAGATTAAAAGATACTAAATGACTGAATTTTAGATGGTTATTTTTGAAAGGCACTACGAAAGGCACTATAAACAAAAAAGGCCTGAAGAAAAAAACTCTTCAGGCCTTATCTTGATTGGCTCCCCCGGACGGGCTCGAACCGCCGACCTAGTGATTAACAGTCACCCGCTCTACCGACTGAGCTACAGGGGAATAACTTTTTTAAAATTGGCGCGCCCGGAGAGATTCGAACTCCCGACCGCTCGGTTCGTAGCCGAGTACTCTATCCAGCTGAGCTACGGGCGCTTAATTTAGCCGCTTATTATCTTTTTTTATTGTTTTTGTGTCAAGCTTTATCTTACTAAATTTGGCGGAGAGTGAGGGATTCGAACCCTCGATGGGAGTTAAAGCCCATACTCCCTTAGCAGGGGAGCGCCTTCAGCCTCTCGGCCAACTCTCCAAATTCTTTACTCTTGGGAACCTGTCGACTCTGACTGTTCTTTTTTAATTCTTTCGTATATTTCTTCTCTGTGAACAGAGACTTCTTTTGGTGCGTTTACACCGATGCGAACCTGATTTCCTTTAACCCCAAGAACAGTGACAGTTACTTCATCACCAATCATAAGAGTCTCTCCTACCCGACGAGTCAAGATAAGCATGGCTTCTCCCTTTTGTATTTTAAAATATAGACTGCATTCATGCAGTAACCAACCAAGACAGTAATTATATCAGATTAAATAGATAAATAAAGCCTAACTTTCCTGGGGCTTATGCGCTAAGTCGAAAGCTTCGTGCAAAGCTCTCACGGCAAGTTCAAGGTATTTTTCATCTACAACAACTGAAATTTTAATTTCCGATGTCGAAATCATACGGATATTAATATTTTCCTGCGCCAGGGTTTTAAACATGGTACTGGCAATGCCTGCGTGAGATCTCATACCAACCCCTACTATGGATATTTTGACAATCTTATCGTCACCTGTCACAGCCTTGGCATTAAGTTCACTGCAAATAGAATCCAGTATTTCTTTAGCTTTCGGGTAATCGTTTCGATTGACTGTAAAGGTAAAATCCGTAGTTAAGTCGCCCGCAATATTCTGAATAATCATGTCGATTTCAATATTTGCATCGGCGATAGGACCCAGAATTTTAAAAGCTACTCCGGGTAAATCGGGAACACCGGTGATAGTCAGTTTCGCCTCGTCCCGGTTGAACGCGATGCCGGATATTAAAGCTTGTTCCATTTGATCTTCCTCGTAGGTTATAAGGGTCCCGGGACCATCTTGAAATGATGATAAAACTCTCAATGCCACGTTATATTTACCGGCAAATTCAACTGATCTGATTTGAAGCACTTTAGAGCCAAGACTGGCCATTTCCAGCATTTCCTCAAACGTAATTTTATCCAATCGACGGGCATTGGGCACCACCCTGGGATCTGTTGTGTAAACTCCGTCAACATCGGTATAAATATGACATTCATCCGCTTTAAGTGCTGCCGCCAGCGCAACCGCGGTTGTGTCAGAACCGCCGCGTCCTAATGTGGTGATATTGTCGTCTTCGTCGACACCTTGAAAGCCAGCGACCACAACTACCCGACCAGAATCGAGATCTTTACGCATCCGCGCATCATCAATTTTACGAATTCTAGCTTTGGTGAAACTGCTGTCGGTTAAAATCTTTACCTGACTTCCGGTATATGAGCAAGCCGGACACCCCAGATCGTGCAGCGCCATGCTTAATAAGGACATCGTTACTTGTTCGCCAGTCGAGACCAGAACATCCAATTCCCGAGAACTGGGTGACTGCTGTATGTCTTTGGCTAAACCGATCAGTCGATTAGTTTCTCCGCTCATTGCCGAGACGACCACGACCAATTGGTGGCCTTGATCATGTACTTTTTTAACGCGTTCAGCGACCGCTTTGATTCGCTCAACCGAACCGACAGACGTACCGCCAAATTTGTAGACGTATAATGCCATTCTTGTTTTATCCCTGGTTTAAGAACTTAACTGTTGTTCAACCCATTTCGGAATGGCACTTAATGCCTCATCCAAATGTGTGGGGTCATTCCCGCCTGCCTGAGCCATATCGGGACGACCGCCCCCTTTGCCGCCTACTTTGGAAGCGACTTGATTGACCAGATCTCCGGCTTTGATACGTGACGTTTGATCTGATGATACACCGGCAATCAGACTGACTTTACCATCAGCAACAGTCGCAAGCACTACTGCAGAGGAGCCTAATTTATTGCGCAACTGATCGACCATCTCTCGCATGGACTTAGGATCAATGCCATCCAAACGCACTGCCAATACTTTTACACCCTGGATATCGATGGCTTGCGACGATAGTTCAGTCCCAGCAGAGCTGGCTAGTTTTGACTTGAGCTTTTCAAGCTCTTTTTCCAGCTGCTTGTGTTTTTCAACCAGCTGCTCCACTTTTTCGTAGGCCTTATCTTGTGGTGTCTTCATCAAGCTGGCGATCAGCGATAAAGTTTTCTCTCTGGAGTCCAGCCAATCCATTGCAGCTTTTCCGGTAACCGCCTCAATCCGTCTTATTCCCGCAGCCACCCCGGTTTCGCTGACAATCTTGAACAAACCAATATCGCCCGAACGATTAACATGAGTACCGCCACACAACTCGACCGAAAAATCGCCAATTTTCAAAACCCTTACTTCATCGCCGTATTTTTCGCCGAATAACGCCATTGCACCTTCCTGCATGGCTGATTCCTTGTCCATCACTTCAGCAACTACCGGATCATTCAAGCGTATATGGTCATTAACCAGCTGTTCAATCGTGTTTAACTCACTCTCAGTAACAGGCTCAAAATGTGCGAAGTCAAAACGAAGCCGTTCGGAATTAACCAAAGAACCTTTTTGGACAACGTGTTCACCTAAAGTTTTTCGCAGAGCCGCATGCAGTAAATGGGTAGCCGAATGATTGAGTTCCGTGGCCTTGCGATTATTCATATCGACTTTAGCAAGGCAGGTTTGATTTAAACTCAAGCTACCGGCTATGACGATGCCTCTATGAAGAAACTGATCGCCAGCCTGCTTTTGGGTCGCATCAACGCGAAAAACTGAAGCATTAACTTCCAGCAATCCGCAATCACCCGCCTGCCCTCCCGACTCTCCGTAAAAAGGCGTTTTATCAAGCACCACAATACCCTCTTCTCCTTCATTAAGAGACTCAACTGCTTGTCCTGACTTGAACAATCCGACGATTTTCGCCTGATCTTCAAGGAGATGATAACCGGTAAACTCGGTAGCCCCTTCGATAGCGATTGCGTTTTTATAATCCGTACCAAAATTGCTGGCGGCTCTTGCCCTGTCACGTTGGGCCGCCATTTCGGTTTCAAACCCGGCATGATCAACGGTTAAATGATTCTCTCGCGCAAAATCAGCGGTCAAATCAACAGGAAAACCGTAGGTATCGTAAAGTTGAAAAACCACTTCGCCGGGTATCGTAGCTCCCTCTAACTTGGCAACGCAGGCTTCAAGAATTTTCATGCCTTGCTCAAGCGTTTCAGCAAAACGCTCTTCTTCTTTTTTTAGAACGCGCTCAACTTGTTCTCGAGCATGAACCAGTTCCGGGTAGGCATCGCCCATCACATCAGCCAACGGTGCGACCAGTTTGTAAAAGAAAACATCCCGGATACCCAGGCGGTAACCATGGCGAATGGCTCGTCTTATGATACGGCGCAGCACATAACCCCGCCCTTCATTCGATGGCATCACTCCGTCAGTCACCAGAAATGCGCACGAGCGGATATGATCGGCTATGACACGTAACGAGCTGTTAGTCACATCGTTGGTCCCGGCCAAGCGGGCTGCTGCCTGGAGTAACTGCTGAAACAAATCAATTTCATAGTTACTGTGAACGTGCTGCATCACTGCCGATATGCGCTCTAACCCCATTCCGGTATCTACCGAAGGTTTAGGCAAAGGGTGAAGCTGACCGTATTTATCGCGATCATATTGCATGAATACGAGATTCCAAATCTCGATATACCGATCGCCTTCTTCATCAGGTGACCCCGGAGGACCGCCCGGAATACCTTCACCATGATCATAAAATATTTCACTGCAGGGACCACAAGGACCCACATCACCCATCGCCCAGAAATTATCTTTTGCGCCTATCCTGGAAAATCGTTCAGGATCGATACCTATGTCTTGCAGCCAGATCTTTTCAGCTTCTGGATCTTCCTCGAAAACCGTTATCCAGAGTTTTGAAGCCGGAATGCTCAGCTCTTGGGTTAAAAACTCCCAGGCTAGCTTAATTGCGTCTTCTTTGAAGTAGTCGCCAAAGCTGAAGTTACCCAACATTTCAAAGAAAGTGTGGTGACGGGCCGTATAGCCGACATTTTCCAAATCGTTATGTTTACCACCCGCACGGACACAACGCTGACTGGTGACGGCACGGGTGTAGTCACGGTGTTCGCGTCCTAAAAATACATCCTTGAACTGCACCATACCGGCATTGGTAAAAAGCAGTGTGGGATCGTTACCGGGAACCAAAGAACTGGAAGGTTGAACGGAGTGTCCGCGATTCTGAAAGAAACTCAAAAAGGCAGAGCGCAATTCGGCGCTGGTCATATTTTTCATCATGATAGTGTTTACAAGTCTTGGAACTTATTCAAATCGTATGTTTAATGTTTTAAACAAGGCGCTGACCATGGAACCGGTAAAACCTCGTTGTTGCAAGAAACGGCTGCGTTTAGCCCACTCATTAGGGGTTATAACGGTCTCTTGTGAAAACTTTTTCTCATAAACCTTGGCTAAAACATCCATCCAACTGTCTGCCGTTTCATCAAGCACAGAATCCATGTCAAAATCATCAATACCCGCCTGATTTAACTCATACTCAATTCGCTTGGGCCCATAACCTTTTAAAATGCGCTGCCGAGTAAAACTCTCTGCATAACGTTGTTCATTCAGGTAGTTATCGGCAAGCAATTGCGCAAGCACTTCATTGATCAATGAAAGTTCGAATCCTTTGAATTTCAACTTTCTGATTAACTCCAACACGCTGTGATCACGACGTGCCAAGAGTTGCAAACAAATCGCTTTAATCCTTTTTTTTGAATCCATTCAACTTTCTGCAGCCAAGTATTACTTACTCTTCTGTAAGCGTATCGTCCGCAACACTTTCGATCAAACTGACTTTACCAAAGGCTTCGTTTCTGATTTTTTCTTCTATTTCCTTGGCTTTATCGGCATGTTCCCTAAAATATTGTTTAGCATTATCCTTGCCTTGCCCAATCTTTTCATCACCGTAACTGTACCAGGAACCGGCTTTTTGGATAAATCCGTAGGTGACACCGAGATCTACCAGTTCTCCGAAAAATGACACGCCTTCACCGTAGAGAATTTCAAATTCTGCCTGTTTAAAGGGGGGAGCCACTTTGTTTTTGACGACTTTTACACGGGTTTCGTTGCCGATAACTTCCTCGCCTTTTTTGACCGAGCCTATCCTGCGAATATCCAGGCGCACTGACGCATAAAATTTCAGCGCGTTGCCGCCTGTAGTCGTTTCAGGGTTGCCAAACATCACACCTATTTTCATACGAATTTGATTGATGAAAATGACCAGTGTATTGGATCGTTTGATATTGGCGGTCAGCTTTCTCAATGCCTGGGACATTAAGCGCGCCTGCAATCCCATGTGCGAATCGCCCATATCGCCCTCTATTTCGGCTTTAGGCGTCAGCGCGGCAACCGAATCAACGACCACGATATCAACAGCGCCGGAACGAACCAACATATCCGTGATTTCTAAGGCCTGCTCGCCGGTATCGGGTTGCGAAACCAGCAAATCATCGACATTCACACCAATTTTTTCGGCATAACTGGGATCCAACGCATGTTCAGCATCGACGAAAGCAGCGGTTCCACCTAATTTTTGAATTTGGGCAATGACGGATAATGTCAGTGTTGTTTTACCGGAAGATTCCGGACCGTAAATCTCAACAATACGGCCTCGAGGCAAACCGCCACAGCCCAAGGCAATATCCAAGGTCAAAGAACCGGTGGAGACGACTTGAATATCGCGGGAAGCAGTACTATCTCCCATTCGCATGACAGAGCCTTTACCAAATTGTTTTTCAATTTGTAATAATGCGGCACTCAACGCTTTTTTCTTGTTCTCGTCCATTATGTCCTGCCTTTTAGTCAACCCCAAAAATGGCGTTTATTATGCCATAGGGCATATGTTTAACACAGCTAATATTGCCGGGTAATGCATGATGAAAAGCACGTTTAACAGCCTGCCGCTCAGTATCCCGGCAACGCTTTTTGCTCCGATAAACTGGCAACAAACTGGCTGGCTTCGGCAATTGTCATTTCCATTGCCTGAATCAGTTGAGACATATCCAGGCTGATTTCTATAAATTCATGCTCTATCGCAGAAATAGCCTGAGCATTCAGATTGTGCTTGAGATAAAGGACCTGATCTTTAAATGCCATTAACACCGGTGAGATTCTCGCTTCAGCGCGCTGCATGGCTTTGATCAGTCTTGCATAATGCTGCTGGGATAGTTTAAGTTGCTGGCGGCTGCGGGCTTTTAGCGAACGGTTGGAATATTCATTCAGTTCGCTTTCCCACTCGACAAACAGCGCGTTACTGACTTCTTCAATGGCTTTGATCCGCTGAGTTACCGTATCGGCCTTTGTCTTGCAAAAATCATACTGGCGCTGCAAAAGCCTGTATTTATGTTCAAGCGACGATTCATCCATAACCACAATGGCTTTAAACCGTTCCAACGCCCCTTCAAAATGAACTTTGGTATCTTGTAAACTTTCGCAGGCCTGTTCAACCTGACAAACGACGATGTCCCGCTTATGATGCCCCAAAGACTCCCTTGCCTGGTAATAAACTTTTCGTAATTGTCTTTTTAAATAACGGTTTATCAAATTGACTGTTTTTTGAATCAGGTTAATGTCTTCCATTTAGAGTGCATCTTTATTAATGAGGGTAATGCGATAAGCGTTATTTTTTGTAAATTCTATAAAACAAGGGTCGACAATACCCAACCGGGTTAATGCGGGCAGATCCAAGCCTGCCGGAATTTCCACAGATTTAACCAGAATCAATTCGTCCGCATTCACCGCGCCTGCCAGCCAGGCAGCCAAACTGTCCGACGTGACATCCCAACTAGCAGCAATTCCAGCCTGCTCCAGCAATTTAAAATCGGGCCACCAGATCAATCGCTCTCCATTGCTAACCCTTTCGTTGATTTCTTGTAAACTATCCGCAAAATGGAAGCCACTCAGAATCGATTGAAATAACAGCGCCATTTGCTGCATCGCGATAATCGCCATCTGATGGGCTCTAACATCTTCAAATTGCCAACGCTGCTGGGTTTGCCGCACGGTATCGGCAAAGACACCGCCGCCCGGCACAATAATTAAATCCGAAGGATAATGCTCATCTATTTTCGTCAGATAAGCCTTTAAGTTACTGCAGCGCTCCAGACTACCGCCCACTTTTACAACTTTCATGCAGGTTGCATTTGCTGCAATACTTCGAGCAGTGCAGATGCTTTATCGAAACACTCCTGATATTCGTCGGTCATTTCGGAATCATTGACAATACCGCCGCCCGCCCAGAAACGTATTGTTCCCGCTGATTCAATCAGGGTTCGGATGACGATATTGGTGTCCATATTACCATCAAAGCCGATATAGCCGATTGCGCCGCAGTATATTCCTCGTCTATTCGGCTCCAGTTCTTCAATGACTTCCATGGCGCGAATTTTTGGCGCACCGGTGATCGACCCGCCCGGAAAACAGCTTTTAAGCAAATCCAGCGCATGCCTACCGTCTGCCAATTCACCCGTCACGGTGCTCACCAAATGGTGAACGGTCGCATAACTTTCAACAGCAAACAATTTAGGTACTTTTACAGAGCCTTTTTTACAGGTTTTACTGATGTCATTCCGCAGTAAATCGACAATCATCACATTTTCAGCGCGGTCTTTATCGCTGTTTTCAAGTAATGCGGCTTGCTCCTGATCTTCAAGAATGATAGCCCGGCGAGGCCGAGTTCCTTTAATCGGTTTGGTTTCAACCCGTCTTTCATGCACTTTGAGAAAGCGTTCGGGCGATGAACTCAGAACGGTTGCCTCGGGCGTTTTCATAAAACAACTGAATGGAGCTGCATTCAATTCTCTGAGTTTGAGATAAGCCACCCAGGGCTCTCCTTGGCAAGGCGCACAAAACCGTTGCGATAAATTAACCTGATAGCAGTCTCCCTCTTTCAGATAATGTTTGATCCGGTTAAAAGCCAGTTCATAACCGGCTTGATCCATATTAAATGCTATCGGCCCGGTCACCTCAAATTGTTTTTCCGGGCACGTCTCCGGCAACTGACTGAAGCGGGCAACCAGTTCTTCACGCTGTTTTTCAGTCAGAAAACCGATCAGCTGACTTTGCATTTTTTCGTGATCAACCACCACGGCCCAAAGATAAATTCCTACCGCCATTTCGGCAAGATGCTCCTCATCTGTGCTGATCTGCGGCATTTTTTCCAACCGGCGCGCTAAATCGTAAGCAAAATAACCGATCGCTCCACCGTTGAAAGGTATATCCGGTAAAGCGGGCCAATCCAGGTTCAAAGCCTGCTTAACGAGTTCGAAAGGATCTTCATCAGAAAAAATTGTTTCTCCATCTCTTTCAATGGCAGTGATCTGTCCATGCGTCATCAATGTGCAAACCGGCTCGGCCGCGATGATATCAAATCGGCCTTGTTGAACACTGGGAAAACCGCTATCCAGAAACACCGCCCAGGGCTGTCCGGACAAAGGCGCAAAAAGTTGCGCGCTGTCTTCAAAATAAGGCAGCGGGTGAATGGTTTTTATCGGTGAAGACATTAGATCAATGCTCAATTAACTGTGTTTTTTAGCTTCTTGACAAGAAAGCGATGGCCAACGCAGGCGCGCAATCAGCCGGACTCAATCCCGATGTTTCGGGCACATTCGGCAGCAAGTCATTAAAATCCATATAAGACATGCCCATGTTAACGGCCAGCTGTTTAACCAAAAAGCGGCCCACACCGGCACCAATCAAGGGCGGTGGTTGCGTCCAGCAAGATCTGGATAATTGCCGCTCACATCCTAATTGAATAGTTCTAATTTGTTCGGCCCGGATTGATTGAGCCAACTGAGACCAACTGAATAAAGGCTCATCTTGCCATTCTTGCCCTATCATCCGTGCGAGACGTTTCGCACTGGCCTGTCGGGTTTTCTCTGCACCGTCGGCTGTTTCATATTGATCATGAGCTTCATCCAGTTCTTCTGTGAGCCTGTACACATCCGCCATCGTAGCAAAGTACTCAGCCATTACACCCACATCATGACCCTTGAAAAAAAACCGGTTGGCAATCGCCATCACCGCGGTGCGAACCACACCGGTATAAATCAACTCACGGGTAATGAGCCTTTCATAATCGGTTAACCCTTGTGCCAGCACTTGTCCATTGGCAAGCGCCAGTATATCGGTGGTAGTGCTGCCTATATCGATAAAAAGCCCGTTCCCGCACTGTTTCGCAGCATAATCTGCACTCGCCAACCAGTTGGCAGAAGCAATAGCCTGATAATTCCCTTCGTTGATCGAATCAATGTGCAGAAAGCCCAGTGACCCTGCGTATACACTCAAATTACCCACAGGCAGCACAGATTTCATGACGTTTAGAATTTGCTCCACACCCTCTGACCGACTTTGAAAACAATCCGCCAACTCGCCTGTCATTGTGATTACATGGCGAACAGGGTGAGGGGGTACTATTTTCAACAATTCATTAACAGCACTTTGCAATTGATCCAGGCCTTTCCATAACGGACAAGGGTGTTGCAAAACCTGAACAGGTGCACCCTGCGCATCCAACACGACAGCTTTCAGGTGCGCGCCACCGATATCCCAGCCTACCACGTCAATTTGCATTTGTAATCCGGCTGACGGAAACAGTTACAGTTTTATTGTTTTTAGCCACAAGTTCTGGGATTTTTTCATTCATTTGGATGACCGTCCCGGCAATATTAAGCCCCAATGCGTCATAAATACCGGCATAAGATGTAGTCAATCGAGGGTTAATTTCTAAAACATACAGTTGAGAGTCATGTTCAATCAGGTCTATGCCGACATAACCCCATAAACCCGGAAAAGCCTTGGCTATGCGATCGACCAGAGCTTGATGCACAGTGGTTTGAACATCTGAATTAACGAGACATTTAACTAATTTAAATTGCCCACTATCAATTTCTATCACTTGCGTATTGACACAAATGAGCCGTGCATTTCCGCCGTCAAACAAACAGGAAAAGCTAATTGGCTGACCTTCAATATAGGGTTGAATAATGTATCGTTCCGGAGCATCCAACGCTACGGAAAGAATGCCTTTATCTATTAAATATGTCGTTTCACACCCCATGCCATCAATCGGTTTAATCACAAACAGGCCGGTGGTTGCCAAACGCTCAGAAGTATAGCGTTCGGTTGGCACTGTTTTAATGCCATGGGCTACCAGTGTTTCCCATGTATTGAACTTATTGGCAGTCAAAGCCACCGCCTGCTCGGAAGATGACAACAGTATTTTGCCGTGTGCGTTAATACGCCGAGTCAAATTCAACAGCGTATTATTCATTTCGGGAGCGACTGGCCAAACGCCATCGCAACAGGGCAAGAGCATTTCCATGACCTCAACCCAATCGAGCTCTGCATAAACGGGCACTGTATTGAACCGAGTCAAATCGAAACTTATCGAAGGCAATATTCGAGCATCAACCATAACAGTGACCTGGACGCCATCCAGCTCAGCCAGATCCCTTAACAAGGCGGTCAGCATTAACAGTCCCTCGTTAACCAAATGTTCAGGGACACGTTCAGAACAACAACCTCCACCGGTAATATATTCAAAAACCAGGAGCTTCATATAGGCCCAATCGAATGCCGCTTCAAAAAATAACGGATGATATTGTAACATTCCATTAACATAACCGTTCAGCGAGAAATGACGATAAAGTTAACAAGTCCGTAACACACTATTAATAATGCTATGCAAATAATACCGGTCATTGATTTAAAAGACGGATGTGTCGTGGCGGCCAAGTACGGCCAAAGGGAACACTATCAACCCATAAAATCCGGATTATGCGCATCCCACGAGGCTATCATTATCATTGAGGCTTTACTCAAGCTGCATCCATTTAAGTTATTTTATCTGGCCGATCTTGACGCCATCACTGGCAATGGCTCGCATCAAAAAGAAATTAAAGCCGTTCTCCGCAGCTTCCCGCACACGGTATTTTGGATAGATCAGGGCTATACCTATTTTGAAAGACCATACAGCGATTTTAAAAACGCTGTTCCGGTCATCGGTTCAGAATCACTTGAGGAGTCGGATTTGACCCGTTTGATTCAGATGAACGGTAGCTACATTTTATCCCTGGATCACACAAAAGATAAAAAACTGGGTGCGGCAACTGTATTCGAAGACATCCGATTTTGGCCTGAAACCATCATTATCATGAATCTTAATAAAGTCGGGAGTTTTGAAGGACCTGATTTTAACCTGTTGAAACAATTTAAAATCCACTATCCAGACAAGCAATTTGTCGCTGCCGGTGGCATTCGCAATCTGGCTGATTTAGTGACACTAAAAAAATTGGACATACATCAGGCACTTGTCGCAAGCGCCTTGCATTCCGGCGCTATCGGTAAGAGAGAACTTGAACATCTGGAAAAATAAGACAAACAAATCTTTCAGGCAAAAAAATACCCCGAAACGGGGTATTTTTTAACCAGACGAAATGAATCGCTTAGTTAGCAGCAAAAGGATGAACAGCAGTTCCTTTGGCAGCAACTACTTCAGCAGCAGTTGGTAAGCCGGCAACAGCACGCTCAAGCGCTTCTTTAGTTGCTTTGTAGTTGTACTCTTGAATTTTAGCGTTGTCTTCAGCCAACCAGTGAATGAAAACACCGACTGATACGAACAGGTTGTCTGCTTCGTCAGCTGGAATTGTGCCGTTTTCTACGCAATCAGCAACAGCCATAGCTACGCCGCGTTGTGCTGGTCCAAACATTTGAACAGCTTGTTTAGAACCTTTAATGGTTACTTTATTGAACATAACAGTTGCAGGCTTAACCATCAGGTTAGGTGCAACAACAGCTAATAAGCTTGAAAAGCCGTCTTTGTTATTGGTCAAAGTGTTTGCAAAAGCAGTTTCTGCAGCTGAACCGCGTGGGCCAATGATTAAGTCGATGTGTGCAACTTCGTTGCCTTCGCCTATTAATGATTCGCCTACGCGCAAGTTTGTTATTTTAGCCATGCTTGTTGTTTCCTTCGGAGAAAAAAAATAAAAAGTTTAAATCTATACAGACATTAGGAAATGTCACAGGTATATTTAAGTGATCAATTCCGTCTGAAACCTTATCTGAAGTATAAATCACCTACTTGACAAGATCCTCTAAAAATACAGCCATCACCGTTGCTACTGTCAGGTCTGCAGTTGTTCCGGGATTGATATGATGTGCTTTTAATTCTTTATCAACTTGATAAAGTAAAGGCAATATATCTTCCGGATCAGTTGCGCCCTGCAGCTGCGAATTGATAGCAGCCATTTTCTCTGCCACCCATCCGGTGTAACGATCGCCATATTTTCGCTCAATGTGGCTATCAGGATAGCGAGCAAGAAGCGTAGTATATACCGAAGCCGCCGCCCAATAACATGAACCCCATCGAGTTAAGCCGCCATTATAGCTTAAAATACTCAATTCATAAATATCTTTAAAATCTGTTACATATTGCAAGGCAATTCTGTCCCTTGCACAGGCCAGTTTCATTGCATCTGTCAGGGTAACACTTGGCGCTGAATGAACATCCTGCTCACTTGCCTGGCCCAACCCGCCTGGCGATGCCAAAGCAATGGCCTTAAACACCCAGTCAGCATCTTCGCACGTCGTATGATTAAGAACATTATGCAGGCTGGCTCTTATCGATTGCCCGGCAATCGCCTGTTGCGCAGCCTCAAACAGTGGCGCACACAGTAATATGATGCCCAGATTGGTGTTGCAGCCAACCGCTTCCCGCGTGGCTTGCACTGCGTAATAAATTTTTTCTCCCAATGAATAACCGGGGTTACTGATCGCCGGTGCACTTGCGGCAGCACTTAGCCTGAAATCATCGACCGTCATATCATGACCCGCCGAATAAACACTGACATTGCCCGGCTTAAAAGCCTGTAATTCAATTTCGCAGGCGCTTATATAGAGCTCCGCCAACTGTAAGTGCGAAATCATTACGCCATCGCCATCAGCCGTGATTGACGGGAACAGGCAAGTTGCTTAAGCATATCCTCTACCAGCAAGTCGGCTATTGAAATGTTGCAGACACTTTGCAAGCCTTTCCATGCAGGAATGCTATTGACCTCAATCACCACATAGTGACCGTCTTTATCACGAATAATGTCAACGCCAGCATAGCTCATGGATAAAGCCTGTGCCGCTTGCACCGCTAACTCGGCCATCACCGGATCCAGAACAATTTCTTCGCATGCAGCCCCCCGGGCTACATTATTCAACCAGGACAGCCCTTTTCTTCGCATTGCCGCAACCGCTTTGCCGTTAATTATAAAGACGCGATGATCCGAATAACCAAGCCCCTCACATTCAACAAACCGCTGCAGGTAGTAAATGCCATGACTGCCGGTCAGCCAGATCAAATCCGTCATTTTCTCCAGTCGCCGGATGCCTTCGCCTTGCGAGCCAAAGAGAGGCTTACTGATAACCATATGGCCATTCTGTAATTCCTGCTCAACCAAAGCCAAGGCGTCTTCCCTGTCTCGCAGCACCCAAGTGGGCGGCGTAGCAATCCTATGGTGCTGCAACAAAAAACTGGTCATCGCCTTATCAACACTGCGCTCAATGGCATGACCGTCGTTATAAACAGGAATACCCAGAATTTTTAACCCATGCAGAATGTCCAGGTAAAAAACGACCTCTTCCAGCGATCCGCCGGGCACACCCCGGACGAAAACAGCATCCGGTAGAGATTGCTCAAAACCGGGAATATGAATCGGTAAAAGCTCATGCTCCAGTTGAATCTTACAGGCCGTCAAAGAGCTATAAACGCTGTCATAGCCCCGTTTGGCAAACGCCTGAACCAACTGCCTGCCATGCCAACCGGGATCGTCCGTAAATATTGCTATGCTGCCCACAATCATTAATCAATAAGTTAAATTTCGGAATGAGACCACACAAGCGGCCCCTGACATCGATCTGACTGTTGTTTATCGGCCAAAGGATTGATTCAACAAAGCATTATCCAACTGCCCTGCTCTAAAACTTTTCCCCGATTCCACTGCGGTTACGATGACGCTGGCAGGGCTGAATAACATCGGATCGACTTTGAAAAAATCATAGCCATATTCCTTGAAAACTTGTGCAAATGGCTTGCCGTAATCTTTGGAGGTTGAGCTAGGCAATTCATTGGCCAGTTTTTCAGCATCCGCATCACTCCCTTTTACGAACAGGTGAACTTGGCCTGCAAACAGAATGGCATCGTTGGTTCGACCCATCGCCTTGATAAAATCAGGATGGGGCGGACAGATTGGAGCACTGCCGCTGCCATCGACTATATTTTCCAGGGGGAAATGCAGGGCATGGGCTTTATGCATGGCCACTTCCAACACCCTGGACACAACTTGCACGCCGCCCGCCAAACTACTGGTGGGCGTCACAATAATTGTCAATTTTGACGGCTCAATCCCACAGGCAGCAGCTACCTTTTCTACAATCGCCAGAGGGGGCACTGCATCGTTTTCAATGACTAGCACTGTTTCGTCAGCGCTATCCTGATAGCTCAATTCTTTGTAGAGCTCTTCTACCGGCTCACGTTTACCGTCTTTAATTTTGAACGCCATCGCACGCGCAGGACCCGAACCCAGCGCATAGTATTTTTCATGCGACAAACTCCAACCCGCATACTGGCTACCCAGGCAACCCAAAACCGGATTACCGGTATGCACATTGACACTTAGCGGCCAATCAGCCGTATAGGTACTGTGCGTCAAAGTAACAGTCCCCATGCCACCCAGGCATATTTCAGCTATCAACCGGCCTGCTTCCAGTCCACCAGGAAACTTGATACCTGCATCAATCACTGTACACCCGTTTTCGAGCCTCTCTACACCCACACGGAATTTATCCGCCTGATCAATCAATTGTTTAACCAAAGGTTGAGTCAGTTTATTAACGCTAGCTGTGTAATGCATTGTTTATCCTGTATTGAAGATTTGAAAAATTCGTTTCCGGGTCGCCTTCAGAGCCTGCAAAAGACCTTCAACGGTGGCGTTGCGGACAATCAAACTGCATAAAGGCGAACCTTGTCTAATGCGCTGGCCTGGACCGGGCAAATCGACAGCATGGACCGGCCAGCAAACGGCATCAGGAACAAGCAGATCCTGCCCGGCAAAGACGACCTGATAAGCGCAAAAACCATCATATCGAAAACTGTGCCCAGGCATCAGTCCTGCCAAAGGATCAATTTGGGCCGCCATCAGGCCGCCCATGTCATACAATTGCATGCTCGCAGAAGGCCGGGGATTAATTTCTACCACCAGCACCTTATCGCCCTGAACCATAAAATCCAACGAATTGAGGCCGGTTAAACCTAACTCGGAAACCAGCAATTCCAGCCACTCAGCGACGGTTTGCTGTTGAAATTCGTTTAACGGACTTTGATTGATCACACCGGAAAACAGAAAGGCGTGCTGATCATCATCGCGCCTGCACCACTGGGTGTTGAAACCAATGATGTGGCTTTGGCAGCTATTGGCTAGAAACAAAACCGAACCGGGCACACCCTCGATATAGCGTTGCCAATAAACATTATCGTGAAAATCATCCTGCCTGATACGGTGCCTTATGCCCAAGCCTCCCTGACCCTGCATCGGCTTAATCAGCCAATCGGCATCATCGTCCGGCGCTGAAAAAACTGTGTCAGGAAAAGCAATGGCCAAGCGTTTTAAAATTGAAAAAAAAACAGCCTTATCCTGAATCTTTTGAACAACCGAAGGAACATTGCCACTTAGATTGAACGCATTGCTCAAAGCTGACAAGCTCTCGGGATAAGCTTCAAGACCGCTGCCAAAACAAGCATGATCGACAACATATTCCTGCTTAATCATATTCAAGACAGGAAGCAAATACTGCTGACTGAGCTCGGTGACCTGAAAAACCTTCGCCGACAAGGCCTGTGTGTCCTGATCTGCATACAGATCCACCACCAAAGGTATAAAACCAGCGTTCTTCGCCGCTTGCGCCAGCATTCTTCCTGAATGGGCAACGATCAGCACCCTCTTAGGCCTCACTCCTTCAGACATATCAAGCGCGAAAGACGAGCAAATTCTGGCGATGCCTAGGCGAAACCAGTGATCTCACCACCACTGTTTCTGGCACTCACTGTTTTAAATTGCAAATTCTCATAACCGGAAAATTCCTGCTGAGCTTTTAAACAAAGGGCTTCAGCACATTCCAGTCCTTCCAGTGCACAAAAGCCGGTGGGACCCCAAGACGTCTGACCTAGCGCCACAGCGCCATGACGCTCACACCACGACATGGCCTTAGACACCTCGCTACTGGTAAACACGCCTCCCTGAGCCGACGCAAAATGTTCGCCAACCGCTTTTTGTAACTGCGTGATCACTTCTCCAAATTTGGCGATGTCACGCTCGGCAATTGCTGGCAATCCTTGCATGAGTAACAGGTAACACAAGCGCGCCGCTTCAGTTTGGGAAAAGGGCGGTAAGGCTTTGAAAGCTTCAATTTCCTGCTTGCCATGCAGGCCTTGCCCGCGCTTATCAAAGACCAGGATAAAACGCCAATTCTCGGGCACAGCCATCTGGGAAAGCACGGGGGGAGTTATTGTATGCTCACCACGACCGCCATCCACCACCAACCCACCCCGCTCGAAGACACCGATTCCTATGCCGGAACGCCGTCCCCGCTCAGTCAATTGAGCAATGTCGCGTACACTGTAGGTAAGACCGTAAAAGTGACTGAGGCCCATGCCAATCGCCAAGGCCATTTGCGTGCCGGATCCCAATCCGACATGTTCGGGGATGGCTTCATCAACGTGAATATGAACGGTATCAGGGACATTCAACGCAGCACAGAGGCTTTGTAACTGTTTGGCAACGCGAACCTCAGAAAAACCTGAGGCTACAGGCCGATCAGAACGGGTAATGGTAAGCCGGGTTACAATCTCATTGAGCGCAACACCGATACTGCCAAAGTGCCGCCCCAACGCCCCGCTCAAATCAATAAAGCCCATATGCAGGCGGGCTGGAGCCATAACAGTCACTTTAGAGAATTGCGCTTTCAAACCGAGTCATCTTCATCAAAAAAGCGTTTATTATAGCCTATAGGAGCTCGAATAAGTGAACTTATCCGGCCAGCATCCGAGCGACCAGATCCAGGTCAATCGCATTAAAATCGGCCAAAAATTCAGCGCGTTTATCCAGGGGAGTCTGCGAAGGTACATAAACGGCAATACCTCCGGCCTTTACTGCTGCCATGACACCGGATAAAGAATCTTCCAGCACCAAACACCGGCCGATCGGAACTGCCAAAAGCTCGGAAGCTTTGATAAAAAGATCCGGCGCCGGCTTTGGATTAACACTCATTTCGCGGCTAATAATGGTTGTGAACAGATGAGTGAGTTTCGCCAAATCAAGGCATTCCAACGCATTCGCCAGCAAACTGTTTGTCGCGAGACAAAAAGGCAAATTCAATTGCGTTATGACGCCTAACAAACTGAAAAAGCCTTTTTTTACAGGGATACCCTGATCACGCACCTGTTCACGCCAAATTTCACCACTAATCTGATTGAAATGGTCCAGTGAAAAATCCCGCCCGCAATACGCCAAAATCATTTCACTGACCTGCTTAAAATGCAGTCCGCTCAGCGACCGGCAGAACTCATCCGGCAACACATAACCCATCCGCATTGCAGCGTGCTGCCAAGCGGTGAAATAAGTTGTTTCGGTGTCCAGCACCAAGCCGTCCATATCAAAAATGACCGCGTCAACATCAGGAAAAACAGCCTTCACCGGATCACCCGAATGAATTCTCCAGGTGCTTCGCGGCTTGAACCGACCACGATCCGTTGATGCCCACAAGACGACTCTTCCAGCATGCCCGACACTTCAATCCATTCACCTTTGCAGGCCTGACCCACATAAGTTGCAGTAAAACACAAAATGATATCAATGGGTCCTGTTTCAACGCCAAAAACAGCAGGGGAATCAAATGCCTGAGTATCATCAATGACTTTTGCCTGAATAGTAACCAAGCCTTTTTTCTGATAATTTATATCAGACAAGCGCGTATCAATGGCCAGACTGATATCGAATTTTCGCCCATTGATCAACGCCTTATTGAATTTACGTTGTTCATGCCAAACATAGTCCGCCAAATCAATATGGCATGAGCGGCGACTATAGGAACTTTCCCAACTCGCATCATCCAAGGCAGCGAGATGCTGCTCATCAATCAGTTGCTTGACCAAATCGCGCGCAAAGTGAAATTGCTGACGGTTGTAAAAAACCAGGTCTATGTCTGAATCGTCATTATGAACACCGGGCAGCAAAGATCCTGTCACGCCAATCAGGGTGCTTTCCAAGCCATATTCGATGAAATGTTTGAGCAGATTTTTAAAATCTTCTTCAACGGCCTGATTTGACGGTTGCTGCATTAACATCTGCAACCGCTGCCTGGGCTGATAATGTTTAATGATCGCTGTTTCACTGACCGCATGAAGCGAGACATCTTTTGCAGATGAGTAGTAAAGATAATGCGGAAAATAGTCAGCCAGATAGCGATCGGCTTGCTCAGTGGATAATTTTTGCCAAAGGCCGTTTATTTTGGCGTAGCGCAGAAAGCACAAGACTTTTTCTGCCTCCATACCCGACTCGACAACAGCAAAAAGCAGCTCACCCTGAGCTTCTATAAAGTCTTTTACACAATATTTCATTAATTTAAGTTACCCGATATTTTAGTTGCCGCCCAATCATGAAGAGTAGTTTACAAGGTAACTCAGCCATAAAAACCAAATACAGTGCTTTTTTAAAAGGGCATTCAGCCAGCTGACTTTACCTTTAACCATAAAAATCAGTCCACGCCTATCATTTCAAGTTGATTCTCATGTTTTTTGATTTTTAGAAAGCTCTTTATTCCCATCAGCCTACTATGGGGTTTGATTCGTTTATTATTTTGTTGAATTACCCCCATAAATTGCCTATGCTCCGGGCTTGGAAATAAATACCTAAACCCTATGTGTTTCTCTGTGTCTTAGCTTAAAGGAAGTCTCATGAAAATTGGTGTCCCCAAAGAAGTACACGAAGGTGAAAAACGCGTTGCGACAACGCCCGAAGTTGCAGAACTATTGATCAAACTCGGATTTTCAGTCGCTATCGAAAGTGGCGCGGGCTCCGCTGCAGATATTCCGGATGAAGCTTACAAAAATGTAGGCGTAGAAATAATCAATAACACCCGCACCCTCTGGAAAAACTCCGATATTATCGTAAAAATCAGAGCGCCCGAACTGCACCCCGAAATTAATAAAGACGAAACTGACCTGCTCAAAAAAGGCGGGCATTTAATCAGTTTCATCTGGCCTGCCCAAAACGAGGCTCTGCTGCAAAAGCTGGCAAAAAAAAATGCGACCGTTTTCGCGATGGATAGCATTCCCCGCATTTCCCGAGCACAAAAAATGGATGCCTTAAGCTCCATGGCCAACATTGCCGGTTATCGTGCGGTTGTTGAAGCGGCTCAGCATTTCGGCCGCTTCTTTACCGGCCAGATTACCGCTGCCGGTAAAATCCCACCGGCCAAAGTATTGGTGATTGGCGCCGGAGTAGCAGGGCTGGCGGCCATAGGCGCCGCAAAATCATTAGGCGCAATTGTCAGAGCTTTCGATACCCGTCCTGAAGTCAAAGAACAAATTGAAAGCATGGACGCCGAATTCTTGATGCTGGATTTCAAGGAAGACGGTTCCGGCACAGGCGGATACGCCAAGACCATGTCCAAAGAATTCATTGAAGCGGAAATGGCTTTGTTTGCCCAGCAGGCCAAAGAAGTCGATATCATCATCACGACTGCGTTAATACCTGGAAAACCTGCACCGGTTCTAATCACTGAGGCCATGGTAGCGTCTATGAAACCGGGCAGCGTTATAGTCGATTTGGCCACTGAACAAGGTGGAAACTGCGAAGTCAGCACCAAAGATCAGGTGATTTCCAAACACGGCGTTACCGTTATCGGCTACAGTAACTTACCCAGCCGCCTGGCCAACCAGGCCAGTCAGTTATATGCCACCAACATTCGTCATTTGTTGACTGATTTGTGTCCCGAGAAAAACGGCGAACTGAACGTCAATATGGAAGATGAAGTCATCCGCGGCGCCACCGTCATCAAAGCCGGAAAAATTACCTGGCCGCCACCACCGCCGACACTTTCCGTAGCACCGGCGGCAAAACCTGCGGCCTCGGTTCCGGTCAAAGTCGAACAGCCAAAAACCAGTATTATTCCTGCTCCTGTCAAACAATATGCTCCGATGATCCTGGGCGCCCTGCTTCTATACCAGTTAGGCTCGGTAGCCCCGGCATCTTTTATGTCGCATTTCACCGTATTTGTGCTGTCCTGTTTTATCGGCTACCAAGTCATCTGGAACGTCTCGCCCTCTCTGCATACCCCCCTGATGAGCGTCACCAACGCCATTAGCGGCATCATAGTACTGGGCGCCCTGATTCAAGTCTCGGCACCGGGTTTCTTAATCACACTGCTGGCCGGATTAGCCGTGCTTGTGGCCTCAATCAACATCGCCGGGGGCTTTTTGGTAACCCGCCGCATGTTGGAAATGTTCAGAAAATAGGGAGAACAGCATGTCACAAAGTTTAGTTTCTATGGCCTACGTCAGCGCTGCGATTTTGTTCATACTCAGCCTGAGCGGGCTAAGTAATCAGGAAACAGCTCGCAGAGGCAACTATTTCGGCATGGCAGGTATGACCATCGCCATTTTAGCCACCATTTTCAGCGCTTCCGTAACGGCTTATGCGATATTGATAACCGCGCTGCTCATTGGCGGATTCATAGGCGCAAAAGCGGCCGCTAAAGTTGAAATGACCCAAATGCCTGAATTGGTTGCCATCATGCACAGCCTGGTGGGACTTGCTGCGGTGCTTGTCGGCTATGCCAACTTCATGGATAGCTCATCGCCGCTGGAAGGTATAGAAAAATCCATTCATGAAGTTGAAATTTATGTCGGCATTTTAATAGGTGCTATCACTTTTTCAGGTTCAGTAATCGCATTTGGCAAACTGAGCGGCCGCATTGACGGCAAACCTTATTTAATGCCGGGACGGCACTGGTTAAATTTGAGCTTACTCGTTTTTGTCATTTTGCTAGGCAATGTGTTTCTGTCACAAGCTGAAAGCGGCGGCGGAACATTTCCCTTGTTACTCATGACACTGATAGCCCTGGCTTTTGGCGTTCATATGGTTATGGCCATAGGCGGGGCGGACATGCCGGTCGTGGTTTCAATGTTGAACAGCTATTCCGGATGGGCGGCAGCGGCAACCGGCTTTATGCTCAGTAACGATTTATTGATCGTGACGGGCGCATTGGTTGGCAGCAGCGGCGCAATTTTGAGTTATATCATGTGCCGGGCCATGAATCGCAACTTCATCAGTGTTATCGCCGGTGGTTTCGGCACCAGTTCGGGAGGCGAATCGGCTGCAATAGAAGGTGAAGTAACTCCGATCAGCGCAGATGAGACGGCACAATTATTATCGGCTGCAAAAAGTATTATGATCGTTCCTGGTTACGGCATGGCGGTAGCTCAAGCTCAGCATACTGTTTTTGAAATCACCAAATTCCTGCGTAACCAGGGCAAAACCGTACGATTCGGCATTCATCCGGTAGCCGGGCGTATGCCAGGGCATATGAACGTCTTGCTCGCCGAAGCGAAAGTGCCTTATGACATCGTTTTTGAAATGGAAGAAGTCAATGAAGATTTCGGACATGTCGATGTCAGTATCGTGATAGGCGCCAATGACATCGTCAATCCCTCTGCGCTTACCGACCCAAACAGCCCTATTGCCGGCATGCCGGTTTTGGAAGTCTGGAAGAGTCATACCACGATAGCGATGAAACGCAGTATGGCTTCTGGTTATGCCGGTGTCGGCAATCCTTTGTTTGTCATGGAAAACACCCGGATGTTATTTGGGGATGCTAATGAAACATTACAGGCGGTTCTTAAATCGTTAAATGCTTAAAAGTTAAGTTCCCAAGCATTCCCGGCCTCAAAAAACGGAAATGCTTAGCTGCCCTGTCTAATCGAAAAAACGTCTGGCTTTAGAAGATGCGGGGGTGTCTGGCTAGGATGTCGGCAGCGGAGGCTGCCGACAAGCGTGCACTAAGGTATTTACGGCGTCCTGTCTAACGAGTAACCGCGCCATACGGCGGCCTTTCATGTGCAGGGGTGATGCCAACCTTCATGAACGTTAGGATGGTGCAACAGGTATTCTGATAGCTTGTTATATTAGTCACAGGCTAAACTACTCACCCGCCACGCTAGAAATTCCGGAACTTAATTCCTTAATTCTTTCATCGGCTTTAACCTGCTCGGTTACGTCGTATTGAACACCCAGGTAGTAGATAATGCGGCCGTTTCTATCAAAGAGAGGAATAATTTTGAGTCGATTGAAAAACAGTTCCCCGTTTTTCTTATAATTACGAAGGGTAACGACTACCCCCTGATTATTCCGGATGGCCTGGAAAATCTGGTAGCGTGCATCTTGATCGCGGTCAGGACCCTGCAGAAACCGGCAGTTATGTCCTATGACATCTTCCTGAGAATATCCTGTCATCGTCTCGAACGCTTTGTTCGCATAAACTATCGGCATATCTGGTAAATCCGGATCCGCCAGAGTGACGCCGTTAACACATTCATCCAGTATCTCGGAGAGTATCTGAGGAATGAGCCCGGGATCTTTTTCAGTGATAAAAGGCATAAATTAACTCCATTGATTGATACGATCAGAGCCAAGCTCCTCAGCGTTATGAATTTTATTTACGATAAGCCACACTAAAATAATGCGACTTGTTTTTTCAGCCCAATCAGCACACCTCATAGGCAATCATAAAACTAATGACTAACTGCCCCAAAAATCAGCCTGGGTTGATTTCTGATACTGCATCAGGCACCAATAAGTTCTTAATATTGTTCACCGTATTTTGAGCACCCTCTTCAATCGCAACACGAATCAATTTTTCAAAAGGCCTCATAAAGAGTTCAATTTCCAATAATTCAAAAGAAAAAGTCAGCCTTGTTGTAGCATCTGAAACATCCCTGTTGCAGAAGCCCTTTCAAGCCACCCGCCTCCACCCCATAAAATTGAAGGGGGTGAGTAGATGCTTACAAAAAACTCTCTCCAATGCCCCCAGAATCACTGGCATTATGACTTCTTAATTGGCTAAACAGATTAACATGGATAAAATTCATGGCATAGTCATTCTTTTTTAACCAAAAACCAGGGCAAGCCGGTCTTTTAAACACAATAGTTAAGGATTTAAGCGAAATACCGGTCGTAAGACATGATAAATCCTTACTTTTATCGCATATTTTCCGGTTTTCCGTTAAATATAACCTCAAACCGCCCTCCTCCCAATTGATCCGAGCTACCCAGGTTAAGTTGAGCCTGATGAAGCATCGCAATTTCTTTGACTATCGCAAGTCCTAAACCGCAACCGTCTCCCAGACTGCCGGGAATACGATAAAATCGTTCAAAAATCTTTTCCTGCTCTGCTGCAGGAATACCAGGCCCATCATCTTCGACAATCAACGAGGGATAGGGCTTAATAAGTACACTAATAACAATAACACCGCTCTCATGCCCGTATTTAATCGCGTTGTCTATTAAATTACCCAATAATTCCCGCAACAGAATCTCATCGCCCTGAATGATAATATCGTTATCAGGACCTTCAAATACCAACTCCATGTTGTGCTGAATTGCTAAAGGTGCATAATCAATCGCAAGCGCCTTGACCAATTTACAGAGCGCCAAAGGCTTAAGCTGATAGCCTGCCTCTAAAGGACCTGACTTAGCCAATACCAAAAGTTGAGTTATCAAATGAGACATTCGGTCGGCACTGACCTGAATCTGCTCCAAAGCAGGCTTCATCTCTGCCAGATCTTTTTCTCGAAGCGCGCGTTCTGCCTGTAATTTAAGTCCGGCCAGCGGTGTACGCAGTTGATGAGCGGCATTCGATATGAAGCGTTGCTGACCGGCAATTGCCAAAGCCAATCGATTAAACAGGTTATTAATCGTGTCCGTGAGCGTATGCACTTCCTGAAAAACATGAGATTCGGGAATCGGGCTTAAATCTTGCGGTGAACGCTGAGCTATTTCGTCAGCCAGTTCGTGTAAAGGCTGCAACCCCCGTTTAACACCCCTTAACAAGTAAAACCCAGCCATTATGACCAGTAAAAGCTGAGGAATTAAATCCGCCATGAGAATATCGAACATCATGACTCTTCGCTTTTTCTGTGTTTCTGCGACATGAATATGGATAGTCTCCGTCGCCTCATAAGCAAGAGGAACCTTGATTGACACGACTCTGACCGACTCGTCATTGACAATCGCATTGAAATAAATGGGCTTTTCAGTTTCTTGCGAGGAGCCCAATGTTTCGGGTACAAATGCATCGCCGGCCAATAAGCCTCTTTCCTCGGAGATAACATTAAAATAGGTTTTATCCAGATCATCCCATTTAAAAATAGCTAACGCTTCCGGGGGCAAATCAACTACAGCCTGTCCTTCTATAAGCTTGATTTCCTGCATTAAAGACCTTGCAGAATCGAGCAGCCATCGATCATAGGCCTCATCGACATAATGCAGTGTGGTGAAATAAGACAACACCGTTTCAACCGCCATGAAAAAAATGACAGGCACCGACAAGCGCAGAATAATCTCTGTCCTCAAGCTCCTTTTTTTATTCATTTTTTGAAGTTTCAAGCAAATAACCCAAGCCCCGGACCGTTCTTATCACTGCGCCATAGGGTTCAATTCGTTTACGCAACCGGTGGACATAAACTTCTATGGCATTGTCGGCCAGTCCCTCGCCATCATTGGACAGGCGTTGAGAAATCCGCTCTTTGCAAACCACTTTTCCCGCTTGCATTAACAACATTTCCAAAACTCCGAATTCTCTGGCTGAAAGTAATAGTAATTGCCCATCAGCTGATATCTGATGATCTTGTGTATCCAATGACAATCGGCCAACTTGAATTACGTTACTGAAACCACCATAACAACGCCTTATCAAAGCATTGATTCGCACTTCCAGCTCTCGTAATTCAAACGGTTTGGTCAAATAATCATCCGCTCCCTGGGCTATTCCCTCAATACGGTCATTCATGCCGTCCCGAGCCGTCAATATGATAATGGGCAAACCTATCTTCCGGCTTCTTAGGCGCTTCAAAAGCTTTAAACCATCCATATCAGGCAAACCCAAATCCAGGACAATCAAGTCAAAGTCCTGCGCCGCCAACGCATGCTCTGCATAGCTACCGCTAGTTGCACAAGTGACTGAATAACCGCTTTTGGACAGCGTATGGGTCAAACCATCGGACAATACATTATCGTCTTCCACTAATAAAATTTTCATATCGACATGGGACAGAAATACTTGAAAGGTAATAGAAAGTTAAAAAAGCTATGCTTAAACGTATATTTTTTTAAAGACCTGTTTGTTGCTCAAACCAATTTCCTGAAGAGAATCATTTTTATATCTGTTATGGTCAGTAAAACAAGATGCTATTTACCACTTATGTAACCAGGATAGTCTCACGCGTTCTTTGTAAATCAATCACCTACACCCTCAATTCAAGGCGAGCGACTAGTAAGTACGGGGGCATTATTTACATAGTACCTTGTGCACGAATATGAGCAGATAATTTTTTAAAGGTTCCGTAAACAGTAACTGATAGATCCATGAAGACTTCAGTTTTTCATATCTTAAAATGGATAACGCCTTTTCCATTTCTCACCTGGAATATTTGTCTATGAAAACCGTATTCAACTCAATGTTGTTTAACCTTTTTTTATTTTTACCCCTATCAGCGTGGAGCTCTGAACCTGATAGTGATCGGTTAAACTTAACTACAGAGACCACGGGGTATATAGCGCTTTTTATTTTCTTTCTGGCCTACCTCCTGGTCATTTTTGAGGAAAAGCTACATTTACAAAAATCCAAACCGGTTCTAATTGTCGCCGGTTTAATTTGGGCGCTAATTGCGTTCGCATATCAATCACAAGGCTTGACTGATCAGGTATCGATCGCATTGAGACATAATTTTCTCGAATACTCGGAACTTTTCTTTTTTCTGTTGGTTGCAATGACTTACATCAGCGCAATGATTGAGCGGGGCGTGTTTGATGCCCTTCATTATCGCTTGGTCTCGCGGGAATTCAGCTATAGGCAGCTTTTCTGGATCACAGGATTGTTAGCATTTTTCATCTCTCCCGTGGCCGATAATTTGACCACCGCATTAATTATGTGCACAGTCGTTTTGACTGTAGGCGCCTCAAAACCGCAATTCATAGGCATTGCCTGCGTCAATATTGTTGTAGCGGCAAATGCAGGAGGAGCGTTTAGTCCTTTTGGCGACATCACTACATTAATGGTTTGGCAAAAAGATATCTTAGACTTTTGGACTTTTTTTAAACTGTTCATACCTTCACTCATTAACTTTTTAATCCCTGCAGCCATTATGCACAGGTATATCCCCAAGGGCCGACCTGAACTCCCAGACGAAGAAAATTTAACTATCAAACACGGCGGCATTATAATTATTATTTTATTTTTATCCACGATTGCCACCTCAATTGTTTTCCATCAATTTCTCCACTTGCCAGCTGCTTTTGGCATGTTGATGGGCCTTGGGTATCTGAAAATGTTCGGATATTATTTGAGGACCGCTTTTAGACGCGAGCAATCTTCTTTCGACATGATCCCTGGCTCCGAAGTCAGCGGCAGCGCCTTCGACGTATTCAGTCATATAGCCAAATCCGAATGGGATACACTGTTTTTCTTTTACGGTGTCATTATGTCTGTGGGGGGATTGGGTTTCATCGGATATTTGAGCCTCACTTCCGAGTTCATGTATGGGGAAATGGGCGCTACCTCGGCCAATATTCTCATCGGAATAATGTCTGCAGTTATTGATAACATCCCCATCATGTTTGCAGTATTGACCATGAATCCGGAGATGCCGGAAATCCAGTGGCTTTTAGTCACGTTAACAGCCGGGGTGGGAGGCAGTCTTTTATCGATAGGTTCTGCTGCAGGCGTTGCGTTAATGGGGCAGGCCAGAGGCTACTATACATTTTTTAGCCATTTAAAATGGACTCCGGCAATTGCACTTGGCTATTTCATCAGTATTTATGCCCATCTGCTGATCAATTGACGCGTTACCAAGGATATGTTCAAAAGCAGCTTACAAAAATGGGTACAAGACGCGTAAATCAGTTAGTGTTGAGCTTTGCCTAAGTCTAAGCATGAGCGGCTGACGTAGCGGACAGCGATTTTTCATTTGCTCCATTCGATAAATGCACGATCAAATTGAGAGCGAACAAATCTTTATAAGCAGTTGCAACAGTCTGATACCATGTCTTTCAGGAACCTACAGGATGGTTTCGTCCCGCTCCCTGCGGCCTGAGTAAGTATCGACGACTCCTCCAGCAATATTGTGTTTAGGTAGTTGATTGAACAGGATTCAGCAAGAGGGAGTTATTCACGCACACTTTGAAATCAATCACCTACACGCTCAATTCAAGACGGGCGAGTTACAAGAAAGGTTCTATTGGGTCTGTCTGATAAAACTGATCAGCAAGGAACCCTCTTTATCGAGCAATCTCAGTTGATCGCCATTGATTTCATACCTCACGGCCTGAGTCAATGCCTTCAGATAATTAGCTTCAAGCGCCATGACCCCTTCCTCGGCACAAGCCATACGCGTTGTTTTTACCGCCGTAATACTTAAATTTCCGGATTCTGCCCTATAAACAGCTGAAAATCCGTTACATCCGGCTTTTCCTTGAACAATCCCGCCAGCAAACGTCGCCACCGCCAAAGGGGTGTTTTTATCCGCTACGACACCACCCCGGCCATTATTAACCCCCGTCGCTTGCCATGGCGTATTTTCAAGAGCGGCCGGCACAAGCACATCGAATACCAGCAAGGATTTTCCCTCTTTATTCAAAAGAACTAAAGAGTGACCGTTTTCACCTAACTGATATGCATCAACCTTTGCTAAAAAATCAAAATAGCGGCGTTCCTGTTCGTCAATTGTTGGGGAACAGGCCATCATTGTTGAGCCGATCGGGTTAACCACTGATAACCCGGTCTTCTCTTTAAGCTTAAAACTGCCAAAATAGCGGTTGCAGCCGCCGCGCCCGGTAAGTTTACCGTTAGTAAAAACCGCATCGATTGCCGTACCTTCCAGCATCGGGATTATTTCGCCAGTAGCAGTGACAAAGTGCTTAAGTTGCCAACGGCTATCTTGCACATCGAGCGTCTTTGCATCTTTTTGACTTTGTATTGCATCAGAAGTGGATCTATCGGATTGCGCAGCGCACCCGATCAGTAACTGAAATATAACGAAAAACATTAGTCGCTTCAAAATTCACGCTCCCATTGATGCGGTCAGAACAGTCAGATACCTGATTAATCAGTTGATGTGTACTCTGCGCTACGAAACTAAAGGCCAAAATACTTTACTTTTCTATCAGGACAACCGCTTGAACGGCAATGCCTTCTTTTCGTCCTTCAAAACCCAGTTTCTCGGTAGTGGTCGCTTTGACATTGATATCATCGACAGTCACATCCAAATCCTCGGCAATATTGAAGCACATCTCAGGAATATAAGGCGCCATCTTGGGCGCCTGGGCGATGATGGTAATATCCGCGTTGACCAGTTTATAACCTTTTTCCCGCACGATACGGTGGACATGCCGCAATAAAACCCGGCTATCGGCACCCTTAAATTCCGGGTCGGTATCTGGAAAATGCTTGCCGATATCACCCAATGCCGCCGCGCCCAATAACGCATCGCACAATGCATGCAGCACCACGTCGCCGTCAGAGTGCGCTTCCAGGCCTTTTTCATACGGAATAGTGACGCCACCCAGGATCACATCGCCATCGTCTTTAAACCGATGAACATCATAGCCTTGACCAATTCGAATCATTGTTGCTCCAAATAAAATTGCGCCAGCGCCAAGTCCTCGGGACGCGTGATTTTTATATTATCCGGCCTGCCTTCGACTATTTTGGGTTGATAACCCATTAATTCCAGTGCGCTGGCCTCATCGGTAATCGCCGGATTGCCCTCCCCTGCTTCCAGTGCAGCTTTCAACATTCCGTAGCGAAACATTTGCGGTGTCAATGCCCGCCAAATATGTGTCCTATCCAGAGTGCCATGAATGATTCGTCCTTCAACCTGCTTGAGTGTGTCATGCGAAGCTAAAGCCAAAATGCCGCCAACAGCATCGTCTTTCAAGGACGCCATCAACAAAACAACATCACTACGAGTAATACAAGGTCTTGCAGCATCATGCACCAGCACCCAATCATTGTCATCAGCACGTTCGCGAATCGATCTTAAACCGGACAGCACTGAGTCGGCCCGTTCTTTACCGCCGGGCGCAGTGATAACCTTGGGGTGTCCGGCAATTCCCAGTTCAGGCCAATAGGGGTCTTCCTGAGAAATAGCAACCGCTATTCCGCTCAATTGTTCAACGTCCAACAAACGCAGCAGAGTTTGTTCTAATACGGCTTTTCCAGCCAGGGAGAGATATTGTTTGGGCTTATCGGCTTGCATCCTTTTGCCAACCCCGGCCGCAGGAACAATAGCCCAAAATCGGGAGTGTATTGTGTTCATTTAAAAATAGCGCGTTAGCAAAAAGCGGTTTAGTGAGGTGATGCGCGAAGCGCATTTTGGAAGTGCCGGATTAAAAGAAAAAGACCTTTTATTCCAGAACCTGAAAAAAAGTTTCATTTTCCTTAATCATTCCCAATTCGTAACGGGCTCTTTCTTCAATGGCGTCCTGGCCTTTGCGCAAGTCCAGCACTTCACTGTAAAGCTGATCGTTGCGTTCTTTTTTTTCCTTGACCTGCAAGCTTAAATCCTGCAGTTTTTGGTCATATTGTTCAATCTGCTTGATACCGCCATCACCTAACCACAAACGATACTGCAAATGGGCTATCAACAGAACAATAATGATTGAAATAATTTTATAAGCGCTCATATGATCAATACGATTAGTCAAGAGCGGCCCGGCAGGACCGCTCTCACCAGTCAATCCTAGAGCATTCTGAAGGCTTTGCGGCCTGCATAAAGGGCTTTGCCTTCCAACTCATCCTCGATTTTCATCAGGCGGTTGTATTTGGCAATACGGTCGGAACGGCTCAATGAACCTGTTTTTATCTGACCGGTGCCGGTAGCAACCACTAAATCAGCAATAGTGGTGTCTTCGGTTTCACCTGAACGATGAGAAACAACGGCAGAATAACCTGCAGCCTGGGCCATATCGATTGCGGCCAAAGTTTCGGTCAAGGTACCGATTTGATTGACTTTGATCAGAATAGAGTTGGCAATGTTCTTTTCTATGCCCTGTTTCAAAATAGCCGGATTGGTGACAAACAGATCATCACCAACCAATTGGATTTTACCGCCCAGTTTTTCAGTCAGTAATTTCCAGCCGTCCCAATCGTTTTCGTCCAGACCGTCTTCAATACTGATAATCGGATATTTATTAACCCAATCAGCCAGGAAATCGACCATTTTTTCGGAGGTATAGGTTTTCTTTTCTGAAGCCAGATCGTATACGCCGTTTTTATAGTATTCAGAAGCAGCCGCATCCAGACCCAGGTAGATATCTACGCCTGGTTTGTAACCAGCTTTTTCAATCGCTTGCAGAATGACGCTGATGGCCTCTTCATTGGAAGAAAGATTCGGTGCAAAACCACCTTCATCGCCTACGGTTGTTGCCAAACCTTTATCGGACAATACTTTTTTCAGCGTGTGAAAAACTTCAGTTCCATAACGAATCGCTTCGCGGAAAGTGGGCGCACCCACAGGCAAAATCATAAATTCCTGCAAATCGACACTGTTATCGGCATGGGAGCCGCCGTTGATGATGTTCATCATCGGTACGGGCATAACGAATTCACCGGATTTGTTCAGATAGCGATACAAAGGCTGTGCCGCTTCTTTTGCAGCAGCGTGTGCGCTAGCCATAGAAACAGCCAGCATTGCGTTTGCGCCTAAACGGGCTTTAGTATCGGTACCATCAAGTACTATCATTTTTTGATCAATGCCGGCCTGATCCGCCGCATCCATTCCTAAAACGGCTGAACGAATTTCAGTTTTGACGTTGTTTACTGCGTTCAAAACACCTTTACCCAAATAACGTGCTTTATCGCCATCGCGTAATTCGATCGCTTCACGTTCGCCGGTGGAGGCGCCCGATGGCACCATCGCGCTGCCGACTACTCCGGATGAAAGAATGACATCGGCTTCGATCGTCGGGTTACCACGCGAATCCAGGATTTCTCTTGCTTTAATATCTACTATTGCCGCCATCGTTTTTCCTATAAGGTTGTTTCGATCAAACTGCTTGCTTTAACAGCGTGATCAAGGGTGATTAAAATCTCTAATAATTCTTTAATGCGGTGCATAGGCCAGGAGTTTGGACCATCGCTTTTCGCCTCGGCCGGATTTGGGTGCGTTTCCATGAACAATCCGGAAATGCCCACAGCAACAGCGGCTCTGGCCAAAACAGGAACAAATTCACGCTGCCCGCCTGAACAGGTGCCCTGACCTCCGGGCAGTTGCACCGAATGGGTGGCGTCGAAAACTACCGGGCAACCGGTATCTCGCATCACCGCCAGTGATCGCATATCAGACACCAGATTGTTGTAGCCGAATGAAACGCCGCGCTCACACACCATAATTTGTTCATTGCCTGTGGCCTTGGCTTTTTCGGCCACATGAACCATATCCCAAGGCGCTAAAAATTGGCCTTTTTTGATATTGACCGGAATGCCTTGTTTGGCGACATTCTGAATGAAATTGGTCTGTCTGCATAAAAAAGCTGGCGTTTGCATCACATCGACGACCTTTGCCACTTCTTCCAAGGGTGTGTCTTCATGTACATCGGTTAAAACAGGCACGCCGATTTGTTGTTTGACTTTTTCGAGGATCTTTAGCCCCGCATCAACGCCCAAGCCACGGAAGGTGTTATGTGAAGAACGATTGGCTTTGTCGAATGAAGATTTGTAAATAAAAGGAATGCCCAATTGATCGGTTATTTCTTTTAAATAGCCGGCTGTTTCCAGTGCCAGAGCTTCGCTCTCAATGACGCAAGGACCCGCGATTAAAAATAGAGGCTTATCAAGGCCGATTTCAAAGTTACATAATTTCATTGATGGGTTTCCTTTTTATGTTTAGCAGCGGCCATTACAAATCCTGAAAAGAGCGGATGGCCTCTTCGTGGCGTCGAAGTGAATTCCGGATGAAACTGACAGGCTAAAAACCAGGGGTGATCTTTCAATTCAATCACTTCGACCAGACGACCGTCTATCGATTTACCTGCGAAAGTCAGCCCAGCTCGCTCCATTTTTTCCAGATACTTGTTATTGAATTCGTAACGGTGCCGGTGACGCTCTTTGATGACTTCCTTTTTATACATCGCAAAGGCCAAAGATCCTGATTCAAGCCTGCATTTTTGACTACCAAGACGCATTGTTCCGCCCAGATTAGAATGAATATTGCGTGTTTCCAACTGCCCCTCTGCATCCATCCATTCAGTGATCAAACCGATAACCGGATGCGGCGAATCGGGCAGGAATTCGGTACTGTGCGCACCTTCCAGCTTGGCGACATTTCTGGCGAACTCAATCACCGCAACCTGCATTCCCAAACAAATGCCTAAATAGGGAATTTTGTTTTCCCGTGCAAAACGGGCTGTCGCAATTTTTCCTTCTACGCCCCGCTCACCAAAGCCGCCAGGCACCAGGATGGCATCCAGTCCTTTCAGGTGTTCAACGCCTTCATCTTCGATGGTTTCAGAATCAATATAACGGATTTTAACTTTATTTCTGGTGTGAATACCGCCGTGAATCAATGCCTCGTTGAGTGACTTGTAGGCATCGCTGTGATCGACATATTTACCGACAATCGCAATGGTGACTTCTTCAACCGGATGAGTCAGTCCGTCAATCACATTCTTCCATTCGGTGAGGTCGGCGGGCGGCACATCCAGACGTAATTTTTCAACAACGATATCGTCCAATCCCTGTTCATGCAGCAATAAAGGGATGCGGTAAATCGTGTCAGCATCAATAGCGGAAATAACAGCTTTTTCTGCCACATTCGTAAAAAGCGCAATTTTTCTGCGATCGCTGACCGGAATCGGTTGTTCGGAACGGCAAATTAAAATATCGGGCTGAATCCCTATCGTTCTGAGTTCTTTTACAGAATGCTGAGTTGGTTTGGTTTTGAGTTCACCCGCAGAACGGATATAAGGCACCAGCGTTAAATGAATAAAAATGGCACGATCGCGCCCCAATTCAACGTGCATCTGACGAATCGCTTCAAGAAACGGCAGTGACTCGATATCACCTACCGTCCCGCCGACTTCAATGATGGCGATATCCATGCCCACCGCACTCTCGTGAATGCGTCTGATGATTTCATCCGTTATATGCGGAATTACCTGAACGGTCGCGCCCAAATAATCGCCTTTACGTTCTTTGCGCAGAACGTTTTCATAGATTTGACCGGTCGTGAAGTTATTTTTCTTGGTCATGGTCGTTCTGATGAAACGCTCATAATGACCCAGATCAAGATCGGTTTCTGCACCGTCGTCAGTGACGAAAACCTCTCCGTGTTGAAAAGGACTCATGGTTCCTGGATCGACATTGATGTAGGGATCCAGTTTGGTCATCGTGACTTTAAGCCCGCGGGCTTCAAGAATGGCAGCAAGTGACGACGCAGCGATGCCTTTACCTAAGGATGAGACGACGCCACCGGTAATGAAAATATATTTTGTCATGTAATGAAGAAAAGCGTTTAGAGGGTGACTTTTGCAGCCATTTAAAGCTGGTATATTCTAATCGACAATGCGTGCTTAGTCATTGCCTTTACTGTTTTTTTTCCCGATGCCATTTGTAAACAGGCATCAGTGCGGCACCAGAAAAAACAATCACCTATAACGCCTCAGCAATTCCCAGCTTGAACTTTTATGTGGCTTTTAGGATTGGCGTAAGCCTTGCGTTGAACCCCGCAGACCCATTCGTGGGAGCTTGACTGCAGCAACCCTGCTGCCGACATTCCCGCAAAGCTTACGCCTACCCTTTTTTATCATCAACCTGGGATTGCTGATAACGCGTGATCAGCCTGGCGTTTGCTTGATGAATTTGATGCGGTAACAAGCGCCTGGAGACACTGTGTAAAATTCGTCACTGATCCACCGGTCTGCAACGGCCGCAAGCTGTCCATCCAGATAGACAAGCGGAATGACCGGCCTTTCCCAGGGCGGTATCGCCGCTTCCTGAAATAGATTTTTTAACGTATGCCGTCCCTTTCGACCCGGCAACCTGATGGTTTCACCCCCTCGGCGAAATGCTACGGTGATTTTTGCATTTTTCCACTGATCAATCGCAATGCCGCAGGAGTCTTCAATTCGCTGCAATTTCAGGTACTCAGATAAGTCAAGACACGCTTGTTGGCTGGACCACTCAAAATCGTGTATTTCCGGCAATTGAAAGCATTTAGATTTAAAGCAATAGAGACGATTGCGAAACCGCCTGATCGCATAACCTTGGGTAAAAACCTCAGCTTTACCGGTTTCTGCCGCATCAATCACTTCATTGATAATCTGATGAATGACCCGCCGGGAAGGCATTCTCAACCCCATAAAGCCAAACCAGGCGCGTAACAATAAGGCCTGCCGGGCATTCTCAAGACACGACCAAAGCTCCAGTGACAAGGCTTGAAACTCAATGTCCAGGTATTTTTTGAGTAGTTCACCACCCTCTTGCCGAATCACTGCCTGAGCTTCTGCACAATGTCCGGCCGCCCTAGATACAGTTTTGTCCAGCGCCGGCCAACGCTTTTTTAATACCGGCAAAACGTCATTTCGAAGAAAATTTCTATCGAATTCGGTGCTTTGATTAGTGGGATCTTCCACCCAATCAAGTTCATGTCCGGCGGCATAGGCCTCAATTTCCTGTTTAGAAACATTCAACAGAGGCCGCAAAAGGATACCCTTCCCCATCGGCATCACTACCGGCATCCCCGATAAACCGGGCAATCCGGCGCCTCGAAACAGTTGCAATAAAACAGTTTCCAGCTGATCTTCCCTGTGCTGGGCCACCAACAACAGATCCTGATCATCCAGCAAACTGCTTAATACGCCATACCGTGCATTTCTGGCGGCTTCTTCAGGGCTTTGTCCGTTGACCGGCCGTGCATCGACTCGCAATTCCTTAAAAGCAATATCCAAAGCTGTTGCTGTTGCTTGGCAATGAAGGGCCCAGTGGTCGGCTATCGCCTGCAAACCATGATGAACATAAACAGCTGTGAGCTTTTCTTTCAACCAATGCTGCTGCGCGCAGAGGTGCAATAACACATGGGAATCAACGCCGCCACTGTAAGCCACAAATACGCGGCGAGAGCCCTGATAAGGACGGATGGTATCGATTAAATGAGATTCCACTGACTGTGCATGAATGTTGGTCATAAGCCCCAAACAAAAAAGCTCGCCAACAGCGAGCTTTTGATTGACTTCCATTTAACTTAATAATCGATCATCTTAAAAACCGCTATTGAGCCATGATAAACATTTGGTGATGCCGGCAATCAATCTGGTCATTGCTGCCAGCCTTAGCACATTTTAAATTCTTAAACGTTTTTTAGATTATTTGGGAGTAGACGAAAAAGCTGTCTTTCGAATTACTCGGTATAAACGCCAAAAGCCATAATCCGTTGATAACGTTTTTCCATTAAACGCTCCATCGATTCACGCTTGAGTTCTTCCAGATGCCTTAACAAGGTTTCTCTCAGATTCATTGCCGTTTTTTGAAAATCACGGTGTGCACCGCCTAAAGGCTCTCTGACCACTTCATCGAGAAAGCCCTGTTCACGGATACGATCGGAAGTAATTCCCATCGCTTCAGCCGCCAACTGGGATTTATCAGCACTTTTCCAAAGAATCGATGCGCAACCTTCAGGCGAAATCACCGAGTAAGTGCTGTATTCAAGCATAATCAAGCGATCGCCGACGCCGATGGCCAATGCGCCGCCAGAACCGCCTTCCCCGATGACCGTGCAGATGATCGGCGTGTGTAAACGCGCCATTTCAAACAAGTTACGGGCTATTGCCTCGCTTTGGCCGCGTTCTTCAGCACCGATACCGGGATAAGCCCCCGGTGTATCGATCAGACATATAATAGGCAAACCAAAGCGCTCGGCCATTTTCATGACTCTTAGGGCTTTGCGGTAACCCTCAGGTCTGGGCATTCCAAAGTTTCGATAAATTTTTTCCTTGGTATCCCGGCCCTTTTGATGCCCTATCAGTGCAACCGGCTGACCTTCAAGACGAGCCAGTCCGCATATAATGGCCGGATCATCAGCATACGTCCGGTCGCCATGCAACTCATGAAAGTCGGAGAATATCAAATCAATGTAATCCAGGGTATAAGGACGCCCGGGATGTCTTGATAATTGTGAAATCTGCCAGTCGCTAAGCCCGGAAAAAATTGATTCGGTCAGCGCCTTGCTCTTACTTTCCAGTTGTTCCAGCGCATCGGAAATATTGATATCGTTATCGAACTGAACTCGGCGAAGTTCTTTTATTTTGGCTTCCAATTCGGCGATGGGTTGTTCAAAATCGAGAAATTTAAGGTCCATAATCCTACATAAACTAGATAAAATGATTCGGATCGTCCAGGATCACCTTTGTTAAAGGTCAGCTCCTATCAGTACGGGACATTTTATCTAAATTCCGTAAATGTTTTAATTTTTCTGCAATTTTTATTTCTAATCCACGATTGACCGGCGTGTAATACTGAGAACCCTTCAAACTTTCCGGAAAATAATTCTCACCGGCAGCATAAGCATCGGGCTCATCATGCGCATAACGATAGGCTTTTCCGTAATCCAACGATTTCATCAGCGAAGTGGGCGCATTTCTCAAATGAACCGGCACTGGCAGGCTGCCGCTTTCCTTGGCATCGCGCATGGCCGCATTATAGGCCCTATAAACCGCATTGCTCTTAGCTGCGCAAGCAAGATAAACGACGGCATGCGCCAAGGCTAATTCTCCCTCGGGACTACCCAGCCGTTCTTGCGCTTCCCATGCGCTTATGGCCAGCGGCAACGCTCTTGGATCCGCATTGCCGATATCCTCGGAAGCAATCCTGACAATTCTGCGGGCCAGATAAGACAAATCACAACCGGCATCCATCATCCGGCACAGCCAATATAACGCGGCATCCGGCGAACTGCCCCGAACCGACTTATGTAATGCTGAAATCTGATTGTAAAATTCTTCGCCTTGCTTATCGAAACGGCGGGTTCCGCCAGACAGCACTTCTTTGGAGACGGCCTCATTAATACAGGTGCTGTTTTGCGATGCCGCCAACTCCACTGCAATCTCAAGCAGATTTAACGCTCGCCGGGCATCACCATCGGCGGCCGCTGCAAACTGACGCTTGATCTCATCGTCCATCTCGATGGCCAGATTGCCCAAGCCTTTTTCCTTTTCAGTTAACGCCTTGATTAATACCGCCAGTAAATCCTCTGTTGACAGTGCATTCAACACATAAACTCTGGCCCGGGACAAAAGCGCATTGTTCAGCGCAAACGACGGATTTTCAGTCGTAGCCCCGATAAAATAGAACGTGCCATCCTCGACATGCGGTAAAAAGGCATCTTGTTGGGCTTTATTAAATCGATGCACTTCATCAACAAACAAAATGGTGCGTTGCCGTCGACTTTCCCTGGCGGCTTGCGCTTCTGTCACAGCCGCTCTTATTTCTTTGACACCGGCCAACACCGCTGAAATAGGAATAAACAGTGCTTCAGAATGGTTGGCAATCATCCTTGCCAACGTGGTTTTACCGGTACCGGGCGGGCCCCAGAAAATCATTGAGTGCAGTCGTCCTGCCGCTATTGCTTCATACAGCGGTTTACCCGGACTCAACAGATGCCGCTGACCGGTGTACTCATCCAGCTGAGTAGGCCGCATTCGCTCTGCCAAGGGCTTGATCAAAGTATCATCACCGCCCGGCCCCGAGTAAGATAAAAAACTTACCATGTCATTCCAATCGTTGTCTGTACACTAAGAGAAGTGTCATTCTTCAAATACATCCGACCCCGGTGGCGGCGTGAATATAAACAACTCATCATCCAATGATGGATTGACAGCGATATTCGAAAAATAAATACGGGTTAATTGACCAAAATTATCGCTTAATTCCATGCCGCCCAAGGTGCCTTTATCCAGGCCGATCAAAACATATTTAAAGCCGCTGTCCTCGTTTTTGGGTAGCAATTTGATCCACTGCATATCTTCGTCGGTGCCTTGATCCTGTATGATAAAGTTTTCTTCCAGGTCGATGTCACCGCTAAGTAACAAAGCGGGAGTTGAGCCTACCGACTGGTCCAGCTTTTTAACCGTCACTTGCTCCAGGTCCGCATCGTAAAACCAGACCTTGCCTGCATTGGAAATAATTTCCTGTGTAAAAGGCTTGGTGTACTGCCAGCGAAACTTTCCGGGTCTGCGCAAATAAAACACCCCGTAACTGGCTTGACGGGCATTGCCTGCTTCATCGACAGCTATTTGTTTAAAATCGGCTTTCAGCGCCTTGGATGACGTTAAAAAAGCTCGTAACTGGCTTACCGGTTTTTCCTGGGCCTGAGCATTCAGAGCCGTTAACATTAACAAAATACCTAACCACTGAAACACGTTAAATCGCAACATAATGCTCGCTTTAATTTATTGAAAAAGATTATTTAACCAGGTATCCGGATTCTCAGTACCGCCGCCATTGACGCAGGGTGAACTGGCTTTAGGAGCAGAACCGCGAATATAGGGAAATTGGCTGACGCCGGGACAGTCCTTGTTTGCCAACAAACCGGTGAAAGGGTCTATCCAGACCAGATCGACATTGTCAGGGGGCGTCAACAGCACAGGACGCGTACTGATTTTCTGCATAAGACTAGCCCATAATTTCAGCGCACCGGTTGAACCGGTTAGTCCTGCCGGTTTATTGTCGTCTCTGCCAACCCACACGACCGAGAGATAATCGCCGCTGAATCCGGCAAACCAGCTGTCTCTCATTTCATTGGTTGTTCCGGTTTTGCCCACCAGCTGAAATTCTCTGGGCACATAATTGTAGGCAGAACGACCCGTTCCCTCGTTCATCACTTCCTGCATGATCGTGTTGGTAATATAAGTTGCCGACGGATCAACCGTTTGCCTGACGGTAAAAGGGTAACTTTGCAAGCGTTCACCATCACTGTTGACAACGCCCCTGATGGATCTCAAGGGCGATGTAAAGCCATCACCAGCAAGTGTTTGATAGATTTGCGTTACCTCCATCGGAGTTAAGGGCGAAGCGCCCAAAAGAAACGACGGAAACAGTTCTAACGAGCGCGTAATACCCATGCTTCTTAACGTTTTAGCAACACGCGCAACACCTATATCCATGCCAATACGGACTGTGGCCAGGTTGTAAGAGTTGGCCAAAGCCTTATGAAACGGAACAATACCGTGCTGGGTATTATCATAGTTTTTGGGCTCCCATAGCTGGCCTTTTGCCGCCTTGACTCTGATGGTAGTATCGCTGACCGGTGTAGTAATCGTATATTTTGACGGATACTCAAGCGCGGTCAGGTAAACAAAAGGCTTAATCAACGAACCAATAGGGCGCACCGCATCGACCGCCCGGTTAAAACCGGCTGATTTCGGATCACTGCCGCCCACCAGGCCGACGATTTCGCCGTCTTCTTTACGGGTAACGACCACAGCAGTTTCCAGTTCCCGCGCTTTTGGATTTTTTTGTAACTCTTTGATTTTTTCAGCAACAGTTTTTTCCAACGCGTCTTGCACATGGGGTTCCAAGGTCGTGAAAATATTAAGCCCTTCCGAGGTCAAATCTTCTTCCTTGTAGGTCTCTTTTAATTGTCGTTTAACCAAATCCAGAAACGCCGGATAACGGTTTACAGAACGGTGCGTGTTGGCAATGACTTTTAACGGTTCTTTTTTTGACTCGGCGCGTTGCTGTTCATTGATGTAATTCATCTCGGCCATCTTATCGAGGACCAGATCACGACGCTCAAGCGCTCGCTCCGGATAGCGCCGTGGGTCATAGTAAGACGGTCCTCGCACTAAAGCCACCAGCGAGGCCACCTGGGTTAAAGGAAGGTTTTTTAACGGCTGACCAAAATAAAATTCGCTGGCCAAGCCAAATCCATGCACAGCGCTGGCTCCGTCCTGCCCCAGATACACTTCATTAAGATAAGCTTCCAATATTTCGTCTTTGTCATAGCGGTACTCTATGATTAACGACATGAACACTTCATTGATTTTTCGGACAAAACTGCGCTCGTTGGTCAAATAGAAATTTTTGATCAGCTGCTGCGTAATCGTACTTCCACCCTGAACGATGCCTCCGGCTCTGACGTTGGCCCACATGGCTCTGGCAATCGCTTTTAAGGAAATACCGTAATGCTGGTAAAAATCCCTGTCCTCAGTCGCCAACAATCCCTGTATCAGCGTCGGCGGCGCTTCGGCCAGCTTGATCAGCACGCGATCTTCCTTGCGGGTAGGATAAAAACTGCCGATCTGCAATGAATCCAGCCGAAAAATGGTCAGGTCTTTTGACAAGGTTGCATCAAATATTCGCGCTATTTCACTATCGAAAAACTGCACCTTGACCAAACGGCTATCCTGTTTTTCATCCCAAAAACTAAACGTGCGCGTTTTAATTGTTATCTGAGACGCTTGCCTGGAGTAAGTGCCTTCGGAAGAAAGCTGCGGATCTTCACGGTAATGTAAAAATTGCAAATGACTTTCCAGATTGGCTAAAGTCATTTTATGTCCGGTATACAATTCAAGCGGACTGGCATAAACGCGAGCAGGAATTGCCCAGCGTTTACCTTCAAACTGATTGCGTACATTGTAATCAAGATAACCGATGTAACTGGCCAACAAAAAAGAGGCGAAAACCAGAGACAACACCACTAATTTGACCAGCCATCTTTTAACAGGATTGACGGGCTGTTTTTTTTTGTTTCTGCGAACCGTTGATTTTCTTTTTAGTGTACTTTGAGGTCTTGTGGCCATATTTTAAAAAATTGATTAATCGGTATACGCTTCCTATTTGCCGAAGAATAACCAGCCGCATCAATACTCAAGAGAACCTGTCAGCGAAGCCAAAGTGTTGATAGTTGATTCTTGGAGCAAGGATGAACCTGATTTAAAGTCATTAACCGGACTTTATGGAGGTTTATCAGGTTATTATTTATATTGGGCTTTCCGGCGAATTAAATCAATGCCGCCATTAATAACACAGCACTCCTTGAAAGCTACGGATGAATATTACCGGCAGCAAAGGAAACAACATTAAGGTATAAAACTGCCTAATGATGACAATTTGATCGCTAGGAATTTCCAGAATACAGCCTTGCGTGTTGGATAAAAATAACTCAACGTTATGAAGTAAACCTGAACAAGGTTAGTTTTAACAATTCAATAAAAATTAAGTTGAGGTGCAAAGATTGCCTGTATGAGAAGAAAGCTCGAATTGAATTTCCTTAATCCAGCCTATTATACGAAAAATGCGATTTTGTTTGGCCTTCATTTAATAATTGCGCAAGAGGAACCCGCCCTCCATCAATTAAATAGCGACTGGGTTTACCAAAAAGATAGCCTTGTCCGTACTCAATACCCAGGCTGACCAATATCGGTATGACCTGCGATACCTCTATAAATTCTGCCACAGTTTTTTTCCCCAGTTTCCTGGCGACATCCGCCATAGATTTTACCAGGACTTGATCAGTTTCATCATTGACCAGATTGCGAATGAATTGGCCATCAATTTTGACATAATCTACAGGAAATTTTTTGAGGTAGTTGAATGAACAAAACCCTGCGCCAAAGTCGTCCAAAGCAAAATGACACCCAAGCGCTTTTATTTTGTTAATCATTTGCCGGGTTTGGTCGAAATTATCAACGGCGGCAGTTTCGGTAATTTCAAAAGTAATCCGGTCCGCATTAACCCATGTGAGTTCCAGCTTTCGCTTCAGCGTCGGTAATAAACTCCCATCCTGAAAAGCAAAACCGGACAAATTAATCGCAAGACAAACATCTGACAATTCAACGGGCAAAGCGGCCAAAAAATCTAATGCGTTTTCAACCACCCAGATATCTATGCAATGAATCAAGCCCATCCTTTCGGCTACCGGAATAAATTCTATGGGATGAATCACGCTATCGGCCTGCCCCCGCATCCTTATTAGTACCTCATAATGCGAGACAATGCCTGTTTTCAGGTTAATAACTGGCTGAAATACCAGAAAGAAATTTTTGTCGACCAAAGCTTCCCGAATCAGCGGAACCCAGTAAACATCACGGTGCCTTTCCTTGATGGCTTTATCGTCTTCGTTATAGATCCAGACCATATTACGGCCGTTTTGTTTTGCCAGATAGCAGGCCTGATGGGCTTTGGAAATCAATTCCTCAGGATGGACAATCACTCTCTGAGTGGGTAACACAGCGATGCCAATCGATGCAGTGATGTTGTAACAAACATCTCCGGTAGTGAAGCGGCAGTCTTCCAGACTTTTGCGAATAGCTTCAGCCGATTCCTTCGCCTGAGTGAGAGAAAAGTTTTCGAAATAAAGACAAAACTCATCTGAATCGATACGCGCAAAAAAAACGTCTCTCGTCAGTGTCTTTCTGATTAATGCGACCACCTCAATAATCAATCGGTCAGCAATATCAAAGCCTTCCAGATCATTGATGAGACCAAAGCGATCAAGATCAATCAATAACAGTGCACCATTCTGATGCAGCGTTCTAAATCGCATCAGGCTCAACCGAATGTGTTGCTCCAGATTGGCACGATTCATCAAGCCGGTCAGTTCATCATGGGCGATCAAATATTTTAGTTTGGCATCCAGCAGTTTGCGGGTTGCCAGTTCAGTGATTAATTTTTCCTGCTGCTGATTACGTAAATAACGCTCATTCTTTAAAACTAACAGTAATTCGACCAGAATGAGTAATTCAGACTCTCTGAACGACGCATAAAGATCGTAAATCAAATCCCCGGAAGACTGGATGGAGACATTTAATTCATCCGAAGACTCAGCTTTTAAAATAATAAAAGGCAAGGCAATACCGTTATTTTCGCGCGAGAGTGAGGTACACATGTGTTCCACATCGCCTCCAGGCAAAAACTCATCGACGATGACCAGACCCAGATCCACTGAATTCTCTGCAAACGGACGAATGATACGATAAATATCTGCACATTCACTCGCAAATGATAAATTGGAAAAGCCTTTTCTCAAAAGCATCGATTCTATGGCTATCACTAGCTTAGAATCGATACCGGCTATGATTATTTTCTTGCGTTGTAATGATTTGCTGAGCATCTGACTTTTGGTAAGTTCGGATTATCTACCCCATCAACAGATCCCATTTAAACAGTCCGTTTCTTAGTGTATTTGATTCCACCGATGCTTCCTTGCATTATGAAAAATGCTCCCCTATGCTTTCAGGTAATCATAGTCATGTATTTACAAATTCCAAATGATTCCCATGAACAAACCCTATTCGTCTTTTTCACTGAACAGCAACGATTTAACCATATCGGATCTATTTAAAGGCGATTTGCAGCTGAGTTCACCGCCTGCCATCTATTTTCAATTGAAAAAAGTAATTGATGACCCTAATAAAACTACAGCCGATGCAGGAAGCGTTATAGATAAGGATCCGGGGCTTACGATGCGCTTGTTAAAACTGGTTAACAGTGCTTTTTTTGGTTTTCAATCTCAAATCTCAACCATCTCCAGAGCCATATCCATTATAGGGACGCAGGAACTGCAAAACCTGGTATTGGGCACTCTGATTATTGAAAAATTTTCAAATGTGCCTGCAGGTTCTATTTCGCTAAATGACTATTGGGCACAAAGCGTTAGAACAGCGTTGGCCGCTAAAGAAATTTCAAAAAGAACTCAATCAGCAGAGAAACGGGAAACGATTTTTATCTGTGGTTTGCTGCATGAAATAGGCAAACTGGTTCTCTTCAGGCGGATACCGGAATTAGCTAGAGAGATCAGCTTGTTAATCGAATCCTCCGATGAAACGGACAGTGCATTGGAACGCAGACTTTTAGGTTTCGACCATTATCAGGTCGGCGCTGAACTCAGCCGCTTATGGAAATTGCCGGAAGTCATTACCGAATCCATTGCTCAACACAATGCCCCCTATAATACCGGCCCTTTCAACGAAACAGCGGCCATTGTCAGACTGGCTGCAAAATTAAGCAAGATGGAATTAGAGGACAGCATTGATAATGAACTAGGACGTTTTAATATTTCCCAAAGCTTACTGGTTGAAATAATGAATTCCGTTCATGACCAATTTGAAGAAATATTCGCAATTTTTTATCCCAAGCGTTGAAGCAAATATTGACCTGAGCTACTTTTTCCTTTCAAATTTCCAGCACAATTTTGCCCGTACAGTGCCCTTCTTCTATCAATCGATGAGCATCGGTCACTTGCTCCAGTGGAAAAATACGCCCTACGGAGACCATAAGCCGGTTGTTGTCTATCAAGTTTTTGCAGCTATTCAATATAGCAATATGCTTCTCACGGGCCGGTCTTAAGTCACGCAAAAGCGGTGTCAGCATCAATTCAAAACCAATTTTAAGATTCCTGACCCTTGCTTCGGCAAGATCGACCAAGCCCGGATCCAATAGTGTCACCAAGCTTCCAAAACAGGCTGTTGCATAAATGCTGCTTTGGAACACCTCGGTACCCACAGTATCCAAGACTAAATCAACGCCGTGGTTATCAGTTAACTGCATGATAGCCTCAACGAAATCAATCTCGTGATAGTTGATGATGACATCGGCGCCCAATGCAGCCACAAAATCGGCCTTTTCCTGGGAGCTTACCGTAGCAATGACCCTCGCTCCTCTTAACTTGGCCAACTGAATAGCGACATGGCCGACGCCGCCGGCACCGGCATGGATTAAAACGGTCTGTCCGGGCTGCAAAGCTCCCCTGTCATACAAAGCGCCCCAGGCCGTGATCAGAACCAATGGCGCTGCTGCGGCTTCGATGAAGGTCAAGGACTGCGGTTTTGCAGCGAGCCAACGGCTGTCAATAACTGTATATTCGCAATAGTTACCGGACTCACGACCCAAGCCGCCATGGCAATACCACACGTCATCGCCCGGTTTAAAACCAATAACGTCAGCACCGGTACTGATAACGGTTCCGGCACCGTCACACCCCAAAACAGCGGGCGGCAAGGCTCCATAAAAAAGGCCTTTCCGCCTGATTTTGGTATCTACCGGATTGACGCCAGCCGCTTTGATCCGGATCTTGACCTGATGAGGCTCAGTAATTTGCGGCTCATCAATCTGTTTAACCTGCAAAACTTCGGCACCACCAACGGCAGTCATGACAACAGCTTTCATCTGGAATTTCCGTCAAAAATAAAATTGAGCCCGATTATGAATAATTTTCAGCCAATCGTCAGCATTTTGATTTCTTGATAAGAAGTAATTATTCAGCGCAGGCTGTGGTGCATACTTTTCGCAACCCAAAATAAACATCATGGCCTTGAAATGTTGGGTTGGCTATCGCCAACCGCAACCTACGCGGTGCATCACCTTTTTTGTTGCTCCGCTGGAGAGTGACTGTTGTGCTTTGCTCTGAACAGTTACCAAGAATCAAATATTCGCCGTTACGGATCGAATGCCGTAACGGCGACAATTTAAATTGGAACCGGCCCGTTCGCTGTCAAGCGCTTACACGGCGCTGAGAAGTGCGTTGCCCGGTCCGGCTGTCGTTAGAACGACTGCTCTGATCGGAAACCCGCTGCTGACCGCTATTGTTGCGAGGATTGTGATGACTTTGCTTCGCCTGCGGTTTCTGCTCGGGCTGTTTGCCATGGCTGCTATTGGACCTGGCACCATTAGAAGAACGGGAAGGCCGCTGTTGACGCTGTTTAAAAACCGGTTCGGATTTGATAGTAGGATCTGGCGCAAAACCCTCAATCGCCTCCTTGGGAATTTCGTGTTTAATCAGCCGCTCAATGTCCCGAAGAAAATCACGCTCATCGATACAAACCAGAGAAACCGCTTCCCCTTCATTTCCGGCGCGCCCGGTGCGTCCAATCCGGTGAACATAATCTTCCGGTATGTTGGGCAGCTCGAAATTAACGACATGCGGCAACTGATCGATGTCCAGCCCGCGCGCGGCGATATCGGTAGCAACCAAAATACGAACCGCTCCGCTCTTAAAATCCGCAAGGGCTTTGGTGCGCGCACCCTGGCTTTTATTGCCGTGAATAGCGGCCGAACCTAATCCGTCGCGGTTAAGCTGTTCAGCAAGCTTGTTGGCTCCGTGTTTCGTGCGTGTAAAAACCAGCACCTGACGCCAGTTTTGTTTACTGATCAAATGAGACAAAAGCTCATGTTTACGAGTACGGTCGACAAGATGAACGACCTGACTGACTGTTTCTACAGTGGTGTTGCGTCGGGCTACTTCGATCTGCGCAGGGTTGTGCAGCAATCCGTTGGCAAGCTGGCGTATTTCATCGGAGAAAGTCGCCGAGAACAACAAATTCTGACGTCCGTCGACACCAATAGGCGGCAACAAGGCAAGAATTTTACGGATATCGCGAATAAAGCCCATATCCAGCATACGGTCAGCTTCATCCAGAACCAAAATTTCCAGATGCGATAAATCGACTGTATTCTGAGCGATGTGATCAAGCAAACGGCCGGGCGTAGCAATAACGATTTCTGGGCCTCGGCGCAATTGCGCAATCTGAGGATTGATACTCAGACCACCGAAGATAACCGTTGACTTGAATGATAAATATTTGCCATAGGTAGCGACACTCTCGGCAACTTGTGCGGCAAGCTCACGGGTCGGGGTGAGAATCAGCGCCCGGACGGGGCGGCGATTGCCGAGTGGCTTGCGGGTGTGTAAGCGATGTAACAGGGGTAGTGTAAAACCGGCAGTTTTACCGGTACCGGTTTGAGCACCGGCCAAGACATCGCGTCCTTCAAGAATCGCAGGAATGGCCTGAAGTTGAACCGGAGTTGGGGTGGTGTAGCCTTCTTCGGACACAGCACGGACTAATTCGGCAGCTAAGCCGAGTTCTGAAAATAACATTTTGGATAAAGCTCCTGGAATGGCCTAACCGGGGAATACCCTGGGTCAGTCTAGGCGGAATTCGTGTAGGGTGGATGAGATCGAAGTGTACCGGAAGAGGTGACCGCGAGGAACACCGCAGACTGAGCGGTGTAAAGGAGGTTATTGTAACAGACTGGAAAGACCTTACCTCGGCTTTTTTTTTAACAATAATGGAATGGCTGGCAATAACATCTGGTTGATTTGATTTTATTGCATAAGCGGTTGGAAGCCTAAGCCTAATTCATAAAGTTAAACTTAATGGCTAAACGAGTGAGTTCCACATCGTTTTTAACATTCAGTTTTTCGTAAAGCCTGTAACGGTATGTATTGATGGTCTTATCGCTAAGCGTCAATGATTCGGACATCTCTTTTATTGATTTGCCGTTCAAGATCATCACCACGACTTCTGATTCGCGTTGAGATAAGCGGCTAAAAGGTGAATTATCATCGGGATCCAGGCCCCAAAATGCCAGATTTCTGGCTACTTCAGAGCAAAGATAACGCTCCCCGTTCATGACTTTCCGGATGGCGATAACCATTTCTTCAACAGGCGAGCTTTTTGAAATAAATCCGGCAGCACCCATTTTCATGAGCTGATGAGGGACATGGCCGTCACTGTAAACAGAAAGCGCTATCACTTTTATAGCGGGAAACTCCAGCAAAATCCTACGACTGGCCTCTGCCCCGCCGATTCCCGGCATACTGATGTCCATCAGAACTACATCCAGCTGATTTTCGGCCAACAGTTCGAGGCATTCCTCACCTGAACCTGCAACGGCAATTACCGAAATATCCCCAGTACCGTTGAGCAAAGATTCAACACCCGAACGAACAATTTCATGATCATCGACAAGTAACACTTTAATCATAATGCCTGAAATTCTCCTGATGGGCTTGCTACTTGAAAATTCTGATAATCTACGATGCTACCTTTATAGTTTGCCAAAATCGGATTGATATATCAATTTTTGTCGAATGACTTTAGATACCAGAAATAGTGTTTTCCCCTATCAGCAAGACTTTTGAACACTTTCAGTCAAAAACACATTGGATTCTTTGTAAAATTAAACGGATGAAACCGGCAGCTCCGCCTGAGTGACCCGCATCTTTTTAAGCCTTGCCATTTTCCTTCACCAGTCGCTACATTACTATCTACATAATACGGACTGTCTGTTATCATCAAGCCATGAACAAATTCGACCTATTCAATTACACTGCATATAAAACCCGTTCGCTTAATTATTCAACGGCATTAGGGTTAATATTCAGCTTGCTTTTATTTTTATTTATCGTCTTTGTTGCCGCCAACGATGCCCGGTCATACCTCAACCTTTATGGACTTTTCATCGTCGTGATCGGAACCATCGCGGCCGTCTGTTTAAGCTACCCGCTGAGAGACATTAAACAAGGCATCAAGTCAGTTAAATTGATTTTCCTTTATGAAAGCCTGAACCCCGAGAAAGAAGCTGAAGAAATAATCTCTGTTTCGAAAATGTGGTTTAACCGAAATTTTGTCGCGATAGAGAATGTCATCGACACTATCAATAACCCTTATCTTAAAACCGGATTTCAACTGGTTGTCGATCAAACACCCACCGAAGATATTTTGTCCTTATTAAAATGGCGAATCGCCAGACTCAGGGCTCAGGAAAAAGCGGACGCCAATATCTTTCATAGTATGGCCGGATTTTCTCCGGCTTTCGGGATGCTCGGTACGCTGGTTGGTCTGATTAACATGCTGGAAATAATTGATCTTAGAGACGTTGGCGCGATGAGTTTGAATATGGGCGTGGCCTTGATCACGACCTTTTACGGGTTGATTTTTGCCAATCTAATTTTCACACCTATCGCGCTCAAGCTGGAAAGACGCACCGAGCAACGCATCATGATCATGAGCATGATTATGGAAGGCATCACGCTGATCGCGGAAAGACGGAGCCCATCATTCGTTCGTGAGACCTTGCGCTCTTTTATTGTCCGCTATGAAAATGAACTCAATAACGGCTCAAACTAATCGCACAAAAGCCTGTTTTTCCGGTTATCTCTATGAATAAAGATCCCTTTCTTAAACTTGAGTCTTCCAAAATAATGGAAGATCTTTTGAATGATCCGGATCCATCCACCCGGCAAAACTGGCTGCTCAGTTATCTGGACGTTTTTGTTTTGATAGTGATGCTGATCATTTCCCTTATTTCAGTCAGTGAATTTAAAACAGAAGAAGAAAAAGCCTCTTCTCCGCAAAAATCAAAACCTGTTGTCCCCAAGCAATCCGAAGAGGCGGCTAAAAAACCGACCCAAAAAATCATCACAGGCGTCGTCACCAAAGCCCAACCCAGCCCTATTGAACTCGAACAGGCCGATTCAGAAAAACTGACGAATGAAATTTTAACCGCCCCGGCCCCGGCTAACAAACCGATCGTTCCGCCCATTGAAACCATTGAAACCATTGAAACAAAAAGCGAGGTACCGCCGGATATCGAAAACACAGAAAATCAACTGCAAATCAAATTATCCGAAAAACTGGATCAATTAGGCCTGGATCAAAAAGTCAATCTTAAAGTCACTGAAGACTACGCCCAGCTGGAAATTCAGGACAATATACTGTTTGAGTCATCGAAGGCGATACTGACACCCGGAGGACAAACTTTGCTCAATAGTCTGTCAGGACTTCTCAATCAGGCAACCGGGCTTATTTTTATTGAGGGCCACACCGATAACCGCCCCATTAAAACCAAGCAGTTTCCAACTAACTGGGAGCTGGGTGCGGCCAGAGCCACCAATGTATTACACTATCTGACCACGCAAGGACTTGACGCCAAACGTCTGCGGGCCGTGAGTTACGCCGATACACAACCGATTGCCGGCAACGATTCAGCCGAGGGGCGCAAAAAAAACCGCAGGGTCAGTTTATTACTGAAAATCCGTGAAAAAGACCTGTAGCGCCAAGACCTATGCTATCGCGACTGACACTGGTGGTCCTCCTGTTTTTGCCGGGATCTGTTCATCCAGAAGTCCAAGGCAATACCTTTCCCGATTTATTTCAACATCACTTTTTCACGCTTTCACAAGGCCCTGAGCTCTTATGCACGACCAGTCATTCCGGTTATTTTAAGAAAGCTCAGTTGCTTGAGATTATTGACTATTACGAAAAGCAGCAGCCCGCTTTACGGCAAACAGCGATCGATTTTTTAACCCGTCACTCTCACCCGGAACACCTTGGCCGTCTCCGGAAGATCAAAAGCGAATGCGAAGAAGATCAAGCCGATAGCCTGTGCGTTTTGGAAAATTATTGGGAAAGCCGCGAGGCGGCGTTGCGGGCGTTAGCGCTTTTTTACGACACGAAAACGCTGATCAAACACAGCAATGACTTTGATTTACCCCGCTTTGAAGCCGATCATCTCAGATTATTCGAAAAAGCCATTCGTAAAATACCGCCTTTTATGAGGGCATCCATGACGAAGGCAAAACCTATGAGCCAGCTTGAACACGCCATTGAAACTCATCAAATAAAACCCGCTACACAAGCGTTGATAAGAGAAGCTGCGCCGGATGATGCCGATACCCGCGTATGGCTGGACGGGACGCTGCCGCTGGCTATCGAGCCAGGGCTGGGCTTTCGCGCTCAGGTGGTTGCCCAAGTCTACAGCGGCAGCAATCGCGTTCTGATTACCATCCACAATTTTGACAAGGCCAAAGAAAAAAACGCGTACAGAGATATCGAACTCACTTATTTGGTCGACTTCAGGCTACCGCTTATGGTGCATGAATTCGCTCATGTCATTGATAATTTTCATTTCTGGGATGGCAAAACGGAACTGTATTTTTTTCTGTGGTACAAAAAGTTGTCTAGCGACATTGTTAACATCTACTTGATCAAAGATGCCGATCTGGCACTTTGGCCATCAAAATGGTTTGAAGCTTTTGAATTTATGTGGGAAGTCAATAACGGCCGCTACAATGGAAAAATAAATGAAAAATTGGCCGAATTGTTCGCGCAATATATTTTGATTCCCTTTCAGCTAAAAACACAATCCCCGTCCAGCTACTTATGGCTTAAGGATGAAGTATTTAAAGGGATTGAATATCAGGGATACGAAGCTTGTATCAACCCCATCGTAAGAGAGCTATCCTTCTGGGAAAAGGCAGTTGCCGCTCCCTTGGGAAAACATGGAATACGGCACTGACAGTTCATCCGATTTTTAAACCTGCAAAAAAACCGACGGCTGCACTGACACCCCGCGAAGTGATTTGCGACAATCGTGACACTAAATAATCACCGGATTGCTCCGCCGCATCAGCAGCACTCTTTGCCGCGTTTTCCAGATCAGCATCACTGATCGAAGCAATACCGTAATATTCAAAAATAAACATGGCTACGATAGCGGCGCCCCCGACAAATAGAGCCATCTTCAACATTTTTTTAGCAAAATAACCGACAGCAAGCCCTACAAGAAAAGGACCACCCACATTGGGGATCATAAAAGCGGAAGAAAAATAATCGGAATCGGGTGTGCTTAAGGCTTGATCTTTCATAGTGTCATGAGCTCATTATAAAAAGTGTGCAAATTATACGTTCCGATTGACTTAATTTGCTACTGTCACTCAACAAGCCCTTATGTTGGATACGTTGGCTTTCCTTGTAAGGCTTTTTCACACCTTCATAGTCCCGATTAAAGTTCAAACTGGCAATTGCCGACAGCCTTGCAGCCAAACAGAGATTAAAAAAATCCAGTGGTATAATAAAGACAGTAAAAAATTCAGTTTCCTGATGAAACAATCAGTGTGTATTCAGCGGAGCAAAAAACAAAGGTGATGCTACACGTAGGTTGCGGTTGGCGATAGCCAACCCAACATTAAAGGCCATGGCGTTTATTGTTGGCTTGCTAAAAGCATGCAACCCCTACTCAATAATTAAAAAGATGAGGATAAAGCGAATAGCGAACGCCGTAAATTAAGAACTTGTTCATAGCCAGATAGTCAAAAAAAGCCACAAGCGGTTTACTTTTTCAATCCTTACATTAATACCCTAGATACCTCTCTGCCGAAAATGAAGAAAACCTATTACCTGTTAATCAGTGCCCTGATCCCGATTTTGATCGTGATTGCGGTGTATTTAGCGCCAACACAACAGCAAAAATCCGGCATTAACCCACCGGGAACCCTCATCGGTATCGCAGGAGAAACCAGTGGCGCGGAAAAGCCTTGTTCCAATGAACATCCGGAATGGCGGGAAGAACAAGTCATTGACGGCGTGAAGATTGAAGCATCCAAACTCTGTGAACCGGATAATCCTTATGACATTGCAGCATCAGTAAAAGGAATCAATAACCTGTCGATGCACAGTTTGATGCAGACCCATATGGCTCAGGATGCCTTGACAAAAACCGACGATCTGGACGGCGACGGCGACCCAGATGTCATCCATATCAAACTGGAAGTGATTGAACTCAACGGCGCAACGCCTGAAGGCGAGTTTTTGATCAACACATTCGATATTGCGCCCGGCATACAACCCGGATTATGGGTTTACGCGCCCAAATCGGTAGGCATGGGTGTCAAAAACTTTAATTCGCCGGTTGCCAATCCTATGCTGAGAGCGCCTTCACCGGTCATTCGCGTCGAGCAAGGCGACAAGGTGATGATTACGCTGGAAAACACACATTACTTACCGCATACCATTCATTTGCATGGCGTCGATCATCCCTGGCATACGGCCAATGGCGACAATGACGGCGGCGAAGAGCATCCGGTGTTTCCCGGCAAAAACCATACTTATGAAATCCAGACCCGCCATGCCGGAACGATGTTCTATCACTGCCATGTCCAGACCGCTCAACACTTTGCGATGGGTTTGAACGGGATGATTGTGGTCGAGGAAAACCGGCCCAACAACTGGGTACAGACGTTTAACATCGGCGCCGGACAAGTCCGTCACCCTTCCGTCGCCGTCAAGGAAACCGCAGCGCAGGAATACGATCTGTATTATCAATCGGTGGACAAACGTCTGGCTCAGATCATTCAAAACGCCAATGATCCCAGGCTTATTGCGCACAGGATGTCCCGGGAATACAACATCACCGAATCATTTGAAAATTATTTCATGTTGAACGGACGTTCATTTCCTTACACCTTGCGTGAAAGTTTAATTGTGGCCGGTGAGAACGAAAAAATAAAATTGCGGCTAGCCAACGCTCAACGCTCTTCTGTCGCGGTCCATTTTCACGGACACAAAGCGGCGATAACGGCTTACGATGGCGTAGAGGCACCGGCGGGGTTGCAAATCACGCGGGATGTGTTTGATATAGCTCCCGCGCAACGCATTGACTTACTGCTTAAAACAGTCAATGACGGTTTAAACAGTTATGGACCCGGCCTTTGGATGTTTCATGACCACGTCGAAACCGGAACGACGACGGACGGCATGGAACCGGGCGGCAACATGTCCATATTAGCCTATGAACAGTTACTCGATGAACAAGGCATGCCAACCCATCATGACGCCGTCTTTGATCAGGTGTTCAATAAAAATTACTATGCAAAGAAAAAAGCTGTCTGGGGTGAAGGCGACTTCGCTCATTTCCTGGGTGAAGCCGGTCAATTCGCGCCTGACTATTTGCTGATCATCGTTTTCGGACTGACATGCGGCTTAGTCATAGGTCTGGCTATTTTCCTCGTGATCGTTCTGAAAAGGAGAAACACCCAATGAAGATCAACCCAGCACTCACATTTGTTCTAATCAGCCTTCTGACATTGGGTTATCCGGGGTTATCAACGGCCATGATGGACCATGGCGGCATGATGATGGACGAAACAGGCATGATCATGAACGCCAACAAGGATAAAGTGCCTCAGGATTGCCAAAAAATTGCCGGGGATGTGGACATTACTATCCGCGCAGGCCATGAACATGCCCAGAAATTCAACGGAAAAATGTATGCTTTTGATCAGCAGGAGTGGGATGTTGCGCCGTGTTCACGCATCAATATCACCTTCATTAATGATGATCAGATTCGCCATCAATTGATGATTCACGGATTACCCGGCTACCTCTACCCGCAGGGCATGTTTCATCTGGAGTTGTATGGAAAAGGTGAACTCAAGGCATCGCTGATTGTGCCTGCCCAGAAAAAAACCTATCTGGTCCACTGCGAAATCCCACAGCACATGGAAAAAGGCATGAAAGCGCAACTCAAGGTCGATGGCGGGGACGTCGATCTGCCCGGAATTCCGGGCATAAGCGAGCCGGTTAAAGCCGATATTTATCCGGTAGACTGGAACAACTCTACCTTTGCAGTGCTGTTTTTTTCATGTTTGGTTGGTATTGCCGCGCCCTATTTTCTGATGCGCTCATTAAAAAAATCAAATCAGCCGAGTGAGTAAAGTAAACGGTAACTACTCGCTCGCTTTGAATTATGGTTGTAGGTGCTTGATTTCAAAGGACGCATCAATACGTCCCTGTAGCTCTCTGCAACATCCCTGTTGCAGAAGCCTTTTCAATCAACCACCTACACCCACTATAATTGGAGGGGGTGAGCAGATACAGTAAAGGGGTTAAATGTGGTTACTTGGCCAACAAGAGTGCAATGATAAAGCTCAGAATTAAACAAATGGATTTCCAGAAAAGCACCGGATTGCGCTCCATAAGCGGCGAGCGGGTTTTATTCAGGTAGTCTTTGTTGGGATGGCGCAGGTCGAATATAAACTCGGAGACTTCCTGATAGCGCTTGTGTGGATCGGGATTAACGGCCTTCTTGATGGCTTCATCGATCCACGCAGGAATTTCCCGGCTATTTTCAGGGAGAGGCTGATATTTTAATTTCCTTTGCTCTGCCCTGGTTTTGGTTTTGGCCACTTGAGTTCCGTAAGGCAAGTTTCCAGTCAGCATTTGATAGACAATAACAGCCAAAGAAAAAATATCCGAACCCGATGATCCATGCTCTCCCAGCAAGTATTCCGGGGCACTGTATTGAGCCGTGCCCAGCAAATTGCTACGTTCGATCGGGCTGGTGATTTCCATGATACCGGCCACGCGGGTAGAACCAAAATCTATGATTTTTACCGTGCCGGTCTTATCGATCATGATATTGCCTGGCCGCAGATCCTGATGAAGCATTTCCAGGCGGTGAAAAGCGCGCAACCCTTTGGCAATTTGTTCGACTATTCCACGCACTGTTTCCAGGTCTGGCTTCGGGTTATCGATCATCCACTGAGTCAATGTCTGACCATCAATGAATTCCATGGCGATATACAGGAAATGGCGCTTCCGGGTCTGCAAACAAGGCTTGAGTACGTAGGCACTATTAATGCGCCTGGCAATCCACTCTTCCATCAGAAAGCGTTCCAGATAAGCCGGATCATCCCTGAGATCAATTGACGGAGTTTTTAAGATGACCGGCCTGTCTGTTTCGCTATCCACTGCCAGATAAACGTGGCTGCGGCTGCTGGCATGCACTTCTCTGATAATGGTGTAACCATCAAAAACCGCTCTTGCTTCCAGTATCGGTGGAAACGGCAATTCGGTTAACTGCTGATACAGCTCTTTGGCATCCTGACTCGGCAATTGCTCAATTCTGACAATCTGAACAGTAAGATTATCCGTACTGCCTAGCTGGTAGGCATCGTCCACAATGGCTTTAGCAGCAGCATCCAGATCATTACCGTACTGATGAATAGCATTGATTATGAAAAGATCAGGGGTAAATTCATAAATACCGTCTGTCGCAAATACGAAAATATCCCCCTCATCGACTGACAGCGTTTGATAATCTATCTCCAGATAAGGATTGATTCCCAAGGCGCGACTGAGATAGCTTTTGTCCTTGGACAACCAAAACCGGTGATCATGGGTCAATTGTTCAAGCCCGTTTTCATGCAGGCGGTAGATTCGCGTGTCACCCACATGAAAAATATGCGCAGTTGTCGACTTGATAACCATGGCGCTCAAGGTGCACACATAGCCTCTGTCTTTATCGTAGCGGAACTGGCTTTGCTGAGACTGCGAATGCAACCAGGAATTGGTTGCCGTCAAAACCCGTTGCGCAGACTTCTTGACCGACCAGGCTTCGGAGGTGCAAAAATAATCCTCCAGAAACCCCTTGACAGTCGCTTCGCTAGCAATATGACTCACGTCACTGCTACTGATCCCATCGGCCAAGGCAATGGCAATTCCTTTTGCACTTAACAGGGGTTCCTTAGGACTGTAAACGCCGTGAAAATCCTGATTAATTGCCTTGCGGCCTTTGTCAGAATGCTGCCCTACCGATATTTTTAATTGACCGGACATTTATTCAGGCCAAAGCAGCCTCAGTAACTCTTGTAAGGAAGAAATTTGCCGCTCATCACGATCTTGACGCGGTCTCCCTTTGGATCGGGTTCACGCTGAAGATCCATGCTGAAATCGATAGCGCTCATAATGCCGTCGCCAAACTCTTCGTGGATCAATGCCTTAAAGGTAGTGCCGTAAACACTGACCAGTTCGTAGAAACGGTAAATCAACGGATCGGTCGGTACCGACGTCGGGAGCGACCCCTTGTAGGGAACCACTTGCAACTGCTCAACAGCGTCTGCGGGTAATTCCAGCACGTCGCCAATCTTGACGGCTTGTTCAGCAGTCAATGTCATCTGTCCGAGCAAAGCGGCGGTTGTCCATTCCTTGCTTTGACCCATAACCTCAGCCAGTTGAGGCCAAGTCAGTTGTTTACGCAGTTTTTGCAAGATGACTAATTCGGTAACTTCGTTGCGTGTCATGATGAATGCCTTTACAAATTAGAGCGATTGTTAAGGAGTCTCGGCAATTTAATACCTGAAACTCTATTATCTTGAAGTTGCTTAGTTGAACGCACGTTTAGGCGCTGTTTTGATATGCGTGGAGTATAACGTCAAACCGGTAAACGCCAATCCGCCAACCAAATTACCCAAAACCGTTGGAATTTCATTCCAGACAAAGTAATCCATAATCGAGAAATTGCCACCCATGATTAAACCGGATGGAAACAGAAACATGTTGACAACGGAGTGCTCAAAGGTCATTCCAAAGAACAGCATAATCGGCATCCACATCGCGATGACTTTACCGCTAACAGTCGTGGAAATCATCGCCCCGACCACACCCGTAGACACCATCCAGTTACACAGCATGCCTCTGATAAAGATGGTACACCAGCCGGCCACGCCATATTTTGCATAGCCCAGCGTACGCGCTTCGCCGATACCGGCAAGCTTTTTGCCTACAGCATCGGGCTCGACGGAGAAGCCATAAGTAAACACAATTCCCATCATGACCGCGACGGTTAATGCGCCTAAAAAATTGCCGGTAAAAACCAGTCCCCAGTTCCTTAAAATACCCCCCAGTGTTACGCCTGGACGTTTATCAAGCCATGCAAGCGGTGTTAAAACAAAAACACCGGTCAAAAGATCGAAGCCTAATAAATACAGCATACAAAAACCGACGGGAAACAATATTGCGCCAAAGATCGGCGATCCGGTCTGGACAGTAATGCTGACCGCAAAAACTGCAGCCAGCGCCAGAATCGCCCCGGCCATATAAGCCCTGATCAACGTATCTCGGGTAGACATGAATACTTTTGATTCCCCTGCATCCACCATCTTGGTCACAAATTCTGAAGGAACTAAATAGGACATAATTTTTTCTCCAAATCTAAAATAATATGTATCGTTCAATTAAGAACATATCTATGAATATTGGTAAATGAACCAAAATAATTTCTATTCCAATCCTGCTATCGCTGAAACTTCTGAAATCGAAGCGTCAACGAAGGCAAGCATTTTTGGAAACTTCCACTGGAACTCGACCGTCACGTTCTCACGCAGCCGTTCGTGTTCCTCTTGCCTCATACCGCATTTCATGTCCCACTTAGCTTACACAGGACGCTATTTCCCTCCTTTTTGATTGACTCAACTACTATTCGGGCAGGCTTCTGCCCTACCCCCAGAGACGCAAGATTTTGCGTCTCTCCCGGAATTTACGCCCCACCCTGTCTTCATCCCCGGGTATTCATGGCGCCCAGATCAATCGTCCCCTCGGCAAACAGCACGGCTTCGCCGCCGACCCGGACGGTCAGGAACTCGGCGCCTTTATGATCCATTTCCAGATTGATGACGCTGCGCCGGGAGCCGGCATCACCGCGGTCCACTGCGAAGGTCTGGGTGCCTTTGCGGGTGTGCTCGAACGAACACAGGTAGGCGCAGAACGCCGGTAAGGCGCTGCCCACCGGTGGGTCTTCGGTCAGGCCGATGCGTGGGCCGACTAAGCGCAGGTTGAAGTCGGCGTCGGCATAAGGTGATTTCGGCGCAAACACTAAGATCTCCTGGGCGGCGGTCTGCGGCGCGGTGGATTGGCTCCAGGCGCTGTAATCGAAGCGGGCTTTGCGCACCGTTTCATACTGCCAGACCGGCACGATCAGGTAGGGATAGCCGCAGGAGACCAGCCGGGGCGAATATTTCTTGTGGTCAAGTTCGGCTTGGTCCAGGCCTAAAAAGCCGGCCAGTTCTTCGTCGCTGGGCGCAAAGCGGTCGACGATCGCGCTGACTTTGCGGGTAAATTGCACAAAATAGGGGATGCCGTCCCGGCTGGAGATGTTGGCTTCCACGTTGCCGGCATTTTGTTCGAAGCTCAGCGAGGTGACCGGGGCCGAGACGTCAATGTCGCCGCAGCAGGCCAGCACATAGGCGGCGGCTATGATCGGATGGCCGCCGAAATTGACTTCGGCTAACGGGGAAAAAATCCGCATGCGCCGGGTCTGGGCAGACTTCAGTTGATGAAAAATGAAGACGGTTTCGGACAGGTTCAGTTCTTTGGCAATCAGGGCCATGGTGTCGGCATTCAGGCCGTCCGCATTGGGAAACACGGCGATCTGTGCGCCATTGAACAGGCGCCGGGTAAACACGTCGGCAATGTAGTAATGGTATTTCATCGCGCCTCCTGAACGCAGACTGCGACCCGGTGGTTGACGATCCGGATGGGGTAGGTGGCGACTTTGACGGTCTCATCTTCAAAGCACACCCCGGTGACCAAATTGAAATGCTGCTTGTACAGCGGCGAGGCGACCATCGGCTGGCCGCCGATATCGCCGATCATGCCGCGGGACAAGACATTGGCCTGGCCAAAGGGGTCGAAATTATCGAGCGCGTACAGGGCCTGTTCTTTGGGCATATAGAACAAGGCAATCTGATGCGCGTTGACTTTTACGCAGATGCCGGAATCCGGTTGCAGATCATCGACACTGCAGACATCTTGCCATTCGCTCATGGTCAGGCTTCCTCTAACAGGGTGAAGTGCTTGTGCGGGGTCAAGGCGGCGCGTTCCTCGTCTTTGGCCGGGCGGATCTGGCCGCGTTCCTGAACGAACAGGATGCGCTCATCGGGTTGGTCGCTGTTGACGAAATGCCGGAACCGTTTCAGTTTGCCGGGATCGGCGAGCGTGGTTTTCCATTCGCATTGATAGGTGTCGATGACGCGCTGCATCTGCGCTTCGAGTTCATCGCCCAAGCCCAGGCTGTCGTCAATGACCACGGACTGCAAATACGCCAGGCCGCCTTCCAGGTTGTTCATCCACACCGAGGTGCGTTGCAGGCGGTCGGCGGTGCGCACGTAAAAGATCAGGAGGCGGTCGATGTACTTGATCAGCGTGGCTTGATCCAGCTGGGTGGCGAACAGGTCGGCATGGCGCGGCTTCATGCCACCGTTGCCGCAGACATAGAGATTCCAGCCGTGTTCGGTGGCAATCACGCCGATATCCTTGCTTTGCGCTTCGGCGCATTCGCGGGTGCAGCCGGACACGGCGAATTTGAGCTTGTGCGGCGAGCGCAGGCCCTTGTAGCGGTTTTCCAGGGTCAGTGCCAGACTGACGCTGTCATCGACGCCGTACCGGCACCAGGTGCTGCCGACACAGGATTTGACGGTGCGCAGCGATTTGCCGTAGGCATGGCCGCTTTCAAAACCGGCATCGACCAGCTCCCGCCAGATCAGCGGCAGCTGGTCGACGCGGGCGCCGAACAAATCGACCCGTTGAGCGCCGGTGATTTTGGTATACAGTCCGTATTTTTTGGCAACCTGGCCCAGGACGATCAATTTCTCCGGTTCGATTTCACCTCCGGCGACGCGCGGTACCACCGAATAGGTGCCGTCTTTTTGAATATTGGCCAGATAATTGTCATTGGTGTCTTGTAAGCCCAGGTGCTCGTTTTTCAGGATGTAGTCATTCCAGTAAGACGCCAGGATCGAGCCGACCGCCTGTTTGCAAATTTCACAGCCGCGCCCGCGGCCGTGCTTGTCCAGCAATTCAGCGAAAGTCTTGATCTCGCCGACCATAACCAAATGGTACAGGCCTTGCCGGGTGTGCGGAAAATGCTCACAGAGGTCGGTATTGACGGCCACGCCCTGTTTTTTCAATTCGGCATCCAACACCGATTTGAGTAAGGCGCTGCAGCCGCCGCAGCCGGTCGCCGCTTGGGTGGCTTGTTTGAGCGCGCCCAGCGAGGTGCAGCCGGTGTCGATGGCCGCACAGATGTCGCCTTTGCTGACGTTGTGGCAGGAGCAAATCTGGGCCGAGGCCGGTAGCGCATCGGCGCCCAAGCCGACCGGCTCGCCGGACAGCCGCGGCAGGATCAAGGCTTCAGGGTGTTCCGGCAGGGCGATGCCGTTCAGGCAGTATTGCAGCAAGGTGCCGTAATCGGCGGCTTCGCCGACCAGCACCGCACCCAGCAGGGTCTTTTTATCGGCACTGACCACCAGGCGTTTGTAGATGTCGCTGTCGCCGTCTTGATAGGTGTACACCAGGGCGCCCGGGGTGGCCGCATGGGCATCGCCGATGCTGGCGACATCGACACCCATCAGTTTCAGTTTGGTGCTCATGTCGGCACCGGTAAAGGCGCTGCCGGCGCCTTCCAGTACCGAGACGACGGCACGGGCCATCGCATAACCCGGTGCCACCAGACCGAAAATCCGGTTATTCCACAGCGCGCATTCACCGATGGCAAAAATGGCCGGATCGGAGGTGCGGCACTGGTTGTCGATGACGATGCCGCCGCGCGGACCGATGTCCAGACCGCAGGCGGCGGCCAGGTCGTCGCGCGGGCGGATGCCGGCGGAAAACAGAATCAAATCGGTTTCCAGCACATCGCCCCCGGCAAAATTCATTTTATGCAAACAGGTGCTGCCGTCGTCGATCAAGGTGGTGTTTTTATTGAGATGGACGCTGACGCCCAGCGCTTCAATTTTGCGTTTCAACAAGGCGCCGCCGCCTTCGTCCAATTGCACCGCCATCAGGCGCGGGGCAAATTCCACGACATGGGTAATCAGTCCCAGATCGGTCAAGGCTTTGGCCGCTTCCAGCCCGAGCAAGCCGCCGCCGACCACCACGCCGACTTTTGAGCAGGCCGCGGCGCTTTTCATCGCCTCCAGATCTTCGATGGTGCGGTACACCAGACAGTGCGGACGGTCATGACCGGGCACCGGAGGGACAAAGGGGTAAGAACCGGTAGCCAGAACGAGGGTGTCATACGCGATCACCACGCCGCGTTCGGAAATCACCGTCTTGGCGGCGCGGTCAATGGTTTTAGCCTTATCCCCCACATGCACGGTGATGCCGTGTTCGGCAAAAAAGCCGTCCGGTACCAGCGACAGATCCTGCGCCGTTTTACCGGCAAAATACTCCGATAAATGCACCCGGTCATAGGCCGGCCGGGGCTCTTCGCAAAACACCACAAGGTGATAGCGCGCCTTCGCGGCGCTGTTGACCAGAGCGGCCAAAAAATGTTGACCGACCATGCCATTGCCAATAACGACCAGTGTCTGTGTGTGACTCATCGGTAACCCCGGATCTGCTGCAAAGAAAACGTAAAAACCTAAATTTCGGGCAAAAAAAAAGGCGTCCGGCCCACGTGAAAAAATCACTGAACCCGGACGCCATTGCCCCAAAATCATAACCGCTCCGACGAGGAGCTTTGTCTCAACTAAAGCAAAGGTAATGCCAGAAAGACCGGTAAGGCCGACAAAGAAGTGTAAGTGCTTGTTTGGTAAAGAATCAAAAGCGAACCATCCGGCCCTGAGCCCAACAACACAGCGTCGGCAACGCACAGCAACCCGTCAGGAGCGCACTGATTCGGGGAGAAAGAAGAGGTATTGCACTATTGTGGAGCGAAAACTCGTCAGATACGCCAAATAGGATGTGCCGACGCCAGGAGGCGCATCTGTCGGGTTACCCAATACTTTTAAACTCAGGCATTTCATTTTCCCAATTTTTTTCATAAAAGCCTTGCTTCACATAAAGGTTTTCGTTGTTTTACCTATCAAAAGGCATCACGCAACACCTCAATCTTGTTGATCAACCAATGCTTGTATTTCCGATCGGCAAGATTGACGGTGAAAAACCGCATGGCTTTCGGTAGGTAAAAGCGTCGGTATTCGGTTAGGGTTTATTTGAATCGCGAACGATGCGCCTCCTATCGTCGGCACATCCTAAATTGTGTGCCATATCGCGTTAATAATAGTTAACTCGAGAAATATTGGGGTTCGTTACCTCGCACCACACTACGGATCTCACCTCTTTCATTGAATAAACCTTCTATACCATAGAAATACTGCAATTACTGCTATTGGAGGTAAAACAAACCACATAAAAGCATTTAAAATTTCATCTTCTTGAACAGAGCTTCCGTATGGCTCAAACAAAAGAATTACTGAGATAAAGGTAAATATCCATATTAACCATGCTGAAGCCACAGCATTCTTAAATTCTGAAATAGAGAAATAGAAGTCCTTTATCTTTAGTCTTTTTTTCCAGGCGAGAATACTGGTAAACAAGAGAAGAATAATCAAAACAATTGCCACAAAATAAGACGAGTATGTGTCACTGCTTATTGTCGAACTAAAGTCATTTTCTGCGCAGTGCTTCACTCCCCTCTCTCGGCAGCAATCTTCACGGGTCTGCCCTTGAGCCAAGAGTCTACAACCATCAATTTCCTTCTGTATGATTTCTTCGTACGGATTCTTCATATCTTTTTTACGCGGCCAGATGTCTCGGCGAATCGGAGCCATCAAGTTATTATCTATTTTTGGTTATCTTATACTTTTTTCAATCTCAACTCGATAAGGCACACCTAATAGGATGTGCCGACGCAAGGAGGCGCATCCTATTTGGCTGTCGAGTTACTCACTGATTTTAATCTCTGGCCTTTCATTATTTCCCCAGTTCTTTTCATAAATACCCTGCCTCACATATCGATGAAAGCTTGAATACGGCCAATCGATTACGTTTTTAACATGGCCGTGTTTTACCGGGTTCCAATGAATATAATCAACATGACGGTTGTAATCGTCTTGGTTTTCGATTAAATGCGCCCATAATCGACGTTGCCAGATTCCTCTTTCGCGGCGTTTCTGACGACTTTTTGAAATTCTTTCACCCGGGTTGATTGCCCTGGAAAATCTTCCTTTCAACATATTCCAGCGAACAGAATAATTACCGTCGTCGGGCGGTAATGTCCAAATAGCATGCAAATGATCCGGCATGATGACGATGGCATCAATATGAAAAGGTTTTCGTTGTTTTACATATAGAAAGGCCTCACGCAATACATCAATCTTGTCGATCAACAAATGATTGTTTTTCCGGTCGGCAAGATTGACGGTGAAAAACCATAGGGCATTCGGTAGGTAAAATCGTCGGTATTCGGTCATGGTTTGTTTGAAATACGAACGATGCGCCTCCTATCGTCGGCACATCCTATCTGGCGCACCTTATCGCGTTGATGCAAAACAAGCTTCGGCGGCTTCAGTGAATTTATCCGTTTATAAGTGTGAGGTATTCCTGCTCGCTGAGGATTTGCACGCCTTTTTCCTGGGCTGCGCTCAGTTTGGTGGCACCCACTTTTTCCCCGGCCACCAGAATATCGGTCTTGCCGGTGACGGAATTGGCGACTTTTGCACCCAAACGTTTGGCTTCTTTCTGCATGTCTTCGCGTGAACCCTGCACCATAGTTCCTGTGAACACGATCAGTTTTCCTGACACGGGGCTTTCTATTTGAGCCTGTGCCTGGCTGGCTGCTGTTTCAATCAGATTAAAACCCAAACTCAATATTTGCTCAAAATCCTGTTTGATCAATTTTAATGACTCGACCACCGCCTCGGCAGTTTTCTCTGCAAATCCTTCTATTGTGACGATATCTTCAATGCTGAGATCAAAGAGCCGGTTCAACGGATAATGCTGCAATAACCGTTCACAGTTACCCAGTCCCATTCTGTAAATACCGAATGCACCCAGAAACCGCCAATCTTCAATACTTTGCAGGCGGCTGCGCTGTAATTGATCCAGAAGATTCTGTGAGGTTTTTTCGCCAAAACCCATCTCCATCAGCTCGTTCAACGCTAATTGATAGATACGGTAAATCGAGTTGACGCCGTGCGCATGCAGTTTTTCTATAGTCTTGGCGCCAAAGCCATCGACATTGCCCAAAGTTCTAAAAAAATGCTCGAGGGTGTTTTCGATTTGTGCCGGGCAATGGGTTTTATTAAGGCAATATAAATAGTCACTGTCCCACACCAGATGACTGCCACAACTGGGGCAGTTATCCGGAATTTGCGGCGGCATTGGCGTGACGACACGCTCGATTTTGGGAATCACCAAGCCCGAGCGGGTCAATTCAATGAGCGTACCCGGCCCTATTCCCAGCGACTTGACCATACCGTAATGATGGGCTGTTGCGCGTGAAATGACCGCACCGCTCAGTTTGGTCGGCTCCAGTTCGGCAACCGGGTTGACGCGTCCGGAACGAGAGGTTTGCGGCGTTACACTCAGCACGTTGACCAACGCCGATTCAACATTATGCTTGTAAGCGATCTGCCATCGATGGTGATGCCGGGTTGAACCCATGCGCTGCTTGACCGATTCATCGGTGACTTCAAAAACCACCCCATCGACATCAAAATCCACCTTTTCGGGAATCTGCCTGACAATATCGGCAAAGTGGAGGCGGATGTCATTGGCCGAACCTTGCCAATCGGGTAACTGGGCAAACGGAAAGAACATCGCGGCTTTTCGTTCTATCGCTTCCAAAGCAGGCACTTCCAGATCTTTTTCCTTGATGATGCTCGCTTGAAAATTTCGGGCATTTTCAAATTGTTCCGCCAGATAATTCTGAAAATATTGGCGGCTGACCACGATTTCTCCGGCTCCCTGACCTCGCTGACCATTTCCGGCCACCATCAAACCGCGATCAAAAACCCGGGTAATATCGGTGCCTTTTCGGCCATCGCCGCGCGTATATAACGTTTGTCCGTCATCGTATGCGGCATAGCCATCCAGTTTGGGCGTCGCCCGAAACAACAATCTATCGCTATCGATATCAAGTTCTTGTGCTGATTTTTCAATACGAAGCAGCCATTTTTCAATAGCATCCTGACTATAGGCTTTTTCGGTAGACAACATTCTTACCGGCAGGTCTATGGTTTTTTCTGCAAATGCCGGTTCCGGTTCAACCGCAAGAAGATATGGATGATCAGGATGCCTGCGTGCCAGTTCAGCCAAAAAGACGGCATCGTAATCAGCATCGGAAATGAACGGACAACCGCTTCTGTAAAGCAGATTAGCGGTTTCCAGAAAGTGGACCAGCACCTCGTCGCTGAGTGAGTCGGCCGAGCGGCTTTCGGCTATTTGTTCAATCTGCGCCAGGGTCAATCCTTCAACGAGTTGACAGTGCTGGTTGATAAGATCTCGTTGTTCGTTATTCAACATCAGGAAAAGGTTGAAGGATTGGCCGATTCGTTACCGTGAAAGTACAGAACCGAAGAGGGGGCGGTTGCTCGATCGACAGGTGTCCCGACGTCAAGCCTACATGGACGTATTCACGGCGTCCTGTCGGGCGAGTGACCGCTCTCTCCTTAACACCTAGTACTTTAATTTGACGGGGCGAATGCAGGACTTTCATGAACGGTTAGGCATAAAAAAATTATTGATAACCGCTCGCCAGCCGATTACGCATTTCGTGTATGGCACTACCGGTTAACGGTTGTCTCTGGTTATCCCACTTAACACCGTCCAGTTCCGCCGCCAGAATATCGATTGTTTCTACAAAGTCATCATAGACCGAGACAGGGTCATCTACTTCGCGAGGCTGCATAAAAAATACCAGACCGGGACAATTAAACTCTCTTATGTTTTTGTCAGGGAATGTGCCGGGCTCAACCATACTGGCAACGCCAAAATCGACCAGGCCATTACCGTCGATACGCTCGTATATTTTTAAACTGCCGTATTTCAATCCGGCGATGTTAAAAGCGCGGTCTATGTCCTCGCCGTTAAAACCTTCGTCGGCGACAGCCACCAGACTGTATTGAATCAGTTTGGGTAACTCCCGGGACTGCTCATCATGGCTGGATGGCCGCTCGTCGTGATGACGCTGCTGTGTCGAACTGCCGAAAGCCTCATGCTCTTCCTGACCGTACAACGATTGAGCATATTCGTAATCATTATCCTCATCCAATGCGCCGCCTAAAGGAACCACATCGAACTCATCATTTTCCGGATGCAGCACTAAAGATTCGTCAATTCTTCCAATCGGATTTTTAAATCGCCCGGACAGGCTTGATCGGCCGGGAAGCGAACCTTTTTTCCAGTAAGACCACAAAACCAGGCACAACATCACACCCAGGCCTGCTGCAATAATAACTATTCTTAAAATTTCTTTATCCATCAGCTTTCCGCCAGACTCACTGCCTCTTCAATATCAACCGCCACCATCCGCGATACACCGGGTTCGCGCATGGTAACACCTGCCAGCTGTTTGGCAATTTCCATCGTCGCTTTGTTATGCGATATAAATAGAAACTGCACCGTTTCGGACATTTCCTCAACCATTTTCGAAAAACGCCCCACGTTTGCATCGTCAAGCGGCGCATCGACTTCATCCAGCAGACAAAAAGGCGCCGGATTCAATTCAAAAATCGAAAACACCAGAGCAACCGCTGTTAATGCCTTCTCGCCACCCGACAACAAATGAATGGAACTGTTACGTTTACCGGGGGGTCTGGCGATGATATTGACACCGGCATCCAATACATCCTGCTCAGTCAGCTCCAGATAGGCCTGACCGCCCCCAAACAATTTGGGAAATTTCTGTTGTAATCCGGTATTTATTTTATCGAATGTTTCTTTAAAACGCTGCCGGCTTTCTTTATCAATTTTATTGATGGCTTGCGTCAAAGTATCCAATGCTTCCGATAAATCCGCATGCTGATCATTTAAAAATTTCATACGCTCAGATTGCAGCTGAAATTCTTCAATGGCGCTCAGATTGATCGTCCCCAGTCGCTCTATCTGACCGGCCAAATCATCCACTTTATTCTTCCATACCGTCTCGTCAGCATCTGGAGGCATTTGCTGCAACACCACTTCCGGCGCCATAGCCAGCTCATCCAATTGCTCCGTAACGGTTTGCTGGCGAACTCTACTTTCCTGCTGTTCGTAGCGCAGTTTGTCCAACTGCTCTTTTTGTTTCTCCAGGCCGCGCTGATGCTGAATATGCTCTTGGGACAGGCGATTGATGATCTGCTCCGTCTCTTCAACGTGTTTTCTGGCCTGCTTTAATGCGAGCTCTAATTCTTCTTTTTCTAAATACAGCTGTTCAAGTGTCAGCTTTTCATCATCCAGCGGCGTCAAAGTCGCTTCAAGCTTGTGTTCCAGTTCGGCCATTCGCTCAGATGACGTTTGCATCTGAACCTGTAAACGTTCGACCTGCCGGGTGATATGAATCTTTGAAGAACGCAACGATTCAATTTGCGCCTGATAAGTAAATACCTGCTGCTTCGCCTCCGATACAGATAACTCCCGACTGTGCTGCTGCGCCATCAGCTGCTGATTGATTTTCTCAAGATGCTGTTTGCTTTCATCCAGACCGGACATCCGCTGTTCAGCTTCTTGCAGCTTGAATTTGGCTTCGGCAATCAGCTCGGCATTTTCTTCCGATTCTGACTGAATATCCGTCAAATCTCCATCAATCTGTCTCAACCGCTGCTGTTGCTGTTCATGCCTTGCAGCAAAAGCGCTCAGCTCGGCGTTTTTCTTTGACAGGTCATTGCTCAAGGTTTTGTCATTCTGTTGCAGAATTTCCCGATTGGCCTCGGCCTCTTTCAACACCTGCTCAGACGTCTCCAAACGCGCTTCGAGTTCAGCAATATCGGTAGACAAACTGTCCTGGCGCTGCTTTAAAAGTCTTAATTCCTTTTCACGTTGCAAAACACCGTACTTGTTATCTTTGACTCTTATCAAGCGCAGCCAACCCGGCCCAAGCCAGGTGCCGTCAGGTAAAATCAGCGATTCGTAAGGTTTGAGCTGATCCGTTTGCGCTTTGGCCGAAACCAATGATTCGGCACAATAAATCCCGGTCAATAAGCCGGACAAGTTCCAGGAGGCTTTCACTTTATCCAGTAAGGGCACCCCTGCGTTCGTCTGTTCGATCGAATCAAACTGCCGGTTTTCAAACAACGCCAACGATTCATTGGTTAAATGCTCTAGCGCCGGAATAAGGCTATCGGCATTCTCTATACAAATGGCTTCGAGATAATGCCCCAAAACGGTTTCAGCCGCTGTTTCCCAACCGGCCTCTACCTCCAGCATTTCGGCAAGCCGGGTTTGTTTGGCCAAATCCATCTGTTCAAGCCAGCTGTTCAGATGCTTGTTGTCTTTACCCATGGCGTGTTGCTGCAGCATTTCCAGGGAAGTAATCTTGCCTTTGACACTGTGCATCTCTGAGCGATGAGCATGGACTTGCTGGTTAATTTCCTTTAATAAGAGCCGGTGTTCGGTAATGACCGCCATGATTTTATCCAGATGATCATGAACCTCGCTGCGTTCCTCTTCCAGCTCCATTATCAAATCGTTTAATTCGTCAATTTTACCGTCGAATGGATTGGCTTTTAAATCGTCGCGCTCACCGTTTAATTTATCCAGCCTGATTTGCAGCTGCCGGTTCTGGTTTTCTGCCTGACTGATTTTGATGCGCTGGATTTCGATGTTTTCCTTGGCGGACGCGCTCTCTTTTAAATAGGCTTCCCATTGCCGTTGCCAATCGGCGCGTTCCTGAAGGCCATCCTGTTGAACACTGACCGCCTCATTGACTCGGGCTTGCATGACTTCCAGAGTTTCTTCGGCCTGCATCAAATCAGAAGTGATATCTTCCAACTGCATTTGATCGTTATCCAGCTCCGTTTTGGCATGATCGATCTGCTGTTTTAAACGGTCAATTTCAACCACCGTCTCTTCATGACTTTTTTGATTCAGTTTAATGGTTTGCTCAAGACGACCGACTTCAGAAACCACATGGTAGAAATCACCTTGTGTCGAGTTCAATGCCGCCTGTTTTTGTTTGTGCTCTGACCGCTTTGATTCGATTTCGGCATCGAGTTCGCGTGAAGCGACAAACAGACGGTTGTGCTCATTAGCTACCGCCTGCATCTGGCTATCCAGTTGTTCAAAAGCCCGGTGGTGCGTCTGCCAGCGCATCGCCAGTAATTCCAGTTTGAACTGACGCTCCTGCTGTTTCAGTTCAGTGTATTTTTTAGCTTTTTCAGCTTGTTTTTGCAGGTGTTTTAACTGCTTTTCAACTTCATCGCGCACATCATTCAAACGTTCCAGGTTTTCATGCGTGTGCCGCATCCGGGTTTCAGTTTCCTGACGGCGTTCCTTATATTTGGAAATGCCGGCCGCTTCTTCTATATGAACCCGCAAATCTTCGGGCTTGGCTTCCACCATTCTGGAAATCGTGCCTTGTTCAATAATGGCGTAACTGCGGGACCCCAAACCGGTGCCTAAAAACAGATCGGTAATGTCCTTACGCCGGCAGCGTACATTATTGAGTAAAAAAGCCGACTGACCATCACGGCTGACCTGGCGTTTTATCGAAATCGAGTTATATTGAGCATATTCTCCGCCGGCCTTGCCTTCGCCGTTATCAAAAATCAACTCGACCGAAGCCGTTCCGACCGGTTTACGCGATGCAGAACCATTAAAAATTACATCAGCCATACTGCCGCCGCGTAAATGTTTGGCCGAACTCTCACCCATCACCCAACGGACAGCATCGATGATATTGGATTTTCCGCAACCGTTAGGCCCCACAATAGCGGTCAAGTTACCGCTGATGGGGATCACGGTTGAATCGACAAAAGACTTAAACCCTGAAAGTTTGATTTTTTCCAGCTTCATTACTGGTAGAATAGCCCTTTAGCTGATTGTGAAAGACCGCGTATTATTCACGATATCAGCGCGGACTTCGACTTTTTATTTAACTTTTTCAACGAATCATGACAACACAGCCCACTGATGTATTGGAAACATTTCCTAACCCACGCCCTGGCCGTGATTTTACAATCCGGATCGACATCCCCGAATTTACCTGTTTATGCCCCAAAACAGGTCAGCCCGACTTTGCCACATTGACGCTGGAATATGTACCCGATCAACTGTGTGTCGAATTAAAATCGCTGAAACTGTACATGTGGATGTTTCGTGATCGAGGCGCTTTTCATGAGGCTGTCACCAACGAAATTCTCGACCATATTGTTGCCTCCATATCGCCCAACTTCATGCGTCTTAAAGCCAACTTCAACGTGCGCGGCGGTATTTATACAACAGTAATCGCCGAACATAAAAACAGCAACTGGCAAGCGCCTGCCTTGGTCCAACTGCCTTAAACAACGATGGCCAAGACCTATTACACCGCCGATTTGGCTGTCGCATTAAAATACGACGGCAAGAATGCCCCCAAGGTGACGGCCAAAGGTGAAGGTCTTACCGCCGAACAAATCATTCAAATCGCTGAGCAACACGGCATTCCCCTGCAAACCGAACCGGAACTGACACGCATTCTGGCCCAGATCCCGTTAGGTGAAGAAATACCGAACGAACTTTATCTGGCGGTTGCCGAGGTGATTGCGTTTGCTTATTTTCTCAGCGGCAAAGTCCCCACTACCAATAAAACCGATGACGATTAAAGAAACCCTGACCACGCTCCCCCAATATATCCTGCCGCATCACGCCCTGTCGCACATGATGAGCCGCCTGACTCATTGCGAAAACAAGGCCTGGAAAAACCTGATGATCAGGCAGATTATCAAACACTACGGCGTCAATATGGATGAAGCATTGATACAGGATATCGAGGCCTTTAAAAGCTTTAACCACTTTTTTACCCGCGAACTGAAACCGGGTGTCCGTCAGCAGACTTGGGAAAACGGGGCCATTGCCTGTCCTGCCGATGGTCAGGTCAGTCAAGCAGGCACTATTACGGCAGGCCGGATTTTTCAAGCCAAAGGCAAAGAGTTTACTGCCACGGAATTACTGGGCGGAGACAACGCGCGCGCTGAGCCGTTTAATAACGGCCACTTTACAACGATCTATCTGTCGCCAAAAGATTATCACCGCCTGCATATGCCGTTGGCCGGGACTCTGCGTGAAATGGTGCATATCCCGGGCCGTCTTTTTAGTGTAAATACCGCGACCACCAACAGCGTGCCTGGCTTGTTCGCCAGAAATGAACGCGTTGCCGCAATTTTTGACACCGAAGTCGGTCCAATGGCACTGGTCCTGGTCGGTGCTATTTTTGTATCCAGCATAGAAACTGTCTGGCACGGCGTCGTTTCACCGCCCACCGTTGAGTCAGTTCGCGCCTGGCAATACCGGGATGATCCGCCCCAATTGGCTAAAGGCGAGGAAATGGGACGATTCAATATGGGTTCAACAATTATTGTGCTATTCGGCGAAAACCAAATGACCTGGAACGAGGATTTAAGGTCCGGTCAGACAGTAAAGCTGGGACAGGCGATTGGTAAAGTCAAAAGCTGATTTAGCAGCTTGTTTCATAGTCGGCTAACTAAGGTTCCTGAAATACACCCGGGAACCTTATTTTTCCAGCCACTTCAGCAAGGTTTCGTATAAAAATTCGGTGTTAACCGGCTTCGGTAAATGGTCGTTTATACCGGCATTAAGACAAACGTCCCGGTCTTCACTGAATACATTTGCCGTCATCGCGATGATGGGTGTTTCAGCATAGCCCGGCAATAACCTGATCGCTTTAGCCGCTTCAATACCATCCACTTCCGGCATCTGCATATCCATCAGTATCAGTAGGTAACAGCTCGAACGGGCCTTCTCAACCGCGACCTTTCCATTCTCGGCAAACTCCAGAATTAGCCCCGTATCGAGTAGCTGATGATGGATCAGCATCTGGACAAGCCGAGTTTCATCGCCTTTGAGGACGAAAGGCAATTGCCCGGTTTCGACTTTGAAAAGCAACCCTTTATCAGATATCCGCTGTTCCATCAGTCCGTTCACTTTTTCGATCAGCTCAGAGAGGGTGAATTCGGCTTGCGATAAAGTAAACTTTCCGGCCTCGATCTTGGAAATGTCGAGAATATCGTTGATGATCGCAAGCAAATGATCGGCCGAAGACGATATTTTGCTCAACTTGTCCAGATGTTCTGCGCTCAAACCGCCTTTCCGTAACAGCAGATAGGTCATTCCGATAATAGCGTTCATCGGGGTTCTTATTTCATGCGACATATTGGCAAGAAAGTTACTTTTAGCCAAATTAGCATCATCGGCCTGCAACTTGGCTTCACGCAGCTGAGTTTCTATCTGTTTACGATTGGTTAGATCAATGTGTGTACCGACCGCCCGCAACGGATGACCATCGCTATCATTCTCGACTGACTTGCCGCGACTGAGTATCCACTTATAATCACCGTCTTTGCAGCGCATGCGAAATTCAATCTCATAATGACCGTAATCTTTAAGCCTTTGATGTGCCTGAGCGACAACGCTATCTCTCTCATCCGGATGCAGAAGTTTCACCCAGTCACTGTCTTGATAATGCGCCAGTTCATCGGGTGCGTAGCCCAACATCTTGCTGTAGGCCGCATTGATATAAACCTGACCGGTTTTAAAATCCCAATCCCAGACTCCATCATTTGTGGCTTCCAGCGCATAGTTAAAGCGCTCTTCGTTGATCCTGATCTGCTCCATCGCCTGCCCGAGTTCCCGGGTACGTACTGCAACGCGTTGTTCCAGATTCTGATTCAAGGCTTGAAGCTGCCGTCTTTGCTGATTGCGCTCGGTAATATCTCGCGAGGCAGCATAAACATAATGGACGCCGTCATTGTCGATGTTGCAGGCACTGATCTCCACTTCCAGCAGACTGCCGTCACGTTTTCTATACACAGTTTCAAATATGAGAGCCTCACTCTTTGTCAGGAGTTTATCGATACGCGCCTTTAGTGTCTCTCTGTCAAACTGGACTTCCCAGTCGCTCACATGAAGCAGGCCAATCAAGGTCCTGTCATAACCCAGCATTTGAAGGAAAACATCGTTGGCGTCAATCAATGTCCCTTGACTGTCCAATATATGGATGCCGTCACTGGCCATTCTCAAAATGGCATCAAGACGCTGGCGATCACGAGAAATTGCCTGCTCCACAGTTTTGCGCGTGGTAATATCCTGAACAGTGCCGAGTAAATTCTCAGCCTGTCCATTGTCGTCATAGACAATTTGCCCCAAGCCATGCATCCAGCGCTCGACACCGTCGCAGGGCCGAATTATCTTGTATTCTGCATCAAATGGCTTGCGTTCTCTGATGACTTCCCGAAGATAGTCGTTCATAGGCTTATTGAAATCCGGGTGCATCAAGTCAACCCAGCCTTCAATCGTGTGAGGATAGTCCTCGGTAATGCCGAAAATATGGTTCATAACAGAGGTGCATTCCCACGCGCCTGTTTTAAGACTCGTAATGTAGCAACCGATATTGGCCGCCTTTTGCGATTCACGCAGAAGTCGCTCACTCTTTTTTAACGATTGTTCGGCTTGTGTGCGAGCGAGTTCATAGGCCTGCAGTTTTTTCTGCATGTCGGATACGCAACCGAGCACACTATGCTCATTTCCGGGTTTAATTGTGATCAGTGCGGATAAATCACCTTGACCGATTCTGAGTAAATTGACCTGAACGTCCTCAAGAGAACTTCCCAGCGCTTTTCGCAAAGCCCCATAGGCCCGAAAAAGCATAAAAATTGCCGCTATTGAGAAATATATGAAGATCAGGCGAAATAGTAAGGCATTTCGCCAAGCTGATTTGATTGCCGCGAGTGTGCGCTGGTCCATCATTTGAAAAAATTCGTTAATAGGCTGGATGATTTTCAACTTGGCCTGATAATAATTTTCATCATTGATCAGCTGCCTTGCCTGTTCACGACTGACCTCGGCCTCCGGACCAACGACCTCTACCAGTTGCATGGCCCTGTATTCCAGGGCAGTCAAATCGTCAGAATTCTTTTTGGCTAGATCCAGTTTGGCAAATTCCTCTTGCGTAAATCCTGCCTGCCGCATCAGGTCCAGTAAAGCAACACCCGTCCCGCTTTCAACAGGCGGAGGCGATAGGTTTCCCAGGACCATATCCCAATAAAAATTTTGATAGTTTTCAGGCCGGGGAATCTTGCCGTTACGAATATCCAGTATGTTTTGAAAGTATTGCTTGTATCGGATGTCCCCAGAGACAGTGTAGGCTCTCACCATCCGGGTCAGGTCATCAGAGCTTTGATGCAACTGTTGAGCGAGGTCGTAAGAGATTTGCCGTAATTCATTCGCCCGATCCAGCCTTTTTTCCGCATAAACATAAACAACAAATACAGTAGCAAGCACAAAGAAAATACCAACGGCCAGAGCAACTTGTTGGGAAACTCTTGAAGAGGATTTACTGAAAATCATTTGTCTGATGCATACTGAAGACATTGGGTGATTTGAAATGAACAGTGCCGATGATGAAGATTACGTGTTTCAAAACGCACATTCAGTATCGAACCTTCATTGACAAAGCCTATTCCGGGAGATGTTTGGAATTAATCTTCATCTGCAACGAGATTCAACGGCTCTTGCTGAAAAAATAGAGCAAATCCAGGCAGGCGTGCGGGTTACTCTTGAAATTACTGACATCCAGTGGGGAATTCATGAACCGGGTATAGCCCGCTACAGCGTTTAAATTTTCGTCGGCAAGGTCGCGAAAGCCCATGGACCAGTCTCTAAATACAGGCACACTAATCTGTTCCTCAAGAAGGACAATCACACCCCGATGACAGGAGTCTTGGGTGATCACTTCAAATAAATTCCGGACAACCGTTTCTTCACCCTCAAGAACTTGCATAAAATTACCGTCTTTATACAACAGCATGCCTGAAATACCCTGCTTGGCATTATTTTCACGGGACTTAACCAATAGCGCCAACAAGTCGCTTTTGCTAAAGGGTTTGATAGCAGAACTGACATAAACCAGATGAAACATGAGCATTCCTTTTAAAACGGCTATGCGGGCAGATTGACAGGACGCTATCGTCACCCGCTTATGGCTTCAGATACAGAAAAACCTTAAAGCAATATTAGCAAAATACAGGCGTCTTTGTTTTGACTGAGGGAAGTTATTTCAAGCTGAAGTTTCCCAGCTTTTATGGGGATGTCCGGGCTTGTTAGGCCGCTGTGTTTGCATTAATAGTTGATGTCCTTTCAACTCATAAAGCGAACAGTGCTTATTTAAAGACTATTGGCTTTCAGCATGGCGTCTTTCGCCCCTGCAACATTGCCTTGGGCATTCCGTGCTTCGGCAATTAACAACCAGCATTTTCGTTTTAACGCCCGATCAGAACCCGCCAATAAATCGGCTTTTCTGGCTAATTCCTCTGCCAATTTTGGCTGCGACTGTTTTAGTCTTACTTCGGCAAGTTTATAGATCAGGGACGGATTGCGTGGCTCTATTCTCAAGCCTCTTTCCAGGGTTGCAACAGCGGCATCCAGATTGCCTGAGCCTGAACTGCGCTCGGCGTCAGACATTAACGCCACAACTACCGGGCTCAAGGGTGCCGGCGCAGCGCGGGCCGAACTGGTAGCCCATGACGGAGGCGGGGCATTATCTGCGCCACCCGGAACTTTTGGCAGAACCGGCTTGACGGGCGGTTTTACGGTAACGGGTGGAGGCGGTTTCGGATAGGTTTTAGGTGAAGTGACCACTGGATCTCGGGTCTCAACTTGGGCACAGCCCCAACCAGTCAGAACAAAACTGACGATGATCAATAAATTAATTAATTTCATGCTATCCACTTTATAGAAATATGCCATGAAGGGATCTTCTCCATCTTCCAATTTTATTGGGTGTAGGTGCTTGATTGAAAAGGCATCTTCAACAGGGGCGTTTTCACGCGTCCTTTGAATCAAGCACCTACACCCTCAATTCAAAGCGTGCGAGTAGTTACCCTTAAGGGCTTATTGAGAGTTAAGCATTGTGTGCTTAATGATTTATTAATACCGACTAATTATCGCGAGCGCGTGTCAGGATTTTTCAGCATTTCCAGCGCTAAATCGGCCATGTTTTTTGAGCCCCCGCCTTTGCCCAAGATTGTTTTCACTCGCTGCAAATCCGCTTTTATCGCTTCTGAATACTGGCTGTTCTGGACGATAGCCAACACCTCGCCGGCAATATTTTCCGCTGTTGCATCCTGTTGTATCAATTCTTTAACAATACCTTTTCCGGCAACGATATTGGGCAAGCCGATAAAAGGCGTTTTTACCAGGTATTTAGCCAGCCAGAATGTCATCCAAAACAACTTGTAAACAATCACCATCGGAATTTGCAGCAACGCAACCTCCAGCGTGGCGGTACCCGATGTGGTCATCACGGTATCGCAGCATTGAATTAATTCATAGGTTTGCTGCTTGACAACCTGGATCTTTGAATCACTTTGACTCAGAAAACGCTGTAACAAATCATCACTGATGCCGACCGCTTGCGGCAAGACAAATTGTACAGTTGGTAAGCGGGAACGAATGATTTCAGCAGCGGCCAGCATAACCGGCAACATCCGCTCTATCTCATGTGCACGACTGCCTGGCAATAAACCGATTATGGGGTGTTCAGGGTTCAATTCAAACCGTGTCAGCGATTCTTCGCGAGACCATTGCGGATGAACTTTATCCACAGAAGGATGACCCACGTAGCGGACCGGAACATGCTCTGCCTCGTAATAAGCGGTTTCAAAAGGAAAAATGACTGCCATCATATCGATTACTCGGCCATATTTTTTGACGCGTCCGGGCCGCCAGGCCCAAACCTGGGGACTGACATAAAACAAAACTTTGATGCCTAATTGCTTGGCAAATTTGGCCAATTTAAAATTAAATTCTTTGTAGTCTACACAAACCAGCAAATCGGGCTTTTCGCTAACCAGCAATTGCTTCATGCAGGTCAGCGCTCTGTTGATTTCCGAATAGTGTTTGATCACCTCAAATAAACCGATCACGGCAATGCCGGTTGAATCAAAACGGACATCAATACCGGCTTTTTGCATCTGACTGCCGCCCATGCCTAGCCCTTTTAGGTTAGGCAGTTGTTTTTTCAATTCCAGAAACATATGAGCGGCATGCTGTTCACCCGAGGTTTCTCCGGCACTGAACAGCAGAGTTAGCGGTCTGTCTGATTCTGCCGCATCGCCTTGAGTCAATGATGTCATGTTATACCTTTCGCACTTCAAATTTCGGCAGTGCCTAAGGAGGCAACGGGTTGTTCGCCAAAGGCTTTGCCTACATGGATGTATATACGGCGTTCTTTGACGGGCACCCCGGTGCCGAATTTCGATCTACGATGGGTATAGTTCAAATACCTGTTAGCCAACCAGAGTCCTCCTGATCACACCCACGATTTGCTCAATCGTTTTATCTTCCAATGAGGGACAAATGGGTAAAGACAGACAGGTTGCCGCCACCTGCTCTGTTACCGGCAGTTTTACATGGGCATAAGCGTCTTTAAAAACATTTTGCTTATGCAAGGGAACCGGATAATAAACGGCACACCCAATTTGCTGGTCTTGCAGGGCCTTCAGCACGTCATCGCGTCTATCGCATAACAAGGTATATTGATGATAAACATGCTCACCCAGGCCATCTTCAAATGGCGTAGTCAAAGGCAAATCAGCCATCAGCTTAGAATACAGATGCGCCGCCCGGCGTCTTCCGGCATTGTATTGTTCGATACGTTTTAATTTAACCCGCAGGATCACTGCCTGCATATCATCCAGCCGGCTGTTGTATCCAATGACATCGTGATAGTAACGGACTTTAGAGCCGTGATTGTGGTACATCTTGAGTTTTTCGGCTATCTCGTCGGATTGCGTGACCACAAGTCCGCCATCGCCGAATGCGCCTAAATTTTTGCTGGGAAAAAAACTGAAGCCGGCTGAAGAACCAAAACTGCCGGTCTGACGGCCATTCACTCTGGCACCGAAAGATTGGGCACAATCCTCAATCAGTTTCAATCCGTGTTTTTCGCAAAGTTGCTGGATACGTGTCAAATCAGCAGGCTGTCCGAACAAATGCACCGGCATGATCGCCTTGGTTTTTGGGGTAATAGCCTGCTCGATTGCATCCGGGTCGATATTGAATGTTTTAGGATCAATATCAATAAAAACCGGTGTAGCGCCCACATAACAAATGGCTTCGGCTGTCGCGATAAACGTGAAGGGGGTGGTAATAACTTCATCACCGACGCCAATGCCTTCCGCCAATAAAGCCAGATGCAGAGCGTCCGTTCCGGAAGCGACACCTACAGCATGTTTGACACCCAAATATTCAGCCGCTTCTTTTTCAAAATTCTGAACATTGGGACCTAAAATAAATGAGCAATTGGCAATTGTCTCGGCAATGCCTTGCTCAATCTCATCCCGGATTTCTTCGTATTGAGCTTTTAGGTTGACCATCGGTATCATAGTTATCTCATGCCTCTATTTTCGTTTTTATGGAAACGCTGGATTGATTGAGTGATCTTAACGATCGAGATCGCCAATTACAGGCGGCGATCGGTGCCTGCCTGGGTCAGCAATTTGGAAATTTCCAGTGCAGTGGCAAGCGCCCGTCTGCCGGCTTCTCCCGATACAATCGGATTGTCACCGGTTTGAATACAATGAACAAAATGTTTGATCTCTTCCATCAACGCATCGCCATTTTCAAACACCGACTCCTCGTTGACGATTTCCGGTATGCCGGGAAACATTTCTTTGTCGCCGGTTTTGTATTTGGTCAATACCCGGTTTTGAAAATCAACTGAAATATAAGAACTGGGCCGGAACAAGCGCATTTTGCGCTCCATTTTCATGCTGATGCGGCTGGCGGTGACGTTCGCAACGCAGCCGCTTTTAAACACCAGCCGCGCATTAGCAATATCGATATCTTTGGTTAAAACAGCCGTTCCGCTGGCATCAATGCGTTCCAGATCCGAGTCAACCAGGGCCAGAATAATATCGATATCGTGGATCATCAGATCCAACACCACGCTGACATCATTGGCTCTGGGATTGAAAGGCGAAAGCCGGTGCGATTCTATAAACAGCGGCTTTTCATCTTTATCCAGCCCCAATACGGCCGGGTTAAAACGTTCTAAATGCCCGATTTGAAGAATCTTGTTATTTTGTTTGGCAAGAGCAATCAACTCGTCCGCTTCTTCAACGGTAACCGTAATCGGCTTTTCAACCAGAACATGGGCGCCGTGTATGAGAAAATCCTTGCTGACGGCATGATGTAAAGTCGTGGGCACCACGATACTGACGGCATCCACCTGGCCCAATAATGACTGGTAATCGGTCAATGCCTGAGCACCGTGTTTTTCGGCAACGGCTGTTGCTGCCGCCTCATTGATATCGACAACGGCAACCAATTCACAATCGGGCAATGAAGCGTATTTCTCAGCATGAAATTTACCCAGATAACCTGTTCCGACTACTGCGCACTTAATTTTATTCATGAAATTCCTATACTTAACCAATCAAGCTTTACCAGGCGGGCAATTTACAAGTACCCAGACATTTTAAACGTTATACGACCATTTCATAGACTATGTTCGTGTTAATAGTGGATGTCGCCCGCAGCAAAAGAAAGAGCGATGTAGGATGGATAAGGCGACAGCCGCATCCGCCAAGCTTTTAAAGGTGGATGCGCTGTCGCTTATCCACCCTACCCATCTGCCACCCTGACTTTCACGGTAACGCGAACATAGCCATTTCAAAGGTGCTCTATGGATTGGCTGAATGATTTGACTAATCAGGTGAAGCACTGACTACACCCAATCCGTAGTTTAATTTGGCTAATCATTATCCGGTAATTCATCACCCCTGTCATGCGCTTATAGCGCCAATACCGTACTTTCAAATAATCCGGCGCCCCCTACGCCAATCTATTTTCAGAGCCATCCAAATAATGTACACCCTGTGGATAAGTCTGTGCGCAGCTTGTTTTTTCGAAGTGCATAGTCAGCCTCTGCGGCAAACTGTACGCTCCTAGAAAAAATTTAAATATCAATTATTTCAGAAAGATAGATAATATCACCGGATCGTTTATCCCATATTCCAGCCAATAAAACCCGTCGAGATCAACTGTGCATAACTCGTATCGAGTCTAAACCAATTTACCGCTAAAACCGTTCATCCCATACTTTTTCAAGACGCTTGGCTGAGACAGGAAAAGGCGTTTTTAACTGCTGGGCATACAAAGAGACTCTGAACTCTTCCAGTAACCAGCGAAACGGATCGGATTCGGGAATTACGCTTTTTTTCTTGGCTCGTTCGGCCACTTCCTTCCAAAAACGCTGACAAAAGCGGTTGATTTCCTGCTGCTTCTGCACGTCGTTATTCATTTTTTCCAGACGGTATTCAACCGCCTTCAAGTAGCGGGGAAACTGCTTTAGCTGCTGGTATGGCGTTCTTCTGATAAAACCCGCATAGACCAGTAAACTGAGTTGCTCGTTAATATCCTTACCCAGCGGATCAGAAGCGTTCAGCCGCTGCAATTGCCTGTTGATTGCCCCGACGCGCTCCATGACTTCCTTCGCTAGAAGGCTTGCCTCATTTGTCACCTGGATCAATTTTGATTTATGCGCGTCAAGACGCTGCTCGAAAATCGGCTGGCTTCTTATCAAGCCCTCATCCAGGAATACCGATGAGAATACGCAATATAAAATATCCTCTTTAAATGATCGCCCAGCATAATTGTTTAGCAGCGGATGTGGCGAAAGTTTTTGATAAATCAACTCCAAAGCCGGTGAATGCGGCATATTTTTGAGTAAATATTTACACTCTTTGGCTAAATACAACTGAAATAGTTTGACCAATCCGTCGTGATGCGTGTCATCGGCTTTTTGTCGGGTATCAAAAATCTTGACGCCCACCGAGTCACCTTCATCAACAATAGCCGGATAACCTATAAACGCCTGGCCTTGCTGAATAAATTGGTAGGTTTCCGGTAAATCATCGAAAGCCCATTGCACACAACCGGTGTAATTGAGCTCATCGGCCGCAATTTGGTCAAAAGTTTGTCCTGCTTTTTGGCTAAAGCGGCTCTGTAATTTTTTAAGATCGCGACCGTAATCAAGTAACGTGCCTTGCTCATCGACGATGCGATAGTTCATTTTTAAATGATCGCTGAGCACGTCGGGATGCCATTCATTTAATGGTATCGCCTCGCCGGTCAGTTTTCTCAAGCGTGTCCCCAACCATTCATACAAAGAGCCTTTAAAATCCGGTTCGATTTCAAGACACTGCTTTGCCGTTTGCGGTACCGGGACAAAATGTTTTCGCAGCTGTTTGGGCAGCGATTTGATCAAGCCAATCACTTTTTCCTCGAGCATTCCGGGCACCAGCCATTCGAAAGGCTGTTCGCTGACCTGATTGAGCTGATGTACCGGGATGATCGCTGTTACGCCGTCCTCGTCATGGCCGGGTTCGAAGCGATATTGCAAATTAAACGTCAAGCGCCCTACCGATTTGCTGTCAGGAAAATCCCATTCATTGACCAAATGGTCTTGTTCGCGCGTAAGATCCACTTTGGTTAAAAACAGGAACCTGGAATTCTCACGTTCAACCGTTTTGCGCCATTGCTCAAAGGTAACGCCGTTGACTACCGATTCGGGAATTTTTTTGTCATAAAACTGAAACAGCCATTCTTCATCTTCAATCAAGTCAACCCGGCGTCCTTTATGCTGGATATAGCCGACTTCTTCCAGCAATTGCTGGTTGGCCTTAAAAAAGGGCGCATTGGTTTGATATTCATGATTGACCAGACCGAAACGTATGAAGAAATCGCGCGCCGCTTTTGGATCAACATGTTCGTAAGGAATCTTGCGCTTGGCCTGAAGTGTCAGTCCATACAGCAAGGTGCGCTCGTATATGCCGCTGCGTCCGGCTTTTTTCTCCCAGTGCGGATCGTAGTAGTTGCGCTTGATCAGATGACCTGAACACGCCTCTATCCATTCCGGTTCAATTTGGGCAACTGTGCGAGCATACACTTTACTGGTTTCTACATGTTCGGCCGCCATAATCCATTTTGGCCTCAGCTTATGTAAGCCGGATCCCGGAAAAATAAAGAATTTCAGTCCACGCGCGCCCAGGTATTCGTATTGCTCATGCTTAAAACCTATGTTGGATAACAATCCTGGCAATAGTGCGCGATGAATTTCGGAATATCCCGCTTCCAGCATATTGGGCTTGAGTTTAAGCTCACCTTTAATGACCTGCATGATTTGGGCATGAATATCAAACCACTCCTTCATGCGGATATATGACAAAAACTGATCCTTGCAGTACTTACGCAGCTTGTTGTTCGACAGGTGTTTTTTCTGTTCTTCGAACGCATTCCAAAGGTTGAGCAACGTCAGAAAATCCGATTCCGGGTGCTTGTAAATCGCATGCTTGGCTTCGGCTTGCGGAAGTTTGTCGGCGGGTTTATCCCTTGGATCCTGAACACTGAGCGCTGAAACGATGATTGACACTTCGGTTAAACAATTCAGTTCAGCGGCAGCCAGCAACATCCGGGCAAGCTTGGGATCAGTGGGCAGTTTGGCGATCTGTTTGCCCATCTCGGTCAACCGGCCTTGCTTATCCAGGGCGTTGACCTCATGCAGCATGGTTTTGCCGTCGCGAATCATCTTGTCTTCAGGCGGCTCGACAAACGGAAAGTCTTCGATATCGCCCAGATTCAACGAAATCATTTGCAAAATGACCGAAGATAGATTGGTCCTCAGAATTTCCGGTTCCGTAAATTCCGGACGGGCACTAAAATCATCCTTAGAATACAAACGAATGCAAATACCCTCGGCAACCCGCCCACATCGCCCGGCTCGCTGATTGGCACTGGCCTGGGAAATTTTTTCTATGGGTAAGCGCTGAATTTTACTGCGATGACTGTATCGGCTGATGCGGGCATGACCGGTATCAATCACGCAGCGAATGCCGGGTACGGTCAACGATGTCTCAGCGACATTGGTCGCTAATACGATCCTTAGTCCGCCTTTGGGCTTGAACACCTGTTCCTGCTCACTGACACTGAGTTTTGAATATAACGGCAGAATTTCGTAACCGGTAGGATGGTGTTTTCTTAACGATTCGGTCGTTTCCCTGATTTCCCGCTCGCCGCTTAAAAAAATCAGAATATCGCCGCGCATGTCCCTTGCTAATTCGTCAACCGCATCCAGAATCGCCTGCTGCAAGTCGGCCGTGGTTTCATCGTTTTCTTCACTTTGCTCTATGGGCCGGTAGCGAATGTCGACAGGATAGGTCCGACCGGAAACTTCAACAATCGGCGCACCGCTGTAATGTTTGGCAAAGCGCTCCGGATCAATCGTGGCAGAAGTTATGATCAGCTTCAGATCCGGCCTCTTGGGCAAGAGCCAGCGCATATAACCCAGCAAAAAATCGATATTCAAACTGCGCTCGTGAGCCTCGTCAATGATGATCGTGTCATATTGATTGAGGTAAGGATCATTTTGAGTCTCGGCCAGCAAAATGCCGTCGGTCATCAATTTCACCAATGATTCGGAATGCGTTTTGTCGTAAAAGCGGACTTTATAACCGACCGATTTACCAAGAGGCTCGCCCAGTTCTTCGGCAATTCTGTCTGCCACGGTACGAGCAGCAATCCGGCGCGGCTGGGTATGCCCAATGAAACCCGAAACGCCCCGGCCGAGTGCTAAACAAATTTTCGGTAGCTGAGTTGTCTTACCTGAACCGGTCTCGCCGCAAACGATAACGACCTGGTGCTGCTGAATCAGCTGGGCAATTTCATCTTTTTTGCCGCTGACCGGTAAATCGGGAAAGTTAATCGCCGGAATGCCGGCCTGTCTTTTTAGCTTTTTACCAACTGACTGCTCAATGCGTCCTGCCAAAACGGCCAGCTTTGACTCTTGAGCTTTACCTTTCTGATAATCGCTACGCAGCCGATCCAACTCGCGCTTTAAGCTGTGTCGGTCTTGATTGAGACAGTCGGACAGCTTTTTACTCAATTGCTTGATAAGTTCGTGCGAAGACATTTTTTCTTTTCCAATGACAATTGGCGGGTATTATAGCGGTTACGCACACCTTTTTTGTCAGTATGGACAACTATTCCTGTGCCGACTACACTTGACGCAGGGTCAAGTTAAGCCGACCTGATTTAATAAGATTCCGCACGATTAAATTCATAGGTGTCGTTGTGATTACGTCCGTATCAATGCATCAAATCACGAATTGGCCGGTTGTAAGTTCTGAAAAGGCACATACGCATGAAAAAAATACCGACTCCTCAACAGCAACAACGCAAGAAAAACTGCCGCAAACCGGCACTTCACCCTCACCTGAAGCGCAAGATCTCGAAAAAATTAAAGTAATAGAATCACTTAAAGCCAGAGACCTCGAAGTCAGAGCTCACGAACAAGCGCATATTTCGGCATCAGCAGGATTGGCAACCGGCGGAGCCAGCTTCACTTATCAGCAAGGCCCGGACGGCAAGCGCTATGCTATCGGAGGAGAAGTTAACATTGACACTTCTTCAGTACCCGGCGACCCCAGCGCAACATTAAGAAAAGCAGAAACGATAAGACGAGCGGCACTTGCGCCGGCAAATCCATCCGGACAGGATTACAAAGTTGCATCAAAAGCCGCCCAGATGGCAACGAAAGCGCAAATGGATATGATAAAACTGCAACAGGAAACTCAATCAGAGAGCGTATCTGAAGAAAAACCAAGCCTGAAGATTGACCTGTCGGCCTGAGCGGCCCGTTAAAATCTAGATATCGACGACCCGATTGACATCAAAACCTTCCACCATCTTTCTCCCCACATAACCCCTTGGATTGCATAACACCCTGGCTCCGGCAATTCGGTAATCGCCCGGACTGTGAATATGTCCATGAAACCATGCAGCAATCTCGTACTCATGTAACAACCACTTTAAATCATTGCAATAGGCTAATTTTTTCAGGGTATGAGGCGATCCATTCCAGCTCCATTCGGAAGGGGCATGGTGGGTAACAATGATTGTTTTTCCTGAAAAAGGACGTTCCAGTTCGGCTATTAACCATTTTTTTGATCGTTCATGTAACTTGAAAAAAGCAAGCGGATCAAACGCTTTTTCAGAATATTTTATTTTTCTAAAATCATTGAGCGAATTGCTCAGAACAACCACTTTTTCCTCACCTTCCTGAAACAAATCAGTCCACAAGGTACAGCCTAGAAATCTGACATCCTGAAAAACAAACTGATTATTTTCCAAAAAATGAACCCGGCTGCCTGCGCACTGCTCTCTGAGGGTTTTTAGTGTGTCATGGTACTCCTGGGTATAAAATTCATGATTTCCGGCAACATAGATAACCGGTTTGTTTATTGTTTTGAGCCATTCAACACCTTGTTTATAGATCCCGATATCGCCCGCCGCTATAATGACATCGGCATCATTACCCGGTAGATCCAGTGGGCCGAATTCAAGATGAAGGTCTGAAAAATAGTTGATTTTCACTAATTTACTCTGTTGAAAGCCGGGTATAAGGTATACTGGGGCTTATTTTTTCAGATAACAACAACCTTTTCCATAAAGATATTTGGCTATGTCAAGCAGACCCAGAAAAATCACACAACAAGTTCTCATCGGTGATATTAAAGTCGGAGGCGGTGCTCCGATTGTTGTTCAATCTATGACTAACACCGACACAGCGGATGTCAGTTCAACGGTCAATCAGGTAATGGAGTTGTCAAGAGCCGGCTCCGAGATTGTCCGGATTACTGTCAATACTGAAGAAGCGGCAAAAGCAGTTGCCGAGATTCGCAATCAGCTGGATCAAAAAGGTTTTACTGTGCCGCTGGTCGGAGACTTCCATTTCAATGGCCACAAGCTGCTGGAAAAATATCCCGATTGCGCTCAGGCACTGGATAAATACCGTATAAATCCCGGAAACGTCGGGCGCGGTAAAAGCCGGGATCCACAGTTTCAGCAAATGATTGAATTTGCGTGTCAATATAACAAACCGGTGCGCATTGGCGTCAATGGCGGCAGTCTGGATCAAGCCGTTCTTACCCGCTTGCTGGATGAAAACCGGGAAAAGCCGGAACCGTTACCTTTGTCAGCCATCACACGGGAAGCGATTATCCTCTCTGCCCTGGAAAGCGCAGCAAAAGCTGAGGAAATTGGCTTGGGTAGAGATAAAATCATACTGTCTTGCAAAATCAGCAACGTCCAGGAACTGATCAACATCTATCAGGATTTGTCAGACCGTTGCGATTATTCGCTGCACCTTGGCCTGACCGAAGCCGGCATGGGCTCAAAAGGCATAGTTTCTTCAGCAGCAGCCTTGTCTGTGCTGATGCAACAAGGGATAGGCGATACCATTCGAATATCCCTGACACCTGAACCCGGCACAGCAAGAACTCAAGAAGTCGTCGTCGCTCAAGAGATTCTCCAAACCATGGGATTCAGATCGTTTACCCCCATGGTCATTTCCTGCCCGGGATGCGGACGGACTACCAGCGATTATTTCCAAAGATTAGCAATGGACATCCAATCTTACTTACGCATCAGTATGCCGACATGGAAGAAGAAATATCCCGGCGTAGAAGAAATGGAAGTCGCCGTAATGGGTTGTGTAGTTAACGGCCCGGGCGAAAGTAAAAGCGCCAATATTGGCATCAGTTTACCCGGTACCGGTGAAACGCCGGTTGCCCCGGTCTACGAGGACGGAGAAAAAACGGTCACTCTAAAAGGTGATCACATAGCCGAGGAATTCCAGGCAATCGTTGAACGTTATATAGAAAGCCACTACGGCACTTCCAACTAAAATCAACCTCTTATCCTTTGGTCTCTTAGACCAAAGGATATACCGCTTAATACGATGAGCTCACCGGAAACAGAACTGTCACGACTGGGCTGGCGAGAATGGATCGCCCTGCCCGACCTGAATATCCCCCTGATCAAAGCCAAAATAGATACCGGTGCTCGTTCTTCAGCACTTCATGCTTTTATGGTTGATCCCTATAAACGCGGAGGGAGTCACTGGATTATGTTCGCCATCCATCCGTATCAAAACAGAACCGATATCATTGTGGAATGTCACTCTCCAGTCCATGACAGGCGGGTTGTATCGGACTCGGGAGGTCATCGTAACCGCCGCTATGTCATAAAGACCCAGCTGGTTGTCGGTCAAAAAATTATGGTGGCCGAACTGACTTTAACCAATCGGGACACCATGAAATTCAGAATGTTATTGGGACGAACCGCAATGCGGGGTCACTATGTAGTTGATCCGCAAAAGTCTTATCTTCAGGGAAAACCGGATTTCGTTACACCTTTGAAGCAACCGGAATGATCCCGCGGCATATCCCTCACCGATAACCAAGTCGAACGATTTTTTTGTATGAAAAAGTTAAAACCGAAAGATATTCCGCCTAAACCTAACCGGGTTTTCCGTCTTCTCTGGGTGCAGCGAGAATGGGGCCGTAGTAATACAAAAACAGAGAAAAGGCTGCCAGCCAGCATAAGGTTGACAGATAAAGCATCTGCCCATACCAATCAGGCAGCATAGCGGGCATGATTACTCGGGCAAAAGCTGACAGATTGATCAATACAAAAGCGAGGGCAATGACATTGGAAGTTTTAAGTATTCTGCCGGTATGACCCAGGGCAACCCTGGCCATCATCCCCATTGTCAACACCCCTATTCCACCGACCGCAAATGCATGCATCGATAAATAAGCCGGTATCAAACCATAGGCGGAAAGACCCACCATCACAAAGCCCAAAATAATCCATCCGTAGCCTATATATAAAATCCACAACAGTGGAACATACCAGATACGATGGATGTACCAGCCGGCAATTCTCAACATGTTAGCTATAACCGCGGCAACGACGGCGATGATTAAAACCGCACCACCAATATCAAGCATTTGCAGAACAAAAATGCTTACACCGCTGACTACAGACAACACATCCAGCACGGGACTTCTAATGGCCATGGTGCCCGACAATCCTTTCTCTGTAAAAAAAGGAAATACAATGCCTGCGATGACAAGAATCATCGTAATAATGGTATAAACCAGAAGCTGTATACCCAAATGACCGACGTTGTCTGCCAGACCCAATTGTTCAACATGAATTAAGGTATTGGCTATTGCCATTACCAGCAGCAAACCCAAAAACAGGGTACTTCGCCTGTCTCGCGCCGCTAAAACAGGCTTAACCAGAGATACTATCAACACCGGCAAAAAGGCCCAATCGATTATCGCGATCATCAAGTCCGGCAGTAATCCAGAATAAAAAGGCACAATTCGCCCGTACAGCCATAGCAAACATAACCCTGCCAATTGATCGCCGCTTAAAGTGGCCTGACTTGTCCAGTTTCTTATCGCAGTCAATAAAAAACCGGCGATTACAGCCGATGTGTAACCCATCAACATCTCGTGAGCATGCCAACCGGTTAATTGAAAATAATTCTTGAGTTCTATCTCTCCCTTGAATATGCCGTTCCATAACGTGATTAAAACTAAAGCCGATAAAACAGCTAAAGCGAAAAAAGCTCTGAACCCAAGACTAAACAGTGGATAGTCAAATATTTTTTCATTGGTGTTATTCATTTTTCCAGCCAGTCAAGTTCCGCCTCTGAGAAGCCTGCCATTATACGCATTTCTCTATTAAATGGACCTTTGGGTTTCCCCATGTCGTAATGTTTAATCAGATCAATATATTTTTTATCGGGTACCAGCGTTTGCCGTTCGCATTCAAACCTAAACCATTTTGAACCCAGCTCAACATGACCGATTTCATCGTTTAAAATTTTTTCAAGAATAGCAGCACTCTTTGTATCGCCGATGCCTTTAAATTTGTTGATCATAACCGGTGTCGCATCAAGCCCTCTCGCCTCCATACAACGCGGCACAACTGCCAATCTAGCCAAAAGATCATCCGCAGTTTGCTGGGCATGCTCCCATAAGCCGCCGTGCGCAGGCAGATCACCGTAATCAATTCCCCTGCTGATAAGATGCTCACGAATCATGGAAAAATGCTGAGCCTCTTCTTCGGCAACCATCAGCCAGTCTTTATAAAAAGATTCGGGCATATCGCGAAACCGGTATAGCATGTCCCAAGCCAATGATATCGCGATAAATTCGATATGTGCGATAGCATGAAAAAAGGCCGTTTTGCCTTCTGAAGTATTAAACGATCGCTTGGGCATATGCCGCGGAGACATTAATATGGGCCGTTGCGGAAATCGAATCTTATCGATAGCCATTGGCGAATCAGAAGATTTTAAGCATAATTCCCCGCTTTCAAATTGCTGCCAGGCCAAATGCGTCCACTTTAACTTGCCCTCAATGGAGTCATCACTCAAGCACAGCCTGGCTAAATCAAATATATTTTTCATTTTAAACCGATTAAAAATGACACAATTACTGGATACCTTCGCACTGATTATTTACTGTTCTTTCATATACTGGCTTTCAGATCAGCCATCAGTGCCTGTGCCCATGTGGTTTGACCACCAGGACAAGCTGTATCACGGTGGCGCTTATTTTATAATGGCTATACTCACATGGCGATTATTTAGGCACTTTACCGCAAAGCCCTGGCTTATTGGCGTTTTAGCCTTTATTTTTTGCTCCCTTTTTGGCTTATCCGATGAATGGCATCAATCGTTTGTTGCCGGCCGATATGCTGATTTTGCAGACTGGCTGGCTGACAGTGTGGGTGCAATGATAGGAATATTGGTCATCTATCGATTAACATCCCGCGCCTGAATCCGCTAAAATAGCCTATTTGCAGAGAAACACCCTGTTGGTTATCAAAAGTTTTAAAGCCTGAGTCGTTATAGCCATTTAATATCTTACATTCTATGTCACAAAATATAAGCATCGAACGCTGGAGCGGGAAAGCTCTGGAAAAATACATCCCGGATCTCGCACGTCTAAGAATTGAAGTCTTTCATGACTTCCCCTATTTGTATGACGGTGATTTCGAATATGAGAAACGATATCTTCAAACTTATATTAATTGCCCGGACAGCGTTATTGTTCTGGCTTTTGATGGCGATAAAATCATCGGCGCTTCCACAGCCATCCCTTTAAAGTATGAAACCGATGAAGTCAAAAAGCCTTTTGTTGAAAAAGGCTATAACGTCGATGAAGTCTTTTATTGTGGCGAATCGGTATTGAACAAAAATTATCGCGGCTTAGGGATAGGCGTAAAGTTTTTTGAGCAACGGGAAGCTCACGCAGCTGATCTGGGTGGCTTTAAACATGTTTGTTTCTGCTGTGTAGAAAGATCCGCTGAACACCCCAGGCGACCGACCGACTATGTGCCGCTGGATAAGTTCTGGAATAAACGCGGCTATGTCAAGCATCCTGAATTACAGACAACCTATTCCTGGAAGGATCTGGATGATGAAGCCGAAACCCCCAAACTTATGACATTCTGGTTAAAACATGACCGTTAAAATTGCAACCGCTCAATATGACATCAGTTTTTTAGAAAGCTGGTCCGATTATGAACAAAAAATCAACCAGTGGGTGCAGCAGGCAGTAGAAGAAAATGCGCGTATCCTTTTATTTCCGGAATATGGGAGCCTGGAATTAGCCTCGCTGTTTCCGAAAGAAATATACAGCTCGCTAGAAAAACAGCTGTCTGAATTACAAACGCTGCATGAAAGATTCGTCAATTTCTACCAACTGCTGGCTAAACAGCATAACTGTTATATTCAAGCAGGGACATTTCCGGTCAAACTTGAGTCCGGGGAATACCGTAATCGCGCTTATTTGTTCATGCCGAATGGAACCTGTGATTATCAGGACAAGCTACAGATGACCCGTTTTGAGAATGAACAATGGCTGATTAAAAGCGGGACGGAATTGAAATGCTTTGATACCGACTTCGGAAAAATAGCAATAAATGTCTGCTATGACAGCGAGTTTCCTTTGCTTGCCAGAAAACAGGTTGAAGCAGGAGCCAATCTGATACTTGTGCCCAGCTGCACTGATACTCTGGCAGGTTACCATCGGGTAAAAATTGGCTGTCAGGCCAGGGCCCTGGAAAATCAGTGTTATGTTGTGCAATCTCCAACAGTCGGATCCGCTGCCTGGTCTGAAGCTGTAGACATCAATATCGGTGCTGCTGCTGTTTACACCCCTGTCGACAGAGGATTCCCGGATAATGGGATTGCTGCCATGGGCGAGTTGAATAAAACCCAGTGGGTTTTTGCTGATTTATATCTGGAAAACATCGCTAAGGTAAGAGAGGAGGGCCAAGTCTTTAACTACAGAGATTGGCCTTTACAGTCCCGGTTTATGTAATCCGCTGTAAATCCTCTCAATTAATGAAAAATAGACTCAAAGGAATAACCGCCAAACTCTAATATTTCTTTGAGTCTTTTTAGTGCATCCATTTGAATTTGTCTTACTCTTTCGCGGGTTACACCCATTTCCTGAGCTACTTGCTCAAGTGTGGCATATTCGTAACCGCAAAGTCCGTAACGACGGCAAATCACTTCACGCTGCTTTTCTGAAAGCTGATAAACCCAGCTTGTCACATTATCTTTAATGCCTTCTTCCTGGAGTGTATCAGAAGGAGACATGCTCCACTCATCAGTCAGCGAATCCAACAAAGGTTTATCGAAATCTTTACCGGCCGGCACATCAACAGAACTGACTCGCTCATTAAGTTTCAACATTTTTTCAACCGTTTTAACCGGTTTGTTGAGATGTTCGGCAATATCTTCGGCTTTAGGTTCGTGATCGAGCGTTTGCGCGAGTTGTCTTTGCGCTTTGAGATAGGTATTCATTTCTTTAACGATATGAATCGGTAATCGAATCGTGCGAGTCTGATTCATAATAGCGCGTTCAATTGTTTGTCTGATCCACCAGGTCGCGTAAGTGGAAAACCTGAAGCCACGATCGGGATCGAATTTTTCGACGGCTCTAATCAAGCCAAGATTACCTTCTTCTATCAAATCGAGCAGAGGTAAACCCCTGTTCAAATAACGGCGCGATATTTTGACAACCAGTCTTAAGTTGCTTTCTATCATTATCCTTCGGGCATTTTCATCACCTCTTAAAACTCTTCTGCCGTACATCTTTTCTTGATCAGCAGTAAGCAGTTGAGATCGCCCTAACTCATTCAGATAAAACCGGGTAGCATCGAAATTTTGATCATTTTGGGATTCATCACTCAAAACCTCATCAATAACGGGCTCCTCCAGTAAATCCAGTTCCTCTTCGCTGTCTTCGTCGTAGGGCAGAATGTCGCCTATTGAAGCTTGAGCATTAAGAGGAATGATTTCAATTAGTTCTTCTTTCATTTTTAACCTCCAGGTTATCGGTTCTTGCCGTATAGAATCTTTCAATTTACCGGTAGATAATAAAGCGGATCGACCGGATTTCCGTATTGTCTAATTTCAAAATGAAGCGATGGCTTGCCAGACCTGGACATACCAACTTTTGCAATAAACTGAGCTTTCTCAACTTCCTGGCCTTCTCTAACCAGTAATTCCTTGTTGTTTGCATAAGCACTCATATAGATTTCATCGTGTCTTATGATCAATAAATTTCCTACTCCTTTAGGACCTTTACCGCTGTAAACGACTTTACCGCTCTCTGCCGCTTGGACGGGTTGATCGATATAACCGCTAATATCAATCCCTTTTTTATTGGACTGTTGAAAATCTTTTACAACCATTCCGGTAATCGGCCAGTGCCAGTGCAACTTTAACAGTTTTTTGTTATCTGTTGAAAATGTAGGCTTTTTTTGTGACGCATTTCTCCTTTTGTTTTCAAAACTCTGCTTCTCCTCATCAGGATTTTCGAATGGATCCCTTTGAACCTCAAAGACTTTTAATCGTTGTCCCTCGTGCAAAAGATAAGGCGGCTGAATCTGATTCCATTCGGCAAGCTGGAAATAACTGACACCAAAACGAAGACCTATCCGATAAAGATTATCGCCGGACCGGACCGTATAAAAAGTGCCTGTTTCGGTAGGGCCTTCCTCGTCGACATCCGTTCCGGATTGTTCTTTAGTTTCTGATGGCTCTTGAGGCGTCACACTGATTGTGTCCTCATAAAAAATATTTTTTGCGCAAGCGCTGCAAAAAACAATCAACAGTATGAAGCTTCTACTGAAGAGCTGCTTTAATCTGCTAAAAAGTAGCGACTCCACAAAATCTCGTTGTTACCCGTTAACAGAAGGCCGAGCTTTAATTGAGAGAAAATGACTGATCATGATTTCAACAATACTTCTTTTGCCTGATTTATTTTTGCAGCCAAATAATCGCTGCCGCCACGATCGGGGTGTAACTTTTGCATGAGTTTTTTATGAGCACTGATGATGTCCTCTCTGGAAGCTCCAACCTGCAAGCCCAAGATTTGGTAAGCTTCTTCTTTAGTCACTGCGCCTTTAAAATGGGAATAGGTTTTGTGTTTCTGGTAATGCTCTTGCTTGCCGCCGCGATATTGAAACCATAACCGCTGAATGACCGGCGCATATCTGGCAAGCAAGGGTGCGGCCCGCATTAAACCTGAAACAAGAACACCCAATGCCGCCAACAACCAACTAAGCCGCCCTGTGACCGCCAAATAAAGCATAATAACTACAATTAAACCAAGACCTCCGGTTTTGATATGTTTATTGAGCGTCTCTTTTGGCATCTTGAACACTGAACGCAGGCCAAAAAATACCATCAACACCAGAACCAGAACCAAGTACAACCGAATCAAAAAATTCTCCAACAATCTAAATGATTTTGTAACTATTTCGCGAGTCTCTTAAACAGCGCAGGCAATTGTTTTATCGGGCTATCTGCAACAGGGATGTATTCATGCGTCCTTTGAAATTAAGCACCTACACCCAATAACATGGGAGGGGTGAACAGAGACAAAAAAATACTGAATAGTTACACCATATCAAGTGTATGCCTGATAGTGTTTAAGCATTATATTAATACTATCTTAGCCCGATCTTTTTTTCGACTCTTAATCCATTTACTCAACATGCAGCATGCAGCCATACCTATAATCGGATTCGCCGCTTTCAGCGGAACCGGAAAAACCACGCTCCTTACCCAACTGATACCACTATTAAGCCAAGAAGGTTTAAAAATCGGTTTGATAAAACACAGTCATCATAGTTTCGAAATCGATCAACCCGGAAAAGACAGCTTTCGATTAAGACAAGCAGGTGCTGTTTCAGTTCTCCTTGCGTCTCGCAACAGGCGTGCAATCATTACTGAAATCGATTCCGAACTTGAACCCCGACTGGACGATCAATTAAAAGTTCTCGATCAATCTAACCTTGATTTGATTTTGGTGGAAGGCTTCAAAGCAGAGCACTTTCCAAAAATAGAGCTGCACAGACCCGCACTCAATAAACCTCTGCTTTACCCTAACGATCCCAACGTTATCGCTGTCGCATCGGACGCCCCTTTGACATTGCCTGACCACATGACCGGACTTGATCTCAATCAACCGGCTGAAATTGCTGATTTCATCTTGAACTGGCACAAGGAGACATCACATGATTGACTTATGTAGCCTCGATTCTGCAAAGCTTTTGAGTCTTGACAATGCGCTAGAGAGCATCATCACAAGCGTAACAGCCGTTTCCGGCACAGAGATTATTCCATTGGCTCATGCCTTAGGAAGAATACTTGCCCGAACGGTTAAGTCGCCAATCGATCTTCCTTACGAACGAAATTCGGCCATGGACGGTTATGCTTTTAACAGCACTGAAGTCAATCTTGAATCCACATTTGAACTCCAACTTGCCGGTACTTCCTGGGCAGGAAAACCATTCGACGGCGCGATCAACAGAGGAGAATGCTTACGGGTTTTTACCGGAGCCGTGGTAAACGGAGAACTGGACACTGTTGTTATGCAGGAACAAGTCAAGGTTATCGATAATAGGGTGCAATTTCCCTCCTCAATCAAGACTGGTCAATTTATCCGCCCGGCAGGAGAAGATGTCGAAGCGGGTGAACCACTGATAAAAGCCTCCAAACGATTATGCGCGGCTGATATCGGTTATTTGGCAGCCGCCGGCATTCATCACCTTGAAGTATTTCGTCCGCTCAGAATCGCTTATCTTGCGACAGGTGATGAGCTGATCTCTCCAGGCCGGCCACTTTCTTCAGGAAAAATCTTTGAAAGCAATCGCAGCCTTTTGCGTTCGCTGCTAAACGACACCGCTTTTACAATAACTGATCTGGGCATAATCAAAGATGACAAAACCGAACTGAAAGAGATACTACTCAATGCTGCAAACAATCATGATGTGATAGTCACCACCGGTGGCGCTTCGGTGGGCGATGCCGACTTTATAAAAGAAATACTGGATGAATGCGGCCGCGTCGGGTTCTGGAAAATTGCAGTAAAACCGGGAAAACCCTTTGCCTTTGGCTGGCTTGAAGATTGTGTCTTTTTTGGACTTCCTGGAAATCCCGTTTCCGTCATGGTCGCGTTCGATAAAATTGTCATGCCCGCTTTACGGCAGATGACTGGAGCCCAGCCGGCCAGAGCACTCAGAATTCAGGCTGTAAGCACAGAAAACATCAAAAAAGCACCAGGGAGGCAGGAGTTCATGCGCGGCATTTTGTCATTAAGCGAAGATAATGGCTATGAAGTTAAATCGGCAGGCAACCAAGGCTCTCATATACTCAGCGTTTTGAGTCGGGCCAACTGTTATATAGACTTACCGGCAACAAACCGGGGTGTTACGGCCGGAGAAACGGTGTGGGTTGAGCCGTTTTCCACCCAAATTGAACGCTAAGCCCAGGTATCAATATCGCTTGATATTCGGATCACATTCTCTTGACCAGGCATCAATGCCACCCGCAAGATTCAACACATGCTTAAACCCCTGATGATCAAGAAAAAAGGCCGCCTGCTGACTTCGAATGCCGTGATGACAAATGACGACCACTTCTTTCAGAGGATCCAATTCATTAAAACGTAATGGAATTTGATTCAGAGGAATAAGCTCACTGCCCTCAATCCGGGCATACTCAAATTCATGCGGCTCTCTCACATCCAGTAAAATAGGTGAGTCTTTTTCGCTTAAACGAACCAGTAAATCGGTCGCTTCTATTTGTATGACTGCCATGAGGGATACCTGTTAATAAATCGTTCAATTCGGGCAATGGCCTCAGCCATTCTTTCAATTGATGTCGTATAAGCCAGACGTATGTATTTGTGCGCATTATGCTTGCCAAAATCCTTGCCAGGCGTAACAGCCACGTATTCTTCTTCCAATAAATCCTGCGCAAACTGATAACTGTCCCGGGTAAATCGTGAACAGTCGGCATAAATATAAAACGCGCCTTCAGGCTTTGCTGTAATGATAAAGCCCAGCCGCAGTAAATTCTCATACAAAAAGTCACGCCTCCGTTCAAACTCCCTGCGTCTTGACTCCAGCTCATCCAACGTAGACGGATCAAAAGCCGCCAGGGCGGCTATCTGAGACAGCGTTCCGGTGGCAATAAAAATATTTTGCGCCAAACGCTCAGTAGCTTCTATATAGGCTTCAGGAACAACCAGCCAGCCTATTCGCCAACCGGTCATACCAAAATACTTGGAAAAACTGTTGATTACAAACACATCTTGGCTAAATTGCAGCGCTGTATTCGCATTCTTTCCGTACACGAGACCGTGATAAATTTCATCAGAGAAAAAAGTCCCCTTTAACTGCCCGACAGCCAGAATCATTTTTGCCAGCTCGTCTTCCGGGATCAGCGTTCCGGTTGGATTGGATGGCGATGCAACCAAAACACCGGCACAGGTCGAAGTCCAGTTTTTTTTAACCAGCTCTGCACTTAACTGAAAGCCGGTTGCCGCATCAACCGGAATAGTTAAAGCCTGACCGCCAAAAAGCTTTACAAAATTACTGTTACAAGGGTAACAAGGATCGGCCATCAGAATTTTTTGATCCGGATTCAAGCTGGAGCCTAAAGCCAGCAAAAAAGCACCCGAGGCACCCGGCGTGACAAATAACTGTTCCTTTTTTACCGTGACACCGTAATGTTGGCTATAGAAACCGGCAATTTTTTTTCTTAATTCGGTCAGTCCTGCGGCCGGTGTATATTTTATCTGTCCTGAGGCAATAATTGCCAAAATGGAATTTGAGACAGTGCCCGGTGTTGGAAAGTCAGGTTCGCCAATCTCCATATGAATGACATCGCGCCCTAACTCTTCTAGTTGTTTAGCCCGCTCAAGAATCGCCATTACGTAAAAAGGCGAAATATCATCCATTCTTTTAGCGCATTGATTTATCATTGTTTTGTATCTATTATTCACCGGGCGGAAATAATAGCAATAATCCTTGCTAAGCGCCCGCTATTCTGATAAAAATGCGCAGTTTTTTATTTCATGCTTTTAGGAGTCAATGGATGAGCGATAGCAATAAAACTGATACATCACCGTTCAGTTTTAAACCGTATGAAGAGGTTGAAGGCGAAGAATACATGTGCGAAGCACAGGCTCGTCATTTCGAAACCATACTGAAGAACTGGAAATCAGATCTGATGAAGGAGGTTGATCGAACTGTTCATCATATGCAGGATGATGCTGCAAACTTCCCCGACCCCAATGACAGAGCGACTCAGGAATCTGAATTCAGTTTAGAACTTAGAACGCGTGACCGCGAACGTAAACTCATTAGAAAAATCGAACAGGCATTAAAAGATATCGAAAGAGGCGACTACGGATACTGCGAATCCTGCGGCATTGAAATCGGCATTCGCCGCCTGGAGGCAAGACCTACAGCCACGCTATGTATCGACTGTAAAACCCTGGATGAAATTCGAGAGAAACAAATGGGATAAATCCCTCAAGTAAGACAACTCCCGTTTATATTGGCCGGTTCGCGCCATCGCCTACCGGCCCTCTCCACTTAGGTTCCCTTTATACCGCTTTGGCCAGTTTCCTTGATGCGCGTCATCATCAGGGTAAATGGTTAGTCAGAATCGATGACGTCGATACCCCCAGAAACACCCCCGGCGCTGCCAGCCTTATTCTAAAAACTCTGGAAGCATTCGGATTACACTGGGACGAAACCATTTATTACGAAAGTCAGCATATCAACCGCTATGAATCAGCACTCGCACGACTCAAGGCTTTGAATCTGCTGTACCCGTGCACCTGCAGCAGGAAGCATCTGACAGACTATGCCCACCATCATGGCGGTGGAGACCGGTATCCGGGAATTTGCCGAGATAAAAACTTCCATGAACAAAACGATTATGCCGTTCGCATTAAAACCGATAACGGGGTTATTGAATTCTTTGACAGATTACAAGGGGAGTTCTCCGAGCATTTGAATGCAGTGCACGGGGACTTTATCATTAAAAGGAAAGACCAGTTGTTTGCTTACCAGCTAGCCGTTGTCGTCGATGATCAGGCTCAAGGCGTTACGCATGTCGTAAGAGGTATTGATTTACTGGACTCCACCAGCAAACAGATTTTTTTGCAGACGCTTCTGGGCTATAGGCCCCCATCTTATATGCATCTACCCATATTAGTTGATGAAAAGGGTCAAAAACTGAGCAAACAAACCTATGCTCAAGCAGTTGATCAACGCAACCCAAGCGCCGTATTATTTCATTTGCTCCAATTGTTAAAACAAGCGCCACCCGAAGAGCTTATCAATTCATTGCCTCAGGAAATTCTGCAATGGGGTATTTCTCATTGGCATCCTGCTCCATTACAATCATGGACTCAACTATGCCCATCCAATGGTTTTGCCGGGCTCAACTAATTGTCGAATCAAGGATCACTCATGTCCGATGCTAAAACCTATCCAATTCGTCCTGAAATAGCCGCTCATGCGCATATCACAGAGGAGACCTATCACCAACAGTCCATCAATGACACCGAGGCATTCTGGGCCGAACAGGCGCAGCAATTTCTAACCTGGGACAAGCCTTTTGAAAAGGTGCTGGATTATGACTACACAAAAGGCTACACACACTGGTTTGAAGGAGGCCATCTCAACGTCAGTTTCAATTGCCTGGACCGTCATCTTGAAACGCGCGCCGATCAGGTCGCCATTATTTGGGAAAGTGACAATCCGGCCAATCATAAAACTCTGACTTATCGTCAGCTTCATGAGCAGGTTTGTAAATTCGCCAATGTGTTAAAAGCTCAAGGCGTCAAAAAAGGCGACCGCATTTGTATTTATCTGCCGATGATTCTGGAATCAGCCGTGGCAATTTTGGCCTGCACGCGCATTGGCGCCGTCCATTCAATCGTATTTGGCGGATTTTCATCGGAATCTCTGAGAGAACGCATCCTCGATGCTGATTGCGGTTATGTCATTTGTGCGGACGAGAGTATTCGCGGCGGCAAATCCATGCCTCTTAAAGCAGGTGTTGACCAGGCAGTTGACCATTGCCCTTGCGTCAAACAAGTGATCGTCATCAAAAACTCAGGCAACCCGGTGACATGGCACGCCGAACGGGACATCTGGTACCACGAAGCCATGGCGGACGCGTCAACAGACTGTCCGGCAGAACCTATGGATGCGGAAGATCCGTTATTCATCCTCTACACGTCCGGCTCGACCGGCAAACCAAAGGGCTTGCTGCACACCACCGGCGGCTATCTGCTTTATGCGGCCATGACGCATAAATATGTGTTTGATTACCATGATGGCGACATCTACTGGTGTACCGCCGACATAGGCTGGGTGACAGGTCACTCCTATGTGATCTACGGCCCCTTGTGCAACGGCGCCACAACACTGATGTTTGAAGGCGTGCCGACTTACCCTGAAGCAGACCGGTTCTGGCAGGTCGTTGACAAACATCAGGTTAACATTTTTTATACCGCACCCACTGCGATACGGGCTCTTATGGCTCAGGGGGACGAATTTGTCACCCGGACTCAACGCTCCAGCCTGCGTATTCTCGGCACGGTTGGCGAACCGATTAATCCGGAAGCCTGGGAATGGTACTACCATGTAGTGGGCAACAACCGTTGCCCTATTGTCGACACCTGGTGGCAAACCGAAACCGGCGGCATTCTGATAACCCCCCTGCCCGGCGCTATAGCACTGAAACCCGGCTCAGCCACATTGCCATTTTTTGGCGTGATACCGGCAATAGTCGACAATGCGGGCAATATACTTGAAGGGGAAGCCGAGGGCATTTTAGTCATCACCAAACCCTGGCCAGGCCAAGCCAGAACCGTATACGGCGATCACGCGCGTTTTATTGACACTTATTTCAAAAACTTTCCCGGCTATTATTTCACTGGCGATGGCGCCAAGCGTGACAAAGACGGCTATTACTGGATCACTGGCCGGGTCGATGATGTGATTAATGTTTCCGGGCATCGCATGGGTACTGCAGAGGTAGAGAGCGCTTTGGTATTGCATGAAGATGTTGCGGAAGCAGCCGTTGTCGGCTATCCGCACCCCATCAAAGGACAAGGCATTTATGCTTACGTGACCCTAAATGTGGGTATTGAGCCTAGCGAGGAATTAAGACAGGAATTGATTCAACTGGTCAGGAAGGAAATCGGCCCTATCGCTCATCCCGATATTATTCAATGGGCACCGGGCTTGCCAAAAACTCGTTCAGGCAAAATCATGCGCAGAATCCTGAGAAAAGTCGCATCCAACGAACTGGACAGCCTGGGCGACACGTCAACATTGGCCGACCCGTCTGTCGTGGACGAGATCATCGATCATAGAGCCAACAAGTAATTGCCAAAAAGATCGAGCCTGATGCCTAGGTAAAGCGAGCTGAATAAATCCAGCTATTCCCACTTTGAAGATTAAGCGGGAGAGGCGTAAGCTTAGCGGGGAGGCAGCAGGGATGCTGCCGGCAAGCCCCGTGGATGGGATGGGTCTACGGCGTTCCTCGCAAGGCTTACGCCAAACATCAAAGCCCACATTAAAAGTTCAAACTGACAATTATCACCCAATATTTATTCAGCCGTTTAATATCCATCAAGATTCAGGCGATCTTGCCCTGCATCGTCACTACTCCCCCGCTTTGAATTGATAGTGCAAGCGATTGATTTTCTAAGAACAAGTAAAACCATCGCTGTAGCTGCATCAAAGTAACTTATTCTCGAAAACTACCACTGTTTTCGGTGAAACCACATAATGAGAGCCCGGCAAAACGTGCTGCTGATCCGATGCAACAATGTCTTCAGGGGAAGCTAATGACGTATCAACAGACAAACACCAGCCTCTAGCTTCAATAACCGGCAATTCGATTCTCAGATCGGTATCGGCCATATTAAACGCGACATGAAGATCAGTTTCATCTGCTTCCATCCCCGCCAAAGTAAAAATCAGGTGTCTGGCCTCTTGGTTTTCCCATTCAGGTGCCGTCCAAAGTGAATCCCCGTGCCATGCAATATCCGGTATATTCCGTGTCGGCAAGACATGGCCTGTCAAAAAGTTCCGGCGCATCAACGATGAATGTCTTTTGCGTAATGCAATCATCATTTTGACAAAACGTAAAATATCGGCATTTTCTTCCGCCATTGTCCAATCCAGCCAGGTTATTGCATTATCTTGACAATAGCCGTTGTTGTTGCCGCGCTGGGAATTTAAAAACTCATCCCCGGCCAATAACATCGGAACACCCTGACTTAATAACAAGATGGTAAAAACGTTTTTAACCTGCCGCCTTCTTATTGCCACTATGGCAGGATCACCGGTTCCACCCTCACACCCGTAGTTATAACTCAAACTGTTGTTACAACCGTCACGGTTGCTTTCACCGTTGGCTTCATTGTGTTTTTCGTTATAACTGACCAGATCGTTTAACGTAAAGCCATCATGACAGGTGACAAAATTAATACCGCTGATGGGTAATCGGCCCTGAGACTCATACAGATCTCCGCTGCCGCAGATACGTGTGGCCAATTCCTTTATCTGACCTAAATCACCGCGGATAAAACGACGCACGACATCGCGGTAACGACCGTTCCATTCAGCCCATCGATAACCCGGAAAACTGCCAACCTGATAAAGCCCGGCTGCATCCCATGCTTCTGCGATAAGTTTGGTTCTGGCAAGCTGTTCAGAAAGCTCAATACCCCAGAGTACCGGCGGATCATGCAAAACAGCTCCGGACTCACCTCGCGCCAGTGCACTGGCCAAATCGAAACGAAATCCGTCGACATGCATTTCTCTCACCCAGTATTCAAGACAACTGATAATGAACCGGGAAACAAAGGGATGGTTTGCATTAAGCGTGTTGCCGCAACCGGTATAGTCAAGAAAGATGCTTTTGTCATAAGAATCCAAGTGATAGTAAACATCACCGGCTATGCCTTTGAAGTTAATCACTGGCCCGTTAGTTCCGGCCTCGGATGTATGGTTAAACACCACATCCAGAATAATTCCGATACCGGCTTCATGCAGGGCCTTAACCAGATCTTTAAACTCAACCAAATGAGTACCCTGCTCCGGCGTCACACAAAAGCCCGGATGCGGACTGAAAAAACTGTGCGTACTGTAGCCCCAATAATTTCTCAGACCCAATGCCGCAGTACCGGGAGGGACATCTTGCTCATCGAAAGCCATCACCGGCAACAACTCTACGTGAGTAATGCCGAGTTCTTTAAGATAAGGTATCTTTTCTATCAATCCGGCAAATGTGCCCGGTTTATCAACCTGGGCCGAAGGATGACGGGTAAATCCGCCGACATGCAGTTCATATACGATCGCTTTCTGGCTTCTGATGTTATAGGGCTTGTCACCTTCCCAGTCGTATTCGTCATCAACGACGACACAGCGCATTGATCTGTTTAGGTTGTCACCCGGTTGACACGCAGCACCCCGGTCCCAATTTTTTTGACTGATCGCTCTCGCCCACGGATCCAGAATCTGCTTTTGCTTATCAAAACGAAGTCCACGCCCGACAGGATCATGAGGACCATCAATTCGCCAGGTATACCAAGTGCCTACGGGCAATTCCTTGACAAAGACATGCCAGGAAAAAAATGTCCGGTTTTCTTGTTTCAAGGTAATAACTTGATATGGGTACTCACTTTCAGAGCTTTCGAACAATAACAATTCTATTGACGTGGCATACCGGCTGAATATTGAGAAGTTCACACCACCGCTGTTCGGCTTGGCTCCTAGTGGATAGGGGTTTCCAGGATTTAAACTGTACTCTTTTTTATGCATTTGTATTTTACCCTACCTAATTCCAAGCGACTAAAATAGCATAAATTGCTATAAGGGGTTGCACTTACGTGAGTTAGAATACTCAAAATGTACTCGATCTACAATGTTGAAAATAGGCTTAACACAGGCCAAGTAAATGTTCAGGTCATACTGGACGACCGGACTGACAATTTAACAAAAAGCGCTAAAATCTTCTAAAAAGATCCATACAGCTTTGTAAAAAGGTTATTATCTTGAATGTTATTTCATCCAGCCTAAGGTTTATGACAAAACACGCCAATTTTAATAAATTATGTGCAGTTCTCATGCTGCTCATAACGACTCAGACTGCTTTTGCAGAAAACTTATCCGACATATACGCATTAGCCCTTGAACACGACCCTGTTCTAAAACAAAGCGCAGCTCAGCAAGCCGCCAGTTTGGAATCGCGCTCACAAGGTTTTGCCCGGTTTTTCCCAACGATTTCAGTAACAGGCAGCAGCAGCAGGGACAGGTTAAACAGTAAAAAAAACACATTTCAGGGCGCCGGAGTACAAAACTATTGGAATAACACCGTTAGCGCCAATTTAAAGCAACCGGTTTTTCATTGGGAACACTGGATTCAACTCAGCCAATCGGATAATCAAATCGCTCAGGCGGAAGCTAATTTCAAGGCTGAAGAACAGAACCTGATTGTTAAAATCAGCGAGGCTTATTTTAATGTTCTGGGTGCCCAGGATAATCTTGAATTTACCACCTCCGAAAAAAATGCAATTGCCCGGCAGCTTGATCAGGCCAATCAACGTTTTGAAGTAGGCATCATTGCCATCACAGACGTGCATGAGGCACAAGCAGCTCATGATCTGGCTCTCGCTAACGAAATTGAAGCAGAAAACAATCTGGACAATAAAAAAGAGGCCTTAAAAGAAATCATCGGTGAGTACGAGCCTCAACTTGACCGCCTGCGCGAAGAACTGAATTTAACCAGTCCGGAACCCAAAGATATCGGGACCTGGAACGAGACTGCCAGAGAAAATAATCTGCGAATCATTGCAGCGCTCAATCAAGCGGAATATGCCAGAAAAACCATTGACGTCCAAAACAGTGGTCATATGCCACAAGTCGATATTATCGGCTCGTATGGTGTTTCAGATAATACCGCAACCTTCGGCTTGCGCGGTGATACTCAAAGTATTGGACTGCAGATTAATGTTCCATTGTTTGAAGGCGGTATGGTGATGTCTCGTGCGCGACAAGCCAGACAAGAATATGAAGAAGCCAAAGAGAAACTGATTGAAGCTCAGCGCGCTGTGACACGTGAGGTAAAAGATGCCTACCGGGGCGTGGTTAGCAACATCAGCAGAGTTGCCGCCCTGAAAGCGTCGGTCATATCAGCAGAAAGTGCTCTGGAAGCGACCGAGGCCGGATTCGAAGTTGGCACCCGGACCATGGTCGATGTACTTGCTGAACAAAGATCACTTTACAGAGCCAAACGCGATTATGCCCGAAGCCGATATGATTATTTTATAAACTCAATCAAGTTGAAGAGTGCTTCAAGCAATCTGACACAAGCCGATTTAGAAGCGATAGACACGGTTCTAGTCAAACCTTCAAATTAATCCTTATTGCAAAAACGTAAAGACAGGCCGGATTTTTCTAATAATTCGGCATCCGGCCTTTTGATTTATTGATTACAAAGGTGTTTCATCTCGAAGCTTACCCTCCATGGCAGTGGATGTCCGTTTCCGGACGGGCATGACGAACTTATGGATTTTAGCTGAAACATCTTGCTAATCAGATTTGATTTTTGAATTTAGTCTGGCTTACAAGCCGTTACCACAGCGTTGACCGCCATACGATGCTTAAGCTCAATCGAGATAAAACCGGCTACGGCTAATTGCTCCAAAGCCTCCGTTTCGCGCATGACATGGTTTTGTGATTCATCATTAAACAGATGGACTATCCATTGCTCCAGCACATCCAATTTGTTCTCGCCAATTAAAACTTTAAAATAACCGCCGATTTCTTCCTGAACCGTGCGCGTATGCGCTTTGATGTCATCCAGAGCGTATCTGTCGCCATTGATAAACTGGCCGGCAGGCTTCAAAACGCGGTAAATTTCCTTGATCACCGCATTCCTGTAAGCTTGATCAAAATTATGAATCGTATAAACCGAGGCGACAATATCAATACTGTTTTCCTCGATACCGCGCAGTGCCGACAACGCATCATTTCCGCAAAAGTCAAGTTTCCGGGCAGCCACCCATTCTTTCAAGTTTTCTTTGGCTTGATTTTGCATGATGGGTTCGTTATCAACACTGATGATTTCCAAATCCTCTCTGGATGTCAGAATTGACAATGTGGTGATACCTGTGCCACCGCCCAATTCGACAACTTTGAGCTTTTCACCTTTCATTGCCGAAGCATACTGACCCACATAGTGACCCACCCATCGACTCATTTCAGTCGCTAACGGACAAATAAGTTTTAATGTTTCATAGTCTTTGCCGATGGCACCGGAAAACAGGGCATCATAAGGCAGTTTCTCGTTCATCACTGTTTTTCCTTTTGTCTTTTTTCATAGGCGGCCATCTGCTCCGGAGTCGCTGTCAGCTGATACTTGTCTTTCCATTCGGCATAAGGCATGCCGTAAACCTTGTCTCTGGCTTGCTCGTAATCAATGTCTATACCCCTTTCCTTGGCGGCTTCAGCATACCATTTGGCAAGACAGTTACGGCAAAAATCGGCAAGAATCATCAATTCGATATTCTGAACTTCAGGATGATTCTGAAGATGGGTCAGCAAGCCCCTAAAAGCAGCGGCTTCCAACTCGGTTTCTATCTGTTTGTCCACGGTTGACTCCAAAAAATGATGATTCTATCAGAACACCTTTTCAGACATGTACAATATGCCTTAAAGATTTTACAATGTGCCTTGATTTTCTGGTAAAACGTCATCCAAAATGGAAATACACGGCTCATCCGTCAATTATGCTGCAATTCGGTCATCTGACCGGACTGTCAAGCAGACTGATGCCGTTCAAAATCAACCCAAAAAAGAAAAACAGACACATACGGCTGCGCGAGAGAATTTGGCGCCCGACCAATCTCAAACACCGGAACAAGTTGAAACATTACTGGAAAATTCCGGACTTAGCTCGTTAGCCAATCCGAATCCCGACTTATTCAATACACCGACACATAACAGAACGTTGAACGCCATCAAAGCCTACCACCAACAAGCGACTGCGCCGTTAATAGAGCAAAGAGCCAAGTTAGTGTCAGGTATTGATCTTTATGCCTAACCTCGAATCATTGACTGCATGAAACAGCTTTTAGAATTTTTCCCCATCATCCTGTTTTTTATTGCTTACAAGCTTTATGACATTTATGTCGCGACGGCAACGGTCATCGTCGCCACAATCATTCAGGTTGTCATTACCTGGCTCAAATACCGTAAAGTTGAAAAAATGCAGTGGATTACATTAATCCTGCTCGTGGTCATGGGCGGAGCAACCATCTACTTGCAGAATGAACAGTTTATCAAATGGAAATTATCCATCATTGAATGGTTATTTGGCCTGGCCTTTTTAGGCAGTCAATTCTTCGGTGAAAAAACTTTTATAGAACGCATTATGTCAGCCAACCTTGACTTGCCCAAAGTTATCTGGAAACGGCTGAACCTGATGTGGGCGCTGTTTTTTATCAGCGTGGGTTTTATCAATCTCTATGTCATGTTCCGATTTAATACGGATGACTGGGTTAATTTCAAAACTTTCGGTGTTCCTGCTCTGATGGTTTTATTTATAGGCCTGCAAATGATTTATCTTTACCGCTATGTCCCTGATAACAAGGAGTAATTTGTGTTATATAGCATTATCTGCGTCGATGTCCAAAACAGTCTGGACAAACGATTAAGTGTGAGACCCCATCATTTACAACGACTGGAAGCGCTACAAAATGAAGGCAGACTCATCCTGGCCGGCCCGCACCCTGCCATTGATGCTGAAAATCCCGGAGAAGCAGGATTTACAGGAAGCCTGATTGTCGCCGAATTCGACAGCCAATCCGAAGCCGAAGACTGGGCTGCTGAAGACCCCTATGTTTATGCCGGCGTCTATGCCACCGTTTCAATCAAACCATTTAAAAAGGTATTTCCCCAATGATCACCGAGCTGATTAAAAAAGCATTAACGGCCGAACTCCAACCCCAGCAATTAGAGATTATCGATAACAGCGCTGCCCACGCCGGCCATGCCGGTGCGGCATCCGGTGGCGGACATTATCATGTCACTATTGTTGCGGAAGCTTTTGAAGGCAAATCGATGGTTCAACGCCATCAATTGATTTATAAGGCCCTGGGCGACATGATGAAACAACAGATTCATGCCTTGGGTATTAACGCAATTTCCCCAACTGAATATACAAAGGAAGCTATAAATGAATAAAAAAATCATTCCATTACTGCTCGCTGGTTCAGGCCTGTTAGCTGCATGTGATGCTCAGCAAAAAGCATCTGTTCCTGCAGTCAACAAGGCTGATGCTGTCGCTGAAGTTAACGGTCAATACATCAGCAAATCAGCACTGGCAAATCTGGAAAGTGAAATTGCGGAACGAAGCCAGGGGCAAACTTTCCCTAAGGACAAACTAGTAGAGGAACTTGTACAGCGCGAATTATTGGTGCAGGAAGCCCTGAAAAAACAATTGGATAAATCCCCTGAAATAGTCGAAAAACTGGAACAGGCTAAAAGATCGTTACTGGCTCAAGCGGCATTGCAAGACTACTTAAAAACCAAGCCTATTACTGACGAAGAAATGAAGGCCGAATACGACAAGAATGTCGGCGGTGCCAACAGTATGGAATATAAAGCCAGCCATATTCTGGTTAAAACCAAAGATGAAGCTGAAAAACTGATTCAACAGTTGGATAAAGGCGCCAATTTTAAAGAATTGGCTAAAAAGAACTCCACTGACCCGGCTGGCGCCGAAGGCGGAGATCTAGGCTGGTTCGTACCAACACAAATGGTTCCACCTTTTTCTGAGGCCGTAGTTGCATTGGAAAATGGAAAATATACCAAAACACCTATAGAAACACAGTTTGGCTGGCATGTGATTTTGCGTGAAGACTCGCGTGCTCAAGCTGTTCCACCTTTAGAAGCCGTCAAAGAACAATTGGTACCGTTCTTACAACGTCAACGCATTCAAACCATGCTGGAAACATTGCGCAGCCAAGCCAAAGTGGAAATTTTACTTCCAAAAGAAGCGCCAAAAGCTGAACCTGCTCCTTCATTAGCGCCACCTGCAGAGAGTGCGAGCCCTGAACAAGCCGCGCCTCCAGTCGATACAACCGCTCCTGAAGCAGCAAAACCCGCAGAACCGGCCCCTGCCGATGCTGCAAAACCGGCTGAAACAGAGGCCCCAAAACCAGCCGAACCGGATGCTACTGCAGCACCCCAACCTGCTGATGCTGGCGAAGCAAAACAGTAATAGGTTCAAGATCCAAAGCGGAAAAGAAATTCAGCTGAATTTCTTAAAGGGGCGCAGAATCATCTGCGCTCCTTGCTTTAAATATATCTCAAGGGAAGACCTGATTATAAAGATGATCCAGCTCTAACTCTTTATCTGTATTCGAGCGAGTCATTCCGGCAGGGATTGCCGGAGCCGTCAGACCGCGTTAGCGAATCCAGGTCACATGGATAGCTCGAAGCTTACCATCCATGGCACTGGATGCCCGTTTCCCGACGGGCATGACGGTCGCTTATTGATTTAGCTGAAATAGCTTGGTAATCAGGTGCGCTTTTGAGGGGACAGCCTCAAAGCATTTTTTCCACATATTGAATGATCATCTGCACCGTCCGGTTACCCCGGTATTCATTGATATCAAGCCGGTAAGCGGCATTGATTTTCCTTACACCCAGCCACTGTTCAGGCTGCTCTATAAAAAAGACAATCGCATCAATCAACTGTTGACCTGCATTTTGCCGCAGAACGAGTTTCAAGTGATGCTGACCGACAATACGGGCTTGAATCACATCAAATAAACCATGAAAAACCGGCTCGGGAAACTCCTGTCCCCAGGTTGACGCATTCAGCAGCAGCTCAGCGAATTCAAGTGTCAACTCGGTATCGGTCAGCTCTCCATCCGAGTAGATTTTTTGCTCGAGATCCATGGACGATAAACGCCTGGCCACCATTTCGTCAAAGGCCAGTGAAAACGGAGGAAAATCATGCATTTTAAGCGTCAATCCTGCCGCCATGGCATGCCCGCCAAATTTGCTCAGCAAGTTTGGATGAGCGGCCGCAACATCACTCAACACATCCCGAATATGCACGCCGGGGATCGAACGCGCCGAACCTTTGATTTCACCCTGCCCTGATGGCGCAAAAGCAACCACAGGCCGGTGCAGCTTGTCCTTAATCCTGGACGCTAAAATTCCTATAACGCCCTGATGCCAGTTGCCATCGTATAAACAAACCCCGGAAGGCAGATGCCGCTCGTCCAGCGCTTTCATCTCGCTTAACAGTGCCATCGCCTCAACTTTCATCTGGCCTTCAATTTCGCGTCTGTCGCTGTTCAGATCATCGAGCTGCAGCGCAATATCTTTAGCCAGCGCTTCATCGTCAGTCAGCAAGCATTGAATGCCCAGCGACATATCGTCCATACGGCCTGCCGCGTTAAGCCGGGGACCCAATGCAAAGCCCAAATCCGACGCAGACAGTGTGCCTAAATTACGTCCGGATACTTCAATTAACGCTTTAATTCCCGGGCTGCATTGGCCGGAGCGAATTCTCAGCAAGCCCTGATGCACCAGAATACGATTGACCTGATCCAGCGGCACCACATCAGCAATGGTTCCTAAAGCGACATAATCCAGTAACTGCGCCAGATTAGGCTCTTTGATGCTTTTCTTTTCAAACCAGTTAAGCGTGCGCAGACGGCTCCTTAGTGCCATTAACACATAAAACATGACCCCGACACCCGCCAGCGCCTTGCTTGGAAAAAGCTGGCCGGGTAAATTGGGATTGACTATCGCATCGGCTGCGGGCAACTGATCGCCGGGTAAATGATGATCCGTGACCAACACTTTTATACCCAGCGCTTTAGCGGCCTCAACCCCGTCAATACTGGATATGCCGTTATCAACGGTGATGATCACATCCGGTGATTGCTGATTAACCAATGCGACGATTTCAGGGGTTAAGCCGTAGCCGTATTCAAATCGGTTGGGAACAACGAAAGACACAGAACCGGCACCCAGCAAGTGAAGACCTTTGATTGCAACCGCGCAACTGGTGGCGCCGTCGGCGTCAAAATCACCTACTATCGTTATTTTTTGCTGCTGTGTCAGAGCCATCACCAAATGATCAACCATTTGGGTCATGCCGCTTAATGCTGAGGGGGAAGGCAGATGCGCTAAAGTGCGCTCCAGTTCTTCAACCGATTTAACACCGCGACTTTTGAAAATGCGCTGCAATACAGGATGCAAATCGTCCAATTGGAGGCGTTTGTTGAGGATAGGCCTGGGTAATATGTTCTTTTTTACGCCTTGATAATACATGCTGCTCAATAAAAAAGCCGGCAAAAGCCGGCTTTTATCATAGGTTGAAAGCGACTCAAAGATTATCCAGAATGGCTTTTTTAACGGAATACAAATCAGCGTCTATCGTGACCGGATGGGCATCCTTACATTGATTGATAGCCACATCCGGATCCTTGATGCCGTTACCCGTCAAGGTACAGACAATCGTACTGCCTTCCGGAATTGCACCGGTACTGATATCGTGCAAAGCCCCCGCGATTGAAGCAGCAGAAGCCGGTTCACAAAATATACCTTCATTCTGACTGAGCAGTTTTTGAGCAACCAGAATCTGTTCGTCGGTAAAAGACTCAAACCAGCCTTCGGATTCTCTTTGCGCCGCCCAGGCCATATCCCAGGATTGCGGGCGCCCAATGCGGATAGCCGTAGCAATTGTTTCGGGATTGTCGACCATTTCACGCGCCACAAAAGGCGCAGCACCGGCCGCCTGATAGCCGCACATCACCGGTCTTTTTTTAGTGACTGCTTTCAGCCCGCCGATATCGGATGAATATTCCTTATAACCTTTCCAATACGCCGTGATATTTCCGGCATTACCCACCGGCAAACAGTGATAATCCGGGGCATCGCCCAACTCATCAATAATCTCGAAAGCCGCAGTTTTTTGTCCTTCGATTCTGAAAGGATTGATCGAATTCACAATGGCCACAGGCGCATGCTCCGCCACATCTTTGACCAGTTGCATGCCTTTGTCAAAATTACCGTTGATTTGAATAATCTGGGCGCCATACATCAAAGTTTGAGCCAGTTTGCCCAACGCAATCTTGCCATCGGGAATCAATACGAAGGCTTTGATTCCGGCACGCACCGCATAAGCGGCAGCGGAAGCGGAGGTATTTCCGGTAGAAGCGCAAATGATAGCCTGACTGCCCTGATCTACCGCCTTGGTAACCGCCATTGTCATACCGCGGTCTTTAAAAGAACCGGTAGGATTAAGCCCTTCAAACTTGACATAAATCGTGACGTCTTTCCCGATCAATCGGGGAATATTTTCCAGGCGAATCAATGGCGTCCGGCCTTCGCACAAACTGATCACGCGCGTATCCCGGGCGACGGGCAACCTTTCTCTGTAATGTTCAATTAAACCGGTATAGCGTTTATGTTGTGACATTGTTTTGTTATCCCAAAGTTTCTAAACGGATGCGGTTGACTTTTCCGGTTACCGTGACTAATTTTTCGATTTCAGTGATAGCCGCATTCAGCTCATGCTCTAGCGTGTTTTGAGTCAGCATGATAATCGGCACGGAACTTTTCCCGGCAGGCGGCTCTTTTTGAATAATCGCTTCAATGCTGATTTGATGCGAAGCCAGAATCCGCGTGACATCGGCCAATACACCGGGCTTGTCTTCCGCATGCAGACGTAAATAATAAGCCGTACGGAACTGCTCAGGCGCAAGAATGGGGATATCGGCCAGAGAATCAGCCTGAAAGGCCAAATGCGGCACACGGTTTTCAGGATCGCCGGTCATCGCTCTGACCACATCGATCACATCGGCCACAACCGAAGAAGCCGTCGGTTCAGCCCCGGCTCCGGCGCCATAATAAAGCGTAGGTCCTACCGCATCGCCTTTGACTAAAACGGCGTTCATGACACCATCCACATTGGCGATAAGCCTGCGATGCGGAATCAGCGTAGGGTGTACGCGCAATTCGATACCTTCGGCTGTTTTTCTGGCAATGCCTAAATGCTTGATGCGATAACCTAATGCTTCGGCGTATTCGACATCGGCGCGGGTAATTTGGGTAATACCTTCGGTATAGACTTTGTCAAATTGCAAGGGAATACCGAAAGCAATGGAAGCCAGAATGGTCAGCTTATGCCCCGCGTCTATGCCTTCCACATCAAAAGTGGGATCTGCTTCGGCATAACCCAACGCCTGCGCTTCAGCCAGCACATCGGCAAAATCACGGCCTTTATCCCGCATCTCGGTCAGAATAAAATTGCCGGTGCCGTTGATAATACCGGCCAGCCATTGAATTTGGTTACCGCTCAAACCCTCTCGAATCGCTTTTATTATCGGAATACCGCCCGCTACCGCCGCTTCAAACGCAATCATTACACCTTTGGCACTGGCCTGAGCAAAAACTTCATTACCGTGCAACGCAATCAGGGCTTTATTGGCCGTAACGACATGCTTGCCCTGCGCTATGGCTTTTAAAACCAGCGTTTTGGCTAAGGTAGTGCCGCCGATCAATTCCAGGACAATATCAATCTCAGGGTCATTGATGATTTCAAATGGATCTGTCGTCAGGCTAATGCCTTGCGTATCGCAGATGCGATCCCGGTTCAGATCACGCGCAGATGCCCGGGTGATGATAATCTCACGCCCTGCTCTGCGGGCAATCTCCGCTGCGTTTCGTTTCAATACATTGACCGTGCCGCCGCCGACGGTACCCAATCCCAAAACACCTACTTTAACCGGTTTCAATGTGTACTCCTGAATGATGAGAGCCGTTCCTGTTAAACGAAAAAATGATGTAACTGTTCAGCGGAGAAACAAAACTAAGGTGCTGAACCGCGTAGGTTGGGTTGGCTATCGCCAACCGCAACCTACGCTCACTAATTATGAAATTAGATGAGGTTGTCCTTTTTGAACATATTTCTGATCCCTCGAATGGCTTGGCGCGTTCTGTGCTCATTTTCAATCAAACCAAAACGGACATGGTCGTCACCGTATTGACCAAATCCGATACCCGGTGAGACGGCCACTTTGGCATCCACCAGTAATTTTTTTGAAAATTCCAACGATCCCATTGCCTTATAAGGTTCAGGAATGGGCGCCCAGACAAACATGGTGGCTTTCGGTTTCGGAACCGGCCATCCTGCCGATGTCAAACCTTCACACAGGACATCACGGCGTTTTCTGTACATCTCGGCAATTTCAACCAGGCAATCCTGTGGGCCTTCCAACGCGGTGATCGCAGCAATCTGAATCGGCGTGAAGGTACCGTAATCCAGATACGATTTGATCCTGGCCAATGCGCCGACCAGTTCCTTGTTGCCGCACATAAAACCGACACGCCAGCCGGGCATATTATAACTTTTCGATAATGAGAAAAACTCTACGGCCACATCGGTCGCGCCTTTCACCTGAAGAATTGAAGGCGCTTTATAACCATCAAACACGATATCGGCATAAGCAATATCCTGAACCACCCAGATCTTGTGCTCTCTGGCAACGGCAATAATTTTTTCAAAGAAATCCAGTTCCACACATTGCGTGGTTGGGTTGCCCGGAAAATTAAGGATTAACATTTTAGGCTTGGGCCACGAATCAATAATGGCTTTATGCAGCTCGTCGAAAAAATCAACCCCCGGCACCAGAGGCACATGGCGCACATCGGCACCGGCAATGACAACGCCATAAGGATGTATCGGATAAGCCGGATTGGGCACCAGAACCACATCGCCAGGGCCCAGCGTGGCCAAAGCTAAATGCGCCAGACCTTCTTTGGAACCTATGGTCACAATTGCTTCGGTATCGGGATCCAAATCAACGTCGAACCGGGTTTTATACCAATGACATATCGCTTTGCGTAAGCGAGGTATGCCTTTAGAAACCGAATAGCGGTGGGTATCGGGTCGTTTCGTCGCTTCCACCATTTTGTTGACGATATGATCCGGCGTGGGTTGATCCGGGTTACCCATGCCGAAATCGATAATATCTTCTCCGGCCGCTCGCGCTTTCGCCTTTAATTCATTAACAATGTTAAAAACATAAGGGGGTAAACGACTTATTCTATGAAATTGTTCCATCAGCGGCTCGGTGCAAGTATCGATATTAAATGAAGAAAAAAGACCGCCTAAGGTACTGTTAATCAATGATTGTGTCAATTGATGTCTTTGAATCCGGCCGCTTGAGCTGTGTTATAAATCCTGTGATGCAAAATCAGGTCATCACTGAATTTTGGCAACGCTACCTTAATGTGATCGCATAGCCTTTAAATCAATCGGTTAAAAGCAATCCCCGTATTCCATGATCAGCAAACGGCAATCAAAGAAGGTATTGGGGTAATAGGCACTGATAACCCAACGCAAAAAACATTCAAACAAAAAGAACAGTGTCATCGCCCGGGCACCGCTGCTGGCCAGCTTGAATTGCGTATGCCCTGAACAGCGCCAAACAGAAGTAATCCACCATATTGAAGGCAATAACAACATCCCGTGCACAGTTTTCCAGCTGGCAATGGTGTAGGTCACATTCATTACTCGATAATCGATATAATAAAAGACCACATTGACAAAGATAAAAAATGGCCAGAAGGCCCGTTTCAGAGGTGCTTCACCTAACCAAGTTGCCAGAAGATACTGATAGAAACTACCCCCGGTCTGAAGAGGCCATTCGGTTTTAACTTCGGGTGTGTAAAAATGAACCAGACAAAAAATCGCCACCAGCAAAATAGAGACTTCAATGGGGCTCAAGAAATTTGTATAGGTAAACAAAGTTGTTAACGTAGTGATAAACATAATTCTCCTACTGTTTAATACCGATTACACCAACCCCAAAAATCAGCGGGAAAGCATTGGATTCAGTTCATGCCAAGTCTGGAACAGAATCCAATAGTGTTTAAAAAAAGCTATGTTCGCGTTAGAAGTTGAATGTAAATAAACGCCGTCATTCCGGCATGGATTGCCGTAATCCAGGTCACAAGGAAGTGAAAGTCCAACGCCATCCATGGCATGGCTTCTGGATCCCGGCGATCCCTGCTGGGGCGACACCTACTATTAACGCGAATATAGCCTTAAAAAAGCGGCGGCTCGCTTACGATCTCAACTTTTTCGTCAACCTGCCGCTCTTGCTCAATTTTGCTTTTTTCTTGCTGGGAAAGATAAGTACCTGTCATCAGGAACCCCATGACCAGCAGGTAAATTACCGCGGCTATTCGCTTTACTTTTAGTGCATCGTCAACTTCTTTCATAATTGTCCAGTCTTAAGCTAGGTTTGTTAATGATAAGCGCCTCCCGGCGTCTATTGATTTGACTCAGAGTCCCACCTGAGTCCCGTTAGGCCGCGCCGAGCACTGGCGATTTTGCCGATTAAAGCCCGCTAGGGGAGCGGCAAGGATGCCGCTCGTTTTCGGAGGGCTAGGGATAGCCCTTCCGAAAACCCTCGGCAAAATCGTCAGCGCGCAGGATGCCGCGGCCTCCGGGTGTCTTTTCTTTTGGATACTTTTCTTTGGACAAGCAAAGAAAAGTATCGCGGCTGTCGGTCCGCGAACCGACTTCAAATAAGCTGAAGCTTAATCAGGTAAATTTTTAATTGAAAGGCATCTTCAAAACCCCGGTATACCGATTTTTTGAATTTTAACAGCATTATCACCTTCCTCATAAGCCAGTAACTTACCTTCTTTTTTCCAAATTCGAAAAGCCAGCGCATAAGTCAGCACGCGAATCGGATAATCTCTAGGCAAAATCTGCAAATACGGCTGAATGGTCGCAAAATCGGTAACCCCGTATTGTTTCATGATAAACCGCAACCCGCCGTTTTGAGGACCTATGTTATAAGCCAACAAACCAAGAAACAAATCGCCGTGCATGTCGTTTAAATAGTGTTTGAGGGTCGCTGCCGCCAGAAAGGCATTGTGTTTATGATTTTCCAGATCCAGATGCGCACCCTTTAATTCACTTTTCGCGGCGGACTTTACCGACTCGGGAACCCGCGTAATTTGAAACAAACCATGCCCCCCGTCCGCGCTGGTTCTCGGCAAAAATGAAGACTCGGCCGCGGCTACACCTTTCAGTAAATCGGCGTCCACATCAAAGCGCCTGGCCGCCTCATTGATATCGCTATCAAATGACCCGCCCCGTTCAACCAGCTTAATCAGTTGCGCATGCCCCATACGACGGTAAGCGGCATAAACCTGGTGGCCAATCGTGATCCGTCTGACCTCCTCTTTACCTCCGACCAGTGTTCTAAAATGGCCGTACGCGTCAATAAATCCGGCCTGCACTACCGACCAGTAAACCAGTGCCAAACAGCTTGTCGACACCAGAAAAATGGCAACAGGAGCCCGGAGGTTAAGCCATTTGCGTAACCGCCACCAGCCGGCAAGTAATAAGCCACCTATCACCACAATCAATAACACACCGATTGCAAAGGGGAGCATATGGGTCAAAAAACCCGTTCCGGTAAACCGCTGCGCGGACCAACCCAACACAAAAATAATTAAAACCAGACCCAAACCGGATAATCCGGCACATTCAAGCGTGAGCAGCAGAAACTTTTGACCCAGAGATGACGTGCGAGGCTTTTTATTGACTTTGGACGGCTTTTTTTTAGCGATACGCGGCCCCTGGCTGGTTTTTCGAGCCGGTTTCAAGGGCACCGGGACCTGCTTTGTTAAGGCTTTTGGCTTGATCATGAATGCTTGAGTTTTGACTGTTCTTGATTGCGATTTCACAGCAAATTGTGCTTAATGACAATCATTATAAAGGCCTGAAAACGTGTTAACGCTTTTGAGAAGATTAGGATGAGAGTAAAAAACGCCATTAAGTTATGCGTAGTTTGTAGGTGGGGGCCATCCCCATAGGCGCCAACTTAAGCCATAAAATATTGATTCATAGTTGAAAAATAAAGGTGTGGCCACAACATAGCGTATTTTTACCGACGAAAGTGAAAATCCCTATGATGCAGCCACAGCTAACTGATACGCATTTTGATGACTTTTTGCAAGAACTCCCGACTGATTTCCAGGCGCGGGCCTATGAATTGCAGGCGTTTGCCCGGGCACGGAAAATCCAATCACCGCTGCAGTTATTGCAATTAGTCCTGTTGTATTGCGGACTGGACTTGTCGTTGCGCAGCTGTGCCGGCGAAATCGCCAAGCTTCAGGGCTATTTGAGCGACATGGCGGTAACCAAGCGACTGGCGGCCTGCGTAGCATGGATCAAGTCGTTACTGAAGAGTGTGTTTGGACTGGATAAAAAGGTCAACAACGGCTCGTTCAATTTCATTGTGATTGACGGCTCGACCGTGCAAGAACCGGGTGCGAACGAAACGACCTATCGCCTGCATGTGGCGATCGACTTGATGAGCTTGACACTCCGCGAGGTCAACGTCACGACCGATAAAGTCGGGGAAAGCTTGGCTCATTATCAGTTGGCCGCAGGTGATGTCGCGCTGATGGATCGAGGCTACAACCAACCGAAGAGCTTAATTCCGTTCATTGACCGGGGCGGCGATGTCGTGCTGCGCTATAATCCGCACAGTATGACGCTTTACGAGCGGAACGACGATCCCAACGGTGTCAAAATCGCTTGGGAACAGCGCTTACGCGACTTGAACGGCCAACCGGCTGCGATACCGGTTTATCTGTGTCATCAAGACAACCGCATCGAAGGCGTGGTGCATGCGATGCCGTTACCGCCGGAACAGGCCGCCCAGGCACGCTGCAAAGCGAAACAACGCGCGCGTGATAAAGGTCGCACGGCAAGCCAAAAGACCTTGATGCTGAGCGGTTGGGTATTGGTTTTTACCTCGATTTCCGAGTCGGTGCTCGACACCAAAGCCGTCGCTGAGCTCTACCGGGTTCGCTGGCAAGTGGAACTGGTCATCAAGCGCCTGAAAAGTTTGCTCGATATCGACCGGCTACGCGCTCGTAAAAACAGCAAGCTGGCGGATTTATATTTGCACGGCAAGTTACTGTTTGCCGCAGTGACTCAAAAAATTGTGCAGCGCCGATTCGGCCGGGCGGCCACCACGATGGCCGGCGATCGTTCGATTACCCATTGGCGTTTATGGCGCACGATCGCCGATGAAATCAAATCCGGACTCACGGCTTGTTTGCCCAAAAATGAGCGATTTATTGACGACTGTATAAAAAGCCTCTGTGAACGTCCGCGCAAGAGAAAGCTTCAGGGTTTGCCGGGGCCTGTTTCGGAGCTCATCGCTGAACGTCGGAATTTAGGTGTTCGTTTTGCTTAATCAAGCACTTAGACCCTTAAGTTGGCGCTTATGGGGGCCATCCCCGCGATTGAACCTCCTAAGATCGCGGGCATAGCCCGCTCCTACAACATCACCTACCGATGAAAGTGCCCGGTCACGGCGCTTTTTAGTATAAACTCCAGAATCAGCCACAGGAAGATTGATTATGCGTAAATGCTTTATCCCTATCTTGATAACCTGCATTCTGTGCGCGTGCTCGGATCAACCCGAGTCCCCATCTGTTTTAAAACTATCGCCTTCGGGAAATCCTTTATTGGGATTGCCACCTTTGGCGATACCGGAAAACAATCCACAAACACCTGAAAAATCAGCGCTGGGAAAACAGCTCTTTCAAGACAAGCGCTTCAGTGCCGATGACAGCGTCAACTGCGCGCGCTGCCATGTCCCGGCCAATGCTTTCATCGACTCGTTGCCGGTTGCAGCAGGCATCAAAGACCAATTCGGCACCCGCAACAGTCCCAGCGTCATCAATGCCGCATTTTATACGCATCAATTTTGGGACGGCCGCAGGGACTCATTGGAAGAACAGGCCAAAGACCCTTTCGTTAACGTCATAGAACACGGCCTCAGCGATCACCGAAAAATCGTTGACATTGTCCGCACCGATCCGGACTATATCAAGCAATTCAGGCAGGTATTTGGTCTGGAGCCCGCACAAATTTCGATTGATCAGGTTGTCATGGCCATCGCCGGCTTTGAACGTACCCTGATCGCAGGAGACAGCCCATTCGACCAGTATCGCTTCGGCGGCGACAGCCATGCGCTCAATGATGCGGCCATTCGCGGCCTGGCGGTATTTCAAGGCAAAGGCCGATGCACCAGCTGTCATAAAATTGCAGAAACCAGCGCCCTCTTCACGGACAACCAGTTTCATAACTTGGGTATAGGTTTCGGCAAAATCGCAGGCAAACTGACCGGTCTCATCAAGGCAACAAGACAGACTGAAGGTAAAATTGATGCACCCGTGTTAACCAACGCCGAACTCTCGGAATTGGGTCGTTATGCGGTTACCGGTAATAAAGCTGACTTGGGCCACTTTAAAACGCCGACTTTACGCAATATTGTCCTGACTGCGCCTTATATGCATGACGGCAGTTTGGCAAACCTTGCAGAAGTCATCGAATTTCACAATCAGGGCGGTTTTGCCAATCCATTTCTGGATACCGAAATGCGCCCCTTGGGTTTGACTCAACAGGAAAAATCGGATTTGGCCGCCTTTATGGAAGCATTGACCAGCAGCCAATTTGCCGATGCCAATTATTTTAAGCAGCGATAAAGCGGTTGTCGCAACACTTTGAAATAGGCAATTGATGAATTGGGGGAGTTAAGGTTGGCACTGTTTACACCAGTAGTGCTGTCACCCCGGAAAATGAAAGCCCGTAGGGCGGATAAGGCGATAGCCGCATCCGCCAAGCCGTTAAAGGTGGATGCGTTATCGCTTATTCACGCTACCCATCTGCCTCCCTGACTTTCACGGTAACGCGAACAATGCCTTGATCTTTTGTAAACGGCGCAATCAAACCGGAAAAAAAGCTTTTAGAATCAAGGTCAAGATGCCACCCAGCACCAAACCTACCATCCATTTAATAACCAACAATTCGCGCTCCAGACGATTAACAACTGATTTTGTCGCCAACTGTGAATCCATTGCTTCGGAAAAAGCAGCCACTAAGGCCTCTGCTTCAGCTTTAGCCTGTTCTTCAGGCACTCCGCCAGCTTTGAGCCGTTCAACATATTTTAAAGTATCAAAATTCATAGTCGCCATGATAATAACGGGTAAGAAATAACAGCGTCCGAGTAAAATCATTTTGTCACTATTTAGCGAAGCAACAAAACAAAGTTAATGCCCCGTGTAGGTTGCGGTTGGCGATAGCCAACCCAACATTTCAAGGCCATGGCGTCAATTGTTGGGTTGCGAAAAGCATGCAACCCAACCTACTTTGAGCCCGAGTGACAAAATTTGTCACTTTCGGACACGATAACGCAACCCTCACCGCGCCAGGTTCCGTTAATCGAATAAATCGCCTATCGATTTATTTTTTCTTTAGCCCGGCCTAGACCTCAATGCTTGCACGCCACATCACTAAATTCACTGAATTACCGACAGCCAAGCCCTGATTAGCGCAATCGTTTTTATTAATTATTAACTTTGGCATAGCTAATGCTTTAATCATCTCGAAACGAATTGACTCCCCCAACGAAGGAAATTAACTATGAAAATTCAAATGCAAAAAGTACAACAAGGTTTTACGTTAATCGAGTTAATGATCGTGGTCGCGATCATCGGCATCTTGGCGGCTGTAGCGATTCCGGCTTATCAGGATTATCTGGCCAGAGCTCAAGCGGCTGAAGGTGCATCTTTATTAGGTGGTTTAAAAACTGGGGTAGCAGAATGGTACGCAACTAACGGAAACTTGCCTACCACAGGTCAAATAAACGCTGTAACCACGGGTAAGTATATAAGTGGCATTGCATTAGCAGGCAATACATATACTGCTACTTTCAGAAGTACACCTGGAAGTGTGAATGCGAAATTAGCAGGTGAAACCATTGGTATGACTTTTGATACATCCGGATCTACTAGCTTTACTTGGACATGCTCAATGGACCAAGCTGTTAGACCAAGCGTTTGCCCAGCACCATAATAATAAATGCTCTCAACCGAGCAATTGAAACCAAAGCCCCTGCTCATGCAGGGGCTTTTTTTATGCCTGATTACTCTCCTCTATTGCTGGATCAGTTTACCCGGATTGGCGGGTGGATTCATTCTGGACGACTGGCCCAACCTTGATGGACTGGAACAGGTTAAAACGCACATCAGCCCCTTGCAATTCTCATTGAGCGGGGTCTCCAGTCAATTAGGTCGTCCGTTTAGCTTACTCACGTTTGCGCTACAAGCCGAACACTGGCCGCACAATCCTTTTCCTTTCAAACTGGCCGGTCTGGGTATTCATATCGCGAACGCCTGGTTAATTTATCGGTGCTGTTATCTTATTGCGCAGATTAGAGTCTGGCCGCAGCGTTCAGCCTTGATTTTTGCCGGTACCGTTTTCACCTTGTGGCTGTTCCACCCGCTTAATATCAGCACCGTATTTTATGTGGTTCAGCGGATGACGCTGTTGGCGGCGTTTTTTTCATTGCTTGGCGTGACTGCCTTTTTATGGGGCTTCAGAATTTCCATATCGGGCCAAACCGTCAAAGGTTTAGTCATCGCCACGTTGGGCATTGCCTTGACTTACAGCCTGGGCATCCTTTCCAAAGAAAACGCAGTATTGACCGGCTTGGGTATCAGCGTGCTTTATTGGCTTTTGTTACGCAACCAGAAGCGTTCTTTACTTTGGGACAGTTGGATTATCATTTTAGGTGTCATGCCTTCGCTGATTATTTTAATTTATTTATGCTTTGACCTGAACCATTACACGCGTTCGGATTTCACCCCATTTCAGCGTTTATTGACTGAATCGGTCATCTTGCTGGACTATGTTGACAAAATCCTGCTGCCCACACCTAACAAACTGAATATTTTTAATGACGGCTTTCCTGTTTATAGAAACGTACTCGACTCTTTTGTCACTATCAAAGCAGTAATACTGTGGTTGGTTACCATCGCCTTAGCGATTGTATTTAGACAGCGCGTCCCTTTTTTAGCCTTTGCACTTTTTTGGTTTTTATCCGGACACCTGCTTGAATCCAGCATATTCGGCCTCGAGCTGTATTTTGAGCATCGCAATTATTTGCCAAGCGTCGGCATCATTATCGGCATAGTCGGTACCCTCATGGATATCAACCATAAAGCCCTTCGTTATTCCAAAAGCATTAAAGACGGCATCCGGTATTCATCAATAGGCTTGCTATCGCTGATGTCACTGGGTTACATGCTGGTTTACGGCGCGGAAGTTTCAACCTGGCGATCACCCGGTGCATTAGCCATTTCAGCATTAACCGAGCGGCCCAATTCTTTACGCGCCCATCAGGAAGCGGCTGCCTTTTTTGCCAATAGCGGCGATTTTTCCAGTTCATCGTTATTAGCCCATACCATTGAAAAAAAATGGCCTAATTACCCGGGAACCTACAGCCAGCTCGTGATGTTGCAATGTATGGATAATAATGTAAGGGTGCCTGCCAATGAAGCCATTAAACAGCGGTTGCAAACCGGCAGATTCGATAGAGGCACATTGGACAGTTGGAAACAAATATATGATTTTAAAAAATCAGGCCACTGCCCAACACTTAACTGGGATCAATACCGAGCGTTTCTTGATCAATTGCTGAACAACGCAAGTTACAACAGCCAAAAAGAAGACTTGGTTATTTTGCTGGCATTGAGTTACAACGCCGAAGAAAAGTACTCTGAAGCGGCAACCTCGCTGGATAAAATCACAGAAGACAGGGTCAGCCTGGACTTTTTAATTTTTAAGGCAAAATTCTATGCCATGGCCGGTTTAAAACAAGAAGCGCTGCAATTACTCAAACGCACTAGAACGCAACATACCAAAGACCTAAAAAACTGGTTACCGCGAAAAAATCAGGTCAACGACCTGGAACAACAAATTTTAACCAGTATAAGTAGCCCTGAATAAGGGGTGATCTAAAGGCATTTAAACAACGTAACAAAACAAAAGCGTTGCTCAATGTAGGTTGCGGTTGGCGAAAGCCAACCCAACAGCTCAATGCCATAGCTTTAATTGTTGGCTATGTTCGCGTTAGTAGTTGAAAGTAAATCAACACCGTCATTCCGGCAGGGATTGCCGGAACCCAGGTCACAAGGATGTGAAAGCCCAACGCCATCCAAGGCTTCTGGACCCCGGCATTCCCTGCCGGGGCGACGCCTACTATTAACGCGAACATAGCCTAATTGCTGGGTTGCGAAAAGCAGGCAACCCAACCTACCCTGCTAAATAAGAGTCCCGTCTTAAACTTACTCCTGCACCTGTATAATCCTCCCCTTTCTTCTTGATCTGCTAAACTTCAGTCCGGTCGATTGTTTTAGGTAATAACCTTAACCCAACAATTCACAGTAATCTTGAATCCAGCAAACTCATCATCTGACAATTTTGTGAAGTCCAATAATCAACTCAGCATTGTGCTCCCGGCTAAAAACGAAGCGGCGAACCTGCCGGAATTGTTAACACAATTGAAGGCGATCGTGCCTGATGCTGAAATTTTGGTGATTGATGACGGTTCTACCGATAACACGGCTCAAATTGCTCAAAATGCCGGCGCCAAAGTCATTAGCCACCCTTACAGCCAAGGCAATGGGGCTTCGATCAAAACCGGCGCCAGAAATGCGCGGGGTCAGATACTGATATTCATGGATGCCGACGGCCAGCATAATCCGCAAAACATTCCCGCACTATTAGCGAAACTGGATGAAGGTTATGACATGGTGGTGGGAGCCAGACACGTCAGCACGCAAGCCTCCTGGTTCAGAAAAATAGGCAATTCATTTTATAACCGGCTGGCTTCGTTGATGACAGGCCATAAGATTGAAGATCTTACCTGCGGTTTTCGGGCGGTCAAAGCGAATAAATTCAGAAAATTTCTTTACCTTTTGCCCAACGGCTTTTCTTATCCGACGACCAGCACCATGGCTTTTTTCCGCTCCGGCTTTCCGGTCGCCTATGTGCCTATCCATGCCGGAAAACGGGAAGGCAAAAGCCATATCCGCCTGCTACGTGACGGTGTTCGATTTTTTATCATCATCCTGCGAATTGGGGCGCTTTTTTCCCCTATGCGTTTATTTTTACCGATCAGCGGTTCGGTCTTTTTAATAGGCATCAGCTACTACGCCTATACCTATTTTACGACCAGCCGGTTTACCAACATGAGCGCTTTGCTCATTCTGTCTTCCTTAATCATCTTTTTGATAGGCATTCTCTCCGAACAAATTTCATCCCTTCATTATCGCGATGCAGAACGTAATGAAAAAGATCCTGCTGGTAACCCGTAACTTTCCCCCACTCAGAGGCGGAATGGAGCGCCTTAATCATCATATTTATCTGGAATTAAACAAGTCTTTCGATGTGGTGGTCGCGGGCCCTGCTGACAGCCCTTTATATTTAAGCCCATCAACTCGCTTTTGTGAATTTCCGCACAGGCCTTTACCCGTATTCTTCTGGTTTTCATTTTGGTCAACACTGCGTCTGGCAATCAAAGAAAAACCCGCACTTATCATTTCCGGAAGTGGCATCACTGCCTTGTCGGCGCGTTTAATAGGCTACTTGTGTCAAGCCAAAGTAATTGCTTTTATTCATGGATTGGATGTTGTTATGCCGCACCCTGTCTATCAAAGCGTCTTTCTTCCCGCCATACGTTCTTGCGATGCCCTTTGGGTCAATAGTCAAAACACGGCAAAGTTGGCGATCGATAAGGGCGTTATGTCCGATAAAATTAAAACGGTTCATCCCGGTGTTGTTATACCTGGAAACATTACAATAGCTAACCGTTCACTTGATTTTAGAAGCGAATTGGGTTTGACCCAAGATCAAAAGATTCTGTTAAGCGTTGGCCGTTTGACTGAACGCAAAGGACTGGTTGAATTTATACTTTACGCCTTTCCTGATATCGTCAAAGCCTGTCCTGACTGCATTCTGGTTATTATTGGCGATGAACCCAACAATGCGTTGCATCATAAATCCGGCGCAAAGGAAAAAATCACTCAAGCGGCAAAAGACAAGAACCTTGAAAATCATGTCATTTTTCTGGGGCATGTTAACGAAGCTCAGCTCGAAGCTGCCTATCAGAGCAGCCAGCTGCATATCTTTCCTGTAGTTGAACTGCCGGGCGACATAGAAGGATTCGGCATGGTGGCTATTGAAGCTGCCGTTTATGGCCTTCCTACGGTTGCCTTTGCGGTTGGCGGGGTTCCTGATGCGGTAAGCCACAATAAATCAGGCTGGTTAATCCAACCGGGAAACTATCCGGCAATGACTAAAACCGTGATAAACAGCCTTTCCAACGCCAATTCATCAAACCAAAAGGTGAGCCCTGAAAGTTGCCGCCAACATGGTGCAGAATTTTCATGGGACATTTTTGGCGACAGAATAAGGCAGCTTTGCTGGGAAACAATGCAATGAAAACTAAACCACCAACCCTGAACCCCGGCTTTATTGTCCAAAGCGGTCGGCAGGCAAAAGCCTTAAAGATTCTTAAAATAATAGAAGATGCCGGCAAAGTAAGAAATTCTTCGCTTAAACTTTTAGATATAGGAACAGGCAATGGTGAAATTGCATTTTTTCTTTCAGACTATTTCGACGTGACTAGCGTGGATGTGAAAGACCAACGCAACCAACGCGAAGGTTTTGCATTTGTATGTATTGATGGAGAATATCTGCCTTTTGAGAATCAGCATTTTGATGTGGTGATCAGTAATCACGTTATAGAACATGTCAACAACGCTGACTTTCATTTAAACGAAATTTACAGGGTTTTAAAATCCGATGGTGCAGTTTATTTGGCAACACCAAACCGTCTTTGGCCTTGGGAAGTCCATTACCAGATGCCTTTATTACATTATTTGCCGCAACCTGTTTTTATGCAGATACTAAAGTACATGGGGAAATATCATGAGGAGGTCAGCTTATTAAGCTGGTTTTCTTTAAAAGACAAAGCCCAGACTCATTTTTCAATCTCAATAATCAGTGACTCAGTGTGTAAGTGGCCGCAAAGGTATTATTTAAATTTAAACAATAAAATTGCGTTAATCTTGTCCTGGATCCCGTTGTTTCTGTATAGAGCGTGTACCTTCATTCATCCGACGCTGATCGTCGTGTTTAGACCCAAATCCAATCAATAAAAGATCGCGATTGATGCGCCTCCTGGCGTCGGCACATCCTATGAGCTTTGTATTAAACCTCATGCCTCATCCTTTGGGCTTGACCCAGAATACAGATAACCGTTATTCCGACAAGGGATTGCCGAAATCCGGAAGTAGGATGTGCTGAACAACGTGAAGCGCATCGGTCGCGATTGATGCGCCTCCTGACGTCGGCACATCCTATGGGCTTTGCATTGGCGAGCATTTAACCTAATGCCCCATCTGTTGGGCTTGGCCCTGCCTGCGGGTAAGCGTCATTCCTTCTGGGATCGCCGGAATCCGGATAGGATCTGCTGAACAGCGTGAAGCGCATCGGTCGCGATTGATGCGCCTCCTGGCGTCGGCACATCCTATGGGCTTTGCATTGGCGAGCATTTAACCTAATGCCCCATCTGTTGGGCTTGGCCCAGTCTGCGGATAACCCTCATTCCGAAAGGGATCGCCGGAATCCGGATGTAGGATCTGCTGAACAACGTGAAGCGCATCGGGTCGCGATTGATGCGCCTCTTGACGTCGGCACATCCTATGGGCTTTGCATTGGCGAGCATTTAACCTAATGCCCCATCTGTTGGGCTTGGCCCAGTCTGCGGATAACCGACATTCCGACAAGGATCGCCGGAATCCGGATGTAGGATGTACTGAACAACGTAAAGCGCATCGGTCGCGATTGATGCGCCTCCTGGCGTCGGCACATCCTATGGGTTCTCGACATAAATGCATAACCGGGGACATACCTTTGATTGTCTATATCAGAAGTGCATCAGAACGGAATATCGTCATCAAAATCGTCAAACTGGGCAGGCGCTGAAGTGGGTGGATTAGAGGGGCTATTGCCTGGGCCAGAGGGTTTAGAGGATTGTTCTGCGGGAGCATATCCGCCACCCGCGCCTTCTCCATAATTGGCCGTGCCTCCGCTGCGGCTATCGAGCATGTGCATTTCTTCTGCAACAATTTCTGTGGTGTAGCGGTCTTGTCCGTCCTGGCCTTGCCATTTCTGGGTTCGAATGCGTCCTTCCACATAGACCTGACTGCCTTTCTTCAGGTATTCGCCGGCAATTTCCGCTAACCGCGCAAAAAAAACGACCCTATGCCATTCTGTTTCTTCTTTACGTTCGTTGGTTTGTTTATCCCTCCAGCGTCTCGATGTGGCAAGGCGAATGGTGGTGACTGCGCCACCGCTGGGCATATAACGGACTTCGGGATCCACACCCAAACGTCCGATTAATGTAACTTTATTTAGCATAGGTTCTCCAGAATAATAGTTCTCTGATTTAAGCAGGCATGGCTTGCGTAATCAATTGTTGTAATTGCTGTTTGTCCAGTAACTGGCTATCGACCTTGAGATAGGCAACACCTTCGTCATAATGCAGCGTGACATCTTCAATTCCTTTTAGCGTCAGCATTTGACTAACCAGTTGATCGGCTTCATCTGATGAAATCATATCAACGGATATCAGCATGTTTGCCAAATGCCGAGGCTGCTTCATCCCTAATGAAACCAAAAACCAGCTCAGTCCGGCCGCCGCACAAAAAATAAACACCGCATTGGCACCATATTCGCCGTAACACCATCCACCCAGCACGCCGCCGATAGCCAATCCCAAAAACTGTGAACTTGAATAAGCCCCCATCGCGGTTCCTTTTAAATCGCCGGGCGCGGTTTTTGAAATAAGTGAGGGTAATGTCGCTTCGAGCAAGTTAAATCCACAAAAGAAAATGCCCAGAAAAGCGATGATGCCAATCTGATTGTCATGAAATTGAGCCAGGCCTATTTGCGCTACTGAAACCACCGCAATCGCGCCCAGGAAAACGCTTTTCATTTTTCGTTTTTTTTCGGCCACTATAACAAAAGGCACTGCAAACGCCATCGATATGACAAAAATCGGCAAATAAATCTGCCAGTGCTGTCCGCCCGCCATTCCTGTGTCGCGAAGCAACAAGGGAATCACAACAAAACTGGCTGTCAGCATCATGTGCAATACAAAAATACCGTAATCAAGACGCAACAGATCCGGGCTTCGAAGCACATGCATCATTTCTGAGGGAACAAATTCGGCGTCCCGGTGCAGCTTGGATTGTTTAGGATCAGGCACGACATAAATGATAGTCAGGACCGCTATCAATGTGAGGGCGGCTGTCAGCCAAAACAGACCTGGAACCCCAAACCATTGAGAGAAAACCGGGCCTGCAATCAGGCCAATCCCAAAAGAACCGCCAATGCTCAACCCTATGATTGCCATCGCCTTGGTTCTATGGACTTCTTGAGTCAAATCGGCAACCAAAGCCATCACGGCAGCCGAAATAGCACCGGCGCCTTGTAAGGTTCTGCCTATCAACACACCGTAAATGGTTGTGGAAACTGCAGCCACTACACTGCCCAGTGCAAAAATCAACAACCCGAAAACGATAATTTTTTTACGCCCGTACCGGTCAGACAAAAGACCAAACGGTATTTGCAGGAGCACTTGAGAAAATCCGTAGATACTCATCGCCAGCCCCATTAATGAAGGAGTGGCGCCATCCAGCTGTTCAGCATACAAAGACAAAACCGGCAAAATCATAAACAGACCCAGCATTCGCAGCGCATAAATCGCCGCCAAAGACCAGGTTGCTTTTTTTTCCAGCAACGTCATTGGACTCGTAATATCCTGTATTTGTGTCAAAACACTTTTCTCCTTCAGTAAATCAAATCTGAGGCAAACCCTGGTAACGCGCTGCTAAAATTCAGGTATTCCGAACCGCAGTCATTGCCTGTCATTCTCGAAATAAGTCCGCAGCACAGCGCCTTCTTTGAGCGGGCTAAGCAAGTGGCGTATTGTATAACAAGCTTGAGTGAGTGTGACGCTTGAAATGTTCCTCTTATCCTAAAAAGAATCATTGAAAGACTCAGAACCGGGCCTATAGAAGGATATGAACAGGGTGATGCGGTTAAAGTGGCAAAAGACTTGAGGAGGAAAGGCTGGCCGATTGGTTATCAACCCGCTCATCGAAAAAACTGCCCCGGGCATACTCAATACCTAATTGTTCAACCAATAGGAGAACCCGCTCACTTTCCACGTCATCAACAATGACTCTCTTGCCGTATGCGTGGATAACATCGACTAAAGCCCGCACATACATGTTGTCTTCTTTATGTTTATCCATTCGCCTTACAAAAGAGCCGTCGATACGGACAAAATCAACGGGTAATTGTTTCAAATAAAAAAATGACGAAAATTCCACGCCGAAGTCACTTAAACAGAACTCACAGCCAAGCTGCTTGATTTGGTTAATGAAATTGTGCGATTGAGTCAAATTTCTAAGCACATAGTGCTCGTTTAAATCAAAAATGATCTGCCCGGGATCAATTTGGTAATGTTTCAACAACGAACCGATAAATTTAATACTATCCGCCTGCGTTACTGATAAGCCTGAGAGCGCCAAACTGAGTTTGACATTTTTATTGCGCCGTTTCATGCTCGCGATAATTTCAAAGACCCTGACTATCGATACGTGATCCAATTGTTCAGCTAAATCGAGTTGCTCAATGACCTGGCCATATTCCCTGGATAGAGGAATTTCACCATTTGGCGAGGCTAAACAAATTGAACACTGATAAAAGCCGACCCGTCTTCGATGAACATCAAAGACCGGTGTAAAATTTAAAACACCTTCATCGTTATCCAGCAGTTGCTGTATCTGCTGGACAGTATTTTGATTCAGATCGGTTTCGTGCTTATTTGTAAGCGTCTGCTCATATATATAATAAAAGTTTTTTCCATTCAGTTTGGCATAAACCATTGCCCGTTCTGCATTCGCTAACAAGTGATCCGGGCTATCAGCATGCCGGGGATAAAAAGCGATGCCGATGTTGGTTGCTATTTCTCCGTAATGGCTGCCCAAGGTTAACTTCAACGAACTGATTCGTTTGATTATTTTCTGGGCCAGAGAGACTACGCCCGGTGTCTGCGCATCCGGCAAAATCAGGACAAACTGGCTTTCGCCGATTCGGCACAGCAAATCGGATTCGCGCATAAATTGCTTTAAATGACTTGCCACTTTTACCATGACTCTTTTATCTACTGCCTCCTGAGCCAGGTTAATTTGCTGCAGATCAAAATAAAGCAGCGCCACTGAATGTCCGTAACGTTTTGCTATTTTCAGTGCCTGCGGCAGTTCTCGTTGAAATCGTTGCTGATTGCCCAGCCCGGTTACCGGATCAAAAGACGCCATTTTCAGCATTTTCTGTTCGGTCAGTTTTTCAGCGCTTATGTCCATTCCCAGCGAGAGAACAATCGGTTCACTGCCTTGTCGGTTTGAATTAAACAGAGTATGAATCCAAAAAACATGCAGAAAACTCCCTGTAGCGCTTATAAAGCCGCCCTCAATCTGAATCGGGTGCATTGACTTGGACAAGCGTAACTGATCGAGCTGATTCAGATGATGCGTCTCTGTCGGAGGCAGATACAGGTCGAAAAGCCGTCCGATTACCTGATTTTTTTCTTCACCGAAGACCTTCACGCCTTCTTGATTGATAGTCAATATTTGCCCATTGACTTTTTGCGTCAGCATTATGACCGGCGCTGAATTGACTAACTCCTGGATAGAATCGCGTTCAGTCGCTAATTCCTGGCTTTTTTCTAAAATGTGCAGCGTATTTTTGCGGACAATGTGCTCTAGATTTTCCAGCTGCAGAGCCAGGGTCAAGACCGTATCATTCAGTTTATCGATTTCATCGAAACCCAAGCTAATCCATTTTTTTTGAACGATTTCTTTCCTGAATTGATTATATTCATGCGTTGCCAAAAGAGGCAGCGCCTTGGCAAGGTAAGCAATACGCCGTAAAAAAAACCATGAAACAAGGACTAATACCGCTAGCGAGCAAAGTAAACTCATCAAGCCCTGTATCCAAACTTTTTCCAGCTGGCTATCCAGCATGCGCATATTTCCGGTAATTTCCTCGACAATCAGCAAAAACGGCGCCTGAGTCGCATTATCCATTCTCAACGGCCGAATTCTTACTTCATAAATCTGATCATTAACGGTTAATGTTCCGCTCTTGTTTAATAACTGCACGAATGTGTAGTGTTCGGTCAGGTAAGCGAACAAATCAAAATCCAATCCCGCAAAAGTCTTGGCTGAAAGCGTGTAAGGCCAGCCATTGGTTAACTTTTTAGGTGAATCAATCAAAACACCCACATCGACGCGTGTGGCCTCTTTGAATTTGATGACGGTATCGGCAAACGTTCTAGCCATACTGAATGCGCCAACCAAAGTGCCTTTGCCCATTACCGGCACAATCACTTGTTGATAACAGGACGTTTGTGAACAATTGATGGTATGAACAGGCGATTCCGATTGCAGCGTCTGATCGACAAGCACACGATCGGTATGAATTTTTCTTCCTCTGGATTTGATTTTTAAGCCGGTGGCGTCAAAGACCGTGATATTTTCCAAGTCCCAGATAAACTGCCACTGTTCCCAATTACGGTCAAAAACGCTGAGCATTTTTTGATCGGAATAACGATTGGGTTCTTGACCATTCAGAACGAACAGTTCTGCTAACTGTTCCAGAATCAGGAATGAATCCTCAGACAACATTTTCGCCAGATTATCCTGTTTATTACGCAACAACAGCCGCTCTTCGTTGAATCCTTGTTTTGCATCAGAATAGGCAAAATAGGCAAACAGGGTGTTTAATACAATAAAAACACCGCCGAGCACTAAGGCTAACTTCCATCGTAAACTGAGAAAAAAGGTGGTTTCCATCCCGTTAAAACCGGTAAGAACGATGCAAACCGGTCAAATCCGAGTACTTATGAGTGCTATCAGGATCCGGATTGTTGGCTGACGGTATCCCGGCGGTTCCTTCATAACGATGGTATTCTGCTTTGAGCATCCAAGAAGTGGTCACATACCAACGTATGCTGACCTTCCAGCCTTTGGCATAGTCAACATGATCAGGTGCCCCGAGACACCCCATCCTAATATACTGTTTTTCATGGGTATTCAGGTATAGCACATTATTTGGAACAGCGCCCTGCAACTGGGGAATGAAGCGGTAGGTGCTTTCAACATACCAGCTTTCTGTCGCTGTTTCTTTATCCGGTAATGAATGACCAAAACCGCTAAACCGATTCCATTGATGTAAGTACTCACCGGTCAAAACGAATATCTCCCCATTGGACTGAGCGGAAAATACCAAAGGACGAAATGAAAGATAACCCGCAATACTGTCACCTTGAACGGGCTCATATTGAAAGTCAAGATCGACATAGCTAACGGCAAAAACATACCGACCGCCCATCATTTCATAATTCAGTTGTGTAGCAAACTCGGGCTTACTGTTCAGTTCCCCTTGAAAACAAGGCCCCAGCATTGCAGTCATGAATGCTTTGTCTGTTTGCGGCAAGCCGAAAACCAGTTTATACGACAAATCACCCCATTCATTTCACCCCCTCAAATTTTATTGGGTATAGGTGTGATTGAAAAGGCTTCGAACAGAGGGATATTGCAGAAAGCTACAGGGACGTATTCACGTGTCCTTTGAAATCAATCACCTCAATTCAAAGTGGACGAGTAGTTACGAAATGCGCCAAATAATCAGTGCCAGCCGCCGTATTGTTTGGTCGGATCACCTTTAAAACCGGCCGATGTCGATTTACCACTCGCTTTTTTATTTTGACGTATCGCGTTTATCGCCGCTTGCGCCATATTGGTCTTGCTTATGCCGCCAATATCTCTGGCTGATTGAACCACCAGACTGGACATGGTCGAAATATCAAGCTGAGCCGGCATAGGGTCCAATACCACGGCCTCAAGGACACTTTCACCTGTAGTTACTTCTAATACGACAGGATAATGAGCACTGGCTGGAATCGTAATCGCGAATTTAGAGTCTTTACTGACATCTGTCGTAGCTACGGTTTGGCCGGCCGCATCTTTCGCGAGAATTTTGCCCTGTGTCACCGGTTCGTCTCTGTCCGTCACTACGCCTTCTATATGGGCAGTCGACGCTACGGGCTGACTTTTATTATCGGAATTTTCACCGCAGCCAACAAGCAGCAAAAGAACAGAAGCGGTAATAAGGTATTTAGAATAGTTCATAACATTCTCTTTTTCTTAAGAAGAATCATTTGATCCACGAAAAACATTAAAAGCACGAAAGTATTCAACGTGACACCCCTGCAGCGAGTCAACCCCTAAAAATGAATGACGGCTTACTCCAACAGTCTTATTTTTTTAAGTGTCTTTCGGACATTTCGTGGTTTAAACCGGTTTTTTAAGTTTAAAGGTATGCTCACTCCTCCACTTTTATGGGGTGTAGGTGGTTGATTGAAAAGGCTTCTTCTGTAACAGGTAGTTGCAGAGAGCTACTGGGACGACTTCACGCGTCCTTTGAAATCAAGCACCTACACCCTCAATTCAAAGCGGGCCAAGTAATTACGTTTAAAGTTTAATCCAGCGAAGGCGATTTGCATTCGTCACGACGGTTACAGATGACATCGCCATGGCAGCACCTGCAATCATCGGATTGAGCAGTACGCCGAACAAAGGATAGAGTAATCCGGCAGCCACCGGAATACTAACGGTATTGTAAAAGAAAGCACCCACCAAGTTTTGCTTGATATTGATAACGGTCATTTTGGACAAGGCCATCGCTTCGGATACCTTTAACAACGAGCCCTGTAAAATGACAATGTCAGCACTTTCAATCGCCACATCGGTGCCTGTACCTATGGCAAAACCGACATTAGCCTGTGCCAAGGCAGGCGCATCGTTGATTCCGTCCCCCACCATACCCACCGTTTCACCGGCGTCCTGAAGTTGTTTGACCACTTCCGCCTTGTCTTGCGGCAAGACTTGAGCCCGCACTTCAGTAATACCCGCCTGATCGGCGATCGCTTTGGCTGTAACCGGATTATCGCCGGTCACCATAATGATGCGAACACCTTGTTCCTTCAATTTGGCGATTGCAGCCGCTGAATCCTTTTTGATCGGATCGGCTACGCCTATTATCCCGGCTATCTGTCCGTCAACTGCCAGCAAAACGGGCGTCTGACCTAACGCGGAAAGTGCTTCCAGCGTAGATTTGTGCTCGCCATACTGTACGCCTTTAACTTCCATTAAAGCCGCGTTTCCAAAATAAACGGAGCGGCCTTGAATTTCAGCACAGACACCATGACCTGCAACAGCTTCAAAATGCTGAGCCTTGCTTAAGCTAATCTGTCTGGCTTCGGCGGCTGAAAGAATCGCCCCCGCCAATGGATGTTCAGAACCTGACTCAATACTGGCCGCTAATTCAAGCACCGTTTCTTCGGAAAAATCACCTAGCGCTTTAATAGTGGCAACACTGGGCTTACCCTCCGTTACCGTTCCTGTTTTATCCAGAATGATAGCCGTCAGTTTTCCCGCAGTCTGAAGCGCCTCGCCTTTACGAATCAGGATACCGGCCTGAGCCGCCCTACCCACTGCAACCATTACGGAAATCGGAGTCGCCAGACCCAGTGCACAAGGACAGGCAATCACCAGCACCGTCATGGAAGTAACAAAGGCGTAACCCAGCGAAGGCTCGGGCCCGAAGGTGTACCAAATGACGAAGGTAAACAGGGAAATCAGCACCACGCCGGGCACAAAAATACTTGAAATCTTATCGGCCAAACGCGCAATCTCCGGCTTACTGCTTTGCGCTTGCCTGACACTTTTGATGATCTGAGCCAGTGCCGTATCCCGACCGATACGAGTCGCCTGAAACATGAAGGTGCCTTTTTGATTCATCGTACCGGCAACAACGAGAGTACCTTTTATTTTTTCAACCGGTATCGGCTCACCCGTCAACATCGATTCATCAATCGTCGAATGGCCCTCCGTTACAGTGCCGTCGACAGGAATCTTTTCTCCCGGCCTGACGCGCAAAATATCGCCAAGCCCGACATCCTCAATCGCAATATCCTGCTCTATCCCTTCCCTGACGACCCGAGCGGTTCGGGGCTGCAAACCAATCAATTGGCGAATCGCACTCGAGGTTTTGCCTCTGGCCAGCGTTTCGAGCCCTGAACCCAAATTGATGAAGGCAAGAATGACGACAGCCGCTTCAAAATAGGCATGTTTTGCCAATGAGGGCAAATTAGCCGAATAATCAATGACAATACACGAGAACAACCAGGCTGAACCTGTACCTAAGGCAATCAGCGTATCCATATTGGCTTGTTTTAATGTCAACGCTTTGACTGCACCGCTGTAAAAATGCCAGCCGGAATAAATCAATACACCGAGGGTAATCAAAGCCAGCTGAGGCCAGAACCACTGTCCGTTGGGTGAACCAATTTCAGGAAACCATTCAAAATGCTCACCCAGCATCAGAATAACACCCAGGACACCGGCTACCCCGGCCTTTTTCATCAGTTCCTGATAGCGCTTTGTCTCTAATGCCTCCTGAGCCGACGGGTCTTCCAGTCCTTCCATGATTGCCGCATCAAAGCCTGCAGAAATAATCGCCTGTTTCAATAAATCAGGATCAGCATCGCCTTTGACATAAGCCGAGTGATCCGCAAAATTGACGGTTACCTCTAAGACACCCGGAACCTCTTTGAGCGCTCCTTCAACAGCGCTGACACAACCCGCACAGCGCATACCCAGAATGGATAACCGGAGAGCATTATTTGTCGTGTCATTTTGAATTACCGCACTCATAAGATTGCCTTTTAGCCATATTTACAAACAATGTAACCATTCAGTGCTTTTGGTTCGATTGGCTGTTGCCCACAGCCCGACAAATCAAGTGTTGCCATTATTTAACAAACTTGCAGAATAGCTACAAAAAAAGTAATTATTCTGTGTAGGTTGGGTTGCATGCTTTTCGCAACCCAACAATTAATGCCATGGCCTTGAAATGTTGGGTTGGCTATCGCCAACCGCAACCTACGCGGTACATCACCTTGGTTCTGTTGCTCCGCTGAATAGTTACCAAAAAATTATTTAGGACGTTACTATTCTTCCACCAAAAAACCGGCCTCGGTGATAACGTTTTTGATCGCGTCCAGATCGATTTTGGAAGCATCATATTCGACACAGACTTGATTTTCCTTAAATGAAGCACTGTTTGAGAGTACGCCTTCCAAGGCCTCCAATTTACCGTTGACGTTTGCTTCGCAGCCGCCACATTTCATTCCCTTGACTGTTAACGTTACCTTTTCCGACATACATTGTCTCCAATACACAAGTTAGTAATAGAATTTCGACACCCTCGACTTAACGGGAGCAATCATGCTATAAATCGCGAGTATTCTCAAATTTATCTATTTCTCACAGCTTAACGGGCAGTTATTGATCTGACAACTGAATGAAAGATTTCCTTATTGCTCGGCAAGAAATATTCAATCGAAATTTAGAAATTTCCGCTTATGAAATTTTATTCCGAGGGAAAGATTTTGATCTAAGCCAGGATAATCAGGCCAGTAAAGCAACTCACCAAGTAATCACGGACACCATTCTTGAAATAGGCATCAACCGTTTGGTGGGCAGCCATAAAGCCTTTATTAATTTCACTACTGGCAATATTCTCGACAAAACGCCTCTTGCCCTGCCAAAAGACCGCATTGTTATCGAGATTCTCGAAAATACCGTCATTGATAAAAAGATTATTGAAAATTTACAAGAGTTGTCGGCGTCAGGTTACACCATTGCGCTGGATGATTTCATCTTTTTACCCGAATGGGAACCTTTAGTAAAACTGGCCGATATCATCAAGTTGGACGTTTTGGCCATGGATACCCATGAGTTAAATCTCACCATCGACAGGCTTTCATCCTATAAAGCCGAATTGCTGGCCGAGAAAATTGAAACCCGCCAACAGTTCGAAATGCTGCGCGATCGAGGCTGTCATTACTTTCAGGGCTTTTTCCTGAGCAAACCCAACATTGTTGAAGGAAAACGATTAGGCATTGGCCAAACCGCCTTGATCAAGTTGTTGGCTGCTATCAACAAGCCCGATATGGTATTCGATGAGGTAAGCCGGATCATATCGCAGGATGCCACGCTGAGCTTCAAGTTGCTTCACTACATCAATTCGGCATTTTTTGCTATTCCCAACAAGATTTCTTCTATCAAGCAGGCGATCAGCTATCTGGGCATGATAGAGATAAAACGCTGGACCAATATCATTGCGCTCAGCTCTTTATCCAACAAACCTAAAGCGATCATACAAACCACCCTCATCAGAGGCAAAATGTGTGAACTAATTGCTCAGTATCTCGGTAAAGATACTGAAATGTTTTTTTTAATGGGTATGTTTTCCAACCTTGATAACCTAATGGACATACCCATAGAGGAAGCTCTGGCTCAGTTACCGCTGAACCGGGAAGTCAGCCAAGCCATACTCAACCATGAAGGGTTTGGCGGAGAAGTGTTACTTTACGTCAAGTCCTATGAGCAAGGCCTTCCGCATTTGCATACTTTTCAAAATTTGGAAGCCCATATAATCAACTCTGCTTTCCTGGACAGTATCACCTGGGCTCAAAGCACTTTGGATAACCTATCATGATAAAACATAGAAAACTCATCACCTCCCTTCTTTTGTTATTCAGTCTGCTACCGTCGTTATTGCCGGCGGATGAATTAAGCCGGGTGGACATTGCGCAATTGATAGACTTACGAGACCGGCAAAATGCGTTGATTATCGACATTCGCACGCCTCAAGAATGGGCGGCATCCGGACTGATTCCCCAAAGTTATCCGCTGACTTTTTTCGACGCCGAGGGCCGATATGATCTGGACCGATGGTTGGCTAAACTGGACAAATTGCGTTCGACTCCGGATCAAGCCGTAGTTTTGGTTTGCAAAAGCGGCAATCGCAGCGCTAAAGCGGGTCAATTGCTGACCCAAACCCAGCAAATGAAAAATATATATCACTTACAAAACGGTATAGTGGGCTGGGTTACGGCAGGCAATCCTGTCGCCAGAAACTGTCCCAATCAACTCGCCTGCAGGTAATTAAATCCATGCAATTGAATACCATTAAAAACCAAGCCCTCGCTTTAGCCGGAGTGGCTCAATCGGCGGCGTTGGTGCAACAACTCGCAACCCAGGGAAAAACCGACCCATCCGCCTTAGAATGCAGCGTTGCCAGTATTCTGAAAATAGACTCTGACTCGGTTGAGGCTGTTTTTAATGGCTTGAGCGGCATCAAACTGGGCCTGGAACAACTGAATCAACAACTGAACGGCTTTCAAATTTCCAATCCTGAACAAGCCCGCTATGCGGCTTCGCTGGTCTTTCTGGAAAAACAATTGGCAAAACGGCCGGATTTATTGAAAACCATCAGCCAAGGCATAGAAAAAGCGCAGCAACAGCGCGATCATTTCGGGTTACTGCATGAAAATGTGTTTGCCAATTTAGGCGACACCTATCACAACACGATCAGTACCCTGCAGCCACGCATCATGGTAAACGGCGAGCAGAACTATTTAAGCCAGCCTGAAACCGTCAACAAAATCCGGACACTTTTGCTGGCAGGAATCCGTGCAGCGATGTTGTGGCGGCAATGCGGCGGCACCCGATGGAAATTTCTTTTTTACCGTAAAAAATTACAAGTTGAAATTGAAAATCTGTTGAAACAAATTTAACCGATTGCCTTCATGAAGCTGATAGAAGCTGAAAATCTATACCGTTATTTCGGTAAACAGTGTGCTGTTCATGATCTCAGCTTTTCATTGGCCCGAGGGGATGTCCTGGGTTTTCTGGGACCAAACGGCGCGGGCAAAACGACGACGATGCAGATGTTGTGCGGTAATCTGGCGCCCAGCTCCGGCAGAATCACCATCAATGGCCACGATCTGCTGGACAAACCGGTAGCGGCAAAACGAAATATCGGTTATTTGCCCGACACGCCGCCGCTATACCGCGAATTGACGGTGGATGAATTTCTAAGCTATTGCGCACAACTGCATCAGGTTCCATGCGATCAAATCAAGGTGGCAACGACAACGGCCAAGGAGAAATGCGGTCTTACCAGCGTATCCGACCGACTGATCGCTCATTTATCGAAGGGATACCAGCAGCGGGTAGGCATTGCTCAGGCGATTTTACATAACCCGGACATCATTATTCTGGACGAACCGACTGTCGGCCTTGATCCTATCCAAATCAGGGAAATTCGTAGTTTAATTCGCGAACTGGGCCAGGCTCATGGCGTAATCTTATCCACACACATTTTGAGCGAAGTTCAGGAATCGTGTACGCATGTGCAAATTATTCAGGAAGGCCGGTTGATCCTGCATGAAACTATAGAAGGCCTCGAACAGCACATGAAAATGGCGACTGTTGAATTGACAACCCGTATTCCTGCCAATGCCGATTTACTGAAATCCTTGCCGGGTGTACTATCAATTGAAATTCTGGCTCCCTGCAAAATACGGGTGCATTATGACAGCAGTCTCGATCCGTCTGATCAGATTGCCTCGATGACGATAGCTCAAGGCTGGGGATTGCAAGGAATAAGCCCGATTAAACGCAGCATGGAAGATATATTTATTGCCCTCACCCAACCGGATTCCGACAACAGTTCAAACGCCAGAGATTCCCTGTCATGATCCGCACTATTGCCTTGAGGGAATTTAAAACACTGTTTTTATCGCCGCTGGCCTGGACCATACTGGCAATCATCCAGTTCATTCTGGCCTATCTGTTTTTGACTCAGGTTGAAACATTTATCCGGGTTCAACCCGAACTGGCAGCGATAGACAACGCCCCTGGCCTGACTGATATTGTCGTAACGCCGCTTTACAGCAATGCCGCAATCATACTGATGCTGGTCACGCCTTTATTGACCATGCGTCTGATTTGCGAAGAACGACGGAATAAAACACTGCCTCTTTTGCTGTCCGCACCGGTGTCGAACACCCAAATCATTCTCGGCAAATACCTGGGCATTATGGGCTTGTTTTTGATCATGACCCTGCTGATCAGCCTGATGCCGTTATCCTTGTTAACCGGCGGCACGCTGGATTACGGAAAATGTCTGGCCAACCTGCTCGCCTTGTTTTTGCTGCTGTCGGCATTTACCTCGACCGGGCTTTATATGTCCTGTATTGCCGGGCACCCGATCATTGCCGCTTTAGGCGCCTTCGGTTTATTGCTGTTGTTGTGGATAATGGATTTAGCCACGGGCATCAAAGATCAGCACAGCGAATTATTTGAGTATTTATCGCTGCTAAAGCATTTTCAAATGATACAAACCGGGCTGATCCGTAGCGTAGATCTGATTTACTTCGCGGTTTTTATCATGCTGTTTCTGATACTCAGCATCCGTAATCTGGATAAAGAGCGCCTGTAAACATGAAGCTGACCCGCCCTCTCCACCGGAAATTACGGATAAAAAACAGTCTGATCACTTGTCTGCTGATCACGTTGCTAGCTAGTCTGGCCTGGTTCAGCACCCAATTTAAAGCGCAGTGGGACATCACGGTTAATGCCGCCAACACACTGTCTCCAGCCACTCAAAATGTGCTGGATTCATTACACAGTCCCGTCAAAATAAGCGCATTTATCAAAAGAGATCCGTCTCTACGCGCCCAGATCGCTCAACTTGTCACGCGCTACAGCGATTATAAACCGGACCTGACGCTCAGCTTCGTCGATCCTGATTCCAACCCGAACAAAGCCCGTGAATTGAACATTGCATCGACCGGCACAGTGTTTGTCGAATATCGGGATAAAAGCGAACGCATCACATATCTTGATGAATCAACCTTAACCAATGCACTCACGCAACTGGCCTATGGCAACGAACGCTGGATCAGTTTTTTAACCGGCCATGGCGAGCGCGCCATAGACGGCCGTGCCAATTTTGATTTGGGTCAATTCGGTCAGGAACTGACCAAGCGCAGCATTAGAGCACACGCCTTGAATCTGGTTGAAATGCCGGCCATCCCCGATAACGCTCAATTGCTCATCCTGGCCAGCCCGACCGTCCGGCTTTTGCCCGGTGAAATCGACATTATCAAGCAATTTATCGATCAAGGCGGTCATTTTCTCTGGTTATATGATCCGGACAGCGCAGGGCAACCCGAATTGGAACGCTATCTGGGGATCGCCCGTCTGCCCGGCACCGTCATGGATACCCAAGCTTTGCTCTATGGAGTCAACGACGCTTCATTTGTCCTGATTGGCCGCTATCCGGATCATGTACTGACGCAAAACTTTCAGTTAATGACACTTTTCCCTCAAAGCGCAGCGCTGGAGCGTCAAAATCCCACTGTATTTGATACTCAGGCATGGCTGCAAAGCTCTGAAAAGTCATGGACGGAAACCGGCAGTCTGAATGCCGATGCTGTTTTCAACGCGGGTAATCTTGAAAAACAAGGCCCTTTGGCAATTGCTTATGCCTTGAAACGTAAAATAAAGGACGGAAAAGAACAACGCATCCTGGTGATGGGCGATGGCGATTTTATAGCCAATGCTTTTATCGGCAACGTCGGCAATTCTGACCTGGGCCTCAGGATCATCAACTGGTTAACCGGCGATGACCGTCTGGTCGCCATACCCCTGAAAAAAGCACCGGATAAAGAATTGCTGCTGCCTCCGGTCGCGGTCGCCATCATGGGTTTTGGCTTTTTGCTGATCATTCCGGCATTATTGATTATCAGCGGCTTACTGATCTGGCGTAAACGTAAACGCCGCTAACGCTTTGGTTACTCCGTGCCCGCTTGGAATAGCGGGTATAGATGCTTAATTGAAATGGCTTCTGCAACAGGGATGTTGCAGAGAGCTACAGGGACGTATTAATGCGTCCTTTGAAATCAAGCCCCTACACCCTATAAAATAAGATGGAGTGAGCTGATACCCTTTAATTGTTAATCAAAAAGACCTTGCCATGCCTGAATTACCCGAAGTTGAAACAACGCGACGTGGAATCCAATCCCACCTGGAAGGCAGCGCCATAAAATCAGTTTGCGTCAGAGAATCACGTTTACGCTGGCCGGTCACCGATGATCTTCAGCAAATTTTGCCGGGACTGACCATCACGGATATTGCCAGAAGAGGCAAATACCTGTTGCTTAATACCGCATCGGGAACCCTGATCATTCATCTGGGCATGTCAGGCAGTTTGAGAATTGTCACGAACGGCATTCCGCCACAAAAACATGACCATATCGATTTTATATTTGCCGGTAACCTGCTGCTGAGATTCAATGACCCGCGTCGGTTTGGCGCTGTGTTATGGACCGAAAAACCGGCAAATGAACATCCACTGCTAAAGGATCTGGGGCCTGAACCACTGGAATGTGAATTTAACGGCGAACACCTTTATCATCAGTCCAAAAATAAAAGTCTGGCGGCAAAATCCTTCATCATGGACAGCCATACTGTCGTCGGGGTGGGTAATATTTACGCGAATGAGGCTTTATTCATGGCCGGCATCAAGCCTACCCGCGCCGCAGGAAAGATCAGTCTGGCCCGCTACCGGCACTTGGCCGATTGCATTCGCCGGGTACTGCAAAATGCTATTTCGCAGGGCGGCACCACCTTGAGAGATTTTGTCAATGAGGACGGAAAACCGGGCTATTTCAAGCAGCAGCTGAAAGTTTACGGACGGGGCGGTGAGCCTTGCACGCTGTGTTTAAGGCCACTCACCGAGATAAGAATCAGTAATCGAACCACTGTCTTCTGCCCTCATTGCCAGACCTAAGCTGTTTTTTCGATCTCAACTGAGCGCTTTCCGAAACGCCGAGCTTTACCCGGCAACGGAAAATAGTATGACTTATTGGTTAAACGGTTAAGCCAAATCAATCCTGCAAGGCATTAACCGCTTCTGCTTTATGTTCGATTGACCATAGTTTTTCCAATTGATAGAACTGTCTAGCCTGATCGGTCATGACGTGCACGATAACATCACCCAAATCCAGCAATACCCAGTCTGACCCCAACCCGCCTTCCTGCCCCAACGGTTTATAGCCTTTTTCATTCAACTCGGCTACTACATAATCGACCAAGGATTTCAAGTGACGATCGGATGTACCGGTTGCCAAGACCATATAATCGGTGACAGAGGTTTTGCCTCGCACATCGATAACGGTAATGTTGTGTCCTTTGCGCTCATCCAAAACTTTCTGGACGATCTCTAATATTTCTTCTGGTTGCATTCAATTTCCTGTGAGAGTGCGCTGACTAGCGCCGATAAAGTTGATTTTGATCAATATAGCTGATGACGGCGTCGGGTAATAAAAACCCCGGACTACGCCCTTCGGCCACCATCTGTCTGATCGCTGTCGCTGAAATATCAAGTAGTGTGACACGCTGGAAAAATAAAGATCCGCAGGCCGTGTCTTTTAGTTTTTGTACTGAATCGGTATAACGATTTTTTAAAACCTCACTGAGCTCGGAATGACCGGCGCCAGGGCGAGTCATCACAACCACATGGGCATAATCAAACAAAGCGTGCCAACGGTGCCATTGGCACAGGTGTTCAAAAGCATCGCCACCGATAAAAAGCAGCAGCGGCATTTCTGCAACCATGGTCTCTCTCAAAGAGGCCAACGTGTCCACCATATAGGAAGGTCCGCCTCGGTCAATTTCGCGGGTATCAAGGGTCATTCCGGACCTGCCTGCCAATGCGAGTTCCAGCATCTTGACCCGCATGACAGCGGCCGCAGACGGCTCGTCGCGGTGCGCCGGAATAAAACAGGGAATCAGACGAATTTCATCCAGTTCGAACAGTTCCTTAACTTCCAATGCCGTCCGCAAATGCCCGAAATGCACGGGATCAAATGTCCCGCCGTAAACACCTAACATCTATTCGCGAATATGACCGTCGCCCAGTACAATGTATTTGAGCGTCGTCAGACCTTTAAGCCCAACCGGGCCCCGGGCATGCAATTTGTCGGTACTGATACCTATCTCCGCGCCCAATCCGTATTCAAACCCATCGGCAAAACGCGTTGACGCGTTGACCATCACTGAGCTTGAATCGACTTCGCGCAAAAAACGCCGGGCCAGCGTGTAATTTTCGGTGACGATAGCATCTGTATGAGCCGAACCGTAGCGATGAATATGATCAATCGCATCATCGATATCCGCCACTACCTTGATTGACAAAATAGGCGCCAGATATTCGGTTGACCAATCATTTTCGGTCGCTCTCAGGCAAGGTGTAATAATCGAACAGGTTTTAAGACAGCCGCGTAACTCAACCCCTTTTTCCCGGTAAATCGCCGCCAGCTTAGGCAGCAAAGTCACGGCAATACCTTTTGCAATCAACAGGGTTTCCATTGCATTGCAAACGCCGTAACGGTGAGTTTTTGCGTTGACGGCAATAGCCAAAGCCTTTTCATGATCAGCCGTATTATCGATGTAGACATGGCAAATGCCATCCAGATGCTTGATAACCGGAATCGTCGCTTCTTTGGTAATGCGTTCAATCAAGCTTTTGCCGCCTCGCGGCACGATAACATCGACGTAATCGGACATCGTGATCAATTCGCCTACCGCAGCTCTATCGATGGTTTCCACCACCTGCACCGCTGTCGCTGGCAGACCGGCAGCCTCCAGTCCTTTGCTGATACAGGAGGCGATAGCTTTATTGGAATGAATCGATTCAGAACCGCCTCTTAAAATGCACGCATTGCCGGATTTGAGGCACAACGCGGCGGCGTCGACCGTCACATTGGGGCGCGACTCGTAAATGATGCCGATCACCCCCAAAGGCACGCGCATTTGTCCGACCTGAATACCACTGGGCCTGTAGGTCAGATCGGTGATTTCTCCTACAGGGTCCGGCAACGCGGCTACTTGCTTTAAACCTTCGACCATTGACTTAATCCCTGAAGCCTTGAATTCGAGCCTGTCCAGCAAGGCAGGATCCAGTCCGCTGTCCCTGCCTTTTTGCACGTCTTTGAGATTTTCCTCCATCAGCCAATCCGCATGAGTTTCGAGCATCGCTGCAATCTTAAGCAAAGCCTCATTCTTCTTACCGCTGTCGGCACGACTGATTTCTCTACCCGCTTTTCTGGCCTCACGTCCAAGGTTAAGCATGTATTCTTTGGTATTCACGTCACTCACTCATATACTTAATAGACGCGGCATTATATCGGCAGAAGGCAATCTTTAACAGCACAAGACGCTGAACCAAGAACTGCAGCCGGCATTTATTGAAACTTGAGTAAGGCATCCCATGAAAAAACTAATTTACCTGGCGGTCCTCGCGGCACTGATATTCGGCGCCGTGGAACAAAACGGCAGCCTCGTCCCCGGAATTGCGATGGAATCGTCCAATGACGGAAACATCCAGCTGGAAAATGCGTTCCTTAACAGACAAAGCGACATTCAGGTTCAAGGAGAAGGTCGGGTAACCCGACTATTGCCTGACGATCTTAATGGCTCAAGACACCAGCGTTTCATTCTGCAGATCAATGACAAGCAAACCCTCTTGATAGCGCACAATATCGATCTTGCACCCAAAATCCATGATTTAAATGAAGGGGATACCGTTGCGTTTTACGGCGAATATGAATGGAATTCAAAAGGAGGCGTCCTTCACTGGACACACCATGACCCAAGAGGCGGTCACATTGCGGGGTGGCTAAAACACCAGGGGCAAACTTATCAATGATGGACCTGATCTGGCCTAATGATCATTTGAATCGCCTGCATCAATCGCCTCCGTCTCAGCAATTCCCAGTTTGATGATAAAAAGGGGTTGGCGTAAGCTTTGCCGGTATGTCGGTAGCAGGGATGCTGCCCCTGTCTATCGATACAGGACCCACAGCCATTAAAACGTTATAATTTGTCATCGTGGATTCATCGAGAACGCTAAACAATGTTATTGGAAACTTTATCTGTCGCTAGGGATTTTGGCCGTGTGCATGAAATTACTTCAATTCTGATCCGTTATGGTTTCGGGGATTTGGTACAAAGACTGGGAATCGCAGGCATCGTAGAACGTGCCGGACATGTGCTGCATTGGCACGAAATCGATGAATTAACCAATATGGAGTCGCCCGAGCGGGTACGCCGGGTATTGGAAGAAATGGGCCCGACTTTTGTAAAGCTGGGGCAAATTTTCGCAACCCGCCCCGACCTGTTTTCCCCTCCCTGGATTGCCGAATTCGAAAAACTTCAGGATCAGGCGCGTCCTGCGCCCATCGATAAAATCATGGCGCAACTCAAAGAGGACTTGGGCGCCGACCCGGAAACCGTTTTTGCACTTTTTGACAAAACACCGCTGGCTGCCGCGTCCATCGGTCAGGTCCACAAAGCATTTTTAGACGACGGCACCCCCGTCATTGTTAAAATCCGCCGCCCCGGCATTCGAGCTGTCGTAGAAGCCGATTTACGGCTGCTGAATCAGTTAGCCGACATTGCCGCCAAAGAGCTCAAAGATCTTCGCCGCTATAATCCGCAAGATATTGTGCGTCAATTCACGCTTTCCATGCGGCGGGAACTGGACCTGGCGATAGAAGGCCGCAATTCCGAACGAATGCGTGCTAATTTCCGGAACCATCGGACTATCGTTATTCCAAAAGTTTATTGGGAATGGACGTCTGAGCGCGTCAACGTTCAGGAATTTATTGTCGGCATATCGGGCCACGACATGAAAGCGTTAGACCTGGCTCGCCTGGACCGGAAAAAGCTGGCGAAAGCCGGTGCCGATGCCATATTGAAAATGATTTTGGAAGACGGTTTTTTTCATGCTGATCCGCACCCGGGCAACTGTTTTTTCCTGGAACAAAACCGGATTGCCTTTATCGATTTCGGCATGGTCGGCAGACTGTCGGAGGAACGCCGCAATCAAGTGATCAACTTGCTGCACGGACTGGTTGAACGCGATTCCGATTTAGTCGTAAAAATACTGCTGCGCTGGGCCGACAAGTCGTCCAATCATTACGACAATCTCATTATGGAAATCGATAACTTTATCGACCAGTACCATGATGTGCCGCTTAAAGATCTGAACATGGGCGAATTACTGATTAATCTGACGACGCTGTTACGAGATCATCAGCTCAATTTACCGGCCGACTTAACGCTGCTAATCAAAGCCTTTATCACACTGGAAGGACTCGGCCGCCAACTCGATCCCAATTTTAATCTGGTCGTTGCTGCAACCCCATTACTCAAACGGGCCTTTTTGCAACGCTACAGCCCCGAATTTATGACCCGTAAAGGACTAAAGTCAGTGGCCAGTCTAGTGGAAATGCTGTCAGGTCTCCCACAGGATTTGCACCGTATACTGGAAGATTTAAGACGGGGTGCGGTCAGTGTACGTTTGGATATCTCTAGACCGGAATGGCTGGGCAAAGAACTTGACCGCCTGGTCAACCGCCTGTCGGTGAGTCTGGTCACCGCTTCAATGATAATTGGAAGCTCCATCGTCTCAACGGTGGAAGGCGGGACGTCTTCTTTCATCGGCCTGACCGCTTTTATAGGCGCGCTGTTTGGCGGCATTTGGCTGCTTTTTTCAATTTGGCGCAGCGGATAACCAGCTCTGCCTGCTGCCTCAAACAGGCTACAGGCAGAACTCGATTCAGGCAAAAATACTCAGCAATCCCTGGCTAACCGACGCTCTACCTTGATTTAAGGCCTCGGGTAAATCCAGTCCGCCTTCCGCTGTTTCTCCCCGGCTGTCTGTTTCGTTATAAGGATTGGAAGGCTCTTTGTCGCCACCTTGCATCATCTGACCGAAACCGGAGCGTCCCTGGTCAGCAGGTGATTGCGGGGATACCGTTACATCGGCCAGGTTAAGCTGTTGACCGCTCATCATTTCTCTTAATCGAGGGATGGCCGCTTCGAGCGCTTCTCTGACTGAGGCATGTTGCGCCGAAAAAGTGATAGTCGCCTGATCCTGATTCATATCGATACGAATACGCACAGGACCTAAATGCTGTGGATTAAGATTGAGTTCAGCCGCCGATAAGGAACGGTTATTCATCCAGACGATACGATCGCCCAACTCACTGGACCATTCAGGGTCAGCAAAGTTTTTAGACATGGCGGGCACGTCTGTCTTTAGAAGTGGTGCGGTTTTATTATCAATCGAAAATTGCCTGTGCAAATGGGCGGTATCGATGGGCGATCTGGGTAATGTTTTTTCATTTCCGAAGCCATCAGTGTCACTCATTTTTTTATCACTGACATCAGCGCTCAATTCTTTCTGTGCGTCCAATGCCGCCTTATCTTCAGCAACGGCTTCATCAGCCGAAGAAAGCTTCAAATTTCCAGTCAGCACGGGCGCTTCCGTTTCTGTTTTGACCTGAGCATCGATTATCTGACGCATCGCGTTTAATTCAGGGCTGTTCAGAACCGGATTGGTTTGAGGTGTGACTTCCAGCAAAGGTCCGGCGAGATTATAAGGCTGATCATCTGTTTCATGGAGGACTAGATCCAGATCAGGCGTATCGATCAGAACTTCGGACTTTTCTATCATGGCCGTTGCAGCCTGAATATGTTCAAGGACTTCTTTCAGCGCTGAAAGGGTTTCTTCCAGATTGATTTCGCTTTCCGGCGCGTCGGTAAGCGAAACAAGCGGCAATTGATTTCCCGACAAACCGGCAAATTCTTGCATTGCCTGACCGGCAGCCAAATCTTCCGGTGTCAGAGTGGAAGTGTTAATTGCTTGCGTCAACTTGCTCAGTTCAGCCATCAGAGAATCTGCAAAGGCGCTGCCGCTTAATCCTGAATCGGCAAGCGATTGCTCCAACGTCGTAATCCCCAGATCGCCCGACACCTGACTGGTGAGTGGTGTATTCTGAATTTTCATTTTTTTACTCCTGATACGCCCGCTGACGCCGTATTGATTCAATCAACACCCTCAGCAGTGCAGCCCATCAATCCCTAGACATTGTTAATGACGAACAGGCAAGAGACCGCCTTTTTTTGATATCAGCTGAAAACCCGGAGATTTTTCAGCATTTCTATCTTAAATCTATGCATTTCTTATGCCACCACGTCGCCCGCTTGACGATCTATCATCCTGCTCAGTCTGCTCGCGCTTATCCTCTTCCTTTAATTCCATTTTTAACGCTTTATCACTGATTTTCTCAAGGTTTTCAGTCCGGTTATGTAGATTAAGCCAGTTATGCCTTGCTCTGGAAACCTCGACCTCCAGCTGCGTGAGTGCTTGCTCCTGACCCTGAATCGCCTTGTCCAGCTTTTCAATAAAACTTCTAAACTCCAGCATTTGGCCTATCCTGGCCCCAGTTGCACAATTAAGATCAAATTTCGCCAGGGTTTCCAACCTGTAATTTTTAAGGCCGTCTATTTGTTCCTGCAATTGAATTTGTTTTTGTTGAATTTGGCCGAAGGCTTCCAGGGCTTTTTTTTCCTGATCAGCATTCAGATCAACGATCAATTTTAAGCGATCCGATTTTTTCACGGTCATCTACCTTTTTAATGATCAGCCAGTAACTGAGCCAATTGCTGAATACTGGCGTTCACATCGACAGGTTCATTAATTCCCTGTTGAAGAAAGTCCAAAATAGCCGGCATTTTTTGTATCGCTCTGTCTATTTTTGGATTTGAGCCGGGCTTATAAGCGCCCACATTGACCAAATCTCTGTTTTGCTGGTAAGTCGAGTACAAGCTGCGTAATTCCCGCACCATTTTTAAATGGTCGTCGTCGACTATGTCGGTGAGCACCCGGCTGACCGACGCTTCAATATCAATGGCGGGGAAATGCCCGGCATCGGCCAGAGCCCGGGTCAGAACAATATGACCATCCAATACACCCCGCGCCGAATCAGCCACCGGGTCATTATGATCATCGCCCTCAGTGAGCACGGTATAAAAAGCGGTAATGGAGCCGCCGCCCTCATCACCGTTACCGGCCCGCTCCACTAAACGCGGGAGCTTGGCAAACACCGAAGGAGGATAACCCTTAGTTGCAGGGGGTTCATCGATAGCCAGCGCTATTTCACGATGCGCCTGCGCATATCGGGTCAATGAATCCATCAACAGCAGGACATCAAGCCCCTGATCACGAAAATACTCGGCAATGCTGGTCGCCAGAAGCGCGCCATTGGTCCGCATCAAGGGGGGGTAATCGGCCGGCGTTGCGACAACAACGGCGCGTTTCAAACCATCTTCACCCAAAATTTTCTGAACGAATTCATTAACCTCGCGACCCCGCTCGCCAATCAACCCCACGACAACAACATCGGCCGTCGTAAATTTTGTCATCATGCCCAGCAGCACGCTTTTTCCGACCCCCGTTCCTGCGAACAACCCCATCCTTTGACCCCTGCCTACGCATAACAGCGCATTGATAGCCCGGATGCCGACATCCAAAGGTTCTCTAATCGGCTTTCTGCTGAGAGGATTGATCGGGATCCCCGTTAATGAGACGCGCGCCTCGGTGATTAATGGCCCTTTATTATCCAGGGGATTGCCTGAACCATCCAGAACCCGGCCCAGCAAGTCGAATCCCACTTTAGCCAGTGACTCAACACCCAAAGGAATTACACGGCAGTCGGGTTCGAGGCCATGAGGATCGCCTATCGGCATGAGGAATATTTTCTCACCTGCAAAACCCACAACCTCAGAAGGTATCATGCGTCCGCTTTTTGTCTCGACCATACAACGCGAACCAATTGGCGCTCGGCATCCTACCGCTTCCAGTGTCAAGCCCACCATACGGGAAAGCTTTCCTTCTACTATCAGCTGGGGGTGATCATGTAGCCTTTCGCGATAAGGTTTTAAGCGATCCAACCAAATTTCAGAACGGTTTTCAATCAAGCTCATAGCTCTTCATCTCCACTTCGACCGCCCCCAAGCACTTTGGCGATAACCGCTGAAACCCGGGTTTCTATGGTCGCATCGACCCGCGACATTTCCGTATCAACCTTACAACCGCCCCGGGTAATCAGTGGATCTTCAATTAAAACCCAGGGCGGAGAAATTTCATCCAGCACCAATACGGTACGCACCAATTCCGCATCTGCGGGGTGCAGGGTCAGTGTTATTTTCTGAGAGGCAACCGGCAAAATACCTACCGCCTCTCTGACTGCAGCAACAATTTGCCCAGGATCCATCTTGATTTCCCGACGAATGATCTGAGTAGCCAGGGTTATCGCCAGTTTGACCAGTTCGTTTTCTACGGCCTCATCCAGATTTTTCAAAGGTTCGCTGAGCATTTCCATCACTTTGGATAATTCGGCGGCCTGATGGCTCAAAAGCTGAAAATTTTCTTCATAGCCTTTCTTTAGCCCTTCCTCATATCCTTTTGCTTGTCCTTCTTGATGGCCTTGTGCAAAGCCCTCTTCGTGGCCTTTGGCAAAAGCCTCTTCTTGGGCTTTTTCCTGCATTTGCTCAATTTCGCTGACCGTCATTAATGGCGAACGGTTGCTTTCCGGTTCTGTCTGCTGGTTTTCGCTGTCGTCTTCCGAGACATTGGGTAAGGCCCACAGGCTGAGTAATTCTAGCTCTTCCTCAGTAAAACGACCGCCGTTAGACAAGCTCATCACTGCCGCCGCCTAACATAATCTCGCCTGAGTCGGCCAATTTTCTGGCAATTGCAAGAATTTCTTTTTGGGCCAATTCGACATCGCTCAGTTTACTGGGCGGAGCGGCTTCAAGATCATCACGGAGCATTTCGGCAGCACGTTTGGACATATTGCCGAATATTTTGTTTTTAAGCTTGTCATCGACGCCACGTAAGGCCAGCAATAGCTGATCAGTCGATACTTCTCGCAGTAATGTCTGGATACCTCTGTCATCAACCTCCACCAGATCAGCAAAAACAAACATTTTGTCCTGGATTTGTTGAGCAAGATCAGCACTGCTTTGGCCGATATCCTCCATAACTCGTTCGCTGATTCCGCCATCCAAAAAGTTAAGGATATTAGCCACTGCATCGATACCGCCAATGGCAGAAAGTTTCATACCATCGTTGCCTGTCAATTGTTTTTCCATGATTTCATCCAGTTCTCTAAGTGCGGCAGGTTGAATGCCTTCCATCGTGGCTATTCTCATCAAGATATCGGCACGTGTGTTTTCAGGCAGAAGCCTCAATACGTCTGCAGCCAGATCGCTTTCCAGTAAAGTCAAAATAATGGCGACAATCTGGGGATGTTCCAGACGAATCAAATCGGCAATTGAACGGGTATCCATCCATTTCAACTGCTCGATACCCTTGCTGTTGGCACCCAGCAAGATCCTGTCAATAATGTTGCCGGCCTTATCGGCACCGAGTGCTCCGGTCAACATATTCCGGATGTATTCATCCGAATTCAAGCCCAAACCGGTCTGACGTTTGACGGTAGTAATAAATTCTTCAAGAACACCATCAACCATTTCCGGTGTGATTTCACTCAGGCCCGCCATAGTCGCTCCGATAATCTGAACTTCTTTGGGCCCCATATGCTTCAACACCGCAGCCGCCCTGTCCTCTCCAACTGCAAGTAATAACAGGGATGCCCGTTGAGCATAGTTTAATGAGTTAGTCTCAGCCATCTTGTTTAATCCATACCTTAATTATTTGCGCTACCAGCATAGGATCTTCGTCAACCAGTTTCTTGATATATTCCAGGCGTTTTTCATAGCTTTGCGGCGCTTCAAGCAGCAGCAAATCTTCGGTTTCGTCTGTTAACGCACGTTGATGCTGACTGTTTTCTTCACCGGCAGGAACCGCATAAGGAACACCGTTATCATCAAAGGCCACCGAACCGCCTATCGCATCAGCTTCAGCTCTTGCCATTGCCAATGTAGCGGCCTTTTGTTCCTCTTCGGTTCTAGCCACCAGGCCTCTCATTGTCGGTCTAAGTACGGCAAAGACCAAGAACAAGATCACTGCAACAGCGGCTAATTGCTTCATCAAATCAATAAACCAAGGCTCATCCCACAGGTTGACAGCCGGTAAGTCCTCGATTTCGTCAGGCGCTCTAAAAGCGACATTGGAAACGGTGACCTGATCTCCGCGGCTGGTGTCAAAACCTACCGCCTGCTTGATCAGGTCATTGAAACGATTAATTTCTTCTTGCGAATAAGGTTGTGAAACCGGTTTTCCGTCTTCACCGCTTATGTAACGGTCATCGACGACCACGGCAACCGACAATCGTTTTAATTGAGCCGTTGCCAGGCGGGTATGCGTGATGGTTTTATCCAGTTCAAAATTTCGTGTCGCAGTTTTGCTGGATGAACTGGGTTTTTCAGCACCGGGAGCCGCGTCGGAAGCCTGCGTTGCTATTTCAGGAGCCACACCGGAAGGCGGTGGTTGATTGGATAAAGCGCCGGGCACACCTTGAACCGAATTGGTGGAATTCTCATCTTCACGCGTTTGTTCGCTACGTAGCGCGGGTAAATCAGGGTTAAACATCTCCTGCGTCTTTTCGGTAACGGTGAAATCCACATCCGCTGAAATCTGGGTCCTGAAGCCATTGGTGCCGACCAAGGGCGTCAAAATATTCTGTATCCGCTCCATCAAGTGATCTTCAATTTCCTTCTTGTATTCAAATTGTTTTGAATTGAGAGAATTATCGGAATCCGATGCCAGGGAGTTCAATAACCGGCCCTTCTGATCCACAACGGTAATCTGGCCGGGCTCCATCATGGGCACGCTGGACGCTACCAAATGAATAATGGATTCTATTTGCCCTTTATCCAGGGCACGGCCCTGATACAGATTAACCATGACCGACGCGCTGGGCTTCTTTTGTTTTCTGACAAATACAGACTGTTTGGGCAACGCCAGAATAACACGGGCTGACTTGACGTTCTGGATGGCCATGATGGTTCGGGCAATTTCGCCTTCCAAAGCCCTTTGAAAGCGGATCTGCTCAACGTTTTTGCTGGTCCCGAAGCTTTGCTCCTGATCCAGCAATTCATAACCCAGACTGGTGCTTCTGGGCAAACCCAAAGCAGCCAGCTTGAGTTTTAGCTCACGGATATCGGCAGTAGGCACCATAATTGCGCCGGAACCGTTTTCGACCTTAAATTTGATGCCTTCCTTATCCAGTACTTCAATAATTTCGGAAGCGTCTTTTTCGGCAATATCAGCAAATAAAAGACTGTAAGAAGTCTCTTGTGACCAAAGAACAACGGCGATCGAAATAGCGATACTGAACGCAAAACCCAAAATCAAACCAATTTGACGGGGCATGCTTAAACCGGCAAACCCCTTGATGAGCGGGTTAGCCTGTGAATTTGCATTAACTTCGCCAGTTCCCAGGCTGGGTGCATTCACTGTATTGTTTCCGTTATCTTCGCTCATGGTCTTTTAATCGCTGTTTACATTGGCATATTCATAACATCTTTGTAAGCATCGACCAGTTTGTTTCTGACCTGGACCATGGCTTGAAAAGAGACGCTGGCCTTTTGCATTGAAATCATCACTTCTGCCAAACTGGCATCGGACTCACCTGTTTCAAATGCAGTTGCCATTTGATTGGAGGTGGCTTGCGCATCATTGACCGAGTTAATTGACTGTTTCAGTAGCGAAGCAAAATCAGGTTGACCTGCTTTCTGAATTTCGCTTGGCTTGTTGCCGGCCTCGATTGACATGGAGCGCATCTGGGACAGTACTTGTGTGATATTCATATCGCTCATGGGAGACCTCACTTGTTTTTGACACTATAGATCAAAGCAATTACCAAGCCAGTCTCAACAAGGAATAACAACACCGGATTCTTTCATCCTCGCCAGTTTATATCGCAGGGTTCTTGGACTGATTCCCAGTTTTTCAGCGGTGTTTTTGCGGCTGCCTTGCTCGTTCTGTAAGGTATTGAGTATCACTTTTTCTTCAGTGGACCTGACTTCATCATCCAATCCGCCTGAAGAACGCAACTCCACTTCATCAAAGGATAAGGCCCGAAGCGGCTCATTGACAGGGCTGTTCGGGTTAAATGCATTGCCCTCCTCGAACATCAAATCGTCAACCGTAATCGATTCGCCCGATTTTAATATCAATGCCCGTTGCACTACATTTTCCAGTTCCCGCACATTTCCCGGCCAGGAATACGCTTGTAATTTGGCAGCGGCTGCGGCATCAAAATCCGGCAAGCTGCCTGATTGGCCGCCATGACGGCGCAATAATTCTATTGCCAGCGGCAAAATATCGCCGGGACGCTCTCTCAACGCAGGAATTTTGATTGGAAAAACACTGAGACGATAATATAAATCTTCGCGAAACCCGCCTTGTTCGACTTTTTGTTTCAGTGTTTGATTAGTCGCCGCCAAAAATCTGACAGTTAGCGGTATTTTCTTTTGACTGCCTATCCTTTCGACTTCTTTTTCCTGGAGCACGCGCAATAATTTGGCCTGCAGGCCGATATCCATCTCGGCAATCTCATCCAGCAACAAGGTGCCGTTTTGTGCTTGTTCGAATTTCCCCGGCATCGACTGCAAAGCGCCGGTAAACGCCCCTTTTTCATAACCGAAGAGCATGGCTTCCAGCATGGATTCGGGGATGGCCGCACAGTTTATGGCGACAAAAGGCCCTTGATTATAAAGCGAATGATCATGAATATAACGCGCAATCACTTCCTTGCCTACGCCGCTCTCGCCTTGCAGCAAAACCGTTACATCCGATTTGGAAACCCGGGTGATTAATTCATACAGCTTGGCCATTCCCTGATCCTGCACAATCTGGTCATTGGCAGCAGCCGGATTGGCAGCAACAAATTCTTTGACTTTATCGACCAGACTCATAGCATCAAACGGCTTGATCAGATAATCCACCGCGCCCGCCTGAATCGCAGCCACCGCTTTTGGAATCGTGCCGTATGCCGTCATCAGGACCAACGGGGTGCCTTTATGCTTGACTTGCATGTTTTGTAATAATTGAAAGCCGTCCATCACTGGCATCTGCACGTCACTGACCACTAAATGAAACCGGTTTTCAGCAAGTTTGAGCATCGCATCCGTCCCATTGCCGGCCGCCAAAACGGTATAACCTTCGATTTCCAGCGTGTCGCACAAAGCTTCGCATAACGCTTTGTCATCCTCTACGATTAAAACATCATACGAATTCATACACATTCTCCTGACAGAACTTCGGCTTCAAAAAATCCGCTGGGCAATATTGACCAGCGCTCGGCATAGACCGGTATAGAGAACGCGAAGCAAGACCCTTCGCCCGGTACTGAGTGACAACTCACCGAACCGCCATGAGCTTTAGCTACCGTTTCAACAACAGCCAGACCCAATCCGGTACCGCTAATTTTTGTCGTATAAAATGGCTCGAAAACTCTTTTTCGATGCTCCTCGGTCATTCCCGCGCCATCGTCCGTTACGGTGAAACAAATAAAATCAGCATCCTTCATTGAAACATCCAGGCTAATAGTGCCTTCTGAACCGCAGACCTCTATCGCATTATTCAATAAATTAACGACGGCACCGCGAAGTGCATCTTCATTGCCTTTGATGGTCTCCACGTCGACCTGATGAGTCAGCGTGAAACTTATGCCAGAGGAGATAACTTTTTCTCGTAGTGTCTCTTCAATTTGCGCCAGAAAATCGCTTAACTTGAACGTCTCCATCGTGAGACGGCCTTCTTTCGCATACATCAGCATATCGCTGATTTGGCGGTCCAAATAATGCAATCTTTCCACCAAGGTATTGGAAAAACGTTGCCGTTTGCTTTCATCCAAAGCGGGTTTAGTCAGGTGGGATGCATACAGAACAGCTGTCGATAAAGGCGTGCGTAATTGATGAGCCATACGCGCTACCATTTCCCCCATGGCCGACAAATGCTTTTGTTGATTCACAGTGTCTTGTAAACCCCGCATTTCGGTGACATCGGACAGCAAAATAAGTTGGCCGGAGTTGTTTTTTAAGTGGCTCTGACTCAGATTGACGCGTTTACCGTCTGGTAACTGGAGCTCGTGAGGATTGTCGAATAACGCTGAAAGCCGTTGATTCAGGATTTCGTTCCATATCCTGCCCAGCAAGGGCTCTCCCAAAAAACTCAATGCCACCGCATTGAAATCAACAATACGCCCGATTGAATCCAGCACGATGATTCCGGCCGGAAGCGCCGCGAGAATCTGCTGCAGTCGATCTGCAATTTTTTCGTTTTCAATCAGCGTTTTCAGACGGTCACTTCTGGCCTGAACCAGTTCTGTCCGCAGTTTTTCGACCTGTTTTTCCAGGCTTTGATAGGAATCAGCCAGATTCTCTGAAAGCTCATTAAAGATTCTGAAGGCATCAGCCAGCTGTTCGGTTTTATGTGATGAAGTTTGCATATTCAATCGTCCGTTAAATGACGACCGAAGTACATGCGAATTTAATACCAAGTGCTCTTTAGGCTATAAAAGACAATCTATTAAGTGAATGTACGGGGGTGATAAGCGTCAAGAATTTGTTACTGAAGTTTTCCAATAATTTCAAAAACAGACTTTCAATATGCTTGGGTTGCATGAATTATCTATAGAATCTGCGTAAGCGGTGACAAACCCAATTAATAAAGCACTGTTAGTGTTATGCGTTGAACGTTGGGCAGAAGCGTCATCCCGGCAGGGATTGCCGGGATCCAGGACACAAGGATGTGTTTCAGCCTTTGCCAGCCATGGCTTCTGGGTTCCGGCAACTGGTAATGCAAACACAGTTCCCTAACAAGCCTGGACATCCCCATAAAAACTGGAAAACTTAAGTTTGTTATGCAGAAGACTCAAAAAAGAAATGGCGAATCAGGGTATTACTCTGATTCGAGTAAAAAGGTCTGATTATGACTCCGCATTACCGCTGTAAATCATACTTTCGTAATTTTTCAACCAATGTCGTTCTCTGCATTTTCAACAACTTGGCGGCATGGGCGACAACACCGTTAGATTCGGCAAGCGCCTGTCTTATCAAATCGGTTTCCATATCGTTGAGGTATTCTTTCAGGTCGATTCCCTCTTCCGGCAAGCTCCGAGATCCTAAGCTCGATAAGACGGAAATTCCGGATTTGGCCGTTTCTGAAACCGGATCAACTTCCAGCAATGAAAATCTGAAATTTTCAGGTACTTCATATTGCTGAAATTTTTCGGGTAGATCCGAAGCATCAACCAAACCCTTTGGAAAAATGATCGCCATTCGCTCTATCAGATTGGCGAGTTCTCTTACGTTCCCCGGCCAGTCATGTTGCATTAATACTGCCAATGCAGCATCAGTGAGACGAACGGATCCCCTACCGTCATTTTCCAGTCGGAGAATTAAATCTTTTACCAAAATAGGGATATCTTCTTTACGCTCTCTTAATGCAGGCACCTCAATGGGGAAGACATTAAGCCGGTAAAATAAATCTTCACGAAAACGGTTTGATGCAATTTCTCCCTCCAGTTTTCGATGAGTGGCCGCAATAATTCTGACGTCGCATTGAATGGTCCGGTTGCTGCCGACCCTTTCAAATGATCTCTCTTGCAAGACACGTAAAAGCTTGACCTGCATAGGCATGGGCATATCGCCAATTTCATCGAGAAACAAGCTTCCGCCCTCGGCTAATTCAAATCGGCCTTGGCGTGAGCTTAATGCACCGGTAAACGCGCCTTTCTCATGACCAAACAATTCACTTTCCAGTAATTCTCCTGGAATGGCTCCGCAATTAACAGGTACAAAAGGGCGATTTGCTCTAGCCGATGAATCATGCAGGGTTCTAGCTACCACTTCCTTGCCGGTACCGGATTCACCCAGAATTAAAACGGTGGCATCAGAATCAGCGACCTGACTGATCAACTTGGAGACTTGAATGATTCCGGAACTATTGCCTCTAAGGCGCGGTTTGTTTGTTAATCTTCTATCATAGACGCGACGATCCAACTGATGCCTTTTAGCGGCCTGTTGTTCCTGAGACAGCGGCAACCGGTCGAGCACCCGCTTAAGATCCGGATAACCCAACGGCCAATCCAGTGTCTGATTCACCATCGTGTCCACACTTGAGGACAAATTGACCGGCTCTCCTGTTTTTTTAAGCAGAATGATGATTTTTTTCTCATCCTTATCGATGAGGGATCTGATCACCAAGGCCTGCTTTTCGATACCATTGCCAATAAAAACTGCGGCACAATCATTAACTTTCTGATCCAGGATTTCTGAAAAATCTCCCGGCGAAGAAACGCAAACATCAAACTCCATAAACTTAAGTATTGTTATGAATTCTTGAATTCTGGAATGCTCATCATCAATTAACCAAATGCAAGGCCAAGCCATAGACTTACTCATTACTTAAAGTGTTAATAGCCAAAATCAATGTATCCCTCTGCAAATACTTTATATAAATTTGAACTTCGTGCTGCCTGCCGCCCCTGAAAAACCATATTACCCGGACGGTTCGATAAAGGCTTGCTTATCCATTGATACAGCTCGATTTAATGCATAGAGATTAGACTAATTTTATAAAAAGTCTTTTTTTGCACCCTTGCTTGACCAGGCCAATCCATTCATCAGTGATTGATGGTCAAGATAATCTGTCGCGAAAAGCAATCCTTTGCTAAAGATCACGCTTCCCGTCTCTTTCTTCAATGCCAATCCTTTATTAATATAGAGTATAAACAAGTCTGGCAATCAGGCCTTAAATTGAATCTATCACGTTTAATAATCCAGGTATTTGCCCCCCGGCTTTACGAAAGCGTAATTCTGCTTACTTCATTAACAGCTGAACATTGAATTAATAACGGAAAAAACCGGTTAACTGCTTGACAAAATCTGTGTATTAGGGAAACTAAGGTATCTCAATTGGATAGAGTAATTTAGTTTTGAACGATATTCCCCTTAGTTTACTTTTCGGCGCGCTTGCACTATTGCTTCTTCTCTCAGCTTTTTTCTCCGGGTCTGAGACTGCTCTGATGACCTTGAACAGATACCGGCTGCAACATCTTGTCAAGCACCATCACCGGGGTGCAACCAAAGCACAAAAGCTTCTGCAAAGACCTGACCGGCTGATTGGCATGATACTTCTAGGCAATAATTTCGTTAATATTCTTGCCTCATCCATTGCTACAATCATTGCCATCCGAATAGGCGGAGAATCAAGCATTGCTATCGGAGCTGGCATTCTGACCGTCGTCATTCTTATCTTCTCTGAAGTTACGCCCAAAACACTGGCAGCCATCAAACCTGAACTTTTAGCGTTCCCCTCGGCATGGATTTATATACCGATGCTAAAAGTTTTTTATCCTTTCGTTGCTACAATCAATTTTTTCTGCAACCTGCTGCTAAGACTTTTTGGCATTCATGTTACTCAGAACAAAAAGGAAACTATCAGTAAGGAAGAACTGAAAAGTATCGTATCCGAAGCAGAAAGCTTGATGCCGAAACGTTATCAAAACATCTTGCTGGGTATACTTGATCTTGAGAGCGCCACTGTAGAAGACATCATGACGCCACGCCACGAAATATACGGCATAGATATTGACGAACCGATTGAAAACATTATTGAAACCATCAAAAGCAGCTCACACACCCGTTTACCGGTCTTTAAAAAGAGCATTGATCGTGTCGTCGGGTTCCTGCACTTACGCAGTGTATTAACTCATCTTAATCATGAAACTTTTGATAAAAACGATATATTGGAAACACTGATAAAACCCTATTTCATTCCGGAAAACACACCATTACACAATCAGTTACAACATTTCAAATCCGAGCGGTTACGGATCGGTCTTGTGGTTGACGAATACGGCGACGTTCAGGGCTTGGTAACACTTGAAGATCTACTGCAGGAAATCGTGGGTGAATTAGTCAGCGATGACCAAGGCGTTAGTAAACTTACTGACGGGGGGTATCTGGTAGATGCTTCGGTAACTATCCGCGAATTGAACAGAATTACCGGTTGGAAATTACCGACCGAAGGACCTAAAACCATCAATGGCTTGATTATTGAGTTTATGGAGACCATTCCTGAACCGGGTACCAGTGTCAGATTGCATGGCCATCCTTTGGAAATTATCAAACGAACAAAAAACTCGGTCACTCAAGTCAAATTCTATCCAAATCAAGGACTACCGGACTAATGCCTCTTCAGTAAGTCAAATAAATTTTCTTTTATTCAATACGGCTATTTTAGACCACAAACACTCCGTTGTTTATTATAAAAAATTAAATATACTTCGAGATAAATAGTCTACGGGTGTTGATGTAGACAGCGGATTTAATCATCACCAGCTTAAGCAACAGCAACAAATCCGGTCTATACTTTCAGCTCTAACAGTAGGTAACCTGCAACCAGAATGTCTAAATTTACGGTTTTCTTTAAAGATAAAGTTATCAGTTCTTCCCTATTTGACAGCGGGGTAGTGCACATTGGTCGCGATGAAACCAACAATATCACTTTAGACAGCCTTGCTGTAGCTCCTGCTCATGCTGCCGTGATTATCCGGGAAACAGGCGATGTTATAAAACAACTCAATGATGAGTTTCCGCTAATCATCAACAATGCGAAAGTTAAAGAAGCCGTTCTTAAGAACAATGACAAAATCTTACTCGGCAAACACACCATCATTTTCAACACCTCCGAGTCAGTTCAGGCAACTATTTCTCCCCCCGATACTGACGTTGAGTTACTAAACCAAGAGATCCAAAACGACATCCAATTACCCGAAGCCAATCTTCAGATCATTGACGGCAAACACATAGGACGAGTACTACCTCTTAAGAAAGCCATGACGCGCTTGGGAAGAAACGGAAATGGTGTTATCGTCATTGCCCGCAGAAAAGAGGGCTATTTCGTTTCAGCTCTGGAAACAAATGCCTCTCTAAAGCTTAATAAAAAGACCTTGGGTGATCAATCTTTAAAACTCAATTCTCATGATGTCATTGAAATCGAAAACACCTCACTACAATTTTTTCAAGTCAGTTAATATTTTATGAACTCAGAAACCTCAATAGACAAGCGCAAATTTCACCGGATTTTTTATAACGCGCAGGCAGAATTGAGCAATGGACAAACTACATGGAAATGTCAAATTCGTGACCTTTCACTGAAAGGCTGTTTATTAAATTTTTCTGAGGCTTGGCAGGGTGAAATCGATAGCATTTATATACTGTCGTTCGCTTTATCCAATGACCTCAGCATTTCCATGTCGGTCTCTGTATCTCATGTAATCGGGGATAATGCGGGGTTTAAATGCGAACATATCGATATAGAAAGCATCACCGCACTCAGACGCCTGGTCGAACTCAACTTGGGAAACAGCGAATTGCTGGAGAGAGATTTGGCCTCGCTGGCCGAATGCTTTAAACCCGATAGTGAGTAAGAGCAAAAAAATACCGCTAAACAAAATTTTAAAGTTCCGATAATACCGTTAACGCATCGGACAATGTCGCAACGGGATAGATCTTTAAATCGGCAATCGGCTTTTTAGGCGCGTTTGCTTTCGGAATGACCGCCGCTTTAAATCCGTGTTTGGCCGCATCATTTAGCCGCGCGTAGCCATTGGCAACCGGTCTAATCTCACCATTTAAACCCAACTCACCAAAAAACAGCATGTCATGGGGGATGATTTTATCCCTGAGACTGGACACAATGCTGATCACAATGGCCAGATCAGAACTGGTCTCAGTCACTTTTATGCCACCGACGACATTGGCATAAATCTCATCAGTTGCTGTAACGATTCCGCCATGCCGGGATAAAATCGCCAGCAGCATCGCCAGGCGGTTTTGATCGAAGCCCACAGCCAAACGCCTGGGATTTCCGTATTGGCAATCGGTAACCAGGGCTTGTATTTCAACCAGCAAAGGGCGGGTACCTTCCCATAAAACAGTAACAACACTGCCCGATGAAGGTTTTTCGGCACGGTTTAAAAACATGGCAGACGGATTTTTTACTTCCTTGAGCCCTGTACTGTCCATTGCAAAAAAACCTAATTCCCCGATACTGCCGAACCGGTTTTTATCGGCGCGCAGCACCCGAAAACGAGCATCGTCTGTTGATGACAACACCACTTGCGTATCCACAATGTGACTGAGCGTCATAGGCCCGGCCAGAGATTGATCCTTGGTGACATGACCCACTAAAAAAATCGAAACATTGTGCCGTTTGGCATATTGAGTCAAATAACTGGCCGATTCCCGCACTTGTGATACGGCGCCGGGTGCGGATTCGGTAGATTCATTGAACATGACTTGAATTGAATCGATTACGACGACCTGAGGTTTTAATTCATCGAGCACTTCGCAGATCTGCTGCACCGACGTTTCTGCCAGCATTTTAATTTTATTAGCCGCGAGCCCAAGCCGATGCGCTCTTTCTGCGATTTGCTGCAGGGATTCCTCGCCTGACACATAAAGCACACTGATTTCTCTATGCGCGATATTCGCAATAGCCTGCAATAAAATCGTACTTTTTCCTGCTCCCGGAGCCCCGCCGATCAGAATGACGCTCCCTTTGACTACGCCGCCTCCCAGCACGCGGTCAAATTCAGCGATTCCGGTAGAGAGCCGTTCAGCTTGTGCCAAATCAACATCCGACAACCACTTAACCGTGGATTTACTACCTGCATAACCCTGAGTTGCTCCTGCCCTGTCTTTTTTACCGCTGCCGAGGCGCACTTCCTTAATTGTGTTCCATGCACCACACATCGTGCATTGCCCGTTCCAGCGTGGGTAATCAGCCCCGCACTCATCACAGACAAAACCGGTATTAATTTTTTTAGCCATATCCGTCGATTTTAACGTTGTATTCTTCTGAAAAAGCCGGTCATTTTTATACAAAATTAACGACCGGCTCTATAAACTGGCTGGATATCAGGGATATCCGGCCGATTGCAGCTTATGTTCTAAAATAGCAGTCAAAATTTACAGCGTACCTGTTTAATTAAAAAAACAGGCGAAATGGATTTTCGCTGTTTCTAAAAGCTATACTTGAACTAAACTTGGTATATTGACCTGATGTTACCGTTTCAGCTTGAATCTTTCCTTGATTTTGTAATTTAAAGCAGCGCATAGTAACTAAGAAAAATCAATCTACATAAATTAATTAAATTTCAACTATTAAATCAATTCCCTTTTAATTATAAAATCTCTGTATTATTAAATTTAAAGTTATGCAACGAACCGTTGTTCAGCATCACTCAAACAAAGCATGAAACAAACAATATTAAACACATCCTGTTTCTCAACAAATGCCGGGCCACTTTACCCGCTATTTGTGTTTTGAAGCATTCATGCTGTTAGCAAAAACTTATTAAAATGGCTAACCTATCCAAAGTAATCATTTGCACACATGACCCCATGCTTGCCAGCAGGTGGGAGGCACAAATCCAAACAAAATTTACCGTGTGCCAAGTATCGGAGTTAGACAAACTGACTTCTTATTTAACACCTGATACTCAAACGGTTCTGATGATGCATGGCGAGCCTTTCAAAAACAGCCTGGGAAGTTTGAATAATGTATTCCGGCCCCATCTGAAAATACTGATACTGGGTCAGCATTGGCCCGAAAATTTGCAGATTGAAGCACTCATAAACGGTTGTTCGGGCTATTGTGATATCAACTCAACCGAAACGCTGCTTATCAAGGCGATTGATTGTTTATCGAAAGGCGATACCTGGATACCCCGGCATCTGGTCCCGCGAGTTATCTCGGAACTGACAAAATTCAAACAAAGCCATCAAATAGCTGAGCAAACCAAAACAGTTGAGGCAACTCATCCACTCAATGTACTGACAGCGAGAGAAATGGAGGTTGCGCAATTGATCGCGAAAGGTGAAAACAATAAACGAATTGCGACGATGCTTAATATCTCCGAAAGAACGGTCAAAGCCCATCTGACGTCTATTTTTAGTAAATTGAAAATTCTGGACAGACTTCACTTAGCTTTATATATAAAAAAAGTTACCGAAAATCAGCCTTCTAACTAATCACTGCGTCCTGTTAATTTTTCGTATTTAAACATTTCATCCTGTGCAGCGTTTAACCGCCCTTCATACTTAAAAACTTCTGAGCTATGCCGATGCAAACCTGCCCTGGGGTAGCTCTGCAAATGTTCCGGTATCCTGGATAAATAGGAATCCCGTTCATTATTCAGTTTCTGCATAACCTCGATCAATTCGCTCCCAACCAGCCAATGCTCCTTACCGGACTTGATAAGACGCTGACGTATAGGCGCTCCAAACTCAATAAGCGGATGATCGTCACTGTTGATAGCCACCTCAGCCAGCTCGTGTTCAAGACTCGACAAATCGCCGATATAATATTGCAGAAGGTCTTCTTTATCATGCTGAAAAAGCTGAGCCGAGACCGGCAATGACTGAGCCGTTTTGTGTCCCAATAAGCCGATAACCGGCCTCAGCGCTGAAAAGTCAGCCCGCCATACCGTCACTTGCGGAAAAACAGCCTGCAGGGTACGTGCAATCACTTCAAAGTCAGTACGGCTTAATTGATAGGCCGGTAACCATTGCATGAACAGCCCCTTTTCCTCAAGGTGCTCGGCAACGGCCTGATAATGTTCAACCGCATATAAGCCGCCTGTTCCAGCCTCCCAAGGCACGAACAAATCGCTGATAATCACATCAAATTTTTTAGACGTTGCTCTTAAAAAGTGCCGTCCATCTTCATTCAGGATGCGCACACGAGGATCGTAAAACAGATCTTGTGTATAGGGACCAAAAAAACTATCCGCCGCAAGGATAACTCCGTTCAACAGTTCAGTCACAATCAAGCTACGTATAGGATAATTTAAAGCACCGCCGGCGCTGATTCCGGTTCCCAAACCCAGCATGTAAATGTCGCGAGGATGTTCGTGCAGGTACAAAGGCATATAACCCAAAAACTGTTCCAGTGACAGTGAAGCAGTTCCGCCCAACGTGTAGTGATTATTAACCTTAAGCTTCAAATTTTCGCCTTGTTTTATCACACCCACGGTTCCTGCACTGCTCTCCCAATAAGCCATCAGGCTTTCATCTTCATTGATTGGATCGACACTCACCACAGGCAGTTTTGCTGTATCAAACACCGATACGGTCAACAATATTGCCATCAATAGGAATAGCTGGACAAAACGATGGTCTATCCTCAAGCACTGATACCAGTAAAGCCCCATCAGCAAATAGACCACCGCAAAAAAACGAATGCTTGCCCATAAGCCTATCAAATCAAGCATGACAAACCCGGCTAGCAAGGAACCGGCTATCGCCCCCAAGGTATTGTTGCTGACCAGTCGCCCAATCGATTGACTGTATTGTTTCCCGGTGCCTGCGATGCCCATCAGCAACGGAAACACAATACCCACTATCAAAACCGGTGGCCCCATCACTATTAGCGCCAGTTCAGTAACCCGCCATAGATAAGCACCCCAGCCAAAATCGGAGCTGATGTATCTCAACTGATCGGTCCACATCACAAATAAAAAGGGTGTGGCACTGACCCACAGACCTCCGACCAGTAATACAGACAACAGAGAAAAACCAGGATCGAACCGGGATTTCATCAACAGTCTTGCTAAAAATCCACCTAGGGCCAGGCAAAAAAGAAAAACCATTAAAACAATTGAAAATGTATAGACCGAGTTCTGCAAGACTTGAGAAAACATCCTGCCCCATAGAACCTGTAATCCCAGCAACAATAGACCGGATAGAAACGAAAATTGATTGAATGTCCTGAAGTGAAGTACTTCGTGAGATGAATCCGTCACGGCGGAACTGGCGACTTGATTAAAATCCCGGTTTTTGGACAAGGCCAGGGCAATCAGTCCCACGCCCACAGAAATCAGCATTGCAAGCGCATAACACCATCGATACCCTATCAACGGCGGCAAATAGAACCCGGCGAGTAAAACGCCGACAACCGCACCCAGCGTGTTGATGCTGTACAAAAAGGCGACATGACTTTTAAAGCCGTCATCAGAGGCGATTACCGAAGTGATGACAGGTAAAGTGCCTCCCATAAAAAAGGCAGGAGGCGTCAGAATAAGTATTGCCAAAACAAACTTCAGCCCTAGAAATAATCCGGCCGATTGTCCGCAACATTCAAATAAGACGGGATAAATCCAGGCGTAGATTTTTAACAGTGCAAAATAGCCTAAGGCAGAGAGCGCAATGCCGAACTCCAAGCCGGCATAGCCTTTGAGCGGATTATGAAATTGACCGGCTCTTTGCCCCCAAAACTTCGCACCCAGAGCCAATCCCAAAAAAAATGCCGTCAGGGTGGCCGCCATTGCCTGACTGGTATTGCCGAAAAGTAAACCCAGCTCTTTAAGCCATAAGACTTCATAAATCAGAGCGGAGGTTCCCGACAGAAAAAAAAGCAGCGTGAGCGCACTGTTACTTAACATCAAGAACTCAAAACGAAAAGCCTGATTGCATTGAATTTAATGATCTAAATCGGTAAGGTCTCAAATGAATCCAGCTCTTCTAACGCAATGGCACTTCGTCGGATCAGCTCAAGATTGATACCTTTTTCCATCATACCACCGACCGCCAACGTTACGACCATGGCTTCGAAAGGATAGACCAGATGAGCCCGATAGCGATTAAGCAATTGATTAAAATTCATCCCAATACCGCCTTGTTCTTGAAGAACCTGGTAATAGGTAAATAACAGTGAAGCTTCGTGGCGTCGTCTTATCTCGGGTTCCAGAGCCGTGGCTAGAAAATAGGCAATATCACTGACACCCTCGCCTATTCGAACTAATTGCCAATCTAAAAAACCGGGAAAAGTATGGTGCCAAAATAAATTACCGGGATGGCAGTCGTGATGAATAAGGGTTTTAGGGCCTTGATTGAGAAATTTCATGACTTTACGCCGGTTTTTAGCGTAATTAAGCGCCAAAGGACGGCAATGCGGAGGCACAACATCTGTGGCCAATCTTAACCCACGCTTCATTAAGGGCACTGCCAGCGCAGAACCAAGCCAGTCCTCCAATCGTCTTACCGAACCGGCCAGCCATAGGTATCCCTGTGGATTAATATTTATTTTATTGTGAAAATGCGCATGAAAATGTGCCAGTTGTTTAACCACTAATTTGGCTTGTTCAGGACTTAAAGTATCTTCGGGATTTCCCGGAATAGATCCGGCTTCAGTGACATCGGTTAAAACCAGAGTCGCACCTTTACCGGGTTTGCTCTGTCCAGCCAGAACACAGGGCCGGTTAACGGGAAGCGTATGAGCAATTTCTTTGTAAAAGCGGACTTCTGTTTGTAACAACTGGGGTAACGCTGTAATTAGCCGTGCACGCCAATTCAAGGAAGGAAACTTGACAAACCAAAGCCTAGGAAAAGATTCAGGACCGTTATGATCCACAGCAACGCGCATTCGCGTGGTTGTCCCTGTTTCAACCGATACGACCTTGACTTCATTCACCTCTCCATCATGATGATGCTTATTAAGTATCGTTTGAGCCCAAGCAACCGTTAAATCGCTGGGATTACGAAGAATGATATCTTTTTCCATGATGATTTTTATTGTTTTTTTTCTTATTGAAGAAGATTATTGGGGGTAAAAATTTGTACTTTCGTTTCAAGAATAAAAAGTATATTAGAATAGTGTGATTTTTTCTGAAAACCGGCGAGAAAAACTGACGTATCTGGATCTGCTGTTCGGAAAACAGCAGGGATGTTCACATGTTTTTTGGCAAAATGCTGGAGAGAACTGCTTTTTAGAGTAAAAGCTAAGCCATCAGTTTGAGGTACTCTTGTTCGCTGTAGATATCACGGTTGTTCTCAACGCGGTCAAGATACACTGTCCCGTTCAAATGATCGTATTCATGTTGAAAAACGCGCGCAACAAAATGGTCCAGGTTCATTATTTTCAAGCCACCTTGATTATCAAGATAACGGACGGTTAAACTCAAATGGCGAGGGACTTGCGCACGAATACCGGGGATGCTTAAACACCCTTCCCAACCTTTTTCCATTTCATCAGAGAAATCCGTGATTTCCGGATTGATCATGATTGTAGGCTCCATATCCGGCGCATTTGGATAGCGTGGCGTTGGGCGCGAGGCGATTACAACCACTCTCACCGGTTCTCCGATTTGCGGTGCTGCCAGGCCCACACCCTGAGTGGAAGCCAAGGTACAGAGCATCTCTTCCATAATTTTTTTAACCTTGGGATCGGCGACATTGTCTACAGGTGCTGCAATTTCACGCAATACCGGCGCGCCTAATTGAGCTATCTCTCTAATCTGGTTCTCAGTTTTCATGTCACAAACCCACGTTAATTTTGCAACGATTGAAGAAGTTCACTTTGTGCCCGAACTTCTTCCTGACCATCACCCGGGGTCAATTGCATATAACACCCATCCGATTGGAGTTGCCAGGCTTGGCAATTATCGCTTAGATAAAGCGCCAAATCGTTCCGGATACGCTGATGCAGTTTTTTATTTTCAATTGGAAAACAGGCTTCAACTCGGCGGAACATGTTGCGATTCATAATATCGGCACTGGATACGAAAATCTCCTGATTGCCATCATTTTCAAACGCATAAACCCGGGCATGCTCCAGAAACCGGCCGATAATCGAACGCACCTCAATATTGTCTGAGACACCGGGTATGCCGGGTCGCAGGCAACAAATACCGCGTACGATCAGTTGCACTTTGACACCGGCCTGAGAGGCTCGATAAAGCGCCTTGATCAGCTGCTCTTCAACGACGGCATTAACCTTTATGATGATGCCGCTTGTTTTGCCTTTATTGGCATGATGAATTTCCCGCTCAATTTTTTCCATCAAGCCACTGTGCAGAGTAAATGGTGATTGTAATAGTTTATTGAGTTTAGTGACTTTACCCAAACTGGTTAATTGTGCAAAGACGCGCCTGACATCTTCACCCAACTCTTTATCGCAGGAAAACAAACCGTAATCGGTATAAAGCAACGCGGTTTTAGGATGATAATTGCCGCTACCAAGATGGACATAATTACGCAGCTTTTTTCCTTCCTTTCTGAGGACCAGACACATTTTTGCATGCGTTTTGTAACCCACCACACCGTACACGACATGAACGGCGGCTTCCTGAAGCTTTGAAGCCAAATTGATATTGGCTTTTTCATCAAACCGGGCCATCAATTCAATCACCACCGTCACTTCTTTTCCGGCTCTGGCCGCTTTTACCAGCGCGCTGACGATCGGAGAATCAACACCGGTTCGGTAAAGCGTTTGTTTGATTGCCAACACATCAGGGTCTGCGGCGGCCTGTCTGATAAATTCGACTACCGGTAAAAAGGATTCAAACGGATGGTGAAGCAAAATGTCATTTTTATCAATCGCATTGAATATTTCTTTGTTTCTGGCCAATTGCGGCGGAACAGCCGGTTTGAATGGCGTAAATTTAAGCTCCGGTCTTTCGACAAGATCGATGATTTCACGCAAGCGGTTCAGATTTACCGGACCATCGACCAGATACAGCCGGTCGCGAGTCAGTTCGAATCGCGCCATCAAAAAATTAACGGTTTCCTCTGGACATTTTGCATCAATTTCAAGCCTTACTTCGTCGCCGTAATTACGCATGGCCAGTTCGCCTTCAACGGCCAATAGCAGATCATCGATGGCATCATCGTCAACAAAAAAATCACTGTTACGCGTCACTCTGAATTGATAGCACCCTTTAACATTCATGCCGTTAAACAATTGATCGACAAACGAATGAATTATCGATGATAAAAAAACGAATTCGTGCTGTCCACTGTCCGTTTCCGGAGGAAACTGAATAATGCGCGGTAACGCTCTGGGTGCCTGAAGAACTGCCCTGCCGCTGTTTCTACCGAACGCATCTTTCCCGGTTAACGAAATAATAAAATTTAAACTTTTATTCAAAATACGCGGAAAGGGATGCGCCGAGTCCAGACCGACCGGCGTCAAGATAGGCATTAATTCTTCATTAAAATAATTTTCCAGCCATTTGTGCTGTTTGGATGTCCATTCCTTGCGGCGAATAAAACGAATATTTTCATCTTTTAGCGCTGGAATCAAAATTTCGTTTAGCACACGGTATTGCTCGTCAACCAGCTGATGGGCTTTTACCGAGATACGATCCAGCTGTTCATGCGGCGTTACTCCGTCCAACCCGATGGCCTTGGGATTCATACTGGACATTTCCAGTAAGCTGGCGACCCGGACTTCAAAAAACTCATCCATATTCGAACAGGAAATGCACAAGTAATTTAAACGCTCAAGCAAGGGAACCCGCTCATCTTTTGCCTGCGCCAAAACCCGGACATTGAATTCAAGCAGACTCGATTCACGGTTAATATACAGCTCATACGCATCAAGATTGACAGGAGCATGGGTCTCGCTAACTTTTTCGTGTTCCATTTTTTTCTCTATATGCAAACGGTCAGGCAACAAGGCCGGAAATAAACACATGTCGATCGCTAACGACCTCGACATTGAAATTCAATTGCGCTTGTTTCAGTTGTTCTTCTATTTCTTCAAGGGTAAATGCAGCCAACAAAGAATGATAAAAATCATGTTTCAAAATAGCAGGTTCTTCTGCAGAACAGTGCTCAACTATTTCAAATGCCGCCTGTTGAGTTGCTGGTCTGACCAGATCCATCACGGCAACCTGCGTTCCTGCCCGTGAATAAGCTTTAATGACCTGCCAAAGCACTTGAGGTTCCGGCAAGTGATGCAAAAGACTGTTACTGAATATGAGATCGTAGTCCGGGCAAGGCAGCGAAACCTGGGGCAATTTTGCGTGGATAAATTCAATACGCCCCAATACGTCGGCAGGTAAATGACGCGCAGCAAAGCTCAGCATCGGAAGCGACCCGTCAACCGCATGCAAACCGGCCTTTTGATACGTTTTTATGAAACGGGCGGCAATATCGCCGGGACCGCAGCCTAAATCCAGCGCCATACCGCAAAATGATTCAGCCGAAACCCGTTGCTGCAACAGTTCGATAAAACGATTGTGGGGGATGGAAAAATCGGCCAAAGCATAAGCTTCCACTTGCGCTGGATCCAGCATCAATTCCGGTTCAGTTTGTCGTAGCATCAGCTGTAATTCCTCTGTTCCCTTGCATTCCACCAGTATGAATGGCAATTATTTTTTGACCGGGTGGAATATTACGCTTTTTTATCAAATCATAAAGACCAAACATCATTTTTGCCGTATAAACCCGATCCAGTTCAATCCCATTTGTGTCAGTAAAAGCCGACATAAAATCAGTCAGTGCCGGTTTTGTTTTGGCAAATCCCCCAAAATGGTAATCGGTGTTGATACGCCAATTTGAGCGAGGGACTGACAGCCGTTTTGTAATATCATCAACTAAAAAATGACCGCCTTTCAGGGCAGAAAACCCTAAAATTTGAGACGTCAAGGGTGCCGATTCTATTACCCCTGCCATCGTTGTGCCGGTTCCGCAGGGTACACAAATCATGTCATAGTCCAGATCTATTTCGGCAACCGATTCAGCCACGCCTTGCAACGCCCATTTTAAAGCCCCACCCTCCGGCAGCCAATATTCACTCGGTTTTAAGCCAGGCAGCGAATTCCATTCAGCGTAATTTCTAAGCTCTCGGTAATCTGACCTCGATATAAAGGTCAGTTCCATTCCCCAGTCAGTCAGATCGTCCAGCGTAGGATTGGCATGAGGCTCTCCTCTTATAAATGCTGCAGTTGCCAAACCTAATTTTTTTCCAGTGTACGCCAAGGCATGAAGATGATTGGAAAAAGGACCGCCCATACTGATTATTTTTTGAGCGTTCAATGAAAGCGCATGATTCAGAATATATTTGAGCTTACGCCATTTATTACCGGAAATTATAGGATGCAGTAAGTCGTCACGTTTTAAATACAACTGGATGTCATGAGAAATCAGAAGAGGCTCCTTGATTTGAGTCAAAACTGAACGGTTAAAACTCCCTTCCAATTCCAATAACTGCTCGTGCATGTTTAAAATTTTTATCCTGGCGTTCATAAAGGCTTGGGCATCACCCCGGAAAATGAAAGGCCGTTGTAGGGAGGATAAGGCGCCTGCCGCATCCGCCAATGCGTTAACGGACTGACTACGTTGGGTTGGCTATGGATCAACTGCAACCTACGTTAATACCTGTCGAGCAACGACTCACCTTTTATATATCCGGCATTATAAACAAAGGCCATTTGAATAAGCTATCAAGCAACCATTTGCCGTAAACTCTGCTGCATAGCGGCTTTAAATGCAGGATCGTTGGTTAACAGTTTATAGAGCTCCAGTTCATTGCGTCGATTCTTAAGTATCACGTCTTCAAATATCTTCTCAAACGCCAATTGCCGGGTATGAACATCGGGGTTGTTTTGATATTTTTCCAGGAAATCAGGGTGGGCCTTGATACCGTCGGCGATAATGATGAACTTGATGCGCTGTTCTTCCGGCGTTGCCCCCCAGCCCTGGAACCAGCGTTCATTAAAACTGCGGATGATCTCATCTAACAAGTCGCGTTCTTCGTCGCTACCATGGACACCCCGAGGATTAGGATTTTGTGGCTCCACTTCGGTTTCGCCGGCATCCAGACCAATGCTATGATTAAGTTTGACGCGTTGCAAACCATAAGACGACAAATCCACAGATTCCAGCAATGCGTCAATCTGATTCGCATTCGGGTCGCTCACGACCAATTTAGGAATCAGAAATTTCAGGAACCAGAATAACTTCTCCCAAACGACAATTTCAAACGGGATGATAGAGGCCATTTGGCCATAGATTTTGACGAACTGTTTCGCCTTAATCTTGAAATCAGCCTTTTGCAGGTCGGTTAACTCTAATTCGCTGTTGAAACGGGATGCAGCCCTGTCAATAAGCGGGCTCAGCCGCTGGGCATCGGCATTATCAAAATACAGTTGAATAAACTGCTCAACTTCATGCCACTCGTAGACACCCTCATCATCGAGTGAGTCTTTTAGTTCGTGTAAGACATTGACATCCGTGGCTTCCGATAATCGCGTGGCGGTATAGAACGGATCGAAAGCCATTTTAATATCGTCCACCGAATTAAAGAAATCCAGAATGAATAAATCTTCGGTTTTTCTTGCCCCACTTGGGCGCTGCCCGGTTCAAGCGCGACAAGGCTTGCACCGCCAAAACCCATTGCAGCTTTTTATCGACATACATCGCGCACAGATTGGGCTGATCGAATCCGGTCAAATATTTGTTGGCCACAATCAACAAACGGTACTCGTCTTTATCGAAAGTGTCGCGGGTTTCGTTTTCTGCAAAGCCGTTCATCTGAGCCTCGCTGTACTCGATGCCATCCACTTCTTTGGTGCCGGAAAAGGCAATGACCACTTTGAACGGATTACCTCGCTCGTTCAATAGCCGGTTAATCGCCTGGTAATAGCGAATGGCTGCTTCGATATTCTGAGTAATCACCATACCCTTGGCTTTGCCTTTCATTTTTTTGCTGTTGACCACCTGCGGAATGAAATGATCAAGCATGATTTCCGCTTTGATAGCAATGGTCTGCTGATGGCGTTCGACAAAGCTACGCAGCTTTTTCTGCGCTTTGGCACTGTCAAACAACGGATTATCAGCGATGGATTTCTGGATCTCGTAATAGCTTTTATAGGTAGTGTAATTGGCCAGCACGTCCAGGATAAAGCCTTCTTCAATCGCCTGTTTCATCGAATACAGATGAAAAGGCTCAAAGCTGCCATCCGCTTGTTTAACGCCGAATTTTTCCAACGTGGTGTTTTTCGGCGTCGCGGTAAAGGCAAAATAGGAGGCATTACCACGCATCCGTCTTGATTCCATGGCTTGCAGAATTTTATCCTGCACATCCACCACCGCTTCCTCAATTTGCTCGGTTTTGCCCATCGTCCGGTTCATGTTGTCATGGGCAGAACCACTCTGTGAGCTGTGCGCCTCATCGATAATCACGGCAAAGCGCTTGTCGCTCAGATCGGCGATGCCGTCAATAATAAAAGGAAATTTCTGGATGGTCGTGATGATGATTTTCTTGCCTTGCTCCAGGGCGCTTTTCAACTCCGAAGACTTGAACGCCGGGGCGACAATGTTTTTGACTTCGGAAAAATCTTTGATGTTTTCACGCAGCTGCCTATCCAGCAGCCGACGGTCGGTGACGACAATGACCGAATCGAACAACGGTTTTTCGGTATTAGCCGGATATACCTCTATCAATTGATACGCCGCCCAGGTAATGGAGTTGGATTTTCCCGAACCCGCCGAGTGTTGAATCAAATAAGTTTGCCCTACGCCGTTTTGACTGGCATGCGCCACCAGTTTACGTACCACATCCAGCTGATGGTAACGCGGAAAAAATAAGCTGCGTTTATCCAACGGCTCTTTACTACTGCCGTCCAGTCGCACGAAATGCTGAATGATGTTGGCGACACTGTCTTTACTGAACACCTCCTGCCATAAATAAGCGCTTTTGTGGCCGTTGGGATTGGGCGGATTACCGGCACCGTAGTTGTGGCCCTTGTTGAACGGCAAAAAGAAGGTACTGGATCCTGCCAGCTTGGTGGTCATGTAGATTTCATCGGTATCGACCGCCATATGCACCAGACAGCGGCCGAATTGCAGTAAAGGCTGGTTAATGTCACGATCTTCACGGTATTGTTTCTGGCCGTGATAACGGGCGCTTTGGCCGGTCCAGGGATTTTTCAGCTCCAGCGTGGCAAACGGCAGACCGTTGATAAACAGCACCAGATCGATTTCTTCCAGCGTATTGCTCAAGGAATAGCGCACCTGGCGAGTACTGCTGAAAATATTGTCGGCAAAGTTCTGCTTCACTTTCTCGGAACTGCTGGCCAGCGGTGCCGGATACATCAGCTGAAAATTAGCATCGTCGATACTCAGGCCTTTCTTCAGCAAATGCAACAGGCCGTATTTTTTGATCAGCCTATCGAAGCGTTCCAACACTTTAAGCTGCCAATCGCCGCCGTGCTTTTGCAACTTTTCCAGCTCTTTAGGCTGGGTATGTTCCAGAAACGCCCAAAAGCATTGACTGTCGACAGCATAACGGGCATTGAAATCCTGCGGCAAGCCGAGTTGGTAACCGTGGTTGGAGCTGAACGGCAGATCTCCATGGTCGGCAACACCCTTTTGCGCTTCCAGACAGGTACCGGTCAGCTGCTTTTCAATGGCGATTTCCAGTTCTTTCTCGGTGGTTTTGCTGACCATAGCACTCACTTGCTAAATAAAAGGGCATTTGCAGAGCACGGGCGCTCCACAAACGGGTTTGTTGAATCCGCGGAGTCCATAAAACAGTCGGACATCAATCATCATCAAATGAAAACATGTCATCCCCAAAATGGCTTATAGCGAGGTAGGCCTGAATAAGCGCAGCGTTTCCGGCAAGCGCTTCGTCATAAAGTGTTATTGATCGATCCAGTAAATCGCTAATCATGATAAAGGTCACTGACATCGCTTGTTACCCTGCCTCCCCAATTGGGCGCATACCAACCAAGACGCACGAAGCGCTTGAACGAGCTATACGGCCATTCACCCGGCGTGGCCGTTAAACCATGTTTAACCGGATTAAAATGGATGTAATCCAAATGATTGTGAAAATCGGCGTCATCGCGCAAACAATGCTCATAAAATCGCGGCTGCCAAACCATTTTCGAGCCATTGATTTTGACCTTGGTAGGAACACGCCGAGAGAATGCCGTTTTCACCATTTGCCAGCGGGTAGAAAAATCGGCATCACCACAAGGCAAACTCCACAAACAATGCAAATGGTCGGGCAGTATCACCGCAGCCAAAAGCTCGAAAGGCCGTTTGTTTTTCACTTCTCGGAATGCCTGGCGAAGCAATATCACACGTTGTTCATCGGCAAAAATTGCCTGTCTTCGATAACAAACCAACGTAAAGAAATACGTGCCTCCTGGAATGTACAAACGTCGATAATTACTCATAAAACAACCTTAGGAATCAGATGAAACGACAGCGCATGGGTGCCAAAATCCTTGCCATATCCAATACAGCTTTCGCTTACGCACAAAATTGTAGGCCGGAATAAGCGATAGTGTTTCAGGCAAATACCTAAATCGCCGGAAACGCTATCGCTTATTCCGGCCTACCGGGTCTAAGTAACCTCAGGTACGCGAATTTTTCCAGTGACAGCGCTGTTGATCAGCGTGGTTTTGTATTCCTTGAGTTTGGTGATTTGTTGTTGCTGGATAGCAATGGCTTGGTCGATTTTAGTGGATTGGGTTTCGATGTGGGTGACGATGGCCGTTTGTTCCTCAATGGACGGAACGACAGTCATCAATTGCTTAAACTCATTCCAATACAGTCTTTTCCGAAAATCGGTAATTCCTTTTGAATATCTGTCCATTTGTTGAATAAATTCAGGACAACGATATTGATACTCAAAGTATGAAGAAACTATTATTTGGTTCGGTGTGGCAATGATATAGGCAGGGCTAACCATACCTTTAACTGCCACTGCACCAATTGCCCCCTGCCAAGCTCGCATCATATTAAAGACAATGTCGCCGGGTTGAACCATGTTGTATTTGGTCTTATCTTCAATTTTGATTCGGCCACGGATATTTTCTTCATCAGAGATTTCTTCTGAAGAAACAGCCGTATGAATTGAAACGGATAATAGAGGCAATCCTTCTTTACCCGGTTCAATTCGTTGCCTGAATAAAGCACGGTTTGCCAGTACCACCCAATGCACCGGAATCTCGCCGATCCATTCCACACCGGAATTGCGCATCGGTACGTTGGGGTCAAGACCACGGGTGACGGCGTTTTGAATCAGGATTTGCTTGTGCTCTTTCAGCAAGGCAATTTGTTGTTCTTTGATCGCTACGGCTTGGTCAATTTGCGCGGTTTTACGATCCAAAAAAGCGGCGATGGCGGTTTGTTCTGGATTTGGTGGCAACAAAGACCAAACATTAAAAAAATCTTCGGTGTAAAGTCTTAAACGACTTTCTATAACTCCTGATGATCTCCGTTTGTATTCAGCCTTATATAAATCTGTTCGTAATAAATAATGAAAATAACGCTTACAATCTTCAGTAACTAATCGGTAAACCGAATATGCAGGGCTTGTGATTCCAGCGAATGGCGAAAACCCCAAGCTTCCGTTCCAAGCAAGCATGATATTGCTAACAAGGTCGTCTTTTGAAACTTTTTTATAGCCCTCTAATGATTCAGCATTAGTAAGCAACTTACCTTCTTCGATTTTGTCTGATTTTTTTGTGACCCCTGTATATTGGGATACAGACAACAGATCCTCTATTCCATTATTACTCCTTTCATTAATCTCAGTGAAAAGATATTTTGTTCTTTTGACTATCCAATGATCCGGAATCTCCCCCAACCATTCCACCCCGGAATCCTTATAAGCCTCGTAAGTCGGCAAAGCCGCCAGCTGTTCAATCATCGTTTGCCTCGTCGCTCTGTGGCGGCAGAATAGTTCGTAGGCCAGAATAAGCCGATAGGCGTTTCTGGCATTGGCAACCTTTGCCGGAAACGCTGCGCTTATTCCGGCCTACAGTCTGCGTCGGAATCTCCCCCAACCATTCCACACCGGAATCCTTATAAGCCTCGTAAGTGGGCATTTCTGCCAGTTGCTCAATCATCGTCCGCCTCATCCGTTTTGCTCAGCAATTGCGCCTCTTTGTCCATCCGCCATCCGCAGATCAAATCTCACCGGCCAATTCCAGAACAGTCGTGATCAAATCAGGGCTCAGGTAAATATCCGATTGCTCGATTTGTCTGAGCAAGGGCGCAACTTCCGGCAATATGCCTTTGGCTTTGGCGGCTAGCAAAATGCCTAGTGAGCCGATGGTGTCGATTTGATTGATCTTTGCCACTTTGCGGCCCCGCCGGTCATCGATCAATAATTTATCCGCCGATAGTTGCTTGTAAAGCACCATTGCCTCGGTTTCTCCGGCGTCGGCGAAGGCATCCAAAAACACATAATTGCGTAAATCGACTTTATGAACCTTTCCTTGCAAAAACTGTTTGAGGGCTTGAGCTTGTTGCTTATCGGGCCGGGTTGCTTCCCAATATACGGTCTCCGGTACCGCCACGCTGGCAAATAATTGCTCTAACAAATGCAAACTGTCGCAGACCGACAAGGCCACCAATGCGGAACAATCCGCGACCAAAATCATACCGATTGCATCCCGGCAACTTCATCCAGTAATTCCTGCGGGCTGATGTCGATGACCGGGACTTGATTTTGTTTACAGGCTGCCATGAAGTCGTAAATATCCAGATGAGCCAGTTCCGCGGCCTTGGTAATGGTGACCTTGGCATTTTTGAATAGCCACAATGAATAGCTCAAACGCATGTCTTTCTCGATGTCGGCAACGGATTGAAAGTTGACGAAATCATTGGGGAGGTCGATGGCGATTTGCATAGTGTCTTCCTTATTGGCCTGCTGTTAAACAGACTTTGTAAGTTAAAAAGTAGCCAATTAGGTACGCAGTGCGTTCCGAATTGGTTAGGTTAGTGCTTGTTGGATGGCTATTCATCATGTTGTGACGACAGTATGGATTTGGGTGACACTGTCTCCTGATTTGTCAGCGACAACGGCTCGTCGAAATCGTCGGCAATCCAGATTTTTCCATGATGTTCGTCAACCGTTCGCGTCGTTGAAGACCGTTTCAACGACAAAATCAAGGTCATAGGCTGTGTTGGGGATGCAACAAAACCATGGTGTTGATAAAAAGCTTGCGCCTCGGCGGACAAAGCATGCACCAGCAAGCCGCGTATGCCGAGTATATCGCCGGCTTGCAGGGTGCGTAATACGGCGTCTTGCAGCAGGGCAACGCCAAGACCGCGCCCCTGGTAAGACTGATCGACGGCAAGGCGGCCCAATACGGCGATGGGTAAGGGGGCGGGCATGTTACGGCGCATTGCTGGCGGCGCTTCGTTTAACGCCAGTGCACCGGAAGCCAGAGAGTAATAGCCAACCACCATCTCCCCCGCCGCCACGACATAGGTACGCGATGCGCCACTGATTTGGTTGGGCCTTGCGCGGCGTTTGAGCCAATCGTCCAAACTGGCCACCCCACAGCTAAAATTACCTAGCTGATGCGGTGCGGACAACAAAACCAGTTCGGACAGCATTAATTTTACCAGGGTTTTGGGGCAGCCATCAGGCGCTCAAACCCTTCACCGCTGGGCGGTTGATCCAGTACTTCCAGAAAGTGGTCGTAGGTTTGTTGATCGACCCGCACCAGCGTTTGATCCAGCAGGGATTCTTCGGCTGCGCGGCGGGCGGCATCAATCATGAATTCCGAGCGGGTTTTGCCCTGAGCTTTGGCGGCTTGGTCAATCAAGGCGCGAATCTCGGTGCGAATCCGCAAATTAACGGCATGGGTTTGAGGGTCGGCGATGGTGGATTGAATAGCCATGGCAACATCCTTTAATGAAGTTTAATTACTTTAATCTTAGCCGATAAGATACACAATGTGTATCTTATTTGTTTTATCGTCTATACGTTGGTAAAGCCGAATCATAGCCGATTTACGTCAATACCCAGAATATCGGCAATCAAGCCTTCGGCCTGTTTTTCCAAAGCGATAATGTCTGTCGCTACTGCGTTCATGCTGCGTAGCGGCTTATGCCGGTAGAAATATTTATTGAAGCTGATTTCATAACCGATTTTAGTAGAGTCGAGGTTAATCCAGGCTTCTTCGACATGTGGTTTAACTTCCGCCAAAAAATAGCGGTGAATGCTGTCATTCAGTGGCACCGATTCGTTGTCACGCAGGTCGGCGTTGGTTTCGTAGGTGAGAAATTCACCTTTTTTATCGGTTGAGTAATAGCCAAAATCCGGCAACTCTTGTTCGCTGCAATCCAGGTGGTGCATTAAAGCATCAAGCTTGTCGCGGCTGAGCTTGAGTTTTTGCGCGATGACTTTTTCGGCGATTCTGTCGTACCAACTGACGGCATTGAGGATGGCGTTTTTGTCGCTGGCGCTGAGTTTTAGGTTTTGCGCCTTGAGTATGGCGTCGACGGAGGCCTTGAATTGGTTGAAATCGCTGGATACGTCGGTACCGATCGCCGCCATCAAAGTTTGCGCTGTTTTCATCAGGTTTTGCTGTTTCAACCAAGTATCCAGATTTAGCAATTTTGCCCGATTTTTGGCGTTGAGGCTTAGTTCATTGCCTTCGCACCAGGCCAGAATGGCTTTTTCGTGTTGGTTCAAGCAGCCGGGTTTATAGACGGCATCGCACCATTGCTGATAAATCCACTGCATCGGCTGACTCAATGCCTTGTCGAAACGTAAAGTTTCAATGCGCTCCAGGCTGAATTGTGCATTGCGGCGATCGGGCCGTTCGATATTGACCTTGTAGTAGCCAAAATCGCTGTTGTCAAACGCCTGAGCGGCGATACCCGCATCATCGTTTTGCCGCTCTTGAGCGGCCAAGCTTAAATAGGTATCGACGATGGTCTGGATATGTTCCGGCGCGAATTCGCAATTTTTATTGCCTAGATTTTTGCGCAGTTTACGGTAAAGCTGACTGGCATCGATCAACTGCACCTTACCTTTACGTTCGGGCGCCTTATGGTTGGACAACAACCAGATATAAGTCGTGATGCCGGTGTTGTAAAACAGGTTGTTGGGTAGCTGGATAATGGCTTCCAGCAAGTCGTTTTCGATGATGTGGCGACGAATATTACTTTCTCCGCTGCCTGCATCACCTGTGAACAGGCTGGAACCGTTATGCACGGAAGCGATGCGCGAGCCGCCTATTTTTGAACCCGCACTGTTTTTTTCCAACGGTTTCATTTTACTGACCATTTCCATCAGAAACAGCAATTGACCGTCACTGGAACGTGGTGTGGCATCCAGCGTTTCCGGATTACCCCAGTAATCGTTTAGTATCACCCGAAACCGGGGGTCGATCACGTCGCCACCGTCTTTGATGTATTTCTGCTCGCTGGCCCAGCTTTTGCCATAGGGCGGATTGGAGAGCATGAAATCAAAGCAGATACCGGCAAATTCATCCACAGACAGGGTGGAGCCGACGCGAATGTTGGCCGGGTTATTGCCCTTGATCATCATGTCGGATTTACAAATGGCGTAAGTTTCGTCGTTGATTTCCTTGCCGTACAAATACACATCGCCGGTTGCGCGAATCGCGCCTTCCTCATCTTTGATGAAGTTTTGCGACTCGGTGAGCATGCCACCGGAACCGCAGGCCGAGTCGTAAATGGTCATGACCGGCGGCAATTGATCTTTCACGGGATCGAAGACTAAATGGGTCATTAATTCGATTACATCACGAGGCGTGAAATGTTCACCGGCCTCTTCGTTATTTTCTTCGTTGAACTTGCGGATCAGCTCTTCAAAGACATAGCCCATGCCCAGATTGGTTAAGGCGGGCTGGCGATTGCCGTCCGGGTCTTCCTTGTCATAGGGCGTGAGATTGATGTAGGGCGAGGTAAATTTTTCCAGGACGCCAAGCAAAACGTCCTTGCTGGCCATATGGCGAACCTGGGTTTTGAGATTGAACTTGTCGATGATCTCCTTGACGTTAGCGCTGTAGCCGTTAAGGTATTCTTCGACATTCGCCAACAGAATTTGCTGATTGTTGGTAGCGGTTTTTAGTAATTGCGTGAGCGTCCATTTACTGGTGTTGTAAAACACATAGCCTGAAGCGTCTCGCAAACCGTTATCGTCAAGCTCGGTCAGTCCCATGTCGTTTTGCTGGAAAGCCAATTCTTCTAAAACTTTGGCTTTGCTGGGTTCCAATAGTGCATCCAGACGACGCAAGACCACCATCGGCAGGATGACATCGCGGTATTTGCCGCGGACATAGATATCGCGCAAGCAATCGTCGGCGATCGACCAAATAAAGGAAACGAGTTTATTGTGTGCGGGGTGATTCATTTGCTGGATTCCATTATCCAAGGCTTAAAACAAAATTTATCCCTATTCAATTTAAGGTGACATCTTGGCAAATCAAGCACTTTTTAGGGTCCGATTGGAAATGCCAAATTCAATTGCAGGGCGTATGAATTTGTCCACACACGAGAGATAGGTTGGTAAATCGCGAAGTTGATTCCGAAGAAACCCTAAGAACCTGGAGCTGATTTATCCGACTCCTGATAATAGCTGATCAGCCGCTCCACTTCATTTTTGGAACCTAAAATGACCGGCACCCGCTGGTGCAAGCCTTGAGGTTTGATATCAAGAATCCGTTCCCGGCCGTTTGAACATACGCCTCCGGCTTGCTCAATGATATAGGCCATGGGATTGGCTTCATACATCAAACGCAAACGTCCCGGCTTGGAAGGATCTCTCAAATCATAAGGATACATAAAGATGCCGCCGCGCGTCAGAATGCGATAAACCTCTGACACCATGGACGCAATCCAGCGCATATTGAAATCCTTGCCTCTTGGCCCCTCGTGACCTTGCAGACACTCTTCAATATAGCGTTTTACCGGCGCTTCCCAAAAGCGCTGGTTAGACATATTAATCGCAAATTCGTGGGTTTCCTCCGGAATTTTAATTGCAGGATGCGTCAGGATAAATTCTCCGATATCCTGATCAAGGGTAAAGCCGTTGACACCGTGTCCTGTGGTCAGAATCATCATTGTCGATGGCCCGTATAAGACAAAACCGGCACAGACTTGCTCCGAACCCACACGCAAAAAATCTTCCAGCGCCGGATCCACACCTTCCCTACAACGTAAAATAGAGAAGATGGTTCCCACCGTCAAATTCACATCAATGTTGGATGAGCCATCCAAGGGGTCGAATAAGGCCAGATACTTGCCTTTAGGGTAATGGCTAGGAATAGTGATGATATCGTCGACTTCTTCCGAAACCATACCGGCCAAATGACCGGTCCAGTTGAGTGAATTGATCATGATTTCGTTGGTGATAATGTCCAGTTTCTTCTGAACTTCTCCTTGCACATTCTCCGAGTCGGCACTGCCCAGCACACCGATCAAATTGCCCCTGTTGACTCTGTGCGAGATTTGCTTGCAGGCGGTCGCAATATCATTAAGTAACAAGGTAAACGCCCCGGATACGCCGGGATATTCGCGTTGCTGCTCTATAATGAATTGAGTCAAAGTTACGTTGTTAACCATATTGAATTTATCTCTGCTATTTTTTTGGGAGGGGAGTTTTCAGGCTGAATCACTGAGCCATTGTGGCTAAAAGCGGATTCAAACTATCAGTTTATCGGGAAATTATGACGCAATTAAGAAACAGCGACAAACCTCCTGTTGCCTGGCTGCAATTCCCCGTTTGAATTTTTATGGTAACTATTCAGCGGAGTTAATTGTTGGGTTGCGAAAAGCATGCAGCCCAACCTACGCTAAATAATTACTTTTTTGTAGCTTTGAGGGTGGGTGTAAACCTTGCTAGGAACGCCGTAAACCCATCCATGGGGGCCTGACGTCAGCATTCCTGCTGCCGAAGCTTACATCTCCCCTTTTTTAATCATCAAACTTGGAATTGCGGGTTGCATGGGTTTCATTTAAGCGCATACATCAGAACAAAGAACAGGATCACCAATACGGATAATTCCGCTGTTTTCAGGCATTAACGAAATAGCAAAGACCGGCTTTTTAGTATCATAGCTGTTAAGCAAGGCTTTTAACACGGGCAAATCCCGCGCTCCGGTTTCAGGATTGGCATGGGTAGCCAGACACCTTTCCTTGGCAGCGAAGCCGCGAAAGCGAACCTCACCAATAGATACCACTTTACCAATCCAGCCCTGTTCTTCCCAGGGATTAAGACCTTCAACCGCGATATTGGACCGGAACCGTCTCTCGTCTAGCTCAGAAGAATCCAGCATGCCCGCTACTGCAAGTAGACTTTCACGTCCGTGCAAAGTCACTCGCCCGGCAGAGCTGTCCTGATAGCGCGGCGATATGCCGTCGCCAACGAGGTTTAACGGCAGTCTTTCGGGGTTTTTTTGTAACGGATTTTCATGAAGATCAAGCACGTATTGCGTGATCATTTCAACGATGCGCTGTCTGCCGGTTTTATCGAGCCCGGCCTCACTCATCAGTTTATCTCCCAGACTCATCGTCAAATGCAAGCGCTGATGATCAAACTTTAAACTTAAACGCGCGAGACCCGGAGTATTCATCAAACTTAGAAAAGCCTGTTTTTTACACCAGTCATCCTGCGCGCCACCCGCATCGGCAAAGCGGATACCCAAGACACGGTCGCCGGCGATTCGGCCTTCTTCAAGCACGGTCAATGATTCACAAGACTCCGGTGTAAAGCCTTTTACCGGATAGCGGTATAGCGCCGCCACCCGGGGAACAGATGCTGCCGGTTTATCCGACGACATTAAACCGTCACCGCAATGCCGTTGGCCATAATGGGTAATTTGGATAACTGCCAATTATCCTTGGCTATTTCTTGCTTGAAACACTGCGTTCTGTAAACGGTCTTCTGTAATATTTTGTTAGGGTGCGTCGATAGCCACGCCTCACGGGCATCAACATATTGTTTGATCCAAACCTTTTCATTACCGTTTTTAACGGGCGGAGACTCGGGAAAGCGTTTGCGTAAAAAATCAAGAATGGAACCACTGTGTATAAAGGAGTCATAGATAACCAGCGCCGACAGCGGCAAAGTAAATCCTTGACCGGACGCCCATTTCATCGCTTTTTGAAAATAACGCTGATCAAAAAAATCATCCTGCACTTCACGCATGATGGGATCCTTTTTTGCTGCTTCACGCAACCATTTTTTAAACCCGGCGTCATCTGCCAGTGGAACGACGCCAATTTTTACTATATAGGGTTTTAACTGTCCGCTATAAAGTCCGTTTCGATCAACGTACATTTGCACCAGGGTCTCCAGATTCCCGTATTCAGTTGTCTGCGAGCGCCCATAGGTCACTTGCCTCATCCCGTGCGGCCCGTCCCGATAAATCGAAATAGCGCTGTAATCTCCCTGAAGGCTGCCGCTTTCAAAAACATTAATGATTTGTTCGCACGTTTTTTTCTGCTGAGGTGTCAGGTTCATAGTGTTCTCCTGAGTAAAATAATGCACGAGCGCCCGATTAGCAGGGGCTATTTAGCTGATCCCGTAAATGGCTGGACAGGCATACCAAGAACCGATCAGGCACTTACCCTTCGATCAGATCATATCGAAGGATGTGTTCAGTAACTCTTTTTAACAAGCCCCATGCTAGGTATCAGGATGAAAACGTCCTTTTAATTCTGCCAATCGATCCTGCGTAAACTTGATAAAAGCGCCATTGTATTCCAGCGTAGCCAGAGAGCCACCTGTAGAAATCACCGCACTTTTTGATCCGGCTTCACGGTCAGTTAACCAACGCCTTTGTTCCTCAAAAAGTGCGTCACGATTTTGCCCGTCCAGTGTCTGCAGCAGTTGAACATAAACGATGAATAACTGCGCATCGAGAATATCGGCAAGATACTGGCTTTGATCGTTTAACTCACGTTGATTAACTGCCGCTTGATGAACCGATGAAGACTCTACAAACTCCTGCAGCGTTGTCAGCGAAGGCTGCCAGGATTCAGGGATGATCGTTTTGCTCGTTTGCAGATGATCACAACCGGCTAAAACAGTGATCAAGCCCCCTAAAACCAATGAGCCTATCGATAGGACTTGCATCAGTAAGGCTCCACGGGCAGGTTTTTCAACCCATAAGCAATGTTTTCAGGATTATAGGTAAACAGGGCGTCGGCATTGCGATTAACAACGCTCTCATGAAGCATTTCGTTGACTCCGGTACGATCAACGCTTACATCCTCATGCAATTGCCCGATCGGCCTTAAATAAGGCCCAAACACTTTATAGGCGAGCGAGAAGGAATCAACCAGCTGACCACGGAAATTTTCATTTACATTTTTGGGGTCAGACAAATAGGACTGATCAAATTCAAGTCCCCGCAATTGAGCATTTTTGATCATCCATGAAAAAGCAGTATCGGACAGCCCCGTCTCTTTATAGCCGCCTCCCACATTGGAATGTGTACCGGAAAACCAGACTTGCTTCATTTCCTTGCATTCATCCGCTTTAGTCCAAACGCTGGGGCGAAAAGGCTCTCGCCGCTCGTCGGCCGCTAGAGCATGGTAGGCATAATCGGTGTTACGCAATTCGGTATCATGAAAGCCTACCCACAATTTTCGGCTAATCCAACCCATTAAAGGAGTCGGTGCTCCTAAGGCGCCCACCGTATCCCAGACACCGATAAACTTAAAATGCGGTTTAACCGTTTTAGCTTTTAACGCTTCACTTTTTGCATAGTTTTTATGACTTGACCGTTTTTCCGGTGGTGTCTTGTACAAATCATAAATCAACTTGAATTGATCGAAATCTTTAGCAGCAAGCAAGCCATAACGGGTGACAAAGCCTGCAAAGGAACGAATCGTATAGGCTCCCCGACTGAATCCGAAACCGAAAATTTCATCACCTTCTTGATAGTTATCCGTTAAAAAGCGATAGCAATCCTCAATGTTTTCGGATATCCCCATGCCGGTTGCCCCGCCGATGTATTTATCCGTCAATCCGCCATTGGCGCCAACTCCGGGATCATAAAAAACCAACTGCCTTACCTGGTGCGAATCGACAGGCAGAAGAGCCCTTTTTAATTTGTAGACATTGGTTGGTACTGCCTGATTCGGTGAATTCCAGGTACCATCACAGCAAATAATTATTTTTTTATTAGTCATAAGTCCTCACAAATGAATCTGCTCAAGTCGTTAATGACCTCATCCTTATGCAGTAAATCCCCTCATCTTAAAGTTCAACGTGTTTTGAATGGCATTGGGAGTAAATTTTTCACACTCAGATTTTTCTCCATTTACATCACAGTCATGATAAAAATGCAATTAGAAGAACCCCATCAGCAATTAGACCGGTAAAATATATGCAGCATCCCGAATTTCCACTGTCACCTACGCTCATTTATCTGAATCATGCAGCCGTAAGCCCTTGGCCACTTCGCGCAAGTCAGGCCGTGATAGATTTCGCCCGCCAGAACTGTGTTTACGGCTCACACTTCTACGGTCAGTGGCTGGAGAAGGAAGCTGATTTGCGCAGTCAATTCAAACAACTCTTGAATGCGCCATCCGATGAAGATATCGCACTGGTAAAAAACACCTCTGAGGCGCTTTCATTCGTCGCTTATGGGCTGGATTGGCGGACTGGACAGAATATCGTCACCAGTAATGAAGAATTCCCATCCAATCGAATACCCTGGCAATCGCTGACAGATCAGGGTATTGAGCTACGAGAAGCGGATTTAAAGTCTTCAACGACGCCTGAAGATGCCTTATTTGCCCTGGTGGATAATCAGACACGATTATTGACCATCAGCTCTGTACAATTTGCATCAGGCATCAGGATGGATCTGGATAAAATCGGCGAATTCTGTAAAAAAAAGGGGATTTTGCTCTGCGTAGACGCCATTCAAAGCCTGGGAGCTGTTCAATTCGACGTCCAGTCCTGCCAAGCCGATTTTGTTATGGCCGATGGCCACAAATGGTTATGTGGTCCTGAAGGCTTAGGGGTTTTTTATTCAACCCCCGCCGCAAGAAGTCAACTGCGATTGACGCAATACGGCTGGCACATGATGAAAGATACGCATAACTACGAAAACAAACCCTGGGAAATTCACCCAGGTGCGCGTCGGTTCGAATGCGGCAGTCCCAATATGCTGGGTATTCATGCATTATCGGCGAGCTTATCGCTTTTGCTGGAAACCGGAATGATAAATGTCGAACAACGTGTTCTCCAGAATGCTGATTATTTGAGTGTCAAGATTCAAGAAAACCCTCATTTGAAATTACTTTCAAAAGCAGCATCACGGCTTAAATCCGGCATTGTGGTTTTTAAACATAAAACCCTGGAGAATTCTTTCGTTTACAACCATTTACAAGCGAATGGGCTAGTCTGCGCAATGCGAGGAGAAGGCATCCGTTTGTCAGCCCACTTTTACCAAACAGAGGAAGAACTGGATCGGGGACTAAAATTGATCAGTGAGTTAAGCAGCCCGGCAGTTTGAGCGGATAACACTATCCTTTTGGCCGCCAGGTAATCCAATGTTTTTATTGACGACCGTGTAATTATCGTTTGATACATTAAAAGCGTCACCCGATGGTAAATAGCCAATACCGTAAAGTTAAGCGTATTTTGCAGGAGCGGGCCATGCCCGCGACCTCAGATGGTCCAATCGCGGGCATGGCCCGCTCCTATAATATTGCCTATCGATTTGATTATTCTGCAGCCAGATACTGAGCTCTTACCATTGGCCGCTCGTAGCTCACCCCTTCCCGGAAATAGGCCATAGGATTACTGGCAATATCTCTGGCCGCCAGAAACTGAGCATAATAATTGCGTGAATCAAAACCGAACAAGGGGCTGTTATATCTCTGAACAATACGGGCAAAATCATTACCTATCTGATTCTGCGCACGTTTCATCCCGTTGATGCCGTGGTTATAGGAAGTAACGGCTGTTGGCCAATCCCCCAGTTTATTGTAGGCATGGCGAAGATAACGGGCCGCTCCGTAGGCCGATGCAATTGGATCATGACGCCGGTCAGGTTTGTTGTTGCCTGGCATAAATGTTTCCGCTGCGCCACGGGTAAACTGCCACATACCGACAGCCCCTGCCGAAGATTTGGCTGAGGCTTGAAAAGAGGATTCCACATGAGGCAAAAATGCAAAATCTTCCGGAAGGCTGTATTCGCGGAAAATCTTCCTGAACTGCGAATCATAACGCCCACTGATTTCCAACCCACGCTTAAACCTTTCTTTGATCCCTCGCTGAGAGCGGAGCCTTTCACTTGCCCCGGCTAAAATAAAGCCTTTATTACGGCTATTCTGCAGCTTAGCGTACAACTGTTTTTCAAATGGATTGAGCGGCACCCGAGCACGGACTTTAAAATCCAAAGCCGTTAATTGGCTTTTCCAATATTCTTTGCGCCGGCTGACTATTTCCTTTTGCTCATTGGTCAAACCCTCGCCAACAGACCCCGGTAAAACCAACACCTCATAAATAACATCCATGTCACGGTCGTCATAAAAAGCAACCTCTGATCGCCGCCATACACCATACGTTTTACGCCAAAAATCTACAGCTGGCTCAAGTGCAGGGGGTTTGGGAAATACCCCCAGCGATTTCATGGCTGGTAGATGCGGGGAAGGAGATCTATACGCCTGATGGTGACTAACCTGCGGCCTGACGGACGCAACAGCTTGCTTTTCGTGCTTTGGCGGCGTGCTGCTACAGGCGCTAAGTAAACCAAGTATCACAGTTATAAGAGGGGTATAAAGTTTGTGTCGCTTCATGATGTTATCCGGAGGTGTCCAGAATAAATAGTATGCCGGTTTATCAGCAAACATAATTGCCGATAAACGGACCCAGACCGTTAAGACTTGCTTAAGAATGATAGTTCAATTCTAGCGCTTTACCGATAAAAATTACATCAAAAATTATAAAAATCTTGTTTAATTTTATTCGTTTAATCAGCCATTTACCAACCGAAGTTAATAAATAATTGAATTAGCTGAACCTTATTTAAATTTGACCGTTTAATATCCCTTTGAGGAGGTGTTTTTTAAATTTATGCCGCTGACAAAAAATGTATCTGATGTTAATTTTTCAATAAAAAAGGACGCAAAATAATCGCGCTCCTATCGATAATATCAGCACTTATTCCATCTCGCTGATACGCTGACCAAAAGACTCAACTTGCTCCCAGTCTGTAAATTCGATAACGGCCTTTGGATCGGTGGGGCCATGGGTAATCAACATAATGAGCTGAATAATTAAACGATCAAAAAAACTGTAACCGGGATAATTAATCTTGCCGGCAAAAACCGCCAGTTCTTTAGGTTTCCAGGTTATCCGCTTAAGGAATTTCTGAAGGTACGGATTATTCCCTGGTATGCTTTTTTCAGGCTTTCGGGCCACCAGATTGACCGAGAAAAACGCGTTCGGTTTGCTTTCAAGAATGAGCCTGTTTTTATTAATGAAATCAACAATCAGCGGACTGTGTTTGCCATAGTGGACGCTGCCGCCGACAACAATCTTGTCGAACACGCTTAAGTCCAGTTCTGGCTCCTCATTGACTGAAACAACGGTAACCTGATGGGAGCGCTGTTCAATCACTTGCTGCAGTCTTTGGCAGATTTTTTGAGTGTGACCATCAATGGATGAATAGACGATGAGGATATTAGCCATAGTTTATAAATTTTCTCTAAAAGGTTTTATTTCAATAAAAAGCAGTATCGAATTCGCTTTCTATTATTGCTAAGCCGCTATTTCCATAAACTAACTATTGAAGTGTAATCATCCGTCCAGGGTTTCATATCAAAATAAAGCGGCATTTTTTGCCATTTGCCCAGTTGACTGTTAGCCAGTGGCATAAGCATTTCAGCATTATTCGCCATCACCACCCAATCGGTTGCAACCACCAGCGGCTGCTCGTCCTGAGGTTTGAATTCCTGTATCAACGCTGCGTAATTCAACTGCTTGGCATGATCGGCCAATACTTTTTTAAGGGCCAAATGCCGATTGGTGATGTGAAAGGCAAGAATCCCCTGCGGTTTAAGCTTGGAAAAATAAAGCTTGATAGCTTCCTGGGTTAAAAGGTGGGTTGGGATTGAATCCGAACTGAACGCATCGACGATCAAGAAATCAAACTTTTCAGCATCCTCTCTCACCAGCGACTGACGCGCATCACCGATGACCGTTGTGGCGTTGTGGCTGCACTTGGATAAATAGGTGAAATACTCCGGATTATTGGCAATTGATACGACGAGAGGATCAATCTCGTAAAGTGTCCAGTGTTGCCGATCTTTGGCATAGCACATCATTGCACCGGCACCAAGACCGACTAAACCGATATTCCAGTTCTCATTCACCTGATCAAACTCTTTGAATAACTGCCCCATCGGCCCTGGACGGCTGTAATAGGTATAAGGCGTCAATTCTTCCTGAGCGATACGGCGTTGCGCACCGTGTTTGGTTGTACCGTGGAAAATCTCGTTGTAACGCTCTGGATTACCCTGCTCGTCAATGAGCATGCTTTCTCGCACCGAGAGCACACCGAAAAAAGTGCGGTCCTGGAACATCGTATTCGACACCATCGCATGAAGGCCGACCGTAAAGAAAATAAGTGTCCCGGTCAACAAACCTAATGAGAGCGGCTGATGCCTGAAGGCATAAGTCAATCCAGCCAGCAGGATTAGGCCAGCCCCCAAAGCATCAAGGTAAATCAGTACATTATCGACGAGAAAATAAATCAGTACGCCCGAAAATAAAACCAGCAAAGGAAACAGGCTTTGCTTGAGAAGGCCTCTGCTATCCGACATGGATGCCAGATTCAGCCCTGGCCGCAGCAACAACGCGGCGACAATCATGATGGGGTACTCATACACTGCATCAAATACAAAAGGCGCAACAAACGTATTGAACATACCGCCCAGCATGCCTGCAAATGACATGATCAGATAAAAGTGCGTCAAATGTTGCGTTGCAGGCCTCCGATTGGCCAGTTCGCCATGACACACCATCACCGCCAGAAAAAATGCCAGAGCGTGGATACAAAGATCCAGCCAGTAAGGCAAAACCGCCGGATTAATGTAGGAATAAGCCAAAAACGGCAATAAAACCATCGGCTGCAACTTGACCATCAACGGATGAACAAGCCTGTTCCAGCGGGAAAAAACGATAACAAACGACAGTAAATAAAGCGTCAGCGGAATGATCCAAAGCAAGGGTGCTGAAGCGATATCGGTGCTGATGAAATTGGTCAATCCCAGTAATAAACTCGAAGGCACCAGGGCCAGAAGCAGCCAGTGCACCTGGGTCAAAAGCGCAGGTTTATCAGTGATAGTTTTAGGAAGCTGAGTGTCCGGCTCCACTTTACTGTGTTCGGTCCAGACAACGCCCGCACTGATAACGATCATCAAACAGAGTACGCTGTACCCGGCACTCCAGGCCAATTGTTGGTAGCCCAGTCCAACATTGGGCTCCAGCAAAAAAGGATAACTCAATAAAGCGATGAGACTTCCGGCATTACTGGCAGCATACAGATAATAAGGGTCATGACTGGTATGGTGACCTAACCCGGAAAACCACTTTTGCAATAAGGGGGCCGTTGTAGACACAACAAAAAAAGGTAGGCCAATCGTCATTGTCAGCACGGTCAGTAACCAGAATGTAGGATTGCTGTCCGTGGGCGGCAAGGCATTTTCAGGCAAACCCAAAGGCAACGCGGCCAAGCTCAGCAAAATAACCACAGCATGAATCTGAACCTGCCAAAGCGCTTTAAATTTTATCGATATTAAATGCGCATACAGATAGCCGAGAAACAAAATTGTTTGATAGAACACCATACAGGTATTCCATACAGCCGGAGTGCCGCCAAGAAGAGGCAATAACAATTTGCCATACATAGGCTGCATAATAAACATCAGCGTAGCACTGGAAAAAAGTGTTATGGCAAATAACGCTATCAGCCAATAACGGCGATTATCTAAACGCTCATCTGTCGTATTTATCATTATATGTTGTGTGATAGATGTTTTAAGAATTGAGTTCTTGATCAATACCGGCTTAAAGCTCAGCGCTGGTACCGAGTAAATAGCCGGAAAAATCAGACCCAAGTTTAAAAAAAGCTTAATGATAAAGCATTTGAGTGATTTTGGGTGTGTCCGGAAACACTGAATAGTCCTGAATAGCCATTTTCAGTTAATAACAAAGTGTAACTATTCAGTGTTTTTTGTTGGATTGGCGCCAGCATTTGATTAATCAGGACGCTTGAAGACGTCCTTGTCGTTAACACACCTGTGAATCAGGTCCGATTGATAGATCATTTGATACCGTATGAGTTGCTACTCGCAGCTTGGAATTTTTAATAAAATGCATTCCGGCAACTTGAGATTTTCCGGCAAGCTGATAGATTAAAATCTTGGACTCTCCGGAAGTATAAGCTGACACCCTTTTTAATGCGCTCAAGCCGCGTTTTCTAAAATTCAGTAAGTGCCGGCACAACATGGCAGGATGCCATTGATTTTACAAACTAACGACTATCGAAATTTATCCTTAGCGTTGGCGGAATTCATCCTTAAAAAGGGTGATTCCCTATTGATATGTTAAAAAACAATTTTAAATTTCAAGGAAATAAAGATGAAAAAGTGGCGATGCATTTTATGTGGTTTTATTTATGATGAAGCCGAAGGACTGCCTGAAGATGGCATCGCGCCGGGAACGCTTTGGGAAGACATTCCTGAAGACTGGGAATGCCTGGATTGCGGCGCATCGAAAGAAAACTTTGAAATGGAAGAAATCTGATTAACCACGAAAATGCCGCCTGAAAGGAATTTGGGCGGCGAAACTTTTCCGACTCATTCATCAAAAACACGAGCATTTAACATTTCTTGAACAAAAAGACATAATAAAAACGCCAACCTTGATAACACATGACCTTGTGTGCAAGCATGACACAACGTCAATAGCCGTTTAAAATAGCCCAACCAGCAGAATCTAAAACGGGTCCAAAACAGGGTGAATAATGAGAGGAAAATTACTGCTTTTGGGCGCCCTTTTACTGCCGTTAAATTCCTTTGCAACGGATATTGAAAGAGAAGCTGAATACGCTCGCTTCATTGGCAAACAACTCGAATTTGGGGAAGTCATCCGGCTCAATGCCGAAAATAAAAAGTTTCTGGCCATTTATACCGAAACGCCTCAAACGGACACTCTATACGCCGCGATTCTGCTTCATGACAAAGACAGCTATCCCGATCAAAAGGCCTTAATCCATTCACTGAGAACGAATCTCCCCCATCATCAATGGGCAACACTGTCATTACAGGTACCTGTTCTCGAGAAAGGCGCTCAAACAATTGATTATTTGAGCTTATTCCCTGAACTCATTTCAAGGCTTAAGGCCGCAAACGAATATCTGAAGAACAAGAAGATTGAAAACGTCGTATTAATAGGTCACGGCCTGGGCGCTTTAATGGCGCTCTATGGCGAAACACAACTCAAAGACCAATTCAAGGCGGTTGTGGCAATCAGTTTGCCTGTTATGGACGAGACGATTCAGTCGGAATACCAGACGGTAGAATTACTCAAAAAAGTTGAGGTCCCGGTTTTAGATCTCTATGGAGGACTGGACAGGCCTGAAATAATCATTACAGCTAACAAAAGGCGGTTAGCGGCTAAAGAAAATAAGGGCTATCGACAAGACAGGCTGGAGTTTGAAAAAACCGATTCGCCAGATGATGAAAAATTGATTGTAAAACGGGTTTACAGCTGGCTTAGGCGCCAAAATTACGATAATTTAGAGCAATGATGCACCTCTTCGGCCATCCTTGGCTACTTAAAACCCTCATTCAAATCGGGCGAGTTAGGGGGACATTATTCACTAATGCTATTTATGAAAGATTAATAGCCACCAGAACGGCTATCGATACCAATTGCAAAAGGACAAGATTAAATTTTGCGCGAGAAGTATCATTCTTTACGCTTATCTTAGCCGCTACGGTTTTCATGTTGTTCCCCTTAAATCAAGAGTAAAAAGTAAACACGATGAGAACGTTGTAATCGAACCCTTAAGAAACATTCAGTTACTGACGGACTCACATAATCTCAGGCAATATTAATACCAAAGTAACTATATTTTAAAAGTTTGCCGGGTCAACTCTAGTCAAACCAGAAGATTTAAGCCTTTGCTAACAGCCATCAATATAAAACCAAATAACCCGACACTTAAAACTTACCACTGTTTATCCGGTTTGCAACTTTATGGTGCAAAATAATATGAAAAAGTCCCATATAATGGCAAATGATAAAAATCTACCCTGATATGCAATAAATGAGTCACGTAATAACCCGTATTAAGTGCTTTTTATGCATCCTGTTTTTAGTCGTCATCGATATAGGACCCATACCGTTTACTTCGTTAATCGCGTTATATGTGTTACTCAGCCGACCAAACTGGTTTAAAAACCTCGTCGAAAAATTGTATGACAATCGATAAGTGCCCTTATCTGTTTGTCTACGGCAGCTTGAGAAAAGGCATGCCAAATGCCATGGCGGAATGGCTCGAACATCAGGCTGACTGGCTTGAAACCTCCTTTATCAAAGGCCAATTGTTCGACATTGGGGATTATCCGGGTGCAATCAGCATCCCTGACTGCACCGATAAAGTCTGGGGCGATATTTACCGGATGGATGATGATCTTAGCTGCGCAAACATTTTAGGCCAGCTCGATGAATTTGAAGAATGCACGGAGCATTTTTCCATCCCGCATGAATACCTGCGTATAAAAACGCCTGTTTTCAGATCCAATGGCCAAAGCCTGGAAGCCTGGTTTTATCTCTATAACCGGCCTGTTGAGCGGTTTAAACGAATTACAGAGGGCGATTATGTTGAATTTAAAGCGGCGGAGTCAGGACTTGCTGATACCGGCACTGTCAAATGTCCGCCTTGATATCACAACCGCAGCCCGGAGCTGTGACCGGCCAAAACGGGCCATTGCGACAAACTCGGCTTTTGAAACAGGCACATAACAATTGTCAGACTCGCTGGCAGGGTGCTCATTATCAACATAGGGGTCGTGCAAATAGATAAAATGCGGATCGTGCGCGGTCAAAACGACCCAATGTGGTGCTTTATTGCGATTAATCCGATAGGTGCTGATCAGAATCAGAGGGATATGGCCAGCATCCAGATGGTTGATGAGCATCTGCATCGTGATATTACAATAATGAACACGCACATCGGTTGCGTTCAGCTGACGCAGGAAATCCTTTTGGACCAGACTAATGACATCCCGCTTTTCCTGACTCCGCACGCTGTCGATGAAAAGGACTTGCTCATGGCTCAGGTACATATCCACTTCAAACCCGCGTCGCCAGGCAGCCAGACCTAAACCATGAGGTCCGCAGCCACCGTGACCGGAAGTCATAAAAATGGTCGTTGACTCGCGCCATAATTGCAATTCATCGGCTTGAGTCATTGCAATTTCGCGATTGAGTCCGGCCATAGCCATCAGCAATGAAGCCGGGCCGCAACTGAATTCAGTCGTCTGGCAATAAAAAGGCACTTGCAAACGGGTAACCGGATGCGGATAAATGATCCTTTTTTCAAAACACAGCGCCTCACTGTGATCTTCGTAATAATCGGGCTTGACATCAAATTGGCGATAGCCTAAATGCGTGTATAACTTGATCGCACCCAGGTTATCCGGCCGCACTTCCAGACGCAGGTAAACGCAATCATGAGCTCTGACACGCTGTTCCGCTTGCTCGATCAATGCCGCACCGAATCCGGCTCCACGGTATTCCGGCAACACCGCCAGAGAATATAAACGCGCCAGCGATGCCCCTCTTCGATAAAGCAACAAGGCATAACCGACTGCAACGTTATTAAACTCGGCAATAATAATGTCACTGTGCCCTTTTTCCAGCATCCGCAAAAAGCTCCGATGACTCAATCTATCCAGAATAAAGCACCGATTTTCTATGCTGACCAGCTGGCTGATATCCCGTTTTTCAGCATCACGAAAAGTCAATTGGGGTACACGGGCCTCAGCCACTGAAGCCGTCCTGTTCTTGCAAACCTCGCAGGGCTTGGGCTAAAACCTGGCTGCTTCGAAATAACACCATTTCTTTCCAATCGGTTTTATCGGGATAAAAATAACCTCGCAGTCGCTGCTGAACCCTTTTGATTGAGTTCGATGGACGCGTTGTTATCCCCTCTTTTTGCCAGACGTAATTTTCCTCTCTCAGCACCTCAAACATTTCTTCCAACGCATAAGTCCCGAATTCCAGCGTGACGTAACACACTTTATCGCCTAACGCCTTCTGCCAAGCGTAATCCAGTAAACCGGATTTTGGCACCGATGTCGAAGTTCCCAGCGCAGGTTCCGTCACGCTATCGCCAAACCAGCGTCTGGCCCGCTTCGCACCCTCTGTATCAGGCAGATGATCGCAAATGATCTCGCCGTAACCGTAAGGCCCAAGGCCTGAGTGAATATCCACTACGGCGACTTTTTTCCGATCCATTAATTGATAATCCTGTATCAATTGCTCAATATTGCGTCTGGACCAGGAAGGTTCCATCCCGCCATAAAATAAACCACCCGGATACTGATACTGGCCTCCGCTTATGGCCTCCTCTGTTTTGCGCTGACCGTGTTTATTCCGGAACTCAGCCAATGCCAGATCACAATCAGAGATGGAAGTTTCATCCCAACCAGAGGGCAACAGAACATCAGCTAACGCCTGATAACCCTCGTTGACGGGTACTTGATTAAAATCAATAAAATTTCGATTGAGATCGATATTGTCTTCATTGACCCTGCGCAAGTGAGCAAAACCGAAAGGATTCAAGGCATGAATGAATAGCACGGCCACCTTGTCAGGCAATACTTCATGCCTTAACCAGTTAACCTGGGCTGCCGATCCGCAAAAACCTTCGACGCCATGCGTGGCGCTGATAACAACCAGAACATTCTCAGCCTTGTCGTCACCCAACCAAAACAAATCAGTCGCCAGAGGCTGCTCCTCCGAATGCAGAGGATGGAGCAAGGCTGTCAAACGGCCGGGTAAAAGACTGCACGCGCTTAAAAATTTTTCCCGGGCTTGCCAAAAGTCTTGGCCAAATGAAGCGGTATCAAAATCAAAAGACATGGCATTTCCTCAAGGGTAAGCGCTGTGTTTGCGTTCCATTCGCCGGATAAATTCTTCCATAATAATGCGGTATAAATCATCTCCCAGATACAAGTCTTCAACACCACTGTCGATACTGGGATTATCATTGATTTCTATGATGACAGTTCGTTCGCCTACCTGCTTTAAATCTACACCGTAAAGGCCATCACCAATTAACTTGACTGCCTTGGTCGCTGTTTTAATGACTTCCTTGGGGACTTCGTGAATCGCCATAGTCGCAAAACCGCCGCTTTTTTCCAGGAGTTTGCCGCTGCTGTGGTTATAAATTTGCCAATGTCCGCGCGCCATAAAATATTTGCAGGCGTAAATCGGGCGATAATTGAGAAAACCGATACGCCAGTCATAGTCCGTCAAGACATACTCCTGAAGCAGCAAGATGGCGGATTCTTTGAACAATTCCTGACAGTGTTGCACCAAATCGGCACGATTATGCGCTTTGACTACGCCGCGTGAAAATGAGCCATGGGGAATTTTTAACACAACGGGATAACTGAACATCTGCTCCAGCGCGTCAAAATCCATCTCCTTGTTACGCAGCAGCAATTCCGTTTTTGGAGTCTCCACACTATGGGTAGCGAACAAATCGGCCAAAAAGACCTTGTTGGCGCATTTCAAAATGGAGTCCGGATCATCCATGACCACAAGTCCCTCACTCTCCGCGTGCTTGGCAAAACGATAAGTGTAATGATTGATTGCTGTGGTTTCCCGAATAAACAGAGCATCATATTCCGGCAATCTAGCGAAATCATGTTTATTGATGATATCGATATCGACGCCTAATTCATTGCCAACCCTGATAAAGTTTTTAATCGCTTTGCTGTCACTGGGAGGCAGTTCTTCCTCGGTATTACACAAGATTGCCATATCAAAACGATAGCGTTTGCGGGACTTGGGTTTACGCCAGATTTTACGGCTGAAGGCATCAATTGCCGAAGCAAATTGGTTTTGTTCATCTTCCGATAATGAAGCTAAATTCCCAGGATCAATACCGGTAATTTCCCAACGCAATGTGCGCTTAAAATCAACCTCAAGGATAGGACACGGATAAAACTTGAAAAGCCTGCGCGCCATTTTTTCCAAAGGCGGATAGCAAGTCTTGCCGAAAAAAATTTTGATCTTCAGTTCTTCGGCTTCAGCCTGACCGCATTTTTCAAGATGCTTGCCCAGATATTTATCAAGATCATTATCGTACAAGCGGTAATAATGATGATTGGCAAGATCGTTGATACTGCGAATGGAGGGAATAACGCGCTGCCCTCTCGCTTCTGCCAGCAAAGAACAATAGTACCCGGTACCCAAATAGTCGTAATCGCGGCAAAGATTGATCACCTGCGCGCGATGCTGCATTTTTTTATTTTGTAGCGAAAGATAATCTTCGACCGTAATCAGGTCGCTACTTGGAAAATAAGGAGCCCAATCCTGAAGATGGTCGACAACGATATAAAGTGAATGCATGACGGATGGAAAAGGATGAAAAGATGAGAGAACGAGAAAACAGTAGATCAAAACTAAATGAAGCGGCGCTTAATATTTCACCCCTAAAACAAGGCGTCTTTGCTTGCTTTGATATTGCTTGTTGCCGCATTGCAAAGAATTCAGAGTGAAGATTAGCGCGGCTTACAAACACGAAGTAACACTTTACCTGAAATCAGGAAAAAAGCTTTTCCCTGAAAATAAAAAAAACAGCACCCATGATACAAAGCGCCGCCCACAGATAATCCAGTTTTAAAGGCTCTTTCATATAAAAAAATGCAAAAGGCACAAATACAGACAAGGTAACGACCTCCTGCATTATTTTCAGCTGACCTATGTTGAGTGTCTGATAACCGATCCGGTTGGCAGGCACTTGCAGCATATACTCGAATAGAGCTATACCCCAGCTTATAACTGCCGCCCAAAGCCAGGGTTTGTCATTGAGTTCTTTAAGATGGGCATACCAGGCAAAAGTCATGAACACGTTGCTGCAGACCAGCAAGAAAATAGAAACAAATACGGGATTCATAAAAAAACAGTGAGGGCTTATAGAGTGAGCATTCAAGCATTAAACCCGCTTATGTTCAAGTAGCAGCATTTTTACCAGCAATTCCCAATTTGATGATAAAAAAGCTTGGAGGATATCGGCACCAAAGAAGCTGCCGTCAAGCCCCCATGGATGTGTCTACGGCATTCCTTGCAAGGCTTACGTCAACCTTCAAAGCCACATTAAAAATTCAAACTGGGAATTGCCGGAGTCGATATCGTTACTTATAAAGCCTGACTGTTTTGGGTCTGCCGATAAATAGATTTGGCCAGTTTGACCCGTTCTTCCGGTGACGAGGGAATAGACTTGATTTTCTCTACCGCTTCAAGTCTGGGCAGCAAGCCCTGTTTATTGGCTAATTGAATGCTGAGCCCGGGACGTGCGTTGATTTCCAGCATCAATGGCCCTAATTTCGAATCCAGCACAATATCGACGCCGATATAACCCAGTGAAACCAGTTCTCGGCAACCTGCTGACAGTAACAAGATGTTATCCCAGCCGGGAATTTCGAGATGATTGATGGTATGTCCCGAATCCGGATGCGCATCAATCAAATCATGATGCCATACGCCGCCGGTCGTTCGCCCGCTAGCCATATCAATACCCACACCGATAGCGCCTTGATGCAAATTGGCTTTACCGTCAGACATTCTAGTCGGTAGACGCAGCATGGACATCACTGGAATGCCTTGAAAAACAATGGTACGAATATCCGGAACCCCCTGGTAACTGACTTGTTCAAAAACCGGGTCAAAATCAACCCGATATTCAATCAAGGCGACATCGGGCTGCCCCCCCAGACTGTACATGCCGCTGAGAATATTCGAAATGTGGTGATCAACCTCGGATTTGGTCAATAAAGCGCCATTCAGCTTCCTGCAGCCTTCCTTGCTCCGACCCTTGATGATCAATATTCCTTCGCCGCCACTGCCGTGCGCAGGCTTGATGACGAATTCACTGTAAGGCGCCAATATTTCAGTTAATTGAGCCACCTGATATTCGGCTTCTATCACTGCATACAGCGCTGGGACTGCAATGCCTGCCTGTTGAGCCAGTTTTTTGGTGCGTAATTTATCATCGACCAGCGGATAAAATTTCCGTTGATTGTATTTGAGAATGTAATCACCGTTGCGCTGATTCATCCCCAACAAGCCCAGTTCCCGCAAGCGTTTAGAGGGATTTAACAGATTTTTCCAGAGCATGATCAATTACCCTTCACAATCACTGATCTGAACCGCCATAATTCAGAAATCCGGTAACCGGTGTAACGGCCTAACCATAACGTGAATGCCAGAAGCATGAATAAAAGCTCAGGGAAAACGAACATCAAATGCTCAAGATATTCGTTAGTCATTAACAAGTAGCTGATTGACGCTACAAAAAGACTACCGGCACATTGCTGTAACGATTCACCGGCGCCATGCTCCTCCCAAACCAAGGACATCCGTTCGATAGTCATCGCAATAATGACCATGGGAAATAGAGCTACGGACAAACCACGGTCAATGCCCAGCTTATGACTCAACAAACTGACGAAGGTCATCAGAATAATAACGATGATCAAAACTGCAGCCAGACGAGGCACCAGCAACAAGCGCAAGTACTCCAGGTAGAACCGGATCATTAAACCCAAAGCCAACAGCAGACAGAACAAGGCCAGCCCCCAGGCTAATTCGGTTTCTCTGAATGCCATGGCAATAAGAATTGGCATAAAGGTACCGAATGTTTTAAGTCCGACGATATTACGCAGCAACACGATCAACAAAACGCCAACCGGCATCATAATCAGGATACGGTAGACATTTTGCGTTTGAACAGGAAGGTTAAACAACGAAAACTCCATCAACGGACCGTTGATAATACCGGCCCGTTGCTGAGTTACAGCGGTCATCCCGCGCGATTGTTTATAAATAGAAAAGTCGACGTTGGCCGATTTACCTCCGCTGACATCCAGCAAAGGCTTATCGCCGTATTTCCAGAGCACCGCATTGGAAGGAAAGCCGGATTCGCCTGTTTTAGGATTAAACGTCACCCATCGCTCGCCGGAATAGACTTGCAGCCAGGGAACTAATCGGCTGTGACGGGCGCCATCGGACAATATCAACAGATTGACTTGCCGGGAGGGGATACGAGCACCCTGCAGAATACTGATGATCCGGCTGACCCAGGCCTCTGACGTGGCCGCGTCTTTACGTAACAATTTGACATTCTCATCAGAATCAGCCGCATTAAGCCTCTGCAACAACTCATGAGTAAATGATTTTGTATCGGCTGACTTATTTCTGACTTGCTCCAGCAGAGCCGTTAATGCAGTCCTCATGATTTCAGGGTATTCCTGCTCGCCGGGATAGACCACATTTTTATCTTTGAATTCCGGTGTTTCGCCCGGGATCAATTGCATCCGGTAATACAGCGTTTGATCATTTTGAGAACGTCGAATCGCCCACTGGGCAACGCGATTAAGGTCATCATTTTCTAATGTCAAACCGTACCGGCCTGACACAAAATTCTCATCCAGAACCACAAAACCCGGTACTTGCTTGGGCAGCATCATGCTGACTTTTGAAGGACCGGCAGTTCTTTTGTAAGTGACTTTTGCCTCGATAGTCCAAAGTTCAGACTCTTGAACCGGCAGCAAAGGGAGTTTAAGTTCAGTGACTTTGTAATAACAAATTGATGCGCTCACTAGAATTAACAGTGTCGCCAACAGATTTACATGTAAGTTTTTCAAATTTTCCGCCGCGCTTTTCTTAAGAAATGTAGCAATGAGTCCACTTTGCTGCTTGATTTACTTTTCACTGGGTTCGCCAGCCAGTTCTGGACTGCAAACAAGCTCTTTCAACATAGGTGAGTGGACATGTTTATCTGAAGAATCAACCAGCACATTATTGCTAAGAAACTGCCTGCCCAACAAAACGGGATAAATATAATTTGACCGGTTGGCCAATGTGAATTCGGTCGTGTAGTAATGTCCGTACATACAAAAACTCAATTCAACTACGGATCGCCTGACAGATTCGAGTTTATGTCTTTTTATCAATACCGTTCTTGCCAAAGGCCTTTCAACAACCTGTCTTTTCTTGGCATTTTTTTTATAGCTTTCAGGCAGCGTGAATCTGACCCACGTTTTACCGTCCCGTTCAAAACGTTTAATATTTTCAGCATGGATGGAGGAAGTCTTAGCGCCTGTGTCCAGTTTGGCTCTTAGATGAGTTTGCCCCTCCTCAAAAATAACGTTTTCAACCCAGCCGGCGGCAATTTTCTGATTACCATGACCGGCAAAAGCAAGCTGACCCGTCACCAATAAAAACGCGCACAGAAAAACGCTGAACAAAAAATTAATTTTCATGTGTGGAAAAATATAGCATTGGAGTATTAAAAATATCAGATTGGCCTTATCTGCTGACCAACCTGCAAAAAGCGCCCATTTTAACCCGCTTCAGCAATTACCGTATAGCTTTGTAGCCACCAGGATTTTGTTTTTGGAAACATCAAAAACCTGTACTGAACAGTTTATACTCTCCACTTATAAAAAAATGATTGCGTCCATGTTTAACCCGCAAGTCCCAGTTTGATGCTAAAAAAGGGTAGGAGTAAGCTTTTCGGGGATGTCGGCAACAGGAATGCTGCCGTCAAGCCCCCTGGGATGAGTCTACGGCGTTCCGCGCAAGGCTTACGCAAACCCTCAAAATCACATTATAAGTTCAAACTGGGAATTGCTGATGTTCAACTAAAAACACATCAACTGATAAATTTAACGTAATTGTTATAAAAAACCACTTTAGGATTCCGTGTGCCTTTCTCGAAAAAAGTTTTACCCTTTTCGGCTTTGTTGTTGATCAGCCTGATCTGTCAGGCTGCGAATGATCAAATTAGTGCATCGCCTGCCGTGGCTGCTGACAAGGTTTCAGGCATAGGCGCTTTAGGCAGAATTGAGCCGCGTTCGCGGGTTATTCGGATATCTCATAATGTCGGCCCCGAGGGATCACAAGTCCTTGATCTGATGTTTAATGAAGGCGAGCAGGTCCCGAAGAATAGCGTATTGGCAGTTTTGGCGGATCGCCCTCAGCGAGAGGCTGAGTATAGAGCAGCACAAGCAACCGGCAGTGAACTCACGGCGAAATTGGCCAGAGAACAGATCAATTTGGCTTTTAACGAAAAAGAATACCAACGCTATCAGACGCTATCAGAACAAGCCTCCGCCAGCCTTTCTTTAAAAGACGAAAAAAAACGGGATTACGAGCAATCCAAAGTATTGATTAAACAAATTGAGGCTGAAATCGAACGGAATCAAGCCGACCAGGCAATCGCCAAAGCTATTCTCGGAAATACAGTTATTCGCGCACCGATAGCAGGCACTGTATTGAAAATTCATACGCGTCCGGGAGAAAAAATAGATGATGACGGGCTTTTGGAAATGGCGGATTTATCAGACCTGGATGTGGTTGCGGAAGTGTATGAGAGTGACTTTCCCCGAATTCGCACCGGCCAAAAAGCAACGGTGCAAATCGACGGTTTCTCTATTACTTATGAAGCAGAAGTCAGGGAACTCGGATTCTTGGTCAAAAAAAATGATTTGAACGATACCGACCCCTTAGCCGACAGAGACAACCGAACCATAGAGGTTAGACTCAGTTTAAACGCCCAAACAGCCAACGACTTGAAACACCAGATTTACCGGCAAGTCAAAATCCGTTTTCAACCCTAGCTGGCCATGAATCCCTTCAATTACTTTTATTTTCCTGGCCGTCTGGCCTGGAGACAGCTGGTTTTCGATAAAACAAAACTCTTTGCTGCCATTTGCGGAGTCTTGTTTGCGTGTGTGCTGGTTTTTATGCAACTGGGATTTAAAGATTCGCTCTACAACAGCGCCGCGTCAGCGCCATTGAAGATGAATGGAGATTTGTTCCTGATGCATAAACAAACCGAGGCGATGTGGCGACCCACCCGGTTCAACCGCAGTGAGCTGATGCGAACCCTAGGTCATCCGGATGTTGACAGCGCCTACCCCATGTATTTATCGCTGGCCCAGTTTAAAAATATCGAGACACAAACCAAAAGAACACTGATGGTCTACGGTTACGATCCGGATGCGGATCTGCTGGCTGTTGAGGCCATTATCGAAAAACGCACCGAACTGCGACTTAAAGATACGGCTTTATTTGACGAATCATCCCGTCCTGAGTTTGGTCCGATGCGAGCTCTTTTGGATGCCGGTAAAAACAGCACCGAAATCAATGACTATAAATTGAACATTATTGGCCTGTTCCGGCTGGGTGTTTCGTTTGCCGCAGACGGTAATGTGATGACCAGCGATCAAAATTTTCTGCGTATTTTTGCCGACCGCAGGGCTGATCAGATCGATATCGGCGTGATCAAAATACGCCCGGGAAGCGATGTCAAAAAAGTACAGGCTGACTTGAAAACACGACTGAATGAATTCGTGAATATTTTTACTTATGACGAACTCGTTCAATATGAAAAAAGTTACTGGGAAAACACCGCACCCATTGGTTTTATCTTCGGCTTCGGCACCATTATGGGACTGGTAGTCGGCATGGTGATTGTGTATCAAATTCTTTTTACCGATATTACCAATCATCTCAACGAATTTGCGACACTCAAAGCCATGGGTTACAAGCATGGCTATTTTATTAGAGTCGTTTTTGCTTCCGCCTTTTTTCTGGCCATTCTGGGATTTTTACCCGGCTTCCTGATGTCGCTGGGATTATACCGACTGGCTGAATCACAGACCTTTATGCCGATGCCGATGACACCTCATAAAGTATTCACCGTCTTTCTGTTCATACTTTCAATGTGTGCATCGGCCGGTTTACTGGCAATGCGCAAACTTAAAGCGGCAAGCCCGGCAGATATGTTCTGATGGACAAAATGATTGAAGTCAGTGACCTCAGCTTCAGTTTTGGCAGTGGTGAACTAAAAAATACGGTACTGAAAGACGTTGACTTGACGATACATGCCGGTGAAATAGTCATCATGACCGGACCTTCGGGCTCTGGAAAAACGACATTCTTGACCATCATCGGCGCACTCAGGCAGGCTACGGAAGGCAATGTCTGCGTCATCGGACAACAACTGGTCAATAGTTCCGAACACGCCAAAGTCAAAATTCGCCAGCAAATCGGCTACATTTTTCAACAACATAACCTGCTTAAATCATTAACGGCTATTCAAAATGTGGCAATGGCCCTGGAAATGCACCCGGGGCTGACTGAATCCCAACGCTTACAACGATCGGCCGATATGCTCTGTTCGGTAGGATTGGATGATCGCCTCTATTATAAGCCCGATCAGCTCTCCGGCGGACAGAGACAACGTGTATCAATTGCCAGGGCACTGGTCGGAAAACCAAAAATCGTACTGGCAGACGAACCCACGGCATCGCTGGATAAACACAGCGGACAGGACGCCGTGGGTGTATTAAAAAAACTCGCTAAAGAGGCCGGCACGACCATTCTGCTGGTGACACACGACTACCGGATACTGGATATTGCGGACCGGATTGTCGAACTGGAAGACGGCATTATTAAATAATGAGGTCGCGCACCTGCCACTATCCACAAAAGCTACTGTTTGCTTTTCCAGGCTTAAATCCTTTATGGTAGTGTTTTGGTGCTGAATCAAATACCGTTATGTCAAGCTCATCTAATCCCTTTACGAACTGGAAATCCTGGATTGAACAAATTCTAAGGCCTCAACCGCCTGAACACTTGATCCACGAAAAACTGGAAGCCATTCGTTCCGAACTGCCGCCGCCGGTCATATGGCTGCTAGGCAAAACCCAGAGCGGCAAAAGTTCGCTGATCCGGACGCTGACAGGCTCCACTCAGGCCGAAATCGGCAACGGCTTTAGACCCTGTACCCGCACGGCCATGTTGTTTGATTATCCTGACCCGGACACCGCTTTCATTCGCTTTCTGGACACCCGAGGGCTCGCTGAAGCCGGCTATGATCCCAGCGAGGATATGCATTGGTGCGACCAGCAGGCCCATCTTTTGATCGTTGTGATGAAGGCCATGGATCAGCAACAATCAACGGTCATCAATACCGTTCGCCGGATTCATAAAACCCACCCCGGCAAACCTGTCATTGTCGTTCAAACGGCTTTGCATGAAGGCTATCCTGATAACGCTTACGAACATGTGCTCCCCTACCCCTTTGATAACGGTAACATCGACCCGGCTGTGCCGCCTGATTTGCGTTGTTCGCTATTAAAACAGAGGGAGGATTTCAAGGACATCAAGGCTAGCTTTATCCCGGTTGATTTTACAACGGAAGAAGAAGGCTATGATCCCGCCGATTACGGCATCGACGCTTTATGGCAAAGTATTGAAGACATATTTCCGTATGGCATTAAAGCCATGTTGGAACAAAACAGTTCTGCAGACGATTTTACCGGCATCCATTGGCATTCGGCCCATCCACACATAATAGGGTATGCTGTTTCAGCCGGTTTGGCAGCTGCGATTCCTGTTCCTGCAGCGAGTATCACCTCGGTTGTCACCGTGCAGGCTAAAATGTTTCATAGCATTGCTCATGTCTACGGTTTGCCGTTAACCCGGCAAAGTCTGAGCGAGATCAGCAGTGCAATAGGAGTCGGCGTTCTGGCCGGGCTGGGTGGGCGGGAACTGATGAAGTTTATTCCGATTTACGGACAAAGCGTTGGCCTGGGTATATCCGCACTGTATACCGCTGGCGTTACCTATGGCCTTGGAAAAACACTTTGTTATTATTTTGCTCAGTCAAAACGGGGCGGCAGCGTCAATCCCGAACTCTTGCGTAAAGTGTACCAATCCGAATTTGAGCGAGGACGCCTCATGTTACGTAAACGATTTAAACGAACGCCATCATCATGAAAACCCGGTTGAATTGGCTAAACAAGGTTCTCAACTTATTCCTTGCGCTTCCCTTGCTGTTGCTATCGGGTTTAGGGATTTACGGGTTATGGCAAACCGGCCACGAGAAGGGCTTTTTGATCGTGTTTGCCGTCTTCTATGCTTTCGTGGGGCTGCTGAAAATTCTTGTTAAAAAGAAAACAATCTCATCTCCGGATTATCCATCGGTTACTGCAAATGAAGATTGGCCGCCTGAAACAACAGAAATATGGGAGCGAATCAATGCGTTGGCTGAAACACTGAATCCGGCCGATTACCCGCTCACTGACAGCCAACGCCTTATGGAACTGGCTAAAAAAGTCACTGGCGAGGTCGCGGGCTATTATTCATCGAATAAAGATAAAACCGGCCTGGATGTTCCCCTGCGAAACATTCTCTATATCACCGAAAAAGTAAGCCGTGATATGCGCTGTTTACTGGATGATAAAATTCCTTTCAGCCACTTATTAACCGTCAATAACGGTTTACAAATCTGGAAATGGAAAGCACGCCTGGAAAGTGGTCACATCCTTTTCCGTATGGGCAGCCTGCTTTTTAGCCCTGTTTCATCATTGCCCAGAGAACTGAAACAGTTTTTTATTGGTGGTAAAGCCGCAGCTTACCCCATAGGCTCATTCGAACGCTGGTTGCTGCAGACCCTGGTTAAAACCATCGCTTACTACGCGATAGAACTTTACGGGGGTCAATCAGTCCCCTTGCGCATCACAGAAACAGAGCAAGAACCCGAACTGATCGCCTCGACTTTAAGCAAAAAGCCCCTGCGCGTATTGATAGCCGGACAGTTAAAATCCGGCAAATCAAGCCTTGTGAATGCGCTTTCGGCTGAGTTAACGGCTCCGGTCGATGTGTTACCGCTAACCGGCGCACTCACTCCCTATAAGCTGAATCATGATGAAATCGGTGACCTGCTGATTTTTGACAGTCCCGGTTATGAAAATGAAAATGCCTGGTATGAACCCAAGCTCGATCAGAATTTGGGCGGCTTTGATTTAATTTTGGTCGTTTGCGCGGCCAATCAGGCAGCAAGAGCAGCCGATGTAAAATTTATGAGCGCTCTAAGGACCTGGTTTGATCAGCATTTAAAGCGCCGTTTCCCACCGGTTCTGGCTATTGTGTCGCATATTGATCAACTTCGGCCGACCCGGGAATGGGATCCCCCCTACGATATTATCTCGCCGCAAAACGCGAAATCGCAGGCGATCAGGGAAGCATTGGATTACATTTCCAGCACACTGGATATACCGGTAAATGACTGTATACCGGTCAGCCTGAAGCAAAAGCATGAATACAATATAGATGCACTATGGTCGGCGCTGATTGAAAAAACACCGGCTATGCTTAGGGCGCAGCATCTAAGGAGCCTGGCCGAAGGCAAACAACGGGAGAAATGGGCATTGATTCGCAAACAACTGGCACACGCGGGACGCTTTGCAGTCAACCAAATAAAAAAAAGTTAATTCATTCACGAATATTTTCGACACACGCAGGTTGCATTATATTCAAGAAACTTGACCTTTGATTTTGATGTCAGTTGTATTCCTTTTCTTTATAGCTAGACTGATTACCTAAAATAATGCACTCCTAACCGTTATCCGGAAAATCCTGTTGAAGCCTACCGTACTACCTTTCATCACACTAAAATATCGCGCAGTCGTATTGTTTATAGTCTGTGGGTTTTTACTGAAAAACGGCACTGAACAAGCAGCTTTTGCTTCCGAACAATTAATTTATCCGGTCGTCAATCAAAATTCACCCCAAAAAATAATCAGCCGCAACGGTATCAGTGCAATCTTCAAAATGCGCTTACGACACTGGCAAGATGGATCCGCCATCACCGTATTCGTTTTACAGGATGATGATTTCTTACATAACTGATGTTACGCAGCCCCATCCCAAAAAGCGTATCATTTCAGGATGGATAAAGAAAAAACAGCGCTCTATACAGACTACCTGATTTGCAACCAAGGCTTGGCAACGGCGACCAGCCTGTCGGCGATGCTCGACGGTGAAGTGAGTCATGACCAAATAACCCGCCACCTGTCCGCGAGGCTATACACCTCAAAAGACCTGTGGGTTGATGTCAAACCCACCGTGCGTCAGATCGAGCGGGACGACGGCTGTCTGATCTTCGACGACACCGTCCAGGAGAAGGCGTTTACTGACGAGAACGAGATGATGTGCTGGCACTATGACCACTGCAAAGGCCGCTCGGTCAAAGGCATCAACCTGTTGAATGCGTTGTACCACAGCGGGGACGTGTCGATCCCGGTCGCCTTCGAAGTGGTGAAGAAGCCCCATCAGTTTTGCGACATAAAAACCCGCAAGGTCAAGCGGGCGGCGGAGTTCACCAAGAACGAACTGATGCGGTCAATGGTCGCCACCTGCGTGGCGAACGCCATCAAGTTCCGCTATGTCCTGACCGACAGCTGGTTTGCGTCGAAAGAGAACTTCGAGTTCATCCTCAAGAAAGGCAAACACTTCATCAGCGCCTTGAAGGACAACCGCTTGGTGGCGTTGACCGAAACAGACAAGAACGAAGGGCGCTTTGTGCGGATCAGTCAGCTGGAATTGACGGATCAACAGGCGGTGCGCGGCTGGATGAAGGGCTTCCCCCAGGAAGTGCTGTTCGTCCGGCGGGTCTTTACAAACAAAGACGGCAGCACCGGTTTGTTGAATCTGGTGTGCAGCGATTTGGCGTGCGACGGCGGACAAGCCTCAACCCTCTATGAAAAACGGTGGAAGGTCGAGGAGTTCCATAAATCATTAAAATCCAATGCGGGGCTGGCAAAGTCGCCTACCCGCACCGTCACCACCCAAAACAACCACATATTCATGACCATCTATGCCGTGTTCAAGCTGGAATGTTTGAAGATCAAACATAAAACCAACCATTTCGCCATGCGGGCTAAACTTTTCATAAAAGCTAACCAGATAGCTTATGCAGAGTTGCAGAAATTACGGGCTGCGTAACATCAGTTACATAAGCTTTTTTGCAAACAGGTTTTAAATGTTTTTCCGCATCAAATGAGGCGTGGCTGGAACAAACTGGTGTTTAGCGGAACAGGGCAAGCACCCGTGCTGGTTAAAGACAAACAGGAAATGATCGATCGACTTAATAGCACTCCGGGTGGAGTCGGCTATTTAGTCGAAGACGACATCAGCGACTCGATCAGTATTTTGCAAATTCAGTAAGGACTTAACCATGCGCCATACAAAACTTATAAAAATCGGTTTAGCCTTCACTCTCATCCAGGGTTGCTTGTATTCTGCAATGTTATCTGCTGCCCCCGAATGGTTGCCCAAGTCCGTTCAAATACACGGCTTTGCATCCCAAGGTTTAATTACCACAACGGATAATAATTTTTTTGGCAAAACGGACGATTCAGTTTCGTTTGATTTCAGAGAAATCGGCCTTAACAGTTCATGGAACGCATTGACCGATCTTCAACTCGCCATGCAAATCGTTTGGCGCGATGCCGGTAAAACCGACGATGACGGCGTAAGAATTGACTACGGCTTAGCCAGTTACAATCTTTATTCCTCGGAATCGTCTGTGCTTACAGTCAGGGGCGGACGAGTGCCCACCCCACTGGGTTTTTATAACGATACCCGTGATGTCGCCACAACAAGACCCAGCATTTTGCTGCCTCAATCGATTTATTTTGATGTGAACCGAAATCTTGCGTTATCGGCAGATGGCGGCTATTTATACGGCGAACATCAAACCGATTACGGTGATATTTCGGCTCATTTTGGCTTGATCGTTCCACGTATGGATGATCCGGATTTTAAGAATGTCATTGTTGGGAGTTCTCCAGGAAACATGGAGGGTGACGTATCCTGGGTGAGCAGACTCGGTTATGAATGGCAGGGTGGACGCGTCAGATTGGCGGCCACTTATGCCGATTTTAACGGCGATTACAAACCCGATGCCGGCGCTTTTCTGGATCCGGGCTCATGGCGATTCAATCCTTTAATCTTGTCTGCTCAATATAATGGCGAAAACTGGTCTTTAACCGCCGAATATGCGCTTCGACGGGCCAAATTGAAGAACTTCGGTTTTCCAATGATTGAATTTACCGGACAAAGCTTTTATTTCCAGGGTACCTACGAACTGACCGAATCAATTGAAGGTATTGTCCGGTACGATGAACTTGTTTGGGATCTGGATGATAAAAAAGGCGACGATTTTGCCGATCTGACCGGAAAACCAGGACACTCAAGGTTTGCTCAGGATTGGACTGTAGGCTTACGCTACAAGATATTGCCGTCTTTGATGTTGAGCGGCGAATACCATTATATCAATGGCACCGGCTGGCTATCAGAATTGGAAAATAAAAATGGAACCACTCAACATTGGAATATGATGATCTTCATGTTGTCCTACAGCTTTTAACACATAAGACAACCTGATTAGCAAGATGTTTCAGCTAAATCCCTAAGCGCCCGTCATGCCCGTCGGGAAACGGGCATCCAGTGCCATGGATGGTAGCTTCGAGCTATCCATGTAGTCCGGATTTCGGCAATCCCCCGGCATTCCCTGACCGGGGCAGGCTCTGCCGAAATGATGCGGTCGACTAGGGAAAAAAAGTTAGAGCTGAATTATCTTTATAATCAGTTAAGACAATGACGCTTTTAATGCGTTTGTGATTGATAAAAGTCATAGTCGGGCGATGGCAAGGGTTTGGCAATGCCATATCCCTGAGCGTAATCAATTTGAAGCTCATACAACTTTTCAAAAATACTGTCGTTTTCCACAAATTCAGCGATCGTTTTAATACCCATTCCGTGTCCTATGCTGTTTATCGCTTTGACAAACAACTCGTCAACCTGATTGTCGAGAATATTTTTAACAAAAGCACCGTCTATCTTTAGGTAGCTCACCGGCAATTGTTTCAGGTAATTCATTGATGAAAATCCTGAACCGAAATCATCCAGCGCAAAACTCCCGCCAATACGATTTATTTGTGTGATGAAGTCATGAGCTGCCTGAAGATTCGTAACCGCTTGTGTTTCCGTAACCTCAAAAATAAAGTGGCCGGCATCCAGGTCAAATTCGGTTAAAAGATGGGAAATTAATCCAAAAGCATTCGGTGCGGACAACATCTCACCGGAAAGATTGATTGCTAATTTTATCTTTTTTCCTGTTTTTAGCAGGCTGGCCTGTTCTTTAAAAGCCAGTTCCAACACACGCTGATCCAGTTGCAAGATCAATCCCATCTGTTCTGCAACAGGAACAAACATGACCGGAGGAATAATACTGCCATCATCATCCTTCATTCTGAGCAGGCATTCATAATGGGAAACACTTCTATCTGAAATCTTCATAATCGGTTGAAAATAGAGAATAAAGCGATCTTCAGCCAGCGCCTTGTCTATTTTTGTCTTCCAGTTAACACGGGTCTTGATTTCCAGCCGGTTAATATCTTCCTGGTTGGCCAATCGCCACCCGCCTCTTCCTCCTTGCTTGGCCCGATACATCGCCAAATCAGCCGTAGCCAGTAAATCCTGACTGGTGCAGCTTTGTTCGGGAAATACAATCAGACCGGCGCTCACTGAAACCTTATGCAGTTCTTCACCCACTGAAATGTGTACCGTTTTTAAATCATTACACAGTTTCTGAACAAATTCTTCAGCTTCTATTTGAGTAACTTCGGGCAATAAAATAATAAATTCATCACCACCGAATCGTGCCACAACATCGGTTTTTCGAGTGGTAGCGCGGAGTTTTTCGGCTACTTTTATTAACAATTCATCACCGATATGATGACCGCTGCTGTCGTTTACATATTTAAACTGGTCGATATCAAAAAAAATCAAAGCTGAATTATGATCATAGCGAACTGCCATGGCTAAAGCGTGTACCAATTCGGATTCGAACTTTCGACGATTATAAAGCCCTGTCAGGGGATCGTGTTCGGCCAGCCAGGTGAGTTGAGTTTCATATTTTCGCCGTTCGGTGAGATCCAGACCAACCACTAAAATTTTATTGGACTCGTCGGTCTCCCCTTCCTCCAAAAGCAGCGGAGAAAAATACCATGAAATATAAAGTTCGCCGCCGCCCATAGACAGGATGGCTGCTTCTCTATGTTGCGTCCCCTTATGGGTTTTCAGCAACAAGTCAATTGAAGTCCGTATATGCAAGCGTGCTCTTTGGTCAATCATTAAATTGATGAACTGCTTACCCAACAACTCTTGTTCGGAATAATTGGTTAATGTTTCTGTGAATTTATTTGCAGAACTGATCAAGCCTTTACTGTCAATCGTGATGATCATCACTTGCGCAGTATTCAGAATGGTATCGATAAAGTTTTTTTCGGCTTGTAACTCCAGAGTTTGCCTGGACAATTTTTGGGTCCGTTGATTGACCTGTTCATCCAGGTGCTTGAGTGTAGAAATAAACTCGTGTGCGGTATCCTCTAGATCGTCAATTTCATCCTTAAAAAACAGTTTTCTGCGTTTGCGGGGCATGAATTTCTTTGCGTCACTGTAGTTTTTTTGTGAAATCAACGGCAATGCAGTTATCAAACTCTTTAGGCGTCGGGTGGGACTGATTAACAAAAACAAAAGAACACAGCCGGATAAAACAAAACTGAGCAACCCATTGATTGCATATAAATCCGTCGCTTTTTTGATATCCGCCAATCCTTTGGTAATGTCTTCGATAAGGATAAGTAGCGTTTTGTTATGACCATTTAACGGCAGCCCGAGAATTTCATATTGTCTATTCTCAAACTCAAAAAAAACCGAACTTTTTGTTTGAGCCAAAGAATGTTTTTTACTCAACTCGCCCAGTAAACGTTTATTTTTCTCAGAATCCGTCAAAGCCACAATATTAGCGCTCCAAGGCGCTAAATCTGAAGTTGCGTTGTTTGGCGATATCTCAGCCATATTGACAATGCCAACACTTGATCCGGTGATATTTTTCATTTGAAGAACAATATCGGAAAGATCTACTCCAAAAATGAAAATTCCTATAAATTCGCCTTTAAATAAAAACGGTGCTGCGTGAAAATGAATACAGGTTTCCTGGCATAAAATATTATCGAAAGGTTCTTCCTTGCTTATCACATACTCAAGCCATTCACTGAATTGACCTTCATACAGCGTATTGCCCCACGATCCAACCAAGTTCCCTTGCCGATTAAAAAGAAAGGCGGACTCTATGTCAGACTCTATTTCTATTTTGAACCAATTGCGATCTAACTGATTTTTTATGACATCCAACGCATTTTTTTTGCTTGTTGATTCATCTGTCATCGCCGGTATCAGCCATCCGATATCGACTCTTTCACTTTGCACGCGCTCGATAATGCCGGAGAAAATTTGCCGGTACGAATGTCTAACGCGCTCCCGTTCCTGTTCATAGTTTTTTTCGAGCGTAATCTCTCCGAGCATCACAATCGCTGCAGAGGCAAGAAAAGTAGCAAAACTGACCGCCAGAATTGCTTTCCAGACAAGACTAAAGAAAAGAAGTTTTCCGGTTGTTTTTGAAGTCATGGATAATAAATCAGAAGAACGTTACCGCCTAACACCCCAATTCAGAACCGACCAAATCAAATAAGCCTTGATATTCCGGGGTTAATTGCTTAGCTGTACCGGCAGGATTAATTAAAAATGGAGCCCGCTGACCGTAAAATTCGACCGTACCGCCAATTTGCATCAGTACCACCCCAAATCGCTTCAGTAATTTAGCCAGACGAGGCTCCATCAAGGCAATGCCATACTCTTTTTCTGATGCGAGCAAGAGATGAATAGCCGCGAAAGTCAGACACATGGGCATATAGTTAACGGCAAATCGGCGATTATGTTGATCGAATGGTTGTTCATTGACTTCACTAAAATCGGTATCGCAAGAACGTCTTCGAAACGAAGACAATATCGCCATCCTGGAAATCTCTCCGGTTTTAACACCTTCCAAGTCTTTAATAGAAGTGCCGTTAAGTTCAAATGGCTTTTGGTAATGTTTTTCTATGGGTAAGGAAGAGCAGGGACTTGATGATTTTGGAATCATTCTGATGGTACCTATATAGGTTTGGCTGGGTTTATGAAGCAACAAACAATGATCCGCACATTCATCCCATGAATCTGATTCGCGCTGGTTATAAACCTGTTGCTCCGTAATCATTTGCTCCTCCACATAGTAAACATCATGCCGGATTTGATAGGCATGGCTTTTTAACTCTTCTGTGGTGGCTTTAAGCATTTGAAAATAGTGCTGATAATGAGACGAGACATCCTGCCCACTGATCATAAAACCTAACTCCCTATTAATTTAGAGGAACTTCGCTAAAATTAAAGAATAGTCGAATCAAAGAAATTAACCAACAGGCAATCATCCCATGCAAAGTTTTAAAGGCGAAGTTACATCCCACTATCTGGCAGAATCAGCCAAACTCTTTTCGTCAATCAAAGAAGCCAGTTATGAAAAAATGTTCATAGCAAGCGGGCATACGGTGCTCGATCTAGGCTGCGGCAGCGGAATTGACGTCATCACATTGGTTGACCGTGTTGGGCCGGGGGGGCAAGTAGTCGGTTTGGATCATGATATAGACATGTTAAAAAAAGGAAGCCAAAATTGCCTGGATGCTAACCTGATGAGTAATTATCTGTTTGTGCAAGGCAGTGCGGATCAGCTCCCTTTTAAATCGGACTTATTTGCCAGTTGCAGAAGTGAGAGGCTTTTTATGCATCTTAGCCAACCCGATCAAACGTTGTCAGAACTACTCAGGGTCACTGAACCGTCAGGGCACATCGTGATTGTCGATACGGACTGGGCCAGCCTGTCAATCGATACCACTCTACCAGGAACGGAACGAACCCTGTCCAACTATCGTATCAGCCATGTGCTTAAAAACGGTTACTCGGGACGCTCGCTTTACAGGCAATTTAAATCCCTGGATATTTCTAACATAAAGATCGAGGTTATCCCTATTTACCTCACCGATGTTGATCTTTTTTATTTTATCTCTTTACAAAATGCCATTGAGCAACAAGCGCTGGCCGATCGGGTCATTTCAGAAAAAGAACTAAGTTATTGGCGAAATGAGATGGAACTGGCGGCGCAAAACGGCTCTTTTTATTGCAGCGTCAATATCGTAATTGTCTCGGGTCAAAAACCCAATTGAATAAAATTACTGTGCCCCCGAGCCTAAGCTGTTGGTGATAGCGCGGTTTTTGCTTATCTCAGGAATAATTCCATTTTTCGTATGCTATAAAAGCAACTCGTTCTTTTTAACTATTTGTAATAGTTCAGCGGATGTATCTGCTCACCCCCTCCAATTTTAGTGGGTGTAGATGGTTGATTGAAAAGGCTCTCTGCAACAGGGATGTTGCAGAGAGCTACAGGGACGTATTTACGCGTCCTTTGAAATCAAGCACCTACGCCCTTAATTTAAAGCGGGCGAGAGCTACCAGCGGATCAACAAAACAAAGGTGATGCACAAGCTTGGGTCTAGCTCGGAGAACCTAACCCAACGATCGAAACATTCTAAGCGCAAAGCTTCATGAATTTAACGATTGCACTTTTGAGTTGAATCCAATAAGTTAATTGATAGACGAAACAAACACCCAATCAAGCAGCCAATTTATTCATGGTAAGATTTAATCGCGTTTCTAACGCTTGCCATTTCAAAACCGTATTTTCTTTTTAATTGCCCTAATTTTTCCTCTTTAGAAACAGTGTCCGGCAATCCCAGTTTTGACAGCAAGTAGTCTGTAGGCACGCCGGAAGCTTGTTCGAGCTCCAGTAAAGTCATACTCCCACGGACATCCGGATTCTCAAAAAGAGAGCCTTGACGGACATGTCCTTCTGAAGTTTCAACTGGAACAATCAAGGGAGCCACACCAATTGCGACCAGTGTGAGAATACCCACCACGCCCAAGCCCAAACGCAAACCTGAGCTCTCTGACGCACGCCCCGATAAGACACCGGCTATCCACCGCCAATGGACTATCAAATGCAGTGCCAGTACGGAAAAAAATGCGACTGAAATCCAGAAATGAACAGTCCCCCACTCATGCCGGTCAAGTCCCATTAGCGTGCTGGTCCGCCCGCTACCCGGCGGCAACAGATAACGCAAGAGCACACCGGTTGTGGTCAGAAAAACAAAGCCTGCAAAAGCTATGATATCGATCAAATAATTTATGCGCGTTTGTTTCATGGCCGAATTTTTAGAAAAAAGGTTGATTCCTGATTTTAGAATACAAGCTACGATACAGCTTTTTAAGTTTATAAGGTAATAACATCCAGCAATTCCCAACTTGATGATAAAAAGCTTTGCGGGGATGTCGGTAGCAGGGATGCTACCATAAAGCCCCCATGGATGGTTATCCATGACTTTCCCCGCAAGGCTTACACCAACCCTCAAAGCCACTTTAATAGTTCAAACTGGAAATTCATCACTCGGCTTGATTAAGATGAAAATAAGCCGGAAGGGTTTGCAAGCGTTTATCCTCTAAAGCCTTGCCGACGGTAAAATGGTAAATACTTTGAAAACGGCTGCCGGTTATACCCAATACCTCATGAACCGCATCGTCAAAAAAGCACCCAATACCCGTCCCGCGCATGCCGATAGCTTCAGCTTCAAGATACAAGGCCTGACCGATCAGGCCGCATTCCCAAAACAGGCGGCGGTAGCGCCAGGGTTGATTCTCCAACTCGTCGCCGAATTCGGCCACCATCGCCAGACTAAACGCGCCATCTGAAGCTATGCCCTGATGACACGACAATGTTTTTGCCGCCTTTCTGCAATCGGCGCGTAATAAACAGTAAAGATCCATCTGATCGGGAGTCCCGTCTACAGGTTCCCAGATAAACGCATCCTGCATCATTTCTTTCAGCGTCATCAGACATTCCGACTCACGCGGTAAAGCATAGACCCCCGGCGGCAATCCTTCGACCCGGTGTACAAACAGAAACAAATGAATTTTTGGAGACCAGGGCCAAAGATCAAAAGGCATTGGCCTGCAAGGCATCAGCGCCAGCAAAAGCTGAAAGAAATTGACCAGAGATATTGAGGTTTGTGCATCAAATTGCTGTGCGCTTCTTCGCTGACGAATAATGTCGCCGGCCGATTGCGATGAAGGCTTTAAGACAAGACGATGATCGGACGTTCGAGATTCGTAGTGTTCAGATGTGCTGGGTTTTAGAGTTGCTAGAGCCGCTTCATCGATCACAGGCCATTGATAATGGTGATAATGGCTTAAGCGATTAGCTTTGCCAAACCAGTGATCAACAGCCAAATCGGCCAGACCTCCAGGATCCATAACGGTGACGGATTCGAATGCGCCGGTGTGAATCCGGCACAACACATCAGGAGACTCGGTTTCCTTGGGAAGAAAATCCTGCTCTCTATCCAAACCCAACAAGCCTGAAATAGCGGCATCGCTTACTTCGGCGAGTATTTCTACTGACCAGCCCTGAATCGCAGCCGCATAGCGTAAGGCAGCCAAGGCGTGGCCGATGTCATGCTGGCAATAGCGAAAAGCGCGCTCGCCATATTTCCACGCTTCGCGCCAATGAATGGAAGACAAACCGATCAATAGCCCCTGAAATTCAGGCAACGTGTTCCATTCACCGCGTTTTTCCAGAACATGATCGTGACTCAGGTAATGATAAAGGCCAGCCGGTAAATCCTCATTAGCCGTGTTGATCAGATAAGCTTCGGTGGGATGAAGGTTGCCGCTGGATGGATTACAGCGAAGCGCCCAGCGGTCGCCACCGTATTGTTTCCAGGCAGAAAGACCGAAAGCCAACTCCAGCATTAATCCCAGACTTTGAAGACTTACTGCTTGAGCCTCGATTTTTTCACCTTGCTGCAACAAACTAAAAGCAGGCGACGGAACGTGCCCGGCCAAAGGGAGTTGAAATCGTGTGCAGCCTTCAAACCGTCTAAATGGATCCGGTTGATCGGCCCAATCCAAAGTCCCGGGCCCTTGAGCATAATGATCAAGAAAATGTTTGGTTCGCTGATGGTATTCCAAAATACTTATCGGCTGTTGAGTAGCCATGGTGATATCGCTCCGGTAATGCCTACTCTTGTTACATCAAAGCATAAGGAAAATGCTTTGCGCCTGAGTCATCCTCCGCTTAAGCCGCTTTATTAAAAAGCCTTATATAATTTTCCGCTGATTGTCGGGCCACCGTTTCCAGTGATTCGTTTCTTAATTTGGCAATAAATTCGGCAACATGACGCACATAAAGCGGATAGTTCGGCCGCCCTCTGTGCGGGGCAGGCGCCAGATAAGGTGAATCGGTTTCAATTAAATAACGGTCAGCCGGGATTTGTCTAGCTACTTCTTGAATGTCTTTTGCATTATTAAACGTCACAATCCCTGAAAACGAAATATAAAAATTCATTGCCATGGCTTCCACTGCAAATTTCCAGTCTTCAGTAAAACAGTGAATCACGCCACCAACACGTTCAGCGCCCTCTTCTTTTAAGATCTTGAGGGTATCCTGTCTGGCTTCCCGGGTATGAATAATCAAGGGCTTGTCTATTGTTAATGCAACTTTGATATGCTCTCTCAAGCGTTGCTGTTGCCAGGTCAAATCGCCTTCGCTTCTAAAATAATCGAGCCCTGTTTCGCCGATGGCAACGACCCTGTCATCCTGAGCCAATGCCAAAAGTTGTTCTGCATCGGGTTCAATACCTTCTGTTGTATTCGGATGAGCCCCTACGCTTAAAGAAATTTGCGGATAATTGATAACCAGCTCCCGCATGGCCGGATAGGTTTCCAAATCAATGCTGATACAAAGCATGTGATCTATGCCTGCCTCGGCAGCAGCATTCATGAAGGTAGCAAAATTATTATCGTAGGGGGAAAGGTCTATACGGTCGAGGTGGCAATGCGAATCAATGAACATAATGAAGGATTGAATGGGAGTATTTTGCCGGATTCTGACAGCTAAAAACCGCCATCAGAAACCGTAATAAGGAAAAGTAAAGGTTCTGTTACGCTTACATGGTATGGGTCGGCCGATCGGACTCCAGTGCTCCGGCCAGGTAGTTTTCAATTTTGCTTCTGGCAAGACCGCCATCCTGATCACTGAATTGAACGCCTATGCCGGTCGTCCGGTAGCCTTCGGACCCCGCCGGAGTTTTCCAGATAATCTTGCCCGCTATCGGGATACGCTCTGTTTCTTCCATAAGATTCAGCAACATAAACACTTCCTGCCCCATCTCATATTCCCTGTTGGTAGGAATAAAAAGCCCGCCGTTCAGTACAAAGGGCATATAGGCGGAATAAAGTGCGTTTTTGTCCTTGATCGAAAGCGACAATATTCCTTGTCTTGGGTTCGTCGGTTCTGCCATGGTGTTATGGACTCCTGGTTACGTGGGACCAGTTTATTAAAATTTCTTCTAATAACAGCTGATTATTGAGCTGTTTTTCAAAACGTTCGCGGCTTAGCAGCAACAAATCGTACAGTGAATAAAGCTGGTTTAATTCTAGCGGCTGCTTAAATTCTTGCCAATGTACTTTTAAATCAGGATTGATCAGGGCGCTAACCGGCAATCCGAAACAACATTTAATCAAATCAATAACCCAGCTTGTCATCCAGAACTGCAGCTTGCCCGTTGGTAGTTTGCTCCATTCTTCCGCTACCACGGTAGGCAATAACTGGTGTTTTCCAACTTTAAGCCATTGCGTCAGACAGTTTTGTCTTTGTTCTATCGTACCGTCTTCTGCATAAGCGCTTGCCAGCAAAGGAGATCCCAAAGCCAAACTGAGCAATAGGGCCGACTTGTTCTGCTCAATGCCCTGAGCCGCCAGCCAAAGCCTCGCGGCGTCCGGTTCCGGCTTTTTTAAGGTCATTTTTTGGCAGCGGCTGGCAATCGTGGCCGGTAATTGGGAAAGTATCTCGGTAATCAACAGAATGATCGTTCTTTCGGTAGGTTCTTCCAAAAACTTTAAAAAGGCGTTGGCAGCCGCTCTGTTCATCGAATCGGCAGGGTTAATAATCAGAACCCGGTAACTTTGGTACTGGGGCTTCAGTGATAGCGTAGGAATCAGTTCGCGTATTTGTCCGATTGTAATGGCTTTACCCGCTTCTTCCGGTTCCAGATATAACAAATCAGGATGCGTTTGCGCCTTAACCAGTAAGCATGAACTGCATTGACCACAATGAATGCCGTTAGCCAAGGGCTGAATACAGAGTAATGAATAGGCGAACTGATTAACCAGCTGGTGTTTACCTAATCCACGCGGACCATTGACGATCAGTGCTTGAGGAATTCGCTTCTGTTGAAGATAGGCGGCTAATTGATGCCAATAAGGCTCATGCCAGGGTAGCATTTGGCTATCAATGCTCATTGACAAAAAAATGTTTTATCAAGCCGATGATATCATTTTGAACATCTACCAACGGTTGATCGGCTTTTATTATTTTTATCCTGGCCGGTTCCAATTCTGCCTGCAGCAAATACCCCCGCCTGACCCGGCCAAAAAAACTCAGCGTTTCATCTTCGATGCGATCAAGTTCACCCCGCTGCTTAGCGCGTTTAAGACCTGTCTCGGCCGGCGCATCCAGTAAAATCGTCAAGTCCGGCGTCAAACCCTGTTGAACAAAATGCTCCAGCCATTGAATAGTGCTAGCTCCCAAGTTTCGCCCGGCCCCCTGGTAAGCATAGGTCGCATCGGTAAATCGATCGCATAACACCCAAGAACCCTCAGCTAATGCCGGTTCAATCACATGCCTGATATGTTGTGATCTGGCTGCAAACATCAGTAAAAGCTCTGCCTGCTCAGTGATGGATTCTTTATGTTTGGTCAAGAGCAGGCTGCGAATTTTTTCAGCCAGTTGCGTCCCGCCCGGTTCGCGCGAAACCACCACAGGAATATGATGCTGAATCAGATAGTCTCTCAAGAAGGTCAAGTTAGTCGTTTTACCGACTCCTTCCCCGCCTTCAAAAGTAATAAACTTCCCTCTCAGTTTCATTATCGGCCTAATTGATAAAGATTGACGGCTTCCTGATGTTTTTTTAATGTGGCTGAAAAAACATGAGAGCCATCGCCTTTGGCTACAAAATACAGACTTTCTCCGGGTTCCGGATGCAATGCAGCACGGATAGCTTCCCGGCCAGGCAAGGCAATGGGTGTAGGCGGTAATCCCTTGATAACATAAGTATTATAAGGTGTCTGCGTTTTGAGATCCTTGCTCCTTATATCCCCATCATATCCGGCCCCCATGCCGTAAATCACAGTAGGATCGGTCTGCAGCATCATATCTTGTTTGAGTCTACGGACAAAAACACCGGCAATGGCGGGTCGTTCAGAAGCCAGCCCGGTTTCTTTTTCAATGATAGATGCCAGAATCAATGCCTGATAAGGCGACGTCAACGGCAGATCGGGTTGCCGGTTTTGCCATTCAGTTTCCAAAACTGAACGCATCCGGTCATAAGCTCTCTTAAGCAAAGCAATGTCAGTTGTGTTTTTTTCAAAAAAATAGGTATCAGGAAAAAACAAACCCTCGGGATGCGAGTAATTTCGGTCGATCATAGAGGCAATTGATCCCAAATCCATCGTGTCTATGGTTTTATGCACCTTGTCGTTTTTTCTAATTAATTCATATAATTGCGAAAAGGTCCAACCTTCAGGAAAGGTAATTGAATGCTGCCTTACCTTGCCTGAAACAAAGAGATCGATCAGTTCGGGGACGGTTGAATGCTCCGCCAATTCATATTCGCCGGTTTTTAAAAGAGCCGCTTTGTTATTCACGTAGGCATACCATTTAAACCAAATGGGTTTGATTGAAACGCCTTGTTCTTGCAATTTTTCGGTGATCCGGTTTAGGGAATCGCCTTTTTCAATTTCGACATAAACCGTTTTATCAACCAGCGCTTGTTGTATTGCGTTTTGATAGTCCAGCCATAACCACCCAACGGACAAACTGGTTAACAAAATGGCAATGCCCAAAAATTTACTCGTCATAAATTTTTTTCTCTACTTCTTTTTATATCAACCCTTCGGCTTATTGCCAGGGTCACAGGACCTACTGGATAAAACCGGTTTTCCAGCTTGCTGACCGGCCATATTTTAATCAATGAGTTGCAAACAAAGAGTTCATCGGCTTCCAAAAGATCAGTTTTGTCGATCCATTGCTCTGAAAGAGCCATATCGAGTTCATCTGCGCATTCCATTACTACAGAGCGCATTATGCCTGCAACACCGCATTGATCAATGAATGAAGTGATTAGCCTGTTGCCCTTTACCAGAAAAAAATTGCTCATGGTTCCCTCAATGACATGACCCTGGATATCCTGCATAAGACCTTCATGAATGGCATCCGAATTCCATTCGGCTCTGGCCAAGACCTGCTCAAGTCTATTTAGATGCTTGATTCCGGCCAAGGCCGGGTTAAGACCCAAGCGCGTCTCACAATAGGTCAGGCTGATGCCTTGCGTTTGAAAATCGGCTGGATAGCCAGGGAAAGGGTGAACACTGATCACTCGGGTGGGCATGACAGGATCGGGTTGACGATAGCCTCGACCTCCGGAACCTCGCGTGATTATAATTTTGAGAACGCCTTGCTCCACACCTTGCAAAGCTTGCTTAACTTCAGCAATCAGCTGGTCGGTCTCAAATAAAGGAATTCGAAGTCGTTGACAACCAGCGGTCAGTCTTTTTAGATGCCGATAGAAAAAAACGGGGATACCGTGATCGATTTCTATGGTTTCAAAAAGACCGTCACCGTAGCTAAAGCCTCGATCAGTGATAGCTATTTCATGCTTGATTTGGCCGTTTACCAAATACATGATGAGACTGCGCTATCAGGACCGAGGGGGGCAGCGTTATTGAAAACGTCTAAAAACCAGTGTGCCGTTTGTTCCGCCAAATCCGAACGAATTTGAAATCGCCACATCAATTTTCATTTCACGGGCCGTGTGAGGAACATAATCCAGATCACATTCGGGATCCGGGTTATCAAGATTGATGGTTGGCGGAGCGATCTGGTTTTGTAAAGCCAATGCCGTTAAAACAGCTTCAATACCACCCGCCGCTCCTAACAGATGCCCGGTCATGGATTTTGTCGAGCTGACAGCCAAATTGTAGGCATGTGAACCTAATGCTGATTTCATGGCATGCGTCTCCCCGATATCTCCCGCAGGAGTGGAGGTGCCGTGAGCATTGATATAATCGATATCTTCCGGATTGATCTTGGCATCGCGCATTGCATTTTTCATGCATCGTGCCGCGCCTTCACCGCCCTCGGATGGGCTAGTAATATGGTAAGCATCGCCGCTCAAGCCATACCCGATCAATTCGGCATAAATTTTCGCGCCGCGCGCTTTGGCGTGTTCCAGCTCTTCCAGGACAACAACACCGGAACCATCACTCAAAACAAAGCCATCCCTGTCTTTATCCCACGGCCTGCTGGCAGCATGAGGATCATCATTTCTTCTTGACAATGCCTTAGCTGAAGCAAATCCGCCCATTGCTGTGGGGGACGAAGTGCATCGCTCAGCGCCACCGGCAATCATCACGTCGGCGTCACCGTATTTAATCAATCGGGCTGCATCGCCAATATTATGGGTGCCGGTTGTGCACGCTGTCACAATGGCAAAGTTTGGCCCTTTCAATCCGTATTTAATGGACAAATTGCCTGAAATCATATTGATGATATTACCCGGAACAAAAAAAGGTGAGATCCTTCGTGGTCCGCCTTTTTCAAAAGTGGCGTAGCATTCCTCAATTCCAGTGATTCCGCCGATACCTGCACCTATCGCAACACCAATCCGTTCTGCATTTTGTTCGTTGACTTCCAGGCCCGAATCTTCAAAGGCCTGACAACCAGCCGCCAAACCATAATGTATGAATCCGTCCATACGCTTGGCATCTTTTTCGGCAATGTACCGGGTGATATCGAAATTTCTGATCACGCCACCGAATGTTGTTGAAAATGCAGAAATATCAAAGGAATCAATCGGAGTTATTCCACTTTTGCCATTGATAATTCCGTCCCAAGTTTCAGCAACTGTATTTGCAATAGGCGTAACTGCGCCTAATCCTGTTATTACAACGCGGCGATTGCTCAATTTGATTTACCTGAAGTAATTGATATAGATAGGGGGGAAGTGCGGAGTCTCTTAGTGGATGAACTGATTCACCCACCAAGAAATCAAAATTTAAGCGTTTTTTTCTACGTAATCGATAGCTTGTTGTACGGTTGTGATTTTTTCAGCTTCATCATCTGGAATTTCACATTCGAATTCTTCTTCAAGAGCCATGACGAGTTCAACTGTATCTAAAGAATCAGCACCAAGATCATCGACAAAGGATGCATCGTTCGCTATGTCATCTTTAACACCCAACTGTTCTGCGACAATCTTTTTTACTCGTTCTTCAACATTACTCATAATTATTATCCTCAACAATGTAAGCTTTTAGTTATATTTAATACTTACAATAGTATATTTATCTTGTTAGAAATCTCGCCATTCTCAATTCCAGACGGCGAACGGGATTATACTTTAATTTTCAACCATATCACAATATTAAGGCATAAACATGCCACCATTGACGTGCAGCGTTTCTCCAGTGATGTAGGCTGCTTTGTCAGAGGCTAAAAATGAAACAGCATTCGCTATCTCGTTTGCCTCGCCCAAACGCCCCAGTGGAATTGCACTTAACAGTGTCTGTTTATGTTCTACAGATAATTCTCGCGTCATATCGGTATCAATAAAGCCCGGCGCAACTGTATTGATCGTTATATTTCGAGAACCTACTTCTTTAGCCATCGATTTGGCAAAGCCGATCATCCCAGCCTTGGCAGCGGCATAATTGGCTTGACCGGCATTTCCGGTGGCACCTACCACTGACGAGATATTAATGATTCTACCCGACTTGGCTTTCATCATTCCCCGAAGTACCGCTTTACTCATACGAAACACTGAAGTGAGATTAGTGGCAATGATTTCATCCCACTCATCATCCTTCATCCGCATCAGTAAATTATCACGGGTAATGCCTGCATTATTGACCAATACTGCAGGAGTCCCGTATTCGTCATTGATTGATTTTATGATGTTTTCAATCGAGTCAGAATCGGTTACATTTAATTTCAATCCTCTGCCGTTATCGCCCAGATAAATTGAAATCGCCTCTGCGCCGCTATCGGAGGTAGCCGTTCCAATGACAAAAAAACCATCACTTGCCAATTGTTCAGCGATAGCACGTCCAATTCCCCTGCTCGCACCGGTTACCAGCGCTATTTTCTTATCCATTGAGTTTCTCCAAAGCCTGATCTAAAGATTCAGGATCAAAAATACTAAGATGATCTGCTTCCTTGACAATACGTTTGTTCAGACCAATTAAAACCTTGCCTGGCCCGCATTCAACAAATCTGCTAACCCCTTGTTCCGACATAAATTTTATACTATCGACCCAGCGAACAGGTTTATAGAGCTGTTCTTTTAAAACATTCCGGATAACTTCGGGAGCGCTGTGCGTGCTGATATCGACATTATGAATTAACGTCATCCGCGGTGTTTCCAGATTAATTCCTTCTAAGTAGGCCGCTAATTTTTCTGCAGCGCCTTCCATCAACGCACAATGCGAGGGCACACTGACCGGCAGCGGCAACGCTCGTTTCGCACCGGATTCTTTTGCCAGCACCAGCGCTCTTTCAACTGCGGCGGCGTTACCGGCAATGACGACCTGGCCCGGCGCGTTAAAATTAACAGCCGATACCACTTCGCCTTGGGCCGCATCAAGACAGACCTTGCCCACTTGGTGGTCTTCAAGGCCGATTATTGCCGCCATCGCGCCTTCTCCTGCAGGCACAGCAACCTGCATCAATCTTCCTCTTTCGGCAACGACCCTGATCGCATCGGCAAAAGACAGGGATTCTGAACAGACTAATGCAGTGTACTCGCCAAGACTATGTCCCGCGACCCATCCGGGCCTAACATCACTCAGTTTGCACCACAGCCGCCATACCGCATAACCGGCAGCCAGCATAACGGGTTGTGTATTCTGAGTTTGGTTCAGATCTTCAATGGGACCGTTTTCTACCAGAGACCATAAATTGGTTTCCAGAATATCGGATGCCTGATCAAAGGTATCCTTTATTTCTGGATATGCAGCCGCCAGTGACGACAACATGCCAATTGACTGGGAACCCTGGCCAGGAAAAACAAATGCCAGGCTATAAATTTGCTCGCTCATGAATTGCTTTCTCTCAATCAGTATCTAATTAACGCGGAACCCCAGGTGAATCCAGCTCCAAAGGCTTCCAGCAGGAGCACATGGCCACGTTGAATTCTGCCGTCTTGTACACCTTCGTTTAAGGCAAGCAAAACGGATGCAGAAGACGTGTTGCCCTGAGTTTCCAAAGTCAATATGACATTGTCCATGGACATCCTCAGCTTTTTGGCTGTCGCAGCAATGATGCGAGTGTTGGCCTGATGCGGCACCAGCCAGTTGATTTCCTCTTGCGACATATCATTTGCCGACAAGGTTTCATCGACAATGCGCCCCAAAGTATTAACCGCCACTTTAAAAACCTCATTACCGCGCATACGCACAAAACCGGCTTCGCTTTTATTCGATTCCGAGGCAGACTGCGGATTTGGCAAATAAAGCAATTCCTCAAATTCTCCGTCCGAATGAATATGGGTAGAGATAATGCCGGGTTTATCCGAAGCCTGGAGCAGAATTGCGCCCGCCCCGTCGCCAAACAATACGCAGGTACTTCTGTCCGTCCAGTCGACTATGCGGGAACAGATTTCCGAACCCACCACCAACACCGTCTTGGCCGCGCCGCTTTTGATGTATTGATCCGCCACGCTCATCGCGAAAATGGACCCAGAACACGCCGCTTGTATATCGAAGGCCACGCAATTTTTGATGCCTAACCGTTGTTGCAACAAACATCCGGTGCTTGGATAAACACGATCCGGGGTGCCGGTTGCAACAATAATCAAATCAATTTCTGACGGATCGGTACCTGCCGACTCCAGCGCCTGCCTTGCCGCTACTTCGGCCATACTAGCGGCCGATTCTTCAGGCCCTGCAATCCGCCGGCTTTTTATACCTGTACGCTCGTAGATCCAGCCATCGGAGGTATCGACCATCTTCGAAATATCTTCGTTGGTCCTGATATGCTCAGGTAAATAGCCACCCGTGCCGATTACTCTTGAAAAGCGTGTCATGTATTGTCTCTCTTGGTCAGAATCGTCTCGACTCTTTCGCTGATTCTTCTAATCACGTTCTTTTCAACCTCAATTTGAGCCAAATGAATCGCTGTTTTGAAAGCCACGACATCGGCACCCCCGTGACTTTTTATAACCAGCCCTCTCAACCCCAAAAAACTGGCTCCGTTATACATCCGGGGATCGATTTTTTGCTTGAATGCTTTTAAAACCGGGTAGACCAGTAATCCGGACAGCTTAGTAAACACATTCTTATTAAATGCGTCTTTAAGTGTTGTCCCTATCATTTTTGCCGCACCTTCTATCGATTTCAGCGCCACATTCCCGACGAATCCGTCTGCCACAATCAAATCGACTTTGATAGTGCCGGCATTCAGCGAGTTGCCTTCTACATAACCGATATAGTTTAGTGGTGAGTTTTCCAATAATTTAGCGGCCGCTTTAACCTGTTCGTTCCCTTTGACCTCTTCTTCCCCGATATTGAGGAGGCCGACCCTTGGGCTTTCTATATTCTCAACCGCTTTGACAACTTCCGAGCCCATCACCGCAAATTGAAAAAGATGTTCGGCAGTACAATCAACGTTGGCGCCCAAATCCAGCACATGGGTATGCCCGAAAATAGACGGCATCGTTGAAATAATGGCGGGTCTTTCAATGCCGGGAATCATCTTGAGTACAAACCGGGCCGTTGCCATCAGCGCACCGGTATTGCCGGCACTGACGCAGGCGTCTGCCCGCCCGTCGCGCACCAGCTCAATGGCAATGCGCATGGATGAATCTTTTTTATTTTTCAGTGCTTTGGAAGGCGACTCATCCATCCCGACACACTGAGAGGCATGCTGAATAAAAAGTCTGTCTTGATAAAGTATCAGTGCTTGGGCCAACTGTTCTTTTAACAGTGTTTCGTCACCCACTAAAATCAGCTTTAAGTTTGGATTGTTTTTCAAGCAATCCAATGATGCTGGAATGGTAACTGCAGGACCATGATCTCCGCCCATTGCATCGATTGAAATAGTTAAACTCACGCCAACATTGACTCCAGGGGAATGTAAATGAAAAAAACCGAACCTGGACAACAAGGTTCGGCTCTATGTTCAATCAGTAAAGGGGAATTCGCGATTAATCTTCTTCGCGTTTTGAAGTAATTTGACGGCCTTTAAAAAAACCATCGGGGGTAACGTGATGACGTAAATGAACTTCACCAGTCAAAGGGTCTTGAGATAATGTTTTGCTGGTTAAAGAATCATGAGAACGTCTTTGACCGCGTCTTGAACGTGTCACTTTACTTTTTTGAACTGCCATCTAGGGTCTCCACTATTATTTAAGTTTGGCTAAAATTGAAAAAGGATTGTTAGAGTCCAACTGCTTGTTTTCACTTGAATCGCTCTGAATATCGCTATTAACGGGTTGACTATAGCATTGCCACTCATGCTTCGGAAAGTCCGGTATAGCCAGCAGAAGTTCATCCTCAATAATATCATTCAATAAAATCTTGGAATCGCTCATCATTAACGGATCAATGTCTTCCGGAAGCCTGTCTGCCTGCTCAAGCGAGCTAACAATCCCTAGCTTGACTGAACGATCTACAACCCATTCCATGGGCTGTAAGCAATTCTGACAAATAATATGCAGGTTTGTATTAACGCGCCCTTCCACGACAGCCAGCTTGCCATCCCTATAAAAAAAAAGCTCAGCCGTAACCTCGCCCGAATTATCAGCTAAAATTTCTGACAATCGAGTTAATTTACTGAGCGCTATTTTACCTTTTACTTCGCCTCGCTTATCAGCGAAACTTAAAGGTTCTATATATTCGGGCAATCGATCTAACATAACTTTGCAATAATATCTGTAATCCTTAATTGCGTCAAACCTATGTCATATTTTCTTAAAAAACACCCGCCTCTTATCCTTGCATCGAGCTCACCTTACCGGCAAGCTTTGTTAACCAAACTGCATTTAAATTTCAGTGCTGTTGCACCTGATATTGATGAGCAATTTTTAGCCATGGAAGCCCCAGAAATGGCCGCATTGCGCATAAGCAAATTAAAAGCCGAAGCGCTACGGGAACAGTTTCCTGCACACTTGATTATCGGTTCGGATCAAGTCGCCATGTTGGGCGGTACACAACTCCGTAAACCGGGTAATCGTGCTGAAACAATAAACCAACTTAAAGCCTGCTCGGGAAACTCAGTCCTGTTTTATACGGCGATTTGCGTATTGGATAGCCAATCCGGGCAAAAAGAACAAGCCATTGACCTTTGCCAGGTCTTTTTTAAACCTTTGAACGAAAAATCGATCATCAATTATGTAGAACTGGAAAAGCCTTTTGACTGCGCGGGCGGCTTTAAATCGGAAGGACTGGGAATCGCTTTGATAGAAAAAATAAAAGGCGATGACCCGAATGCACTGATTGGATTGCCTTTAATCAAGTTGATTGGTTTACTTGAGAAGTTTTATGTTTCAGTGATTTAAGGATAGCTTTAACCAATTATCATCATCAATCAGTGAAATTTTTTCCCTGGCGACAAAAGATCAAAGGTCGATTTAAATTCATCTACCGCCAAAGTGACGACTTGCTTTACCTGAAATTCATTCAACCCCAACGTCTGTAATGTCGAATTGGGCGCCGCGCTCAGCACCTCTTCGACATTCGTATCCATATCGACCATATCCGTTAATTTAACCGCCAGATAAAGCAAATGGGCATCCGTCTTGTTTGTTTGGGCAGCACACGGATTAAGCTGCCATCGTATCGTTTCCGCCAATGAGTCAGGCAAACCCCAATCATGAATTAACTCCGCACCTACCTCGGCATAGTTGAAACCCATAATTTCTTGCTCCAAACCGGTAATCAGGCATCTGTCACCTTGCGCCAGCATCAAAATACGGCACGCCTTTTCGGGTAATTTCTGATAAATCACCAAGGCCCCGATGTTATGCAACAAACCGGCAAGAAAGAGACGATCACTGTGCAAAATGGCGCTTTTTTTAGCCAGCAATTTAGCAATCAAGGCACAACTTACACTACGCATCCAAAAATCAGTCATATTGATAATTTCGGATGGGATTTTCTTGAACGTATCGACAACGGATGTTGCCAAAATCAAACTTTCCAGATCATCAATACCAATGATGGTAACGGCTCTTGAAATGGTATCCACGCGAGCCGGAAATCCATAAAACGAACTATTGACAATTTTTAACACCCTAATACTTAGTGCTGGATCTTTGGCCAAAACCAATCCTATGTCGTTCATTGAAAAGCGGGGATCGCGAATCATCTCCCTGATTTGAAAGTAAATATCGGGCAAGGAGCAAAGATCCAAAGCGCCCTTGATTAGTGTTTTGGCTGTTAACTGAGGCATGAGTCTAGCGTCCGTAAAGAGCTAACACTTGCTTTACATAGTTTTGAGTTTCGGGATAAGGGGGAATGGAGTTATGGTATTTTTTTACCGCATTTTCACCGGCGTTGTAAGCAGCAACGGCTAAAGGCAGGTTTAAATTAAACATTTTCAATAAATCACTCAGATAGCGGGTTCCGCCATTAATGTTTTGCTCCGGATCAGAGCGATCGGTAACACCATAACGTTTAGCAGTAGCAGGCATCAATTGCATCAAACCCACCGCACCCGCTGAAGAAACAGCTTGGGCATGATAGGCTGATTCAGCTTGAATCACAGCATGGAGCAATTTTTCATCAATATCATGCTTTGATGCGGCATCAGCAATGAGCTGACTGTATTTATGCTTGTTGACTTTAAGATGCGGTAACGCTCTTGCATAACTTTCAGGCCGGGTTCTGATGATCCGCTTATAAAGCTGATGCTCGGGGTGGTCTGTGTAATAAACATGACCCGACGGATCCGTATATTTGAAAATATCGGCATGAGCGCCAACTGACATCAAAACCGAAATCGATAAAGTTATAAGCTTTTGCATTATCTAACCCTAATAAACAGCAGTTAACCTAAAAACATTGGCGTAAGTATAGTTACACAAAACTGATTGACTGAGATTTTCTTAACAGACTGGAAAAATGTCTATTCGCCCCCTCCTATTCCGGCAAAAGATCCGCTTCTTATCAGACATTCCTCTGAGCGCATCCCTGCGCGTGAAAAAGAGTCAAGAAGGCTTCGTATCGGCCAGATAACTATCAATATCTTCTTTTGAAAAACCGATCTTTTTAGCAACACGATCTGCGTGACTGACTCTTGAAATACCCTCGACCAGCTTATAGGTAGGCTCGCCATTGGCAAACTCGACCTGCCGTGGCAACCCGACACCTCTGGCCACAAAATCATCAACCAGCTGATGATTGTGTGTAATTAAAATAGTGCTGTTGCCTTTACGATAAAACCCGTTAAGCACATGAGTTGAAGATTCCAGCTTTTCCTCAAAAGTAGTACCCTCGGATAACTCATCCAGAACCACCAGACTTTTCGCTGTTGACGCCAAAAAGATATCCCTCGTTCTTTTTAGCTCAGTGCCAAAACGGCCTTCTCCATCCTCAAGATGACTGATTTCAGGCACTTGATAAAAAATTCTGTCAGCTACAGTAAGCACCGCCTCTTTAGCGGGAACATAACAGCCAATTTGCGCCAGCAGTTGAATTTGGGTGATCGTTTTACAAAATGCAGTTTTGCCGCCGCTGTTGGGACCGGTTACCAGCACCAGCTTATCTTCTTCCAATTGAAAATCATTACCTACATAATCAGGATTTTCTTTGGCCAGCACCGGATTTTTAGCATCGATCAACTTGATGCGATGATGTTCCGCGTCAATCAGCTCAGGTAATACGGTTTGACTGCCAAAGTGATTAGCAAACTTGATAAACGCCATTAACTCATCAAATTGACCCAGTGCGTCTAGGGCTTGCGCTAAAGCTTGCGAATTTTTGAACTCATTTCTTAATGGAATGATGCAACTATCTCGGTCAAAGCCGCCCACCACAGGTAAGTAAACCAGCAGCATGGGCACGAAAAATATAGATGCGACCGGAATGGATTCTGCCGAAACCCTGAACATATCCGTAGGAAAAAAGTGCGCCATGGCCCACACTGAAGCAAAAAATAGAGCAATCAGCAGCGGCTTGAACAGAGTAGGTCTAAAAATCAGCGCGGGCGTAAAATCGCCTTTTCTCTCTTCCTTGCACTTGATGCCTCTTTCAGTAATGTAAGCAGGTCCCACCATCAATGAATAGGAACGGGATTCTTCAAATTGTTTAATCTTTTCCAGAAGACTCTGGAGGTAAGCACTACTCACACCTTCTATTTGGCGCAGCTCATCGACCAATTCAAGCAAGAATCGAACACCGCGACGGTATTGCAAATAGCCGTAACCCTCGATTTCATGAGCTTCCCTCGCCGTTCCGAAAGATCCCAGAAACTCGCCGAATAACAACAAATAAAGGTGCTTTTCGTGTTCGGCGGCACGCTGCAAAATTCGCTCTAAAGCCTCTTTTAACGCCGGATTATCCTGTATCTCTTTAACGGCCTCCTGCTTTGCCGCTATTTCTTCTTTATTGCTGGAGGGTTGAACCAAAGAACGGTAAAGAACGGACTGACCCACCAGTGTTTCAGCGTGATTAACCGCGCCAAAGACTTCTTCAATCTCAATTGACTTAAAAGCCCCCTGATCTATAACGCCTTCACCGGTTTGGGAAGGCGCTGTCGATGCTACAAACGGCCATTTATCTGTCCAGCTCTCTAAGATTGTTTGATTCATTGCATTATTTCCTTTTTTTATCGACTATGCCAAATACTAAAACAGCCGCAGTCACAATGCCGGCCATAAGACTCTGGTCTCTTGAAGCCCCTAATAAAAAAGCGATGCCCCCGCCGATAGCCATGCCCAAGCCGCTAAAGGCCAAGCTTCGCATCAACCTGCAAACCGGGCAATTTGAAATATTGGTACTCATAGCCGATACCTCGCGTCAATTGGATTCAAATGCTCAGTGTTGCAAGCCGATAAAATCAATACAGGGCAAAGCTATCATCAATCAAACGCTTGCTTGTCAATAATGGCATCACTCTTTTCAAGACTGCTTCCCAATTAACCCAAGTCCAATTGGAGGGAGTTAAATTCAGACAAACGGCCTTCATTACTTCTTTAAACTTTAAGCTGCTGAGGGACGGCAACAACATTGCCAGAAAAGTTAAACCCGCAAAAAGCTGTTTATATTCTTTATTATTTTGCTGGGGTTAGTTTTAACGATTAATTAAATTTAGAAATTCGGAGCGGGTACTTATTTCTTCCCTAAAAATCCCGGTCATCACCGACGTGGTCATGATTGAATTTTGCTTTTCTACTCCGCGCATCATCATACATAAATGCTTTGCCTCAATAACCACAGCAACGCCTCTGGCGTCAATCGCGGTTTCTACCGCATCAGCAATTTGTTTGGTCAGTTTTTCCTGAATCTGCAAGCGTCTGGCGTACATGTCAATAATTCTTGCCACTTTCGACAAACCCAAGACTTTACCTTTCGGTAAATAACCGACATGACACTTGCCGATAAAAGGCAACAAATGATGTTCGCACAAGGAATAAAGCTCAATGTCTTTAACAATGACCATATCCTCTGTATCCGCTTGGAAAATGGCACCGTTTAACACTTCATCCAAGTTTTTTTCATATCCGTTATTCAAAAACTTAAAGGCTTTGGCCGCGCGGGCAGGCGTATCAACCAATCCCTCTCTGTTAACGTCTTCGCCTATCGCCTTTATAATATTGGAAAAATACTCTTCCATTGCTTTATCTCAGTTAAAAAAATGGCTTGCCAGTATACCTTAACCTCGAGTTAAAGCTAATGCATTGCAAAGGACATTCAGATCCGCCCCATTTTTAGGGCCATTTTCACTCAGATGTCGGCGCCAGGATCGGGCATGCGGTTCACCATGAAATAAACCCAGGACATGCCGTACGATGCTATTAAGACGAACCCCTTCAGCTAACCGTTTTTCAATATAAGGCATCAGCGCTTGAACAACGGCTTCCCGACGGGGCCTTTCAGAAACAACATCATAAAAGTGCGCATCCACATCCGCCAGAAGATAAGGATTATGATAAATCTCTCTGCCGACCATAACGCCATCGACTTTCTGCAATACCTCATCTGCCTGATCAAAATGTGTGATTCCGCCATTTAAAATGATTTCAAGATGCGGAAACGTCTGTTTAATCTTGTAAACCCGCTCATAATCCAAGGGCGGGACCTCCCGATTCTGCTTGGGCGACAACCCTTTTAACCACGCCTTGCGGGCATGGATAATAAATACAGAACAACCGGCCGCCGCCACAGTGCCAATGAAATGAACAAGTTCCTCAAAGGAATCCTGATCATCAATGCCAATCCGGGATTTCACCGTCACCGGCAAAGCAACCTTGTTCTTCATCGCATCAACACATTCGGCCACCAAATCAGGCTCGGCCATTAAACAGGCACCGAACCTGCCATTCTGAACCCGGTCACTTGGGCAGCCTACATTGAGATTCACCTCGGCATAACCGTAATCCTCAGCCATTGAAGCACATACCGCCAAATCATGGGGATTACTGCCTCCCAACTGAAGTGCGACCGGATGTTCAGCCCTGTCAAATTGAAGAAAGCGATGCCTATCCCCGTGAATCAACGCACCGGTAGTGACCATCTCGCTATACAAAAAAGCATGTTTGGATAACAACCGGTAAAAGTATCGGCAATGCCGATCAGTCCAATCCAGCATTGGAGCTACGCAGAACCTGTGAGTCTTGATTTTACTGAATTCTGGAGTGTGGGTAGCTTGGTCTAGAGTATTCAACATGCGAGATTGATCGTAATTTTTAAACATTTCCTAGATATTGTTATCTATTTTACAGTGTCAAAGGCACAAAATATTGGATCGATTTTGTCGATCCCTGGTTGCAACTTTACCAAAAGCCAGCGATCGGCTTGCTTCAACTTACAGTTCTCAACTAAAGCGGCGCTCATTGTCCAGACAAATTGCGGTGTCTGCGATGTTTTGGTCTATAGGCAATAATTATAGAATTCCCAGCATTGTCATGGCTTTAGATCGATGGCTCGAATCGTCATGGTGTCGAAATCTCAGGTGCCATGGCTTGGTTGATGATGACATTTTGGTAACACCTGAAAATCCAAATGTACAGAAATGAGCGTTAGCGTACCGACTAAAGTTACCTATGAAGCTAGAGTTTCAGCAAGGTTTTTAAGCGATCCAAGTATCACTTGAAGCCCAGTCCTTGACCGAAACGACTTGTTCATTTTTGGTCATTGCCTTCTTTTTATCCTGGAGAACGCCATGAATCAACCAGCTTATGCCCACACAAGCGCTGAACATTCGATGCAAGACTGTATCGAAGCCTGTAACCAGTGTCATCAAGCCTGCCTGCAAACCGCAATGAACCATTGCCTTAAAGCCGGGGGGAAGCATGTTGAAACTGAGCACTTTCGCCTGATGCTGAACTGTGCCGAAATTTGTCAGACATCGGCAAATTTTCAGCTCAGCAGTTCTTCTTTTCATCCGCTTGTTTGTGAAGTCTGCGCCAAGATTTGTGAAGCCTGCGCAGAAAGTTGCAAAAAGATTGGTGGAATGGATGAGTGCGTTGAAGCCTGTTTAAATTGTGCCGAAAGTTGCCGGAAAATGGCAACTACCCAGCACTAGTCATGACACTGATGAATTCAAGACGCTACTTAACTTTCTCAGCGCTTGCTTTTATTTTAACTGCCTGCGGTGAAGTTGCCCAGTTACCGTTCGCGGCCGGAGTTGGCGCAAAACCCCAACTCCCGGCACCGAATCCGACACTGATCCCTACGATTAACATCGCGGCACCCGTGGGTTGGCCAGAAAATGCCACACCCACAGCGGCGCCGGGGATGGCCGTTAACGCTTTCGCTACCGGACTCGACCACCCACGCTGGTTATATGTATTGCCCAACGGAGACATTCTGGTCGCCGAAACCAATGCACCACCCAAACCGGAAGACGGAATAGGCATCAAAGGCTGGGTCATGAAATGGGTATTGGATAAGGTTGGCGCAGGCGGACCCAGCGCCAATCGGATCACACTGCTGCGCGATACCAATGGGGATGGTGTAGCGGAAACGCGCACGGCGTTTATCGAAGGACTCAATTCGCCTTTTGGCATGGCATTGGTTGGCAACGATTTTTACGTTGCCAACTCCGATGCGCTGGTGAGATTTACCTACAGACAAGGCCAAACCCGAATCACACAACCAGGAACCAAAGTCCTGGACCTACCGGGTGGTCCAATCAATCATCATTGGACCAAGAATATTTTGGCGAGTGCGGATGGAAAGCGCTTGTATGTGACGGTAGGATCAAACAGCAATGTCGCCGAAAACGGTATGGACGAGGAAATCGGCCGTGCCGCTATCTGGGAAGTGGATCCGCAGCGCGGAAGCTACCGCATCTTTGCATCCGGCCTCCGCAATCCCAATGGCCTCACCTGGGAGCCGGAAAGTGGCACACTGTGGACAGTCGTTAATGAACGCGATGAAATCGGCAGCGATCTGGTGCCCGATTACCTGACTTCCGTTCCCGATAACAGTTTTTATGGGTGGCCATATAGCTACTACGGCCAACATCTGGACGAACGCGTGCAGCCGCAACGCCCTGACCTGATAGCTAAAGCCAGAGTCCCGGATTATGCACTCGGAACTCATACCGCTTCACTCGGCCTCGTCTTTTCCAATAGTTCCAAATGGCCTGCGCCATTCAGCAATGGCGTTTTCATCGGCCAGCACGGATCCTGGAACCGCGAACCGCGCAGTGGTTATAAAGTTATCTTTTTAGCTTTCAAAGACGGTAAACCCGTTGGCGATCCGATCGACGTATTGACAGGATTTGTTAGTAATAATGACGAGGCATTCGGTCGGCCGGTTGGAGTCGTGCTCGACAAAAACGCTGCCTTGTTGGTTGCCGATGATGTTGGCAATGTGATCTGGCGGGTGACGAGGGCTATAACCAACAGTATCGAGCCAAATCAAACGAAGTAGACAGAGCATTAGGCGGGTTCGGCGCAAAGCCCCAAGAGTTCTCGAATAAGCTCAACTATTAATTGTTTATTGTAAGCACTATTTCACACCGCGGATTGCACTTATAACTTGAATCCAAGCACCAACTTAAACAGGAAATTTCATCATGAGCACGATCACTACCAAAGATGGCACAGAAATCTACTACAAAGACTGGGGCTCTGGTCAACCCGTAGTCTTCAGTCACGGCTGGCCGCTCAGCTCTGATGCTTGGGAAAGTCAGATGGTCTTCCTGGCAGCCAATGGCTATCGCTGTATTGCTCATGATCGTCGTGGTCATGGTCGTTCCAGTCAGCCTTACAATGGCAACGACATGGACACCTATGCCGACGATCTCTCAGAGCTGATCGAAAGACTGGATCTAAATGACATTTCTTTGGTTGGCCACTCTACCGGCGGCGGTGAAGTTGCCCGATATATTGGCCGCCATGGGTCTCAACGCGTTGCCAAGGTGGTATTGATGGGTGCTGTTTCGCCGCTGATGCTCAAGACCGACGCCAATCCTTCAGGCCTGCCAATCGAGGTGTTTGATAAGATTCGTGCCGGCGTAACCGCTGATCGTTCGCAATTTTTCAAGGATCTCACCACGTCGTTCTACGGCACTGATAGACCTGGGGCCAAGATCAGTCAAGGTGTCCGCGATGCATTTTGGTTACAGGGCATGCAGGGCGGCTTAAAGAACCAGCTCGACTGTATCAAAGCTTTTTCCGAGACGGATTTTACTCCAGACCTCAAGAAATTCGATGTGCCTACCCTTATCATTCACGGCAATGACGACCAGATTGTGCCGATCGATGCCTCGGCTCACGCTTCGGCCAAATTGATTAAGAATGCGACGTTAATGATTTACCCTGATGGCCCTCATGGTCTCGCAGACACGCATAAAGACAAGCTCAATGCCAACTTATTGGCCTTTCTGAAAGGTAACTAATCGCCCGATTAGAATCGAGGGTGTAGGCGCTTGATTTCATAGGACGCGTGAAACCATCCCTGTTGCAGAAGCCTTTTCAATCAAGCACCTACACCCACTATAATTGGAGGGTGAGCAGATACTCTGAAAGCTTAAAAGCGACCCACATTATTGAAACAACATTCGTGCAAACCAACTCCACCTTTGTTCGCTTCCGTACAGAACACGGTTAGATCTAGGTATATCTTAAAAACCGAGTGCAGGGAGCTAGCCTTTTGCGCTTTAGCCATTGCTATCTGGCAATGACTAAATAATTATTCAGAATACGCACTTAACAAAGACAAATAAACGAGTGCTGCAAGCGACCATCAGCTTTGGTCGAGCAAAGACATCATTTCATTATCTTGAAAACAACACTCATCAGTCGGAGATCACTATGTTTAAACAATTTTCGTTAGTTATGGTTACGCTAACAGCCGGTCTACTAATGATGACCAGCCCTATACAAGCCGAATCAGCATTGGAAAATACCGAGATCAATGTTCGCGACAAGGATAGCGCTACATTAACTCCGGAAGATCAAAAGGAAACCGAAGGCGATATCACTATCACGGCTGCAATACGGCAAGCTGTGATTAAAGATGAGTCGCTATCAGTCAATGCACAGAATATAAAAATTATCACCCGTAATGGCGTAGTGACTTTGCGCGGCCCTGTTGAAACTGAAACTGAAAGTACGAAACTACAAAAAATCGCCGAGGAAACGAGCGGTGTAGTAAAGGTAGATAATCAACTAGAAAATAAAGCGCCTTAAAGGCCCAGGAGAACGTCATGAATAAATCAGTTTTTTGTATCGCCCAAAATCTCGAACAAACAGAGAGCATTGTTAGCCACCTGAGCACCGCGGGGTTTTCAAACGATGCTATATCGGTGCTTTTTCCCGACAAATCCACGACTCAGGATTTTGCCCATGAAAAGCACACTAAAGCACCGGAAGGGACGGCTATTGGTGGCACTGTGGGCTTAGGCACGGGTGCTGTAGTTGGTTTGTTAGCCGGGATTGGCGCTTTGGCTATTCCAGGTGTTGGACCATTAATCGCAGCAGGTCCTATTATGTCGGCACTGAGCGGTGCAGCTGTCGGAGCGGCCACAGGTGGTTTGGCTGGCGGATTAATTGGCTTGGGCATTCCAGAGTATGAAGCCAAGCGCTATGAAGGAAAAATCAAGGGGGGCAGCGCCTTGATTTCTGTCCTGGCGAGAACCAGAGATGAGATTGATAAGGCGAAAGATATTTTCGAGAAAGCAGATGCAGAGGATATTTCCTCGACTGAGGAAGCCTCTATCTAATCAGAGAGAGGCGCATCACTTTTAAATGATGCGCTTCACTCTTCATCTGATATATGGCTAAGTAAACGTTATCATTAAATAATTACTTAAGGAATCTGTCATGCATAACATTGAAGCAATCAACAAATTATTGAAAGATGAATTAGCAGCGACGGAAACCTATCAACAGGCTTTAAACAAGCTTAAAGAAGATGTCAGTCTAGGCGAAGCAGAACAATTAATGCCCATTTATAAGGAGCATATCGTTGCAGTTGCCAGTCTCCAGACACAAATCCGTGGTCTTGGAGGCACGCCCGATGAGGGTCAGGCGCTTTTGGGGCACATGGGCAAAATTAGTTCTGGGAGGTACTAATATTCTTGGCCAACAGTCCGTTCTAAAAGCGCTGCACGAAGGAGAAAAAAGTTATGAAGAAGCTTTAAAGGATACCCAGCTAGCTGCCGATCTTCGCTCATTGATTGAAACAAAGCTGCTGCCTGCTCAAAAAGCGCATATTCGCACGTTAGATCTACTGTTAGACGCGGCTTAGGTTTTGAGACGATGGCTTTATTACTGATCTATTAGTCTGTTTACAACCCTTTTTACTATCAATGGAGTTACACTCATGATTAATCACTTACCATATAGTTTATTGGCTCTCTTGTTTACCTGTTCGACAGCCTGGGCGAATGAACCAACAAACTCATCCACAAAAAGTGAGAGCAAACAAAATTGCCCGGCATTTAGCACGCTTGATAATAATCACGATGACTTAATTAGTCGAGACGAAGGCTTAAGTAATGAGTATGTATCTAGATACTGGGACATACTGGACGCCGACCTGGACGGAAGTTTAGCACCCGCAGAATTTGCCAAGCTGGAATCGGTTGTGCAAAGAGAAGAGTCTTTAAAAACTGACCATCCTCAAAATGTCGAACAGTATAAAAAGGGGAAATATATTTCTCCCAACGAACAGATCGAACGTAATAAACGCGAAGATAAGTAGTAATTCTAATCTTACAAAATCAATAGGTTATATAACTGAGGTGCGACTAACTCAACTTCTATAAGTTTACCAGCTCCTTCTAAAATCAGCGGCTGATGTGATGCGTTTTTCTCTATGTGCGCCGCCGTACAGACCCATTTTAGTCCTGCGTGTAGATTCAAAATGCAGGCTAAGGCATTAAAAAAACAGGGTAATGACGTGAGTTGGATTCAACTCATCAGCACGCATTGACCCGCTAATCGAAAAAACCTTCTGTGACATAAATTAAGATATTGTTACCGATATCACTTAGCCTCCGTGCAGCAAATTAGTCACCGCTATTTACGAAGGCGTTCAGATGCAGTCCGTTGACTCTGACACTCTCTAATAAACTTAACTGACGGGAAATCATTTATGCCTCTTACCAATAATGTAGCCACAGACGAACTCGGGCGCCCCCTACCAGGCGTCTATCAAGAACCTATCCACTCCCAAACAAGCGCAGTGTCGTGGGGAGCCATCATCGCAGGAGCCGCTGCTACAGCAGCTCTGGGGCTGATTCTGTTAATGTTAGGAACAGGATTGGGTTTGTCCTCAATCTCGCCATGGGCATACAGCGGCGTCAGTGCCATGACCTTCGGCGTATCGACTATCATCTGGCTGACCTTCACCCAACTTGTTGCCTCAGGAATGGGGGGTTACCTTGCCGGCAGACTAAGAACAAAGTGGGTTGATACGCAATTAGACGAGGTCTATTTTCGTGATACCGCGCATGGTTTTTTATCCTGGGCGATTGCGGCGCTTATTACCGCAGCGCTACTGACTTCAGTCATTGGGTCAATCGTCAGCGGTGGCATTCAGGCGGGTGCTACAGTAGCTGGCTGCGTAGCCACGGGGGTGGGGGTTGTTGGGTCTGAGAAAGCAAAATCTGATGCTGACAATCAAGTAATGGGCTACTTCGTGGATTTTCTGTTTCGAAGAGACATCAATGCTGCCGGTCAACCCGAGCATAACCCTATGCCAATGCCTGGAGCCTTTGAGAAACAATGGCCTGCCGGATCAGCACCTGAAGTGACCCGCATTTTCATGAATACGGTCCACAATGGACAATTGTCTGCTGATGACATTAACTATGTCGGTCAGCTAGTTGCTCACCGCACTGGCTTAACCCAGCAGGCTGCTGAGAAACGTGTGATTGATACTTATGCACGCCTGCAAACTAAATTACAAGATGCAGAAACCGCGGCGAAAGAAGCGGCTGATAAAACCCGCAAAGCTTCCGCCTATGCAGCGCTGTGGCTTTTCATCTCGCTGCTTATTGGTGCTTTCGTTGCCAGCTTTTCGGCCATTTTTGGTGGTCGGCAGCGCGATTTGTAATTACACAACCCAACCACTGACAGGATAAACACAATGCGCTCAATACTCTTGTATTTCCTTGGCATTCCAATCCCCATCATCATTCTGATTGCATTATTCGTGCGTTAGACGTTAATTTAAGAGTTGATGCTGGTAAAACTACCCACCCGCTTTGAATCTTGGATTCAAATTTCGTCAGTGCCTAAAGAGGCAACGGGTTGTTCGGCAAAGGCTATGCCAGCATGAATGCTGGCATAGGAGCCTACATGGATGTATTTAAGGCGTCCTTTGACTGGCACCCCTGTGCCGAATTTCGATCTACGATGTGTATAAGTTAAAGACTGAAGTTTCCCAATAATTTCAAAAATGAACTGCCATTCTGCTTGAGTTGCAGGACTTATCGATAGAGTCTGCGTAAACAGTCGCAAACCATTTAATAAAGCACTTTCACGTAAAGGCTGAGGCGTCATCCCGGCAGGGATTGCCGGGATCCAGGGCACAAGGACGTGCTACAGCCCTCGCCATCCATGGCTTCTGGTTTCCGGCAATCCCTGCCGGAACGACGGTAACTATTAAAGCAAACAACGCTCTCTAATAAGCCTGGACAACCCTATAAAAATTGGGAAACTTCAGGTTAAAGAATTTTGATCGGTTATCGAGCCAGAAGCGCCTGAAAGTTTTCCAGCGGAACCGGCATGCCGAACAGATAACCCTGGCCTAGACGGCAACCCTGTTGTTCCAGAAAAAGGCGTTGCGCGCTTGTTTCAACACCTTCGGCGATGACTTCCATACCTAAATTATTGGCCATGCCGATAATGGTTTGAACAATCAAGGCGTCTGATTGCGTTACACCGATATTGCGGACAAAGCTCTTGTCGATTTTGAGTTGATCAAGAGGCAATTGCGTCAGATAAGACAGTGATGAATAGCCGGTGCCAAAATCATCCACCGATAAACTGACGCCCAGTTTTTTGAGCGCCAGCATTTTGGCGACGGTATCGCCAATGTCCTTGAGCATGACGTTCTCTGTAAGTTCCACAGTAAGAAGATTGGAACGGATGCCCGTTTTTGCCAACACCGCTTTGACTTTTTCAACGAAGTCAACTTCATGGAACTGGTTGGCGCTGACATTGATTGCCAATTTTAATTGTTGCGTTTGCGCATTTTTTTCCCAGGCCTTAAGCTGAGCACAAGCTGTTTCCAGCACCCAGAGCCCAATCGGCCTGATCAGTCCGGTTTCTTCCGCTAATGGAATAAACTCCATAGGAAGTATCAATCCTCGCTCCGGATGCTGCCATCGCAATAAGGCTTCGGCGCCGAACACCTGACCATCGAGGCTGGTTTGTTGCTGAAAATACAGTTGTAATTGATTCTGCGCCAAGGCTACACGTAAATCAGCTTCCAGAGCCGCGCGTTCAGTGACCACCGCCTGCATCTTCTCATCAAAAAAGCACAGGGAATTGCGCCCATTAAGTTTGGCTTGATACATGGCAATATCAACATGCCTTAATAATTCATCTTCTTCCACTAAATGATCGACAAACAGCGTGGCACCCATACTGGATGAGCAACGATAGTCATACCCTTCGAGCAGATAAGGCTCATTCAACGCGGCCAATAGTTTTAAACCGGCAGCCTTGACATGAATGGCCGCATCCTCAGGACACACACCCAGGTCCTCCAGCATAATGACGAACTCATCGCCTCCCAGACGAGCAGCAGTATCATTCTCGCGAACATTGCTCACGAGCCGCCGGGCGACGTGCTGAAGCAACATATCACCCTTGTTATGCCCAAGCGAGTCATTCAACATTTTGAAGTTATCAAGATCGATAAACAACAACGCGCCATACTGCTTGTTCCGGGCACTGGAAGCCAGCGCTTTATGTAATCTATCCTTAAAGAGCTGCCGGTTTGGTAAATGAGTTAATGGATCGAAGAAAGCCAGTTGTTCAATCTGCTCGTTAGCGGCCTTTTGTTGCGAAATGTCGATTAGCGCAATTCGCAAGAGTGGCTGAGCATCCTCGGCCTCCCGCAGCAGACAGTCGACAAGCGCATAAAACACAGTCCCATCAGCATGATTCATGCACAATCCAATCTCTTGTTTGTCACCTTTGGCCTGTTTCATCATATTCAGGAAGAAGCGATACCAGCGGTCCCTGTCCTGGTTATCAACAAATTGTGAAAAACGGCGTTTGATCAATTGAGCGCGATCCATCCCCAGCAATCCGCAAGCGGTCAGGTTTGTTTGGCTAATCAGACCGTCCCGATTAACGGTAATATAAGCAATCGGGGCAAATTCATAGAGATCGATGTAACGATCCCGCGCTTCCTCCAGTTTGAGATGAGCATTGCGCAATTCCTCATTCTGCATCTCCAGTTCAACCTTGTGTACAAGCAACTCATGCAGCAAGACATCAGAAGGCTGAGCCGATAGTTCAGATGGCGACACACTGTGCACCATGGCTTCTGCCTTTGCTCTGAGAGATTGACGACGCTCACAGCCATCCCATTTTTGATTCATACTTTGCTCTCCTTGGTTAGCTCGTCGCCGATATCCTCAGTTGTTAACAGAATCAACGACGATTCAATTGACTTGCCCGCCAGCCTGCGAGCATTCAAACTGATTTTGTGGTGCCCGATGGCAGGAAAATCATGTTCTACAACATAGCCTTCAACGCTCTGATCGTGGGGTAAAATAATTTCCAGTAATTCGCGTAAAGCAGGTATATTCCACTGGCTATTACCCAGCTCGTAAATCTTGCGGCCAATAGTGTCCGCGGCTATGACCTGAAAATACTGGTAAAAGGCGTGGTTGGCAGACACTATCTGTAATTCGCCATCCAGAACCAGCAGCGGTCCGCGAATGGTATTGACAATGTTCTCGGCAAGTTCCCCTGCCAATTGCATCCGGGTCTCCGCCTCGATACGCTTGCTGATGTCGGTAAAAGTAAGCACGACGCCTTCGATCACATTATCCAGTGTACGGTAAGGCTGAATTCGAACCAGATACCAGGCACCGCTGTCGGCGCGCATTTCCAGCTCAACCGGCACCAGCGAGTCAAGCACTGCCTGTGCCTTGCCCAATAATAATTCACCATCCAGATCAGACTTGATATCGCTCAACAGTCGGCCCACGTCAGAAGGCACTAACCGGTAAATACGAGTGGCTTCACGCGTGAAGCGCCGGATAATCATGTGATCATCCAGAAACACGGTGCCTATATTGGTATTGTCCAGAAGATTCTTCATATCATTCTGCATACCGGCCAGCTGCTCAATTTTGGCCTGCAGTTCTGAATTTACCGTGATGAGTTCTTCGTTGACCGATTGCAGTTCCTCTTTGGAGGTTTCCAATTCTTCATTGGTGGATTGCAATTCTTCATTGGTGGATTGCATTTCTTCATTAGCAGATTTCAGCTCCTCGTTGGTAGCTTGTTGCTCTTCATTCTGTGCTTGATGACTTTCTTTCAGGTAGGCAAGATTACGCTCCAGTTCTTCAATTCGTCCCAGTTCGGCTGTTTTTGCGATGCGTTTGCGCTTCGATTTGACCTCCGGAATGACAACCTCTTGAAAACTAACCAATAACAGATTATGACTATCATTGGGATCGGGTAAAGGCCGCACACTGAGACTGATTGTCGAAAACCCGCCGTTGGTTTTAATCTGTACTTCATGACCCAGAACAGACACCCCCTCATTTGCTGCGCCAAGAATGGCAGTGCGCAACTCCAGTTCCAGGCCCTCACGAGCCATGTCAACCACGTTGAGACTGGCCTGCCCGGGAGCCGGACGAAGATATTTGCCGGTATCACCATGCACATATAGGATATTGCCCTTTAGGTCCGTAACCACTGAAGCGGGAGCAAAGCATTGCACGAGAAGCCGACGGGTAAGTTCGGCAAAATTGGGTTCAGTTATTTTTTTCATGGTTTCCTCTGGGACTTTATCGCTAGATTCTGAGGCCCAGGACACGACATGCGCCATCAATGCCCGAGAAGATTTGATGGAATGAGTGGCACGGTAGAGCTTCCATTTACGATTGAGTGATGAAAATAACTCGGTATGATTACCAATACTTTCCGATGGAGACAGAAACAGCACTCCACCGGGTTTGAGAGCGTAGTGAAACATCGGAACCAAGCGGTTCTGCATTTCAGCTTCCAGATAGATCATCAGGTTACGACAACTGAGCAGATCGAGTTTGGTGAAAGGCGGGTCCTTGATCACGTTCTGGGTAGCGAACACAATCATCTCACGAATCTCCTTCTTGACCCGGAACCCGGCATCTTCCTTGACGAAGAAGCGGCGCAACCGTTCCGGCGTAACATCCTGGGCAATATTGGGTGGATAAAAGCCTGCGCGAGCAATTGCGATGGCGTCATCATCCAGATCAGTACTGTAGATCTGCACCCGGAATTCCTGGCGTGACTGTTCCATCCGTTCGCGCAACAGGATGGCCATAGAGTAGGCCTCCTCACCGGTCGCACAACCCGCAACCCAGACCCGAAAAAGGTAATTATCCGGTTTGTCTTCGAGCAGTTGGGGAAGTATTTCATTTTCAAGAACAGCAAACGCCTCTGTGTCGCGAAAGAAATTGGTGACATTAATCAGCAACTCTTTAAACAGAATATGTACCTCGGCTGGATTCTCCTTGAGATAAAGAGCATAAACATCGGCATCATCAATATTGTTTTGTGACATGCGGCGCTCAATGCGTCGGCCAATAGTGCTTTTTTTATACAACGCAAAATCGTGTCCGGTGATAGTGCGCAATTGCATCAGTATCCGGTTTATGCTTTTTAAGGCTTTGGGCATTTCAGCGCGTACTTCAGTCGTGTCGGCACCTTTCAGCAACGCTTCCGGCATTTTATCGACGGGCAGCACATGGGTGGCATAACCCGCATTAATCGCACTGGTAGGCATGCCGTCATATTTTGCAGTGGCCGGTTCCTGTACCAGAGAGAGCCCCCCCGCACCGATGATCTCGCGCAAACCCAATGTGCCATCGGTGCCCGTACCGGAAAGGATAATGCCAACGGCTTTTTCCCCCTGGTCTTCTGCCAATGACCTCAGAAAAGCATCAATCGGCATACGCTGCCCGCGAGGTTCATTGGGCAGACTCAGTTGCAATTTTCCATGAAAGATGGCCAGATCTCTGTTCGGCGGAATGACATACACACAGTTGCGGGCCACCTGGAGTTGATCCTGCGCCTCGAACACCGGCATGGACGTGTTGCGCTGCAGAATTTCAGTCAGCAGACTGACGTGGCTGGGATCAAGATGCTGAACTAATACGAATGCCATACCGCTATCGGTAGGCTCATGACGGAAAAATTGCTCCAAAGCTTCCAGGCCACCGGCAGAAGCCCCTATACCTACGATGGGAAAAAGGTCTTCTGTGTTTTTAGATTCCATAATGGATGAACTGTTCAGACAGGGCGTTTGGCAGGGTTAATTTTTCCGGTTTGGAAAATCACCTCGAAAATTAACCGGATTTTCTTCAGATCCATTTTACACCCTCCTGTCTCCTGATGTTAACGAAAAGCCTCGTCCAGGAAAAATGAATCTTAACGGATACAGAAAATTCTCAGTCATTATTAAAATCCTAAATTCAGGGTTAAAACAAAGGGTACTAAAGCTTCCATTTGTTACGAAAAATCACAGGTGATTATAACCGGTCAATGCCACCAGGCACAGTGAACAGGCCTTATGTTAGTCACCGTACCGACTCAAGTCATCCCTGTAATCTATAGTGGATCCGGACTTGATAAATTGATGTCAAAAGAGCCGATCAATTCTTATATTGACAATCCAGCGTTTTAAATCAAGAGGGTCAAGCCCGTATCGCGCAGTGTGTTTACAATCCTTAAGAACTCAGAGGACGGGTAAACACAAAGCATTCAAAGCAGGTCATTAAAACAAAGTTCTAAATGAACCTGCTTAATCTCAACTCAATGTAATCATTATGAAAAACTCAAATCGCACAATGCCGTATAAAAACAGTCAGTTATCCAAAATTATCCCGATAGCTGTCGTAATGGGTCTCGGCATGGCCCTTGTTATCAATCCAGCTAATGCTGAAAAATCAACGTCTAACAGTCTACACTCGCAAAGTAATGCTGCGGAAAACGCAGGAGATGGCAAAGGAAAATTACCCACATTTGCTGAAGCCGATACGAATGGCGATCATTACGTCACCAAAAGAGAATTACAAAATTTTCCCTATTTATTGCAAACTTTTGACAAAGTTGATGCCGGTAATGATGGAAAACTGGAACAGCATGAATACCAAAACCTTGAAATGGAAACCAAACGGGCAGGCGAAGTCGATTAACTCATCGAGCAAGACCCAACTTTTGATAAATTAGCCCCCTCTTTAGTCCGCTGATGTAAATCGACGGATGCTTGTTCAGAATCGATCGTGATTTAAGCGTGTCAATCGCTTGATTTGCAGACATCATCCGCTCAAATAACCCGGCCGGGTCGGGTTATTTGAAGTGGCTACCGTTGGAGTCTGACCGGCGTTACCCGCCAGATAATGTTGCCAACGTCATCGGCGACCAGCAGGGCTGATTGCTTATCAAGCACTACACCCACCGGCCTGCCGAAGGCTTCTCCATCTTTGCTGACAAAATCCGTCAACACATCAATCGGCTTTCCGTTAGGTTTGCCGTCCCTAAAAGGTACAAATAGAACCCTGTAGCCACTGCTTGGCTTGCGATTCCACGAACCATGCTGACCGATAAATACACCATTATCGAAGGGCGACGGCCAAGTTGAATTTCTAGCATAAACAAGACCTAGTGAAGCGGTATGGGAACCCAGCCCATAGTCTGGCACTCTCGCACTGGCGACAAGATCGGGCCGCTGAGGCTCAACCCGTTCATCCACATGTTGACCAAAATAACTGTATGGCCAACCGAAAAAACTGCTGTCGGGAACCGATGTCAGGTAATCCGGAACAAGATCGCTGCCAAGTAAATCGCGCTCGTTAACCACAGTCCAGAGTACTCTGCCATCAGGCTCCCAAGCCAGACCATTGGGATTGCGCAGACCGGATGCGTAAAGCCGGTAACTACCTTGCACAGGATCGACTTCCCAAATTGCGGCACGGCCAACTTCCTGATCCAGGCCGTTCTCGGCTATATTGCTGTTTGACCCCACCGTCACATAGAGCCGTGATCCATCCGGGCTAGCCAGCACATTTTTGGTCCAGTGGTGATTGATTGGACCACCCGGCAGATCCAGAACCTTGACGCCATTTTGAGTTATCCGGGTTTCACCGCCGTTATAGTGAAACTTCATCAATGCATCCGTATTGGCCACATAGAAGTCGTTACCGATCAGAGCCATGCCGAAAGGTGAATTAAGTCCTTCGAAAAATACCGTACGCGTTTCCGCCACACCGTCACGATCCTCATCGCGCAGCAAGGTGATGCGATTGGCACTGGGCCGCCCTGCTCCGGCTTTGTTCATTGCCAGCTTAACCAACCAGCTTTTGATCCCATCGACTGGCTGATCAGGCGCATTGGTCTCGGCAACAAGAACATCGCCATTAGGCAACACATAAATCCAGCGCGGGTGATCGAGATGAGTGGCAAATGCATTTACAGACAGCCCAGGCGCAGGAAAGGGTGAAGCGTTCTTCGGCCAGCCCACTGCTTTTGCAATGTTGACGGTGGGAATAAGGGTTGGATTGGGTGGCGGCAGTTGCGGATCAGGACCGATGCCCGCTGAAATCGGCAATTGAGCAGTATCCCCGCAAGCCGACAGCACTGTCGCTATCAGGGTAAATAAAATTACGAACCTTGGAGACATAACGTCAGAACTCCTGTTTTTAATACTAAGCGCTGATCAATTTGCGACATTTCGGACAGGCCGTCAATTAACGTGCATTAGGATGTGCAGGCCATGCAGATCTCGATACAACCTGCGCAGTCGAGGCGTTGAACATTTGGCTGAGCTTCAACTCGGCGGTTATTGCCGAGATTCAGGACACAAGGACGTACCACTGCCTTTGCCATCCATGACTTCTGGATTCCGGCGATCCCTGCCGGAACGACGGCAACTATTAATGTAAATATAATTGCCCAACAAGCCCGGGCATCCCTATAAAAACAGAGAAACTTAAGTTTTCACGTAATCTTGCAGGGGCAAATAAATTCGCCCCTGCAGAAATTTTCGGATGGTTGTTGCTGACCTAATCCTAAAGTGCTCTTCGTCCTTGTATGACATTAAGCACAACGACGATCAGTGCGATAACCAACAGAATGTGGATAAATCCGCCCACAGTGTATGAGGACACCAAGCCTAATACCCAAAGAACGACCAGGATAATTGCAAGATTGATTAACATATATTTCTCCCTAAAAAGCCGTCGATTGACGGCGTTAGATGAACCGTTAAAGCCAAAGGGCGGTGACCCGTGTTGACTGGAAGCTCAACAAAGCGGCAATTATTGGCCTTCCTTAATATCCTGTTTGATATCGCCATAGCCCTTTTGAGCTTTACCTAAATTCTTTTGGATATTGCCTTCTACTTCCATGCGTTTGTCATCCAGTACCTTGCCGGTGACTTCCTTGACTGTGCCTTTGGTTTCTTCGATGCGGCCCTCTACTTGATCTTCATTAACGGGGGCTTCAGTTTTGCTTTCTTCGGCATAAATGGCAAACGAGGAAAGAGCCAGAATAATACCGGCCAATTTTAAGATGAGTTTCATAATTATTTCCTGTAAATGAGGTTAGGGAAACTAATGACTACCAAACTGTAAGCCTTCAATTTCCAGCTCAACCTAGCTAATCAGCAGAGCGGGTACTCAAGCATGCTATTTTGCCGGGTAATAATGGAGATCCGCTCGCTCTGAGCTTGAGATGAGCTTGGCGAAGGGCAGTCGTTCATGGTCCAAAAATCTGTCCTGCGCGTCGCTCAAGGACTGACGGTTAGTCGTCAACTGCCTTCTTAATATCTTCCTTAAGATCGCCAAAACCGGCTTTAACCTTGCCAACGTTTTTCTCGACAGTGCCTTCGGCTTCCAACTCATCGTCATCGATTACCTTGCCGATGACTTCTTTGACTTTGCCTTTCGCTTCTTCAGCTCGGCCTTTTACTTGATCTTTGTTCATGGGGTACTCCTGATAATTGTTTTAGTTGTTATTGAGTGAAGTCTGAGACTGCTTATCACTCGATTAAAACAATACTCAAATTATTGGACGCAGTCGGTACGCCAGCGCACATTAGCGGGGACCTAAAGACCGAAAAATTTAGAAATAGGCTTAAAAGAAGTTAGAGGAATTAGAGCTTAGAGAGTACTGAAGCTTAGGAAAAGCTTCTCAAATTCGCAGGGATGATTAAAAAACCAGGTAAAGTTTGGGCACAATGTCGTCGGTTTAGCAGAACCTTTTAAATTGCTCATGCTGAATTCGGAATTTATACGAAACATTGGAATGACGGCTTATCTTGTTAACATCGGTTCGATTTTAGTTTAAGCCGCCACAAGTCAGGTCAATAGACCTTTCTTGTGGCGGCATTTCATACTAAAACACCTGCTCGCTCTCAAGGTCACCCGGGTGACATTTATACGGAGAGTAGAACGTGCTTCCTGCTACACAGCGCCACATACTAGGGTTTGTAAAACTTGGCGCGAGCCGCACATTCGTCGCTTGCTCAAAGGCATAGCCCGCAGCAAGAAGTTTATCCTCGCTAAAAGCCGTGCCAACGAACGTGACACCTATCGGGTTACGGCCCGCGTTGCCCGTGCCATAGCCCGCAGGGACGGTGAGGACCGGGTAACCTGCGCGGTCGGCGATTCCAACCAGCGTGTTGCCGCTAGGTACAACAATGGCGACGAAATCATCGGTAGTATCATCGGGCGTCCCGTTAGTCAGGATTGCATCAATCAGTTCCTGGCTGGAGACTTGGCCCAACACCTTTTCAGACTCGTAAATGGAATTTACGACCGGATCGGATAAATTCACTTCCTGAGCACTAATAAGTTCGCTCTGCTGATACTTCAGCCCCTCGACGGGATGAGCGTCATTGTAGTCAATGATTGCCTGCAGTGACTTGGCGCCACTGCCTCTAACGGTTGATAAATAGCTGTTCAAATCACGTTTGAACTCTCTGATAACGATACTGGGCGGATTTGGATTAGGCGTCCCAACTGATGTGACGACAACTGTGGCACCCAGCCCCTGGAGAGCGCTCACCACAGCAGGGTAGGGGCCTGCCGTAGATGCAATAACCGCCACTTTCTTGCCGCTTAATGCTGCTAACGACAGCCCTGAGAGGTAATCCGGTACATCCGGTATCTCCGAAGTAGCTTCGTCGCCGGGATCACTACCCGCCAATACTCCCAACGCGGCTGCGGCATCGTAAACAGTCCGCGTGATAGGACCTGGCGAGTCCTGCGATCTTGCTACCGGCAACACACCTGTGCGACTGACCAGGCCTACAGTCGGCTTAAGCGCTACAACACCTGCAATGCCGGCCGGCGCAATGATCTGTGCCGAGTCGGTCGAGGTCTCCATTCCTACTGTCATGGCGGCCAAGCCCGCAGCTGTCGCTGCCGCCGAACCGGCCGATGAACCACCTGGCGTTTTATCTGTATCGGACGGCATCAACACCTGGCCTCCGAGAGAGGAGTAACCCTCGGGCAGGATAGGGTCAAATATTCCGTTAAGCTCAGTGACATTGGTCTTGCCGAGAATAATCGCGCCAGCCGCCTTGAGCTTGGCAACTATCATGGAATCCTTCGCAGGCCGTGTATGCTGCAAGGCGATTGAGCCCCCAGTTGTCGGCATTCCGGAAACGTCAATCCCATCATCAAGCAGCACCGGTATACCGTGCAATGGACCTCTCAGCTTGCCCCGCTTACGCTCGGCATCGAGGCGGCCAGCTTCGCCCAACGCGCCCATATTGACCTCTCTAACAGCCTGGATTGCAGGCCCTTCCGCATTGGTCAATGCAATTCGGGCCAGGTAAGCTCTGGTTAACTGCTGCGCCGTCAGCGTGCCGACCGTCATGCGCGCCTGCAGGCTTTCTACTGATTCAGTCTCTAGTGAGAAAGGCAACTTCGGTGCGGTTTTAACCATCCCCTTGAGGCTTTCGTAATCAGGATTGCAGCTGCCCCGCTCGTGGAATGGCGGCAGTGGCACAGTTTTGGCGCAGCGGTACATGCTTGGGTTCAGTTCAGAAGCCGTTTGGCGTAGCATAGTGGACTGCTCTATCACGTAAGCTACACCAATCAGGTCACGCTCGCTGTTTGCGTTGCCATGTATCGATAGACCGATCGCGCGCCTGTTGGTCAAGTTATAGCCCATCGGGATCGTGATCTGAGGCGTTCCCGCAGTCGCACCGCTAGGCACAGAACCGAGTATGGCAATGAAATCATCGCTAGGATCGTCCGGTGTATCGTTGCTCATCATTCGGTTGATGGCGGCCCACTGGGCTGCGCGCCTTATAGGCATAGCTTCACGATAAGCTATCTCCTGAGGTCCGCCGGGGGTAACATCGCCGTTATTCAGGGCATTGACATGGTTGATGTGGCCAAACTTCAGCGCCTCCTGCTGATTGGCGATATTATCGGCAACCTCTTCCGCCAGTGACTGGATAGGGGCGCCAGGGCCGAGGTTCTTGTAATATTCGTTGATGGATTTGTGCTGTTGGTAGCCGGAGGGCAAGCCAGGCACGCTCCCTACCGCAATTGACGGACGCTCGACCATAATTGCGCCAGCAGCCACGAGCGCGTCAAATGCGATCTTGGCTGGTGAGCCATCCAGGAACGTACCGTTGTAGCCTATGCGTTTCCCCTGAACGAAGTCCATCCGAAGTGCCGACATGTAGTCCGGCAACTGGTCCGGAACCCTGGTGATAGACTCGTACCAGTTCGGGCCAAAAACAGACTCGTACGCCGCATCGCTGACCGGATCAAACCCGACGATAGACTGCAGCGTCATCGCCGCTTCGGCCACAGTTTTGGTCATCGGACCGGCTGTATCCTGCGACGCAGAGATAGGTGCGATCCCATAAGCGGGGACTAAGCCGACAGTAGGCCGGATCCCGACAAGACTTTGAGCGTTAGATGGACTGATGATAGAACCTGAAGTCTCGGTACCTATCGTCAGCATCGACAAGGCCGCTGCACCAGCCGTTCCCGATCCCGACGACGAACCGCTAGGGTTTTGATCGGCATCCAGCGCATGAATCACTTGACCGGTCAGATTGGAAAAGCCGGAGGGTTGATTGCCGAAGCTGTTGGCGAACTCTGATAGACCCACTTTACCAAGAATCACGACACCGCTCTCTCGCAACTTCTTAACGACACCGGAGTCCGACTCGGGAAAGGAGTCGCGAAGCGAATAATTGCCCGCTGAGGTATACATGCCCTTCACATCAATCAGATCCTTGAGCAGTATCGGCAAGCCGTGGGCGGGACCTCGAACATGTCCTTGAGCCCTCTCCTTGTCCAAAAGCGCAGCGTCTCTTAAGGCGTCCTTATTAAACTGCGTGACTGCGTTGAGTCCTGGACCGCGCTTATTCAGTGCTTCGATCCGTTTGATGTAGGCCTTGGTGAGCTCTACGGATGTCAGTTTACGGTCCTCCATCATCTTGATCGCAGTAGGACCGTCAAGTTTCTCAAGATCGAGAGCAGCAGCGGCAGCGATTGGAGCGTCATAGAGAGCCAACAAACAGACCGAAGCCGCCAATAGCCGCCGCACGGCCGTCTGAGCGGTTATCGGAGGTTTCTTCGCCAGGTATCTGCTTGCAGTAAGATGCTTGGTCGGGATTGACAATTCCTCACCTGTGGACTCTTGCGAATCAGGGACTGTTGCACAAACAACGGTCTTTATTACGCTAGCGGTTTTCGCGGTTGGCATTGTTTTACCCTCTCACTTGTTTTGTGCAAACTTTCATTTGCGACAGGTAACTTTAAATTAGATCTCTAAACACATATGGCTTCATGAGTATCTGTATTCGGATTACAACCCAACGATCATGGAGAAGCTTTGATCACGCGGAAAATAAAAGCCCCAGGTTTTCCGATGATGATCGTGCACTTTCATGGTCAAGTGATTGCATTCCACGAGGCTTTTTACAGCATCAATTTATTGCACTCATTAAACATGCCATTGACCGGATGATCGGATATACCGTTGTACATCTGCCATTTTTGAGTGGTTATTGTGATATCTGTCACAATACAGACCAGGAAAGCGCTTTACAAAGAAGCGTACTTATGATCATGCTGGTGCATCCCCTGATATTTAGCCCCAGCTAATCAAAATTAATGGACTTTGCTTCTCCCTCACCTTGAGCACCGCCGTCAGAAAAAATACCGATCGAGACACAAGAGCCCCATGCAACCACAAAGAAAAAAATGTCACAAAATAGCGCGTAAGAAGGTGGTAGCCGTTTGGTTAAGCATCGATTTTTAACGCCACCCAGCATTGACTCGACCCAATGCCTCGATCATCGAAGGCCCGATCCGCTTCAGTTCACCCGGTTTCACTAATAAAAAAGCCTTAAACGAATCTAACTTGCGAGAACAAAAAACATTTATTTTCAAATCAAACCTGTCAACGAGAATTTAAGAGCCTGATACCGGCTCATCACAATGTGAGTTAACTAAATAAATCTTTTTATTAGCAATGACTTACATTAATTACCCTGAGAACAAAGCAGCACTGGAGTGAGTTCAGCACGAATATTGCTCAATCAACCCTGAACCATCGAGACCGGTTTTCCAAAAAACGATCGCTTGATGGTGAGTTTTCTCTGAACTTTAGCTAAAAAGTTATGTGAGGTCGCACTATGTATAAATCTTCCGAGAATAGATGGCAGTCATTATTTAAGGTCCGTAACAAATTTGTTCTTTTAGCCGGTTATATTCTGGCATCGTCAATCATTCCCGCTCATGATGCCTTTGCAAATGCTGGCGGCAAAAGTGAAATTCGAAAGTCGAAATTTCAAATAGAAGAAGCGACTATCGATGATATCCATGAAGCCATTAAAAGAAGGCAACTTACAACCACAGAACTGGTTCATCTATACCTTGATCGCATCAAGGCCTATAACGGTGTATGCGTCAATCAACCTGAAGGAATACTCGGGCCTATTTCAACAATCCCTCACGCGGGCAAGATTAATGCGTTGATCACCTTAAATCTTCGACCTGATTCCAGAACTGCACTCGGTTTCGATAGCCGCAAGGCACGAAGCATGACGGATCTTTTGGATAATAACCCTGATATGCCCGATGCTCTTGAAGTTGCGGCGGAACTGGATGCCCACTTTGCGAAGACGGGCAAATTGGCAGGGCCTCTACACGGCGTAGTAATGGCGATTAAAGATCAGTATGACACCTTCGATATGCGGACTACGGCGGGCGCGGATGCCTTTTATGCCAATGATCGACCACCTGATGATGCGACCTTTGTGAAGCAACTTCGGGAAGCTGGAGCGATCATTCTAGCCAAGGCTAATATGGGAGAGTACGCTGCCGGTGGTATTACGGGAACGCGGAGCTCGTTTGGCGGGACAATGTGTAACCCTTACGATACTGAGCGTGATCCGGGAGCTTCCAGTGGAGGGTCCGGCATGGCGGTAGCAGCCAACCTTGTTACCTGCGCTATAGGCGAAGAAACCGGTACCTCGGTCCGGGAACCGGCCAAGAACAACAACTCGGTCGGGATCGCGCCAACAAGAGAACTGGTCAGTGCCGATGGCATGATCCAGAAGGGAATCACTACCCGAGTCGGACCGATATGCCGCACTGTTAAGGATACCGCTCGCATTCTAGATGCCTATGCCGGCTTTGACCCGAAAGATGAATTGACTGCATTCAGTCAAGGTCGCAAGCCGTTAAAACCTTATTCCACTTTTGCCGACGGTAAACCGCTGGACAAAAAAGTGCGGATTGGTGTCATTCGAGAATACATGGACAAAGACCTTTTCTCACCGGCAGATATCGAAAGCATTGATATCGTAGACAGAGCCATTGATGATTTACGCGGCCTGGGTGCGACTATTATTGACCCGGGTCCGGGCGGATCGCTGTTCCAAGGATGTGTCGACAAAGTCGTTCCGACATGGCGCAACCTGCTGTTTATCACTCAGTTCCCCGGCGTCTTTCCTGCAGGAACCGATCACATTCCGCTTTTGGTGGACATGTACTTCGATCCTCTGCTGGTCCCGCATACCGCCACCGGACAACCCAGCATCAGGAATCTGGGGCCTGCGGGAGGCGACTCCGGCGATGCAAAGTATAATTTCAACCTTTACTTGAAAGAAAGAGGCGATGCCAACATCCAAAACCTTACGGAGCTGATAGAAAAGGCAAATTACTGGAATGATCCAGTAATCCCGAACCGAAAAGCGAGTCTATTGAATGCGAATAACGCCTTAACATTGGCTAATGCAAGCGCTCTGCAAAATCGGTTTGCTCTACAAACGGTTATCTTCCAATGCTTTGCGGAAATGCAACTGGATGCAGTTGTTTACCCAACCGGCAGTGTACCTCCTCCAATCTTGACAGCTCCCGAGGAACCCAGCGTAAACGACAGACCCTCTTCCATTTGGACGTTCATCAACGCCAGGGGCTTTCCTGCTATAACGGTTCCGGCAGGATTTACCACTGAGGTGTATGGACGGGATGCTGATCGAAATCTCGTGGGACCGATTCCGGCACAACTTCCGGTAGGAATAGATTTCCTCGGGTTGCCGTTTAACGAGGCCATGCTGTTCAAGATAGCTGCTGCCTATGAACAGGCAACGCATCACCGCACGCCACCGCCCGACTTTGGACCGCTTGATAAACCAAAAGTCAAACCCGGCAAGCCAAAGAAGCTACCTAAGACTCGCATTCCAAGTAATGAAGAGCTTCGCGCAATAGAGAGGGATTTGTAATGAAAAAACGTAACTACTCGCCCGCTTGGAATAGAGGGCGTAGGTGATTGATTGAAAAGGCTTCTGCAACAGGGATGGTTTCAGAAACTTGCTTATCGACTTAATCAAAAGTAAATCTTATGGGGTGGGCATGTTCATTCATGCCCATTCCCTTAAGCGAATGGATACGATCCCATCTACACAACCTTGCAATCACGATTAGAAATCAAATCACCCTCACAAGCCAACACAATGCCCCGAAAATCATTTCAGGCCGTGGCTTTATCATTAGACAAATTCAGGACCCAATGTTGTTAAAGCGCGAAAATTGTAGCGTAGTTGCGATTCATGTATCATAGCGCGCTTTCGATGCCCCATTAACCGTGGTCAGGTAATTTGATTTAATGAAAATCCTTATTCTTGGAGCCGGTGTTACCGGCTCTTCTGTTGCCGGTGCTTTAGCTAATGAAGCTAACGATATTGTTGTTATAGATAGAAAACCTGAATTACTGTCTGCATTAAAAGAACGTTTGGATATTGCCACTGTCATCGGAAATGCTGCGCATCCCAGTGTACTGGAACAGGCCGGCGTCAGAAATATGGATATTGTCATCGCAGTGACTGACCGCGATGAGACCAACATGCTGGCCTGTCAGATCATCAAAACGCTGTACAGCAAACCCAAAACGATCGCCCGAGTGCGTGCAATCGACTTTCTGAAACATCCCGAGTTATTCGATCCTAACGGACTCGATATTGATATCGTTATCAGCCCTGAACAAATTGTCATGGAAGCCATACACAATTTGATTAAATTCCCAGGGGTTCTCCATATTTCTGCGTTCGCCGATGGTCTTGTAAGATTGTTTTCGATCAAGGCCGTCAAAGAAGGCTTTGTGACCGGAAAAAAAATCAGCGCACTCAAAGAAAAACTGGCCAACGGCAAAATTCGCGTTGTCGCTATTTTTCGTCAGGGGCAAGCCATCAATGTCAATGGCGAGGCCATGGTCTTGGAGGGGGATGAGGTTTTTTTCGTATCACCACGACACAAAATTCGCAAGGTTCTAAGTGAACTTCACACGCTTGAAGCCCCTATCAAAAGCATTATGATCGCGGGCGGCGGCCATGTTGGTAAACGGCTTGCCATGGCACTGGAAAACAATCATCAAGTCAAGGTGATTGAGTTCAACCCGGTCCGAGTCAGAAAAATTGCCAATGAACTTGAAAACACGACCGTGTTACAGGGTGACTGCGCAGATGAAACATTGCTGGTCGATGAATTAATCGGCAAAACCGATCTATTCTGCGCAATTACCAATAATGACGGCGCCAATATCATCGCAGCCGCATTGGCAAAAAAACTGGGCGTCAAGAAAACCATCTGCCTGCTCAACCACAGCTCTTATGTCAAACTCCTTGCCGGCAGTGAAATTGACGTGGTCGTACTGCCAAATCAGGAAACTCTGGGCAGTATTCTTAAACATGTCCGAAAAGGCGATGTCGCCCGCGTCAGTTCATTATGCGGCGGCAGTGCGGAAGCCATTGAAGCGATTGCGCATAAAGATAGCAAAGGCTTGTCTGTAGTCGGCCAGAGAGTTGACGAGATTAAACTGCCCACCGGCGTTGTGCTGGGCGCCCTGATTAGAAACAAGGAAGTCATCCCCATCCATCACAATACGGTCTTTGAAGAAAATGATCATATAGTGATGTTTGCGCTCGATAAGAAACTGGTCAAGAACATCGAAAGTTACTTTCATCGCATTTAATGGCTCATCACTATGCAGACTAAAGTCGTTCTGAGAAGTATCGGTCTGTTGCTGATGATGTTCAGCACCACGTTGTTTTTCCCTTTGCTCATCTCCTATGTTTACCAGGACGGTGCCACACTGACTTTCTGGAAAAGCTTTTTTATCATCCTTGCATCAGGCGTTCTGTTGTGGTTTCCACTCCGTCATGAAAAACGCCAGCTTTATCATCGTGACGGCTTTTTGATTGTTGCCTTGTTTTGGGCCATTTTAGGCACTATGGGTGCTGTGCCTTTGTATATGGCAGAAACCCCCAATATGACATTTACTGATGCTGTATTCGAAGCCGTCTCCGGCTTTACCACTACGGGAGCAACCGTTTTGGAGGGCCTGGATAATATGCCCAAGTCTATTTTGATGTACCGGCAACAATTGCAATGGCTTGGCGGCATGGGTGTTGTCGTATTGGCGTTGGCCGTGCTGCCGGTATTGGGCATCGGGGGTATGCAGTTATTTAAGGCAGAAGTGCCCGGCCCCATTAAAGACTCCAAATTAACGCCCCGAATTGCCGGGACAGCCAAAGCTTTATGGTCTATTTATTTGGGCATCACAATTGCCTGTGCTATCAGTTATCGTTTGGCAGGCATGGACTGGTTCGATGCGGTGGGTCACTCTTTTGCAACCACCGCTAATGGCGGCTACTCTACTCACGATGCCAGTTTTGGTTATTTCAACAGCCCTGCACTCGATATGATAGCCATTTTTTTTATGGCTATCTCGGGTATGAATTTCGCAATACATTTTGCTGCTTTACAAAGAGGCTCATTAAAAGTTTACAGACTGGATAGTGAAACTCGCTGCTATTTAGGATTGATGATAATCAGCGGTTTGGTGGTTGGCGCACATCTTTATTATGACTCAACCTCAGGTTTTTCATTATCTGAAGCGATGCTCCACGGCATGTTTCAGATTGTTTCATTCATGACCACGTCCGGATTTATTTCCACCAATTTTTTCGAATGGCCCGGTGTCAGCCCTATTTTACTGGTGTTTATCGGTTTTGTCGGTGGCTGTGCAGGTTCAACAGCCGGCGGACTTAAAGTTATCCGAGTGATGCTGCTTTACAAACAAGGGCAAAGGGAAATACTCAACCTGATTCATCCCAACGCCCATATTCCGGTCAAAGTCGGCAAAGAAGTTCAACAGGACCGGGTTATTAGTGCGGTCTGGGGTTTTTTTGGGCTTTATGTGGTGTCCTTTGTCATCATCATGTTATTGATGATGGAATTTGGACTAGACCAAGTCACTGCATTTTCCGCGGTTGCCGCCTGCATCAATAACGTGGGGCCCGGTCTGGGCGACGTTTCTACCAGCTTTAAAACGGTGAGTGACGGCGTCAAATGGCTGGGTTGTTTTGCCATGTTACTTGGCCGTTTGGAAATTTTTACGATTCTAGTTTTGCTGTCACCACGGTACTGGCGGTATTAGTTTGCTGCCTGACGAGCATACGCACTCTCTTATAATCGTGCACTTTTACAGTAAAAAGGTTTTCATAATATTTTAAATTGGGAATCTCCGAGCGTTGGTGTATGCTCGCGGTCAAGCTTCAACACAGATGAATGCGGGGGAAAGCCAACATGGCCGATAACAATGAAGTAGACACTCTAAGCCAAAACTTCGCTGCCATTTGCCGAGAATTCGATACATTTAGCCAAAAATCACGCCAGGACAATCTGACCGCCCGCCTCGTTTATGAGCAAAATATCACTATTTTGCAGCGGTGCAAACAGCAGGTTGAGACATCATTAAGTCATCTGAAAAAAGCCGAAAGTGACGAAATGAGCCGGTATTATTGTGACTCAGTCAAAAAATCGCTGGCCGCCTTTAAAGAATCACTTAAACACGCGCAAATGAAAGTCAATAGCGCAAGACCCATGCCGCCTTTCTTTTTCTAGATCATTCCTTAAGACCAGTCCCCGCTATTTCAAAATTCGAATTCTTACACCAAAAAAATCGTTACTATTCAGCAAAGTAACAAGACAAAAGTTATGCCCGTGAAGGTCGCGGTTGGCAATAGCCAACCCAACATTTCAAGGCCAAAGCGTTAATTGTTGGCTCGCAAAAAAACATGCAACCTACGTTAAATAGTTATAAAACCGAAGTTTCCCAATAATTTGAAAAACGGACTGCCATTATGCTTGACTGCTGGAATTATCGATAGGATCTACGTAACCGGTGCCAAACCCATTCAATAAAGCACTGTTCGCGTGAGGCTTTGAAGGTTTGGGAGAGGCGTCATCCCGGCAGGGATTGCCGGAACGACGTCAACTATTAATGCAAACTAAATTCTCTAACAAACCTGGACAACCCTATAAAAACTGAGCAACTTCAGTTATAAAAATAATTTTAGAAATACTGCTCGCCTTTCACCTCCATAACACAATAAATACCAATCCACCCGCTACCGCCAATCAATATTCTCTTTTAACTATTTTTTACTATTAAAATAGTATTTTCTCCCGTACAATTCCGGGCAGAATGATTTGAAATACATGGTTTTCATATTTTAATAGCGTCATTACCAACCTGACCCTGCGTTTTTTATATTCGCAAGCGGGTCTGCGTATCATTCCTGTGTAACGTTATTTTTTCAGTTAGGAGTTCAAGCCCATGGTAAAGCTTTTTGTTCGCGGTTTACCACCCGCCACTACCGAATCCAGCCTAAGTATATTGTTTAGTGAATACGGCAAGGTATTCGACCTGGAAGTCAGTAGGGATCTGTTCTCGGGCCAGGCTCGTGGTTTCGCAACCGTTGAAATGGAAGGGCACGAAGCTCGCGCGGCCATTGCAGGTCTGGATGGCCGCGACATTGAGGGCAAGACGATTTATGTCGCCCTGGATAAAGGCCCCAAGACAGGACGAGGCCGGCGTTAACCCAGACCGGACTATCAAAACAGACGCGTGAAAGGACAACTAGTTCTGCTGCAGTTGCAGAGGCAACACAGCTCACGCGTCGAAGGCCGCTTATCGTACTTGAGTTCAAACTACCATTAGAATTGTAAATTGTAGTTATTGACCTGTTTAAGAACATGAAAAGATCATCCCGGATGCCTTCCCAATCCCCGATAGACTCCATCATACAAGACTCATCTGTAGAAAATTTGGATTCAGTAGGCCTGCGTGTCCGTTACTATCGGGAACGCCTCGGTTTAAGCCAGGATGAATTGGCCTTGCGTGTTGGTGCAGCACAGCAAACCATTCAAAGCCTGGAATCAGGAAAAATTAGAAAAAGCACTTTTTTACCGCTGATTGCCAAAGAGCTGGGCGCCGATTTCGATACCTTGCTGTTCGGTAGCGAACACCCCCCTCACGTCAAGACTGAACGCCCGCTATTGATGGCCAGCACTCGACGGGTTCCACTATTTTCCACGCGGGACTGCGACTTGGTTCATACTTACCTTAATAACCAGTCAGTGCCTTCGCCCAGCGGAAAATGGGTGGCCATGGACTATTCCCTGCCCTTTGCGGAATCGGGACCTCGCTTGTTTGCCTTGAAATTAGGATTGAGTGATGAAGCGTTTCAGCCTGAATTTCGCCCCGGCGACCAATTGGTCATCGACCCTGATGCACCCATTCAACCCAGCGATCCCGTCATCGTATTTAAACCGGGTGCCGGGCGGCTCAATCTAAGCAAATACCGTGTCTTGTCGCAATCCGGTTCCGGCATTGATTATGAACTCATCTCGCTACACCCCGATTATCCGAGTTTTACCGGTGACGAACTTAAGTCACTGGAAATTCTGGGCCCGGTCATCCAGATGCGCCGCCCGATTTCCAGCCGTATTCGTCTAGCCGTTTTGGAAGAACCTGTTGGCTAAGCACGGCATGAACTTGAGTTTGAAATCTGTGGTGCGATTTCAACAGACAAAAAAAAGCGCTTTATCCTGGTTAAGGATAAAGCGCCAAACGCCTTAACTAACAATCACAACTGAGGAGGTAACCAACGCCAATTTCTTAACGTTTAATTACAATAAAGCAGTTACCGTGCCAATTAGTAAAAGCCCTTGATATTAGCGTTCATAACAGGCATCCCCCGACCACTTCAGTAGTAAATCGCATACATACTGTGGATAATTGAACACAAATCTGCCATATATTGAATCATTTCTGACGCAATTCACCCGAAAACAGCACCAATACAGTGCAACCATATTATCCTGCACGGACTTCTTCCCTTCCCGATTCAGCAATGGCCGGTTTCCCATGCTCAAAACGCGAGCAATTATCCGGCAACTTGGAAAATATCGGATGTTTTGCAATTCCGTAGACTTCCGGATAATAAACACCGCCCAGATAGAGCCCGAAAGGAGGCGCAGTGACGCCGCCACATTCTCTTTTTTTTATGTCCAACAGTTCCCGTGTCCATTCGACAGGCTGTTTACCCATGCCGATAGTCATCAGCACACCGGCAATATTTCTGACCATATGATGTAAAAAGGCATTCGCTGAAATATCGATAATGACCCGATCCTGTTCGCGGTAAACATCAATAAAATGCATGATGCGACAAGGACTTTTGGATTGGCAAGCTTGCGCCCTAAACGTTGAAAAATCATGGCTACCTATCAAATGCTGGGCTGCTTCATGCATTTTTTCAGCATCCAGGGGCGAATAACACCAGGTCACCTGGCTGCGCAATAAAGCGGATTTCATCGGACGATTGAGGATGACATAACGATAAAATCGCGCAATTGCACTGTAGCGGGCGTTGAATCCGTCAACCGCGACTTTGGCCCATAAAACCCGAACATCGGGAGGCAAATTGCAATTGACACCCATCACCCATGCGCGCATCTCGCGTTCGGCATGCGTATCGAAATGAACCACCTGCTCCAGGGCATGAACACCTGAATCGGTGCGTCCCGCACATTGCACAGTAATGGGTTCATTCGCGACAGCCGAAAGGGCTTTTTCCAATTCCAACTGAACAGAACGGCCATTTTTCTGCCATTGCCAACCAAAAAAATCGCTGCCGTCATATTCAATGCCCAAAACCATCCGGACCATTACTTCCTCGTCTTTTTTATTTCAAATAAGTGGATTGATTACAGCATCATTCGCCCTAGCTAAGCGCAAATAGTAACCTCTATACCCTGCGGTATAAGATCAAACAATTCTGCAATATCAGCATTCAGCATCCGAATACAGCCGTGTGAGCGCGCAATTCCGTCCATTAACTCGTCGGGCGAACCGTGTATATAAATGTAACGCCACGCCGTATCCACCTGGCCGTATCGGTTTTTTCCAGGCTCGAGACCTCCCAGCCAAAGAATGCGGGTTAATATCCAGTCACGTTCCGGAAACTGCCGGGCCAATTCCGGTGAATAAATTTCCCCGGTAGGCCTGCGTGCTTTAAAAACCGCATTCAAGGGTAAACCGGAACCGATTTTTGCGCGGACTTTGTGTTTTCCGATGGGCGTACATTCACTGCCCATCAACTCACCCGGCCCGTTTTTGGCGGTTGAAACCGGGTAGGATGACTGGATTTTGCCGTTGTCGATCACGTAAAGCTGTTGATTGCTGATGGATATCTCAAGACGCATGATGAATCAGATTGCCGTTATTACCATGAGAGGGATACTGTCATTTTCCGGGCCAATGTCGGATAAAACTACCGCACTGGCCTTTTACTGTCTATTTAACCCTTTTCAAACAAGGCAATGGACTCGACATGGGCGGTTTGAGGAAACATGTTCATGACCCCTGCTTTGATCAGCTTATAACCCAGCTCATTGACCAGAATTCCGGCATCGCGCGCTAGCGTGGAAGGATTGCAGGACACATAAACAATGGTTTCCGGCTGCCATTGTTTGAAATGCTGCAACACATCGGACGCACCGGCTCGGGACGGATCCAGCAGAATCTTATTGTATCGGCGATTGGCCCAAGGGAATTCACTGATGTCTTTGGTTAAATCAGCCGCATGAAATTCAGCGTTGGTAATGCCGTTAAACAGGGCATTTTCTCTGGCATGTTTGATCAAAGGCAAGTCACCTTCGATACCGGTAACATGTACGGCTCTGCGCGCCATGGGCAGCGTAAAATTGCCCAAACCGCAAAACAAATCCAGCACGTGATCATCCTGGGTTAAATGCAAGGCTTCAATTACCCGGCTCACCATAAGCCGGTTAATTTCATAATTAACCTGCGTAAACATCGCCGGCCTGAATTTAAAAACAATATCATGCTCGGGCAACGCATAAGTCGGCATCACTTCGGGCTCGCCGTCTATCGGCACGATGGTATCGGGGCCTTTAGGCTGCAAACAAATACTCATGCCCAGCTGATGGGCGAATTGGCGCATGCGTTCCTTATCTTCCAAGGTCGGCGGCTCCATCACGCGAATGGAAAGCACACAGTCGTCATCGCCGATGGCCACTTCAATCTGCGGAATTTTGTCCTTGATCGTCAAGCCTCCGATCATTTCCGATAAAACCATCAGATTCATACCGACGCGAGGATGCATGACTTTGCAGCTTTCAATTTCGGCTAAATAAGGCTGGCGTTTTTCTCTAAACCCCACCAATACCCGGCCTTTTTTAGCAACATACTTGACGCCCATTCGCGCTTTACGGCGGTACCCCCAGTGCGGACCATCCAAGGCCTCCCAAACCTGAGGAATTTCGAGCTTGCCTATCCGTTTAAACTGCTCTTCCAGCAATTCCTGCTTGATTTGTATCTGCTTGGCGGAGTCCACATGCTGAAAACTACACCCGCCGCACATCGAGTAGTGCGGGCATTCGGCATCAACTCGAAACGCCGATCTGCTCAGCAGATTCACCAGCCTGCCTTCGGCATAATCCTTACGGATATCGGTATAGACAAACTCAAGCTCTTCGCCCGGCAGGCCTTCATCGATAAAAACCGCTTTACCGTCGACATGCGCAACGCCGCGTCCGTCATGAGTCATAGACTCAATCGTTGTTTTAACCGGCGTTGCCGGCATCACTTTTCTTGCTGGTCGTCTACGTGCCATATTTATTTCTGCTTCCAGCTGCCATTGGCCGTTTGATACCACCAACCGGAATTCGCGTTACTCACCCACCGCGCGGCAAACGTGGACTTGATTTGTGCAGCCCATTCAGGATGACCATTGGCATTGGCAATAGCCTTATACAAATTTTCTCTATCGGCGTTTTCAGCAGCGACCAGACGATTTACCTGATTCCGGTCTTTTAAAGGAATACTGGCGGCATCTCTTACCGTCAGCAAACCGGATGAAGCGATACCTATAAAACCGGCATCATAATAACTTTTCAACCCAGGAAATCGGCTTTGCATCTGTGCCGTCAATCTGCGGATTTCCGGAGAATCAATCGATAAATTGGCCTCTTGCGCGTGGGCCGATGATATGAAAGCACTTAAAACGGCATCCACCGATTTATAAAAAGAGTGCTGCCAATCATTCAACTCACTCTTAGGCTCTTCTTGCGGTAGCGTCGTTTGGATGTCCTTGATAATTTCATCAGCGGCTTTTTCAGCAGCAGCGGCCGGAAAATAGATATTTATGGTCACACAGGCGGTTAACAGCACTATGCTTAAAAAAGATAATTGTTTCATTGATGTCTCCAGTTACTCAATTACTACATCGTCAGTAGCGGAAATCCGCTGCAGCCTTTCCAACAAGACGTTCCAGTCAATCCGGGGATTATATCCCATCACATCGATTCGCGGCAGACCGCCGCCTTTAACAATGTAATAACCTTGTTCAGTCGCTTCCAGCGCCATCACCTGGCAGACGCCGTCAGACAGGTAGCAACCGATACCCAGCTTCTCATAGCTGAACGTTTCAAAAAGTTGTAGAAAAGTTTTTGAAACAATGTCGGTAGCACCACCGCCGAAAGTGGTCAGGTTTTCGACCGCTTTCTGACTGATTCTATGCCGGGAATCATCATTTTCCGGAGTGCCCAGCCAGGCATAAAAACTGACTGGTTTCCAGTTTTCAAGATATAAATCGCGCACAAAACCGGATAAACGACCCTCTATCATTCCGGTTTTAAACGTTTGAGTCAGTTGCCCCAAATCCAGCCGATCAAACTCCAATTGTGCATAAACTTGCGGAAAATCGGTCAAAAATCCCGAGGCAGCCAGATCTTTAAGACGCACCTCTCCATCGAATACGCGGATCAGCAATTCTCCGTCGACGGTCAATTTTCCGTTTATATAATCGACACCGGGGATGTTTCCGCTCAATGTGCCGGATAACGGGGCCCAATCCAACGCTTCCGACAATTGCGCCAGCGATACATTGCGCACCGCACCTTCAAAGTAAAAATCAGGTTCATCATTCTCTTTGGTAAGCCATTTGAACTTGTCGACCCGCAAATACCCATCCAGCAAAGGAAAACGGGTTTTCGTCAACAATTCTATAGCGTTGGTGCGGGCTTCAAAAATGAGCTTGGCAGGCCCCATCGGTAGCCGGTAAATAGTAAGCTGTTCCCAGGAAAACCATGAAGGCAGATGCGCCTCTTCTCGGGTGGTCCAATGAAAAGTGCCCTGCCCCTTTTTGATACTAAGCCGCTGTTTCGTATCATCGAGTCCCAGCGAGTCACTTTTAACCCGGACAGATTCTATGGACTGATCTTTTAGGACCACATCCGCATCCATATGCCCCTTTATTGAAAGCCCCTCTAGCGCAGTCCCGGCAAAATAGGGGCTTAAATAAATAGCGGACAGGCTTTCCAGGTTTTGAGTTGACAGAAAAAGCTGCGCGTATTCAATCGACCAAGCATTACGATAACTGATCCGCGCATCGGCTCTTAATTCAGCCACACCCGGCTGTTGAATCAGCAGATAATCCAGCAAAATTTGCTGCTTGGCCTGTTGCCAAAAACCGGCCGCCGCAACAGTAGCCGGTTGCTCCGTAAAATCCAGATAAAGCGGATCGGAGTAGAGCGCACCGCCGGTTAAGTTCAATTGACTCAGCCACCGCCAGGCTTCATCTCCGGGTTCTGCTTTGAGGCTCATGTTCAAACTCAGGTTTTCCAGAGCAAAACGACCATCCTGGCTTTGCGCGGATAATCGTTCTAGGGCTGTATTGAGGCTTAACGTCTTTACTTCACCGCCTTGCCCGCTTGAAGTCATCGAAAAAGACAGGGTACCGCTTTGAATGGCTGAACCCACGTCGGGTTGTAATTTGGCGATGGTTTTAATATCAAGTCCCGTACCTTTAGCTACAAGCGACCAGTTATCCTGCTTGATTACTGCAGAAACGGACAACCTGCCGCCCGCGACCGGCATATCATCCAACGCGATCTGACTTGAATCTTGGTCAATATGAAAGGACACCGCTACTGCGTTTAATGGCAACGATGATGATTGAATGGATAGCTGACCTTTTCGGCAATGGATTTCATCATTGCCCCAACTAAAATCGGAACACTGTAAATCAAAGAGCTTAATGTGATCGAAAGGCTCGGGCAGACGGAGATATTGAATAGTTGACCTGAGCTGTTGAGTCGCTTCTGACAAATCGGACAATGACAACGTGACACCTTCAAACGACCAGCCCTGTTGTTCAATGCTATCCAGTTTGAGGGTGACATTATCAAGCGCGTAAGTCATGGAAGGCGATAAAAACAAAAGCACTATCAGAGTAAGGAGAACCATCTGTCTGATTGGCAGAGCTTCAATTAGCCGTGATGCCGGCAGACCTGTTAACAACAAAGAGCCGCATGGATGCCCCCAAGCCATTGGGTTCGATGATTAACGACAGTCACTTGAAGAGTAATGAAGATTAACCGGGAAAAACACCCGTCGACAAATAGCGGTCGCCTCTATCGCAGACGATGGCAACAATGACGGCATTTTCCAATTCAGCCGATAAGCGCAAGGCAACCGCAACGCCGCCGCCTGATGAAACCCCGGCAAATATACCCTCTTCGGTAGCAAGGGCTCGCATGGTTTGCTCTGCCGTTTGCTGATCAATGTCAATGATCCGGTCAACCCGTGATTTCTCGTAAATTTTGGGCAGATAAGCTTCAGGCCAGCGCCTGATTCCCGGAATTTTGGATTCACCTTCCGGTTGAACGCCGATAATTTGAATCGCCGGGTTCTGCTCTTTCAAATAGGTGGAGGTCCCCATAATGGTGCCGGTGGTTCCCATCGAACTGACAAAATGGGTAACCTCGCCGTGTGTGTCGCGCCAAATTTCAGGACCGGTGCCTTCATAATGGGCACGAGGATTGTCGGGATTGGCGAATTGATCAAGAATACGACCCTTGCCTTCAGCTTCCATTTGCCTGGCCAAGTCAATCGCAGATTCCATGCTGCCGGCGGCCGGAGTCAAAATAATTTCAGCGCCATAGGCTTTCATCGATGCGCGCCGTTCAGCACTCATATTATCGGGCATGATCAAGGTCATTTTATAACCCTTAATCGCCGCCGCCATAGCCAAGGCAATACCGGTATTGCCGCTGGTTGCTTCAATCAAACGATCGCCGGGTTTGATTTCGCCCCGCTCTTCAGCATGCTTGATCATGCTCAACGCAGGCCGATCTTTAACCGAACCCGCAGGATTATTACCTTCCAGTTTAACCAGAATGGTATTGCTGGTATTTCCGGGTAAGCGCTGTAATTTGACTAAAGGCGTATTGCCCACAAATGCTTCAATGGTTGGATAATTCATGATGTCAGCCAATAACAATGGAGTTAAGGCATTATCACACAAAACATCTTTAGCCTGCCCCCAAAGGTGGATTAATTTTTTGTGCTTTTAATACGGAATAACCGAGGACAGAGAAAGGTTAATTTACTCTGACACTAATTATTCTTCTTTGTGCTTTTGGAAAATTGACATCGTTGTTTTTCCCTTCAATTGTTCCTGCATCTGTGAAACGAATGAATTCCTTGACTCAAGATGAACACTTGGAGTAATAATTCACGTCGAGCGATGAGTTAGGTTTTAGGTGTTCAAGTTCGTCCAGAATCAGTGTTTAAATTAATCAAAATACGCATAGCGATTAAAAAAAATGAAACTGAGTCGTCCTTATTTGAATTTATTGAACAAGGCCACATTTATCGTGTAAGTCACACTGTGCTTACCTAGGGACTTTAAACCCAATTATCCAGGGAATAACCATGCAAGCCTACTATGAAATAGAAACTGAAATTCCAAAAAATCACCAACTCAATTTATCGTTGCCTGATGACATTCCAGCAGGCAAAGCTAAAGTGGCGATTATTTATGAATTTTCAGAACCAAAAGATAATACAGGAATGGCTTTAACAGCATTTTTAAATAAATATAAAACTGAAGATATTGATGTTGATACGCAAACTTTTGACGAAAACAGAAAAACAAATGCGGATAGAGATTTTCGTCTATGAATTTGAGAATAAGACTGCCAAGGCTCAGAATCAGGTTTTACTATGACCCAATTATTTAAATGGTAACGAAGTTCCACAGGAGCATTGGGTTAGGCTACATTCAATAATTTACTTGCTAAATTCCTGCTCACCGTAGGAGATGGCAAAGACTTTCCATCATTTTTGATAGTTTCAACCCATTCATTCACGATCTGACAAAGCTCGGTATAAACTTGAATCTCATCATCTCCATGACAGCAAGTATCAATTATTCCAGGACAAGAACCAACAAAACAGCCATCTTCATCAGACCACACAACAATTTTGATATAACGGCCACTTTCTTTCATTATTTTAACTTCACAATCAGTTTCTTTGTCTCGCGAATTTGTTAGGGTTTAGCATCATCTGAGAGTTGCCCAGAAATAGTGATGCGACTACCGTTTGGATGTTCATAGTTTCTATGACTTCCTTTGCCACCTCTATTAACAAAACCAGCCAATTCTAAAGCACGAATAAGTTCTTTAATCTTGGGCGGCATTTTTATATTCCAATTATTTACTTTGAGACTGAAATGTCGGGCAACAAAAAGCTGTTGCCCGGCCTACCAAACTGCCACCACAGGGCTTGTCCAACAACCGGCTAAGATCGTGGTTCGCGTTGCTCGCTCAATCTAACTGAAAGAATCAGCCCAATCCACAAGAGCTTTCTATCCCGTAGCAACATGCCTATGCAATATAACGACCCGCTAAACCGCGCCGCCATTTGCGCTTCTGCGAAGCGGCTGTTCGCTTTCCGGCTTCGGGTTCGGCGGCTTGTTAGCAACAGATTTAACCACAACTTCTTTTGACGGAACCGCAAGATAGTTGTCTTGATCACTCATTGTCGCCAATAACGTGTTTGTGCCGATACCGTGAAACAAAACAGCCATACCGGTGAACTTACAGAATTTCTCGCTTTCACTTTGCTTTGCTTTTGCAAAGTACACAGTAGCAATTTCGCAATATGGCTGCTTTACGTACACTTCGGCTTCATCAATCCTGAGGTGACTCAACCGAATCGCACCATTTATAAACGGCTCTGAAATTAAGCCAAGGATTATCGGCCATAAGATTATGATCCATACAAATAAGGCTCGCAGCACCTTTAAGCGTTTCAATCTCGCTTCCGACTCAATTCTTTTCTCTCCTCCTACTATCTCAACAAAGTTCTTTAACCGTTCGCCTTCTGAAGCCAGCTTGCGGTCCATGATTACGTACCCACCGACCAGGAAGAGCAAGATAAGGACCGGCACTGCAAGCCAAATAGCACTTGGGCCTTTATCTTTCCAATACATCGCTATGTATAAGACGCCGATCAGGGCAAATATTAATGTAGGTAGCAGCGGAATAAATCCGCAAATCACAGTAATATGGTGCCACACAGAGGCAGCCCGGTCTTTAAGAACAAAACCAAGCAACGCTCCGATTAAATGTAAAATTAGCTTTCCGACAGAGAACAAGGATAGGCTTATCAGCGCAAAAAGGAACCCATACATAAGAGCGACAATAACGAAACTCAGTGTATCGCCTACCGTCATCCCTTGCGGAAAATATCCGATTTTAAAGCAGTAAGAAAGCACAATTACTGCGCCTAATGGGCCGCCCACCTCCAGAAATCGCTTCACTGAATCCGCTAACTCTTTTCCAAGTTCGTTACTCAAATGGATTCCTTTTACCTTGCCCCGGACTTGCTAACGCCAGCCGTAACCGGCGCATTTGCAGTGAGCGCAGCGAACGAAAAATGCGTCCGAGTTGACGGCCTTGTTAGCTACATTTCCCATATTTCCCCTTTCCAGAGCTGTTCGTTAATATCAGGAGGGTTGGCCTTTACTTTTGGATGATTGGCTAGTATTTGCCGTAATGTACGAACCGCTCCGTATGCATCTAGAATCAGTTGTCGTTGATCCTTTATGTACTTTTGATCAAAAACATCTTCTTGAAAATTATGAGCGGGCTTCTGCCGTAACTTTCGAACTTTTCTGAAGGCCGCTTTCATTTCCTTAATCGGCCCATCATCTTGTGGCCGAAAGTAACGATCAATCCATTCCTCAAGAATTGCTATTGTCCCTTTTTTACGGACCTCAATCTTTCCGTCATCTCTTACATGATCATATTTGTCCACAATTTCACCCGCGAAAAACTTTTTATTGATATTGTCTGACATCATCTGATCTAGAAGTAGTACGAACGAATTAAAAGCAGAAAGTGTTGGCCGAATGAGGAAGGCGAACTCCTTAGGCCTTGCTCCAGAGTAATCTTTCCTAAATAGGTTCTCCGCCTTAATCTTATTGGCCATATCGTTGATAACTGACAACTCCATGACGAATGCTTCGCAGATTGGCAAGCGCTCGCCCCAGCCACCAACTATGTTGTTTCTGTAGTAATCTGGGTGCATCTTAAAATCACCATCAAGCAGTTCTTTCGCCGCCCAGATTTGTTGATGTTCCTTGCTTAAGGTAGAGATGTACCAGAGCAACGAAACGACGCAACGCTCATATGAATCATTAAACCCAAACCCAAACGTTTCGAGTAGAACCTTATCTCGTACGTCAACTTCGTTTGATTCGTAATGTTCATCTTTTATACATATCTGGCCATTGATGTCATCAGCCCAATAATAATATCGAGGGTCGTTCCGGTATTGCTCCAAGACCGAAATATCAAAATAAACACCATCTAATTGCCCTCCACCTAAAGCAACCCGCTTGGTGTAAGGCCGCCCCTCATAATCGCTATCTTTTACAGCCTCTTCTAAAAGAGGTGTCCCAGGGTACAAACAACAATCATCGGCATTGGAGTCAAATTCCTCTATCTGCCGTTCTACAGGGACATGGGAGAATGGCTTGATATGCGGATTAGGGAAAATTCCTGGGCCAACGATTTCGAGTTTTCCCTCTTCAATGTGCCACCGAATTACATATCGATCCCATGGATCATCAATAGGAGTTCCGTTGAAGCGGTCTGATTGCAGATAGTGACCAACGATTGTCTTGCAGATTTCATCCATAGGTGTCTGGTTTAAGTAGCTAGGGTCAGATAAGGAGCGCCTAAGCGCCTGCTTGATCTGATTGATGGTGTTACGTTTGATACCGTATATCGTTTTGACATGCTCAAGCTCCTTATCTGACCCGATGGTTCCGCGAAGCGGAGCGTCCCTTGGAGCCCATTGTTATGCTATTTTCTTTCAAAATATTCACAGTCTTTTGGGTAAAGACTTCTGTTTGAAGGAGTTGTTTCAAAATAATCACTCCATGTATCAGCTGCTTCACATGCAATTTCACATGGCAGTAACTCCTCATCTGGCATTTCTTCAGAGCGCCAAAGCCCAGAAATAGTGTCTTCAAACTTTTTTGATTTTTTATGGTGTTTGCAATTCTTGCACCATACGACTTCTTTTGCTTCTTTAGACTCTTTCAGGGGAAAAACAAAATCAATTGGAAACGCTACTATCAAGGTTATTGGAATAATAAGAATGCTCGCTATAGGCAAGATAATTGGTGCCCCAAATACCAATATGGCTCCAACCACAATGACCTGCAAAATAGTTGAATCAATATAATTGCCGGTTAATGTTATTGCTCCCCAGAAAAAAATCGTTAATACGGATAATTGCGTGAGTACACCTAATAACCCGGACGCAATAGCTCTACCTAATTGTCCATTTGAGTAAAAGGCATCTATGAAGGGACGAGAGAACCAGCTTATGGCAACCATAAACGCTCCGCCAACGGTCGGTCGCATTGCCCAGCCGGGACGATTTATTGGCGACTCACCAAGATCCTTCATTACTTGGGATATCCCTGAAAGCACGAATGCCAAAAGAAGGCTAATTATAATGGTTTCCATTTTTTATCACCTTGGTGTTTTAAAGCATAACAATGAGTTAAATAGTTAATCGCATATCTACCTGAAAATGCATTTCTATACGATAGTTTATTGATTAGCATATGATTTTTCTTTTCTGTATATCATCGGTGATAAGTAATAAAGGCCGGTCATGATCAACTTTCAGCCATTGAAACAGATGGAGCGATAGATCGCAAGGGCTCATCAACTACCGATCAGACGTTCTAGTTTCCAATGACTGCTGCCCAATGATATTACTTGATTGGCTTGTTAACCGTACCGAAACCTGATGCGCGCCAAATTCGAAAACTCGGGAAAAATAGCCGACTTGACCAGGATGCAATGAAATCCAGGGAATGAAGGTTATCAAATCCCTAGCGCGTGGGTCGCATGTCGGGCGACACCCACTTTTAACGCGAACAGCGCCATAAATAGCGCCATGGTCTTGAAATGTTGGGTTGGCTAACGTCAACCACAACCTACCCGGTGCATAACCTTTGTTTGGTTGTTCCGCTGAACGCTGTACATTTTCCTTTTTTAGAAAAGCGCCTTCGAATGCGATATGTGCCGTTCCTGCAGAGCCTTAATGCTGAGCAGGAACGGTCGTTGGGTTTCGATTGCTTGACCTTTTACCTGATTGAATTATTAATCACGATGGTTTTGAGGTCGGTCCCTGCATCGCCTTTAACTTCAATCATTCCAAATGGCTCGCCGCTTTGAGGCGTTGCGCCGCCTGCCGCACTGATGCGAGCAGTGATTTTGATATGATCGACTGACGATATCGTCATGGTCGGCATCATTGCCTGGCTGTCATCCAACGTGACTTGAATCGGTAAATCTTTGACCTGGTGTTTCACAATGGCCAATGGCGCTTTAGGTCCTGTTGCGGCCTGGGCATAGATGAACAAGGTGTCTTCGGGATTCACTTTGTCTTTGAAGCTGTCATCCAGCGTCACTTTAACCGAAACACTGCGGCTTGCCGGTTTAACATCGGAACCCGGCACAACTGACGGCGCTTCTGCCTGCACAGGCGGCTTACCCAACCGGGCATTGGCTTGATTGATCAGCTTCACTACTTCCTGGTATCCGTTTTGTTCCGGCGAATAACCTTTCAGCAGTTCCTGCCAGCTATCCACCGCCTTTTGAAATTGATCGTTCTCGGCATAGGCCATCCCCATCAACCACAAGCCCATTTGATTACCGGGCTCCAACACTAACGCTTTTTCAACCAATGCAGTGGGTTCGCCTTTCAACGTTCCGCCATTCGCCATCGCCAGGGCATCTGCCATTTGCAATAATACATCGGGTTGATCGCCAACCAGCGCATAGGCTTTTCTCATGGCGTTAGCCGCATCCTGATAGCGCTCCAATACTTTATAAGAGCGGCTCAACATCATCCAGCCTTCGACATCGTTGGGTTCCTTATCCATTTTGGCCGCCAATTTGTCGACCATGGACTTGATGTCTTCCAGCTTGGCAGCATGACTGGCTTCTGGCGGAGACGCCAAAGCATTCAAGGCATCTTTGTCGAAGACACGTAAATCGCCGAGCACGGTGTACAAGGAAAACGAGACCAGAGGTACCGCAAATAGCAACGGAATAGCCAGCCAGCGCCCGCTTTTTGCCGAAACTTTGGCGGATTGCTTGCCATCCAGATCGAGATAAAGCCCGACTTCAAGTTCCCGTTTTGCCTGATCAAATTGCTGTTGATTCAGTATTCCGGCAGCAAAATCGTCCTCAACGTCTTTTAACTTCTTTTTGGCCAGCTCTATATTGGCTTGATCATCGCCTTTGAATTCCAGTTCCCGGGTCAACAAAAGAGGGATCAAAATCAGACATAAGGCCACCAGCAGCAGCAAAGCTGCAAAAATTCCAAATTGAATCATTGATTGTCGCTCTTTTTTAACAAGTCTCTAATCCGCTGCAAATCTGCATCGCTGGGTTGTTGATCGTTTTGACGGCGGCGTTTAAGTAAAAACCAAAAACCCAATAGCCCTGCAGTTACCGTCAATACCGGCGCCAGCCATAAAATCATGGTTTTGGGATTGAGCGGCGGACGGTACAAAACAAAATCACCGTAGCGATCAATCATGAATTGGACAATTTGATCGTCGGATTGGCCGGCATTTATCATTTCATAAACCTTTCGCCGTAAATCCTGTGCCAGCTCGGCGTGAGAGTCGGCAATATTCTGATTTTGACAAACCAGACAACGCAGTTCTTCGGTGAGCGCCCGGTAACGTTGCTCATGAGCAGGATCCTGAAATTCATAGATCTCAATGGTCGCCTGGGCCCATTGACTAAATAGCAGCACCACTAAAAAAAGGATTTTCATTACCCCGCCTCTCCATTAAGTATTTGCAGCAAAGGCATGATCTCGGTTTGCAGATTATTCGGATCGACAGGCCCTGTCAGCTTAAACCGCACCAAGCCTTTTTTATCGATGACAAACGTTTCCGGCACACCGTAAACACCCCAATCCAGCCCGGCCATACCTTCTGTATCCATCACACTGATAGTGTAAGGGTTACCTAATTGAGCTAACCATTGACGGGCATCGGCAGGCTCGTCTTTATAGTTAAGACCGATAATTTCAACCTGACCGGTGCGGGCAAACTCGTTGAGCACCGGATGTTCGGCGCGGCAAGACACACACCAGGAAGCCCAGACATTCAAAAGCCAGACTTTGCCCTTCATTTGTTCAGGCGAAAAGGTTTGATCGGGAGCATGCAGCTGTGCCAGCTGAAAATGGGGAACGGGCTTGCCGATTAAAGGCGACGGCACTTCCCTTGGGTTCAGTTTCAGGCCTATACCTAAAAAAATCACCAACACGAAAAAAATACCTAACGGAATAAGAAAGCGCATTATGCCTCTCCTGTTCTTACCGGGATTCGATAGCGTTTATCCATAGCGCCGATCAAGCCGCCGAAAGCCATGAATAATCCGCCCATCCAGATCCAGCGGATATACGGTTTGTAATAAACGCGAACAGCCCAGGCCCCGGCTCTGTCCAGAGGTTCACCCAAAGCCACAAATAAATCACGGGTAACGCCGGCATCAATACCGGCTTCCGTCATAGGCATGCCTGACGCCCTATAAATCCGTTTTTCAGGATAAAGCTCACTCACGGCTTTACCCTCCTTTGAAATCGTTACCCGGCCTTCACTCGCATCATAGTTAGGACCGGCTTTACTTTGAACGCCGTGAAACAGAAAATCATAACCCGCCAAACTCACTGATTCACCCGATGTCAGCCTGATGTCCTTCTCTACCGAGTAATTCGAAGTTAAGGTGATGCCGACAATAAAAACACCAATACCGACATGCGCAACGGTCATTGCCCAAACGCTGGCCGGAATCTGAAAAAAAGCGGCTAATTTGTCGCTCTTGTTACGTAAGCGGGCTTGAATGGCCATACCCGATGAAACAACGGTCCATACCGCTAACGTCAGGCCGATCAAAGCGCCCCAGCTGAATGATTCTTGTAAAAAAGCCAGGATAAGGCCCGCAAACGCACAGCAGGCAAACGGTAAAGCGACTAACGTTGCCAGACGCGCCAGATTATCCTGCCGCCAGCGGGCCAAAATACCAACACCCACGAATGCCGCCAAGGGAGCCGTTATAGGAATGAATACGCTGTTGAAATAAGGAGGACCCACTGAAATTTTGCCCATACCCAATGCATCGATGACCAGGGGATACAAGGTGCCCAATAAAATGGTCGCAGCGGCCGCAACCAGCAATACATTGTTGATGAGCAGGAAAGCGTCTTTCGAAATAAGATCAAAACTGCCCTCACTTTTAATTTTGGGCGCTCTGATCGCAAACAAGGTGAGTGAACCACCGACGACAATGCCCAGAAAAACCAGGATAAATATGCCTCGGGTCGGATCGCTGGCGAACGCATGAACGGAGGTCAAGACACCGGAACGGACCAGGAATGTGCCTAATAAACTCAATGAAAAGGCAAAGACGGACAGTAAAATGGTCCAGCTTTTAAACATGCCTCGCTTTTCTGTTGCGGCCAATGAATGAATCAACGCGGTACCGACCAGCCACGGCATGAATGAGGCATTTTCGACCGGATCCCAGAACCACCAACCGCCCCAACCCAGTTCGTAATAAGCCCACCAACTGCCCAAGACAATACCGGTTGTCAAAAACATCCAGGCCATATTGGTCCACGGCCGGGTCCAGCGGGCCCAGGCGGTGTCCAGTTTGCCGTTCATTAACGCGGCGATAGCAAAAGCGAAGGCTACTGAAAAACCGACATACCCCATGTAAAGCATAGGCGGATGTATCGCCATACCGGGGTCTTGCAGCAACGGATTTAAATCCCGGCCGTCGAGTGGAATCGGAAATTGCCTCAAAAACGGATTAGACGTAAACAATACAAAGGTTAAAAACCCGATATTGACAATGCCTAAAACGCCTAAAACCCGGCCGATTAATTCAACAGGCAAGGTTTTACTGAACAGGGCAACGGCCGCTGTCCAAAGCGAAAGAATCAATATCCACAACAGTAAGGAGCCTTCATGAGAGCCCCATACAGCGGCAATCCGGTATACATAAGGCAATTGACTGTTGGAGTTGGCCGCAACATAGGCGACAGAAAAATCATGTGTGACAAAGGCATAGGTCAAACAGTAATAAGCCAGTGCGACAAACAGTAACTGACCGCAGGCAACCGGCCGGGCAACTGCAATCCAGCTGGCGATGCGGCATTGAACACCGATGATAGGAACAAAGGCCAATATCAGCGCCATGGATAAGGCCAAAATCAGTGAGAAATGCCCAATTTCAGGAACGATCATTGGGCATTCTCCTTTTTATAGGGTTTCTTCATGCTGCCTTCAACTTCAGGCGGCATGTAGTTTTCATCGTGTTTAGCCAACACTTCCTGGGCAACAAAAACGCCGTTGGCACCCAGCTTGCCGTTCGCAACAATGCCCTGCCCTTCTCTGAACAGATCGGGCAAAATCCCGGTGTATTCAACTTCAACCTGTTTCGCCATATCGGTCAGGGTAAACTTGACCGTCATGCCGTCTCCGGGACGCTGGACGCTGCCATCCACGACCATGCCGCCGAGTCTGAACAAATGGTCTTTAGGCGCCTTACCGTCAATCACATCGGATGTGGAGTAAAAATACATCAGATTTTCATTGAAGGCTTTCAGGCCAAACCAGGCACCAACAGCCACGCCGCTGACCATCAATAAAATAAGGTATAAACGTTTTCTACGAATGGGTTTCATGATTTTGAGACTCTTTGATTACGTTGACGCTTGAGGACCAGCTCACGCAAGATTTTTTTTTGCAGCATCAAAGGCTTGATTACGCCGATCATCAGCACCAAAAAACCGATACCGTAGGAAGTCCACACATAAAAGGCGTAGCCGCCCATATGCCAGAAATCGCTCATAGTTTCTCCAATATTTCATCAACCCAGCGGTTGTTCTGTTCACGTTGCAGCAATTCATTGCGGCAACGCATTAATAATGCAATCCCATAGTAAACCTTAAACGCAACGGCCATCACCAATAAGGGAATCAACATATCGGGATGAATAGACGGCTTATCAAATTTCGTTACCGTCGCACCTTGATGCAGTGTATTCCACCATTCAACCGAATAATGAATGATGGGAATATTGACCACTCCGACCAGGGCCAAAATAGCCACCGCCCGCGCCGCCGTTCTTTTATCTTCAATCGCCCCATAAAGACCGATCACGCCTAGATACAAAAACAGCAGGATAAGTTCCGAAGTCAGTCTGGCATCCCAAACCCACCAGGTGCCCCACATCGGTTTACCCCACAGCGAGCCGGTAATCAGCGCTAAAAATGTAAAAGCCGCGCCTATGGAAGCACTGCTGATCGACACAATTTCGGCCAGCTTGATATGCCAGATCAAACCGATAGCACCGCTGATTGCCATGACCACGTAAACAAATAGCGACATCCAGGCGCTGGGCACATGAATGTAAATGATGCGAAAACTGTCGCCTTGCTGATAATCGGCGGGAGCGAGGACTAAACCGCCATAAAGGCCATAGGCAAGCAAGATGATCAACAATGCTGTCAACCAGGGCAACATCTTGCCGCTCAACCAATAAAAGTAAGGCGGCGAAGAAAATTTATGCAGGAATCTCATTATCATAATAATTAACTCAAACTCATTTTTAATGCGGCCGCAGTCGGCCATGGCGTCAAAGTAATAGCCAGAAACAACATGGCAGACATCATATACAGTTGTCCGGAAACCGGAAAACCGGCCATAGCTGCATCAACGGCGTTACTGGCAAAAATCAAAACCGGCACATACAAGGGGAGAACCAGAATGGCCAGCAATACGCCGCCCTTTCGAAGCCCCACAGTCAAAGCAACGGCTATCGCGCCGATCAAACTTAAAACCGGCGTACCCAGCAATAAGGTCAGTAATAAAATTTTGATGGCATCAGTTTCCATGTTGAACATCATCGCCAACAGCGGCGCTACCAAAGAAAGCGGTGCGCCGGATAATAACCAGTGCGCGGTAACCTTACCCAATACCAGCACTGACAGCGGGTGCGGCGACATCACCATCAGCTCCAGGCTGCCGTCTTCAAAATCCGAGCGGAATAAGGAATCCATGGTCAGCAATGATGCCAGCAACGCAGCAACCCAGATCACGCCGGGGGCAATGCGTTTCAACAGCTCGACTTCAGCCCCCACACCCAGCGGAAACAATGTCACGACCAACACGAAAAAAGCCAGCGGATTGATAAGCTCGGCCCTGTGGCGATAAGCCAATAGCAAATCGCGGCGCACAATCGCGACAAACGCGTTTAAAGTGGAGGAATCGGTCATGGTTATAATTCTATTTTCTGAACGATTTCGGCGGGCAAACCGGTATCGTGATGAGACGTCATGACAACCAGACCATTATCGGCAACATGGGATTGAATGAATTGCTCAAAGGTGGCGATACTTTTTTTATCCAGAGAAGTAAACGGTTCGTCGAGTATCCATAAACTTTTTTTCATGCAGAGTAAGCGGGCCAAAGCCAGTCGGCGGCGTTGACCCGCCGATAAATACCGGACCGGCGTATCCTGATACCCCATCAAACCGACTTTTTCCAATGCTTGATCTATCGTCAGCGTGGATTCTCCAAACGCTCTGGCATAACGCAAATTCTCTTCGACACTCAGGTCATCTTTCAAGCCGTTACCATGACTGACATAGGCAATATGCTGATAAAAAGCCGAGTCCAGCTCTTCAAGTGATGACCCGCACCAGAAAAGCTCACCCTCATCGGGCAGGCGTAAACCGGTTAAAATTCTCAGTAACGATGTTTTGCCGCTGCCATTGGGGCCTTCAATCAACAAAACCTGTCCTCCGGTGACCCGAAAATCCAAATCGGCAAACAAGACCCGATCATCTCTAACACAAGAGAGTTGGCGGGCTTCAAAGACAATTGAATTGGATTTCATATTCTAAGACAGGGATCAATCAGCTGGTAACGAGTCTAAACCTGCTGAATTAATCGTTAATGAACAACAGGGGCGGGAAGTATAACTTAAAACAAACGGTAAAGGGATATTGTAACAACCTGAGAACAGGGCAAACACATGATCCCAAAAGGCTTGGTAAGCGAGCATAGAAGACCAGTGACACAGCGCAAAGTTCCCGCATCGAAGCAAGGCTTTTTCAAGAAACCGGCAAACTGACACGGGCAAACTTAAAGGTACTTTATGGGTTTAATGATCCGGCACCCAGAAACTTTGGCTATGGCAATCCTTGGCAAAACAGAGTTATGCGGCTCTGGAGGACATAACAAGTGTTCTACCGTGTATCTGCTCTCCCCCAGTAATTTTATTGGGTGTAGGTGGTTGATTGAAATCAATCACCTATACCCCCTCAATTCGAAGCGAGCGAGCGTTATCCCGTGTTTACTCAACAAGCTCTGCTTTTTCAATCACGATATCCGTTTTGGGCACGTCCTGATGCATGCCTTTATTGCCGGTAGGTTGCGTGGCCATGGCTTCAACGACGTCCATACCTTCGATGACTTCACCGAACACGGCATAACCCCAGCCATTTTGTGTCGGGCTTGAATAGTCCAGAAATGAGTTATCTTTCAGGTTGATAAAAAATTGCGCGGTAGCAGAATGAGGATCTGACGTTCTAGCCATGGCTAACGTGCCTTTTTTATTCAAAAGTCCGTTATCGGCCTCATTTTTAATCGGTGCATGGGTGGTTTTCTGCTCAAACGCTGCATCGAAACCGCCGCCCTGGGCCATAAAGCTTGGAATTACGCGATGAAAAATCGTTCCGTTGTAAAAACCTTCTTTGACGTATGCCAGGAAATTCTCAGATGAAACCGGCGCTTTTTCTGTATTCAATTGAATGGTGATTTCGCCAAGCGTGGTTGTTAATTTAACTTTGGACTGGGTTTGAGACATCTGTTTTTCCTGTGCAAAAGGGGTTGATGTGATAGAAAGAAGCAACGCAAAAGCGAGTAATATACGCATTTTTTTCCTTCAAATTAGGATGATAAACGGGCGATTCTATGTGTTTTTAGCTTGAAAGAGAAGTAGCCGCTTGGTAAATTGCTTGGATTTACAGCCTGAAACCTGTCATTAAAGCCTGAATATCGGTAACTCCGATGACCCAAAAAGCGGGTGGTTCAATTATTTTGTATCGACCCAAGGCCTTGAAACACTTAAACTGCTTTAAAATTTCGGCCAGGACTGCACCTCTAACTCAATCACGCTCATGATAAAAATTCACAACACGCTCACACGTCAAAAAGAAGAATTCAAACCTCGTGAACCCGGAAAAGTCGGCATGTACGTCTGCGGCATGACGGTTTATGACTATTGCCATGTCGGTCATGCCAGAGTGATGGTGGTTTTTGACACGGTAGCCCGCTACCTTCGTCACAGCGGGTATGAATTGACTTATGTAAGAAACATCACCGACATTGACGACAAAATCATTAAACGTGCCCAGGAAAACAATGAGGACTTTGCCGAACTGACCCAGCGTTACATTGACGCGATGCATGAGGATGAACTCGCTCTTTCTGTACTTCCGCCCGACCATGAACCCCGCGCCACTCAATCCATTAGCGACATTATCGCCATGATTGAAAAACTGCTGGACAAGGGTTTGGCCTATGTCGGACAGAATGGCGATGTATTTTATTCGGTTGCCAAATTCGAAAATTACGGTCAATTATCGGGTAAAAACCTGGCCGATCTCCAGGCCGGGGAACGAGTTGACGTTGATGCAGCCAAACAGGATCCGCTGGACTTTGTCTTATGGAAAATGGCAAAACCCACCGAACCCGCATGGCCCTCGCCTTGGGGATTGGGAAGACCCGGATGGCACATTGAATGTTCGGCCATGTCGACCTGCTGCCTGGGTAACCATTTTGATATTCACGGCGGAGGCATGGACCTGCAGTTCCCGCATCATGAAAACGAAATCGCACAATCCGAAGGCGCTACCGGTGAAAAATTTGTTAATTACTGGATGCATAACGGCTTTGTCCGTATCAATGAAGAAAAAATGTCCAAATCCCTGGGCAACTTTTTTACCGTCAAAGAAGTGCTGAAAAGCTATCGGCCGGAAGTGATTCGTTTTTTTATTCTTTCCAGTCATTACCGCAGTCCGTTGAACTATTCGGATGAACATCTGGATGAAGCGGGAACGGCTTTGACCCGGATCTATAATGCTTTACGCGGCGTTGACGCCACAGAAACAGATCTGCTGGAAACGTATCAGCATCGATTTGAACAAGCCATGGATGATGATTTCAATACGCCTGTAGCCTTGGCCGTTTTATTCGATCTGGCCCGGGAACTGAATAAAGCCAAAGATGCCGATCTACAGCAAGCGAAAGCCCTGGCATCTACGCTCAAGGCTCTGGGTGGAATCCTGGGCATTCTCTCGGACGATCCGGAAGCTTTTCTGCAACAAACTGACGGCAACGCTCAAGACCAGCTCTCTCCTGCCGTAATTGAAGAAAAAATCCAAGCCAGAATTGATGCAAAGAAGAACAAGAACTGGGCAATCGCTGACCAGATTCGTGATGAATTAAAACAGCAGGGTGTTATTCTGGAAGATGCGCCAGGCGGCATAACCACATGGCGCCGAGAATAGACACTGGCGTTTAAATGAAATATTGATTCAATTGATTACAATCCACTTTTACCCATGACAGAAATTAAAGACAAATCGCTTCACTTATTTCTTGATGAACTGGCCAGTAAAGCGCCTACACCGGGTGGAGGCAGCGCTGCGGCCTTCATGGGTGCTCAATCGGCAGCCCTGACCAGCATGGTGTGTAACTTAACGTTGGGAAAACTAAAGTACGCAGCCGTTGAAACCGACATGCAACAATTACTGGAACAGTCCGAAGCACTCAGGCTGCAACTGACCGGCATGATAAAAGCCGATGTTGAAGTCTTTGACCGGTTAATGGCAGCGTATGGCCTGCCCAAGGAAAGTGAAGAACAAAAAGCGACTAGAAGCGAAACCATTCAAACGCAATTAAAAGAAGCCACGTTAGTCCCTATGGCTTGCGCCCGGGCCTGCGCCTCGGCGATCAAGCTTAGCCGTATTGCAGCAGAAAAGGGTAATCTGGGTGTAATCAGCGATGCCGGCGTCGCGGCCATGGCGGGTTATGCCGGCCTGAAAAGCGCGGCACTCAATGTCTATATCAATGCAGGCAGCCTTAAGAACAAAGAATTTGCTGACGAAGCGCTAAATGAACTGGAAGAAATACTTACACTTTCAAGTACAGAGGCTGAAACTGTTTATCGCATTGTAAAAGAGAAACTTTAAGACAGATTATCAGCTCTTTTGTTGTGTATTTTGCTGTCAACGAAGTGTCAACATGATTACTCCTGTAAGATCGAAAAAACGTCTAATTTCCGGGCAGGACGCGGGGTATTTGGCAAGAATATCGGCAGCATCGCTGCTGCCGTCTAGCCCCATGAATGGCTTCATGTCGGTATTCGACAGGCACATACTGCATCTTTGACAAGGCCATGTCGCGTTAGTAGTTGAAAGCTCTTCAACGCCGTCATACCGGCCTCGATTGCCGTAATTCAGGTCACAAGGAGGTGAAAATCCAACGCCATCCATGGCTTCTTGAAGCCGGTAATCCGTGCCCGGAAGACACCCTCTCTTACCGTAAACAAAACCTTTAACACTGCCTAAAATAACCTAAAATATTTGTTGACGTAACTAATCGAGATCGCTAATATATGCAGCTCTTCAGGGGTGCTTAGCTAGCTAAGCCAAAGCAGATTTTGAAGGTATTCGGGGTATAGCGCAGTCTGGTAGCGCGCCTGCTTTGGGAGCAGGATGTCGGGGGTTCGAATCCCTCTACCCCGACCACACTGCGCTTGTAGCTCAGCTGGATAGAGCATCGGCCTTCTAAGCCGAGGGTCGCAGGTTCGAGTCCTGCCAAGCGTACCATTTCTTGCAGAAACTCCCTCATTAGATTCATTATGGTGAGCGTAGCTCAGTTGGTAGAGCCCCGGATTGTGATTCCGGTTGTCGCGGGTTCGAGCCCCGTCGCCCACCCCACCAAATCAATACTTCCGTTTTATCTATTCAAAGATAACTTTAACGCAAATTCATTTTCAACCTGCCAGTACACACCACTTTATCCCGCTGCTTAGTTCTCTGTCTTTTTATCCTAAGCAAGTCGAGCGAACACTTTTACACCCTTTAGCTTTTCAGCCTCAGTCCGAGAGATAATACTCAACCGTGGATACGACGCGTATCTTTTTGATATGGGGATTGTTGGTATCTCTTGGCTCTATGGAAAACTGGCCTTGTGATGCCTGCTTGATTTTACCTAACTGACTGCTTGAATCTTCTGCAAATTTTTGCGCTACTTCTCTGGCTTTGGTTGTTGCTTCCTGAATCATTTCTGGTTTGACTTGATTGAGCTGGGAATAAATATATTCGGTTTGACTTTGAAATCCCCCGGCACTAAATACTATGCCTTGTTTTCCCAAATTCCCTAGCCCGTTCATCAGCGATCTAATCAAACCGACATTAGTTGAATAGACGGTTACCGCCTGCTGAGCCGAAAATCTGAACTCGGCCCTGGTCGAATCACCATAACTTTGCGCGGATTTATCAGTAATCGCCGGGGTGGATACCGATATTTCGGCATCACTAATTCCGGCTTTGTTTAAATATTCCCGGATCTTTTGCGTACTACCCTCCAGTGAAACATAGAGCTTTTCCAGCTCGTTTCCGGCTTCAGTAAATTGAATCGGCCAAATGACAATGTCAGCCGGAAACTCTCGCTCAGAAAGTCCTTTAACGGTGACAGTGCGTTCGTACTCCTTAAATTTGATAGCGGCGTTTCCCAGCAAATAACCTAACGCTGACAAACCTAGAAAAATAAATAAGCCTAAAACCAATGCACTGGAACTTTTGATCTGATACATAGCAATGAACTCCACTCTTGGTTGATTACTGATGAATATGTTGCGCTACTTTATCTTAAAAATCATTTTTTTACGCAACCGCAAATGACATTTACCGTTTCAAAACAAGACAACGTGTTCATCGGAATTCCCACTTTTTTGCTAGTCGTAAGTATTCGTACGGATTTTTTTTTGCTTGTGTTTATGGTCCAATTCTAACCCAAGGGGATACCCTCGCATGGGTTGACAGACCAAGACCTTAAACCAGGAACATCGGGAATCAGGCGAGGAAAAGGCCGCTTTTTTACTATAGCGAGCCCCCCTGAGCAAAAGCGCATCAAGATTCTGATGCTTCTAATCCAGAGGAGGCAGGTTATGGACTCGTATTATGATTTATTTGAAATTGCCAACGTCATACATGATTTCTGGCTTATTGATGCCGAGTCTTATCAGAAAAAGTACCACACCAGCGAAGGCAAACCATTGACACCCGGCTTTTATATCGTGAACTGGCCTGAAACGATCCAGGATAGACGCTTTAACGAACACGCCGAGTTTCACGGCCCGTTCAATTCACGAAAGGAAGCCCAGGCATCACTTGAATGGATGGACAAGGTCTACCGCAACTTTCTCAATCGCATTTCGGCCAACCATCTTCGCTGCAGATCGCAACTTCAGGATATGGTTACACAGTAAGCCCAAGCACTCAGCCATGCCTTGTTTTGCCTGACTGAGTGCTTCACCACCATTCTATATGGAAAAACGTTTGGTCTTTTCTATCGCTTTCCGCCCAATAAAGAACCCATTAAACCGCGAACAATTTGGCGGCCTAACTGCGACCCTATCGTCCGGACAGCACTCTTGACCAGAGCTTCTCCGGCACTTTGCCGGTTAGATGACGCCGAACGCGGAGCAGACACTTTGGCCGTATCGCGTCTGACTTGATCTTGAAAATCCTGCTGTTCGGCTTTTTGTTTTAACAGCTCATAAGCCGACTCACGATCGACTTCCTGATCGTATCGCCCTTTGTAAGGCGACCGGCCAATCAATTCAACCCGTTGTTCAGGTGTGAGAGGGCCGATTTGCGATTCGGGCGGCTTAATCAAAATACGCTCGACGGGCGTTGGACTCCCGTCTTTATTCAATACCGAAACCAGCGCTTCTCCGGTTTTTAACTCCTGTAAAGCAGTTTCGACGTCAATCGCAGGATTCGCTCTGAACGTTTCCGAAACACTTTTAAGCACCTTCCGGTCAGCCGGAGTAAATGCCCTGATCGCATGTTGAACTTTCAAACCCATCTGACCCAGTATAGGACCCGGAATATCCAATGGACTTTGGCTGATAAAATAGACGCCGACACCTTTGGAACGAATTAGTCTGACGATTTGCTCTATTTTATCAACAAGCACCTTAGGCGCCTCTTTGAACAACAAATGCGCCTCATCAAAAAACAAGACCAATTTCGGCCGGTCGCCATCCCCCACTTCAGGCAGGGTTTCAAACAACTCGGATAACATCCACAACAGGAATGTCGCGTAGAGCCTGGGTGATTTATGGGCAAGTTCCGTTGCATCAAGAAGACTGATGACACCGTTGCCTGAGAAATCAGTTTTACAAAAATCATCGACTTGAACGGCCGGTTCTGCAAAGAAATGCTCCGCACCCTGCTCGGCCAATACTAAAAGCCGCCTTTGGATGGAACCAATGCTGGCAGGGGCTAAATTGCCGTATTCCCTGGAAAGTGAGGATGCATTTTCGCCCATCCACGTCAGCAATGATCTCAAATCTTTAAGATCCAATAACAACAAACCCTCATCATCGGCTATTTTGAAACAGCTGTAGATGACACCGGTTTGTGTTTCATTTAATTCCAGCAGATTGCTGAGCAGCAATGGCCCCAGATCTGATAATGTGGTTCTCACCGGATGACCGTTTTTTCCGAAAATATCCCAAAAAACGGTGGGATTACCTCGAAATTGAAAATCCTGTATACCCATCAAGGCCAATCGTTCGGTAATTTTGTCGTGAGCTTTGCCCGGATTGGCAATCCCCGACAAATCACCCTTGATATCGGCTAAAAAAACCGGAACACCGAGCTTTGAAAAACCCTCAGCCAGAACTTGCAAGGTCACTGTTTTGCCCGTACCTGTTGCGCCGGCAATAACACCGTGACGGTTCGCAATCGCTGCATCCATAATGAGCTGACTTCCCTGGGTGCCGCCGATAAATAATGTTTTCATAGCCTCTCTTTTCCTGTGATAAACTCGAATCATTGACAATGCTAACACATCATCCCTATTGGCCCAACCCGCGCCGGGTTGGCCTGTTTTGTAATGCTAGAGCCCGTCTTGACAGCTTGAAATTCCTTCAACAAACAGCACTTCAATTAACTTCATGAACTTCTGGGAAACTAAAAAATTAGCCGACATGAACCTGCAGGAATGGGAATCATTGTGCGATGGTTGTGGCCGCTGCTGTCTTAACAAACTCGAAGATGAAGACACCGGCGATATTTATTTCACCAATGCTGCTTGTAAACTTCTGGATTTAACAAACTGCCGTTGCAGCCGCTACGAGACTCGGTTGCAGTGGGTGCCCGAATGTATAGACCTTAAAGGCAGCAATTTACAAAAAGCCCTGAACTGGCTGCCATCGACCTGCGCTTACCGGTTATTGGCAGAGGGCAAAGAACTTTTCGACTGGCATCCCTTGGTATCGGGCAAAGCGGAGAGCGTGATTACTGCCGGTATTTCGATCCGAGATTATGCTGTTTCAGAAACGGAAGTGGATGAGGCTGATCTGGAAGATCACATCATTGAAGATTTCGATTGATTGACTGACGCAAAAAAGTAAATTTCCCAATTGATTTATCCTGTCTGCACGGCGGGCACCCAGAGATCGCTCATCGTCAAACTGACTTCGGCGAACGGAGGCGCATTAACCACATCATCATTTTGCCAGGTATACTCCAAAAGCCAATGACTATCCAACAAGCGATAGACTTCCAGGGTTCTGGCATCAGGATCAACCAGCCACAACCATGACACTCCGTTTCGCGCATAAATGGGCATTTTAACCGCCCTGTCAATTCGGGCCGTTCCAGGCGATAACACTTCACAAACCCAATCAGGCGCGCTACTGAAATACGCTTCTTCAGGCAAATTAGGCATTGACTCTCGCCGCCAGCCGGCCAGATCAGGAACCAGAATATCTCGTCCCAAATGCAGTTCAGGTTCGAACAGAATCCACCAACCACCCGGGCCGCCACGACCTTGGTCATAAGCGGTGATCAGCTCTCCGCCAACAATAGAAGAAGCCCTTGCATGCCGCGGCGCGGGACGCGGCTGGGTAATCAGTTGAGCGTTTAAAATCTCACCGATGACATGCTCAGGCAAATCTAACAAATCGTCGTAAGTTGCCGATCGGTAAGCCGGATCATTCATCTTGCCCCCTGACGCTGACTACAAAAGATTACTGCTGATTTTTGGGCCGCATATGAGGAAATAACAAGACATCACGAATCGACGGCGCATCGGTAAACAGCATCACCAGACGGTCAATGCCTATACCCTCTCCCGCAGTCGGCGGCATACCGTGTTCCAAAGCGACAATGTAATCGGCGTCGTAATGCATGGCCTCATCGTCCCCGGCTTCCTTTTCTTCCACTTGTTTACGGAAACGTTCGGCCTGGTCTTCCGCATCGTTCAACTCCGTAAACCCATTAGCGATTTCGCGTCCGCCGACGAAAAATTCAAACCGGTCAGTCACATGGGGATCGTGATCATTGCGTCTTGCCAGAGGGGATACTTCCACCGGATACGCAGTGATAAACGTAGGATTCATTAAGCGGTGTTCAACCGTTTTCTCAAAAATTTCAATTTGAATTTTACCCAGACCATAAGTGTCTTTTACCGGAATATTCAAACCGGCTGCGACGTGTGCTGCAGCCTCCCGGGTTTGGAGATCGGCTGCAGTCAGGTCAGGATTAAATTTGAGAATTGATTCCAGAACGGTCATGCGATCAAAAGGCTTACCGAAATCATAGTGCTCACCCTGATAGCTAATGACGACCTGCCCTACCACTTCCTCAGCGATGCCGCGCAGCATTTCTTCGGTCAAATCCATCAGATCGCCGTATTCGGCATACGCCTGATAAAACTCCAGCATCGTAAATTCGGGGTTATGCCGGGTCGACAAACCTTCATTACGAAAATTACGGTTGATTTCAAAAACCCGTTCAAAACCGCCTACAACCAGCCTTTTTAAATACAATTCCGGCGCAATGCGCAAATAAAGCCCCATGTCCAACGCATTATGATGGGTTTTAAACGGGCGCGCTGTGGCGCCTCCGGGGATCACCTGCATCATCGGCGTTTCAACTTCCAGAAATTGTCTGCTCACCAGGAATTCACGAATATAACTGACAATTTTTGTCCGCATCGTAAACGTACTGCGCGATTGCTCGCTCATGATCAAATCGAGATAGCGCTGGCGGTATTTGATTTCCTGATCAGCAATTCCGTGGAATTTTTCAGGAAGCGGGCGCAGGGCTTTGGTCAACAAACGAATATCGTCGACTTTAACGCTCAACTCATCGGTATTGGTTTTAAACAATACGCCTTCGCCACCGATAATGTCGCCGATATCCCATTTTTTGAATTGCTCGTTATAAAATCCCTCAGGCAACGTATCCCGGGTCACATAAAGCTGCATTTGCCCTGACATATCCTGGATATGACAAAAACTGGCCTTGCCCATCACGCGGCGGGTCATCATGCGGCCTGCCACTTTGACTCTTACCGGCTCTGCTTCCAATTCTTCCTTGGATTTTTCACCGTACTCGGCAAGCAGTTCACCGACCACCACATTGCGGCGAAAATCGGTAGGAAACGCGACACCCAACTCGCGAATATCATTCAGCTTGCTGCGGCGTTGTTTGATTTGTTCTTGTTCGTCTTGTTGTATTTCAGACATACTGATTTTTCTTAATTTAGTATTTTAAGTTTTTGTATCTATCCAGCGGAGCAACAAAACAAAGATGATGCACCGTAGGTTGCGGTTGGCGACAGCCAACCCAACATTTCAAGGCCATGGCGTTAATTGTTGGGTTGCGAAAAGCGAGCAACCCAACCTACACTGAATAATTACGTAATTTTATGCTTGGTTGAATTATCGGCCGACAAATGTCAAAGTCATCACAACCCACTCTTCAAGCTGGCCTCTATAAACTGATCCAGGTCGCCATCCAGAACTGCTTGGGTATTGCCGGTTTCGACACCGGTGCGCAAATCCTTGATGCGCGATTGATCCAGGACGTAGGACCGGATCTGGCTACCCCAGCCTATATCGGATTTGGAGTCTTCCAAGGCTTGTTGTTTTTCGCTGCGCTTCATCATTTCCATTTCATACAACTTGGCTTTAAGCTGCTTCATGGCGGTATCGCGGTTTTTATGTTGTGAACGATCGCTTTGGCATTGCACAACGATGCCGCTAGGACCGTGGGTTATCCGCACGGCTGATTCGGTTTTGTTGATATGCTGACCACCCGCCCCGCTGGCACGGTAAACATCGACTCGCAGATCGGCCGGATTGATGTCGATTTCAACATCGTCGTTGATTTCAGGAGAAACAAAAACCGATGCAAACGAAGTATGGCGGCGGTTACCGGAATCAAAAGGCGATTTACGAACCAGACGATGCACACCAGTTTCGGTACGCAGCCAGCCAAAAGCATATTCCCCTTCAAACTTGATGGTCGCGCTTTTTATGCCCGCAACATCACCGGGCGACTCCTCAATCAGTTCAGTCTTGAAGCCTTTGGCCTCGCCCCAACGCAGGAACATCCGTTCGATCATGGAAGCCCAATCCTGAGCTTCAGTGCCGCCTGAACCCGATTGAATATCAAGAAACGCGTTATTGGCATCCATTTCACCGGAGAACATTCTGCGAAATTCCAGATCAGCCACTCTTTTTTCCAGATGCTCCAGATCCGCGACTACGGTATCGACGGTCTCTTCATCGTTTTCCTCAACCGCCATTTCCAAAAGTTCGCTCGCGTCAACCAAGCCGCCTTCCAGTTCGTTTATCGTATTGACGATAGTTTCTAACTGAACACGTTCTTTACCCAAGGTTTGCGCATTTTCGGGATTATCCCAAATCTTGGGGTTTTCAAGCTCTCTTAAAACCTCAACCAGTCGCTCGTTTTTGGTGTCGTAGTCAAAGATACCCCCTTAGCGCATCACCGCGGCTTCTGAGGTCTGCAATTTTATTTTTTATAGGATTGATTTCTTGCATGGCTTGTCTGTTGCAAATAGAGTTGTGCCGGCTTTCAGTTGAATGACGGCGCTGAATTTATTAAAAGGCGAATTATAAACGAATACCCGTTAACAATCGCTAGTGCATCAATTTTGATGCACTCGATTTTCCTTGATTAAAGGCCGATCCTGGATGGTAAGCCGGTATTATAACCTTAAACAGTGGAACACTATTCGGCTATGGACTTGAAATCATTGTTCGGCATTAAGCGAACTTTCGGAATTATTAAGCGTAGGTGGGCCACCTGCTTTTGGCAACACAACAATTATCGCCATGGCGTTGTAATGTTGGGTTGGCTATCGCCAACCCAACCTACAAGGTGCATCACCTTGGCTTTGTTAATACGGTGAACCGTTACAAAAAATCAGGAGTGGATCAATCCCATCTGTCGTCTCGCACTTGTACACGCTCATTTTCGATACGCACCTTGAAGCAGGCAATATCCTCATAGGCGGGCGCAGATTTGACCTGCCCTGTTTTTACACAAAACCGGGCGCCGTGACGCGGACAGATAATTTCATCGCCTTCCAGTTCGCCGCTGGCGATTTCCGCACCATCATGACTGCACACATCTTCGATCGCGTAAAAACTTCCTTCCAGATTGAATACGGCAACGTCTACCCCGTCGACATCTACAACCACGTGCTCACCCTCGGACAGCGCATTCTGACTGACCACATCTATCCATTCGGACATTGATTTATCTCCTGAACTTTCACTTAAACTTTAAGATAAACATCATAACGCAGCAATTTGCCGCTAAAACTTTCATGAGGCGCCCCGCCTAAAGGCTCCACATCATCAGGACTTTTTACCACCACTTTTTTAGCGGTTGCCTTCATGGCTGCGGCAAATAGTTGATCCTTGTCCTCATCATCACCCAATAGATCACGTAATACGGTCATGGATTTTTTGGCCAGCGCGGATTTTTTTCGTTTGGGAGGAAACATCGGATCGAGGTAAATACAATCCGGCGCGTGTTCAAGCTCACTTAAAACAGCGATCGCATTGCCGGGTATCAATTCTGGCGGCTCTAATTTCAAACGACTGACCCAATCCAACTGGGTCAATCGAGCAAATGCATCGGCCAACAGCTCGAGCATCACCGGTGATCGTTCGATACAACGCAGTTCATAACCCATCCGGAAAATGTGCAGACTATCTTGTCCCCAACCTGTGGTCGCATCAATGACCGTTTTGGTTTTACGACCGATTGCCTGGGCCAATGCGCCTGTTTTAGGCGCTGGCCAGGAACGCTGCTCGCCGGGCCTGGGTTCGATTTCGACCGCCATACCGCCTTTTCGCAGCAACTGGCGATCGATGAGTTTAAGTGATCCCTCTCGCCAGCACAGAAAAAAGGACTCCTGCTGGTCATATCCGGGCATTGATACGGACCTTAACGGGACAGACAGGCGTCCGGCAAGTTGCTGATAAGCTGCCAAATCGCCCAGCCCTTCATAGAGAACAGCGAGTTTACCGCTGTAAGAAAAGGTCATGCCCGGATCAGCCAATTTGGTATTAAATGTTGCGCAAATAGAAAGAAAAGCCCAAAACTACTCGGTTGAGATGGACTTCTGTTCATTTTTTAACGCAGCATCCAGCGTATGCCAGGCCAGCGTGGCGCATTTAACCCGGGCGGGATATTCTCTGACACCGGCTAATACGGCTAATTTTCCAACCGCTTCGAGTTGAATATTTTCATCCTTGCCCGTCGTCATTTCATGGAAGGTTTTAAATAACGCTTCGGCTTCCGCTTCGGTTTTACCTTTGATGATTTCCGTCATCAATGACACCGAAGCCGTTGAAATAGCGCATCCTGAGCCCTGAAAACTGGCATCTTCGATAACATCGCCCGACATTTTTAAATATAACGTGAGCCGGTCACCGCACAAAGGATTGAATCCTTCTACTTTCCGGTCGGCATTGTCCATCACCCGGAAATTGCGCGGGTTACGGTTGTGGTCAAATATGACCTCCTGGTAGAGATCGCGTAAATCATCAAACATTAGCCAAACACCTCAATCAAAGATTCAATGCCGTTCATTAGAACATCTATTTCCTGTTCGGTATTATACATGGCAAACGAGGCGCGGGCTGTTGCAGGTACTTCGTAAAAATCCATGACCGGCATGGCACAGTGATGACCCGCTCGAATGGCGATACCTAAACTGTCCAGCATGGTCCCAATGTCGTGGGGGTGAATTCCATCCAGCACAAATGAAAGAATGGCGCCTTTTTCAGCCGCTTCGCCGATAATCCTGAGGCCTTTGATCTGCCTGGCTTTTTCGGTTGCGTAAGCCAGCAATTCGGCTTCATAGGCGGCAATAGTGTCCATGCCGATATCGTTCAGATAATCGATGGCCGCCCCCAAACCTATCACATCGGCAATCGACGGTGTTCCTGCTTCAAATTTATAAGGCAGTGAGTTGTATTCCGTTTCTTCAAACGTGACTTTCCTTATCATATCGCCACCGCCCTGATACGGCGGCATGGCTTCCAGTAGCGCCCGTTTGCCGTATAAGACACCGACACCCGACGGCCCATAGAGCTTATGGCCGGAAAATACGTAAAAATCACAATCCAGCGCCTGAACATCAACCGCCATGTGCGGAATGGCTTGAGCCCCGTCCAACAGCACCGGAATATAACGGTTATGCGCCAGGTCAATGATTTTTTTAACCGGATTAATGGTTCCCAGCGCATTGGACATGTGCACAACGGCAACCAGTCGGGTTTTGTCGCCTAACAGCTTTTCAAACTCGGTGAAAATCAACTCGCCTTGTTGATTGATAGGTGCCACTTTCAATAGAGCGCCGGTTTGCTCGCAGAGCATTTGCCAGGGAACGATATTCGAATGATGTTCCATAGCGGTTATTAGAATCTCGTCACCGGGTTTCAGATTGGCTTTGCCATAAGTCTGCGCAACCAGGTTGATGGATTCGGTTGCACCCTTGGTAAAAATAATTTCCTTGGTTGAATCGGCATTGATGAAAGCCCGGATTTTTTCCCTGGCATTCTCAAATTTGTCGGTAGACCGCACGCTGAGTGTATGAACACCACGATGCACATTCGCATAATCATGCCGGTACACATGAGATATGGTGTCTATCACTGCATTAGGTTTCTGGCACGAAGCCGCATTATCAAGATAAACCAGAGGTTTATTACGAATCTTTTCTTCCAGAATCGGGAAATCGAGACGGATTTTTTCTACAGGAAAGTGTGTCATTGTGTGTGTCTAAACTCATTTTAAGGTTTGCTAGTTCAGTGCCGAACGGGCGTATTTTGCAAAATTGAACGCTCGGCTAATTTTGATGCTATGCAACCATTACAACCAATCTTTTGAAATACCTTGTTGCGGAAACCGCTCCAGCACTTGAGTCAAAACCAGATCATGCAGGCTTTTGATGGTCAGTTTATTCACCATTTCGTTAGCAAATGCGAAAGTCAGCATATTTCTGGCTGTTTCTTCATCAACACAACGCGATTGCAAATAAAACACGGACTTTTCATCCAATTGCCCCACCGTAACACCGTGTGAACATTTGACATCGTCTGCATAAATTTCCAGTTGCGGCTTGGTGTCGGCCTCGGCATCATCCGACAGCAACAAATTACGGTTATTCATTTGCGAATCCGTTTTTTGCGCATTTTCTGCAACGACGACACGCCCCTGAAATACACCACGCGACCGGCCCGCCAAAACACCTTTGTACATTTCCCGGCTCACTGCATTCGGCTGTAAATGATTGATGCGGGTATGGTTATCCAGATGCTGGCGTTGATTGCCCAGATACAAACCATTGAGATCGCATTCGCTGGCATTATCCAGATCGCAGTGAATATCGCATCTGGCCAATAAGCCGCCGAAAGCAAAGTTATGGTGAATAAAACGCGCATCGCGGGCTTGTTTTACATAGGTTCCGCCAAAGTGATACGCTTTTGCAGATTCGCACTGCACTTTATAAAGCGTCAGATTGGCATTGGCCTCAACAAAAACTTCTGTGACGGCAGCAGACAGATAAGCCTGTTCAACGCCAACATAAGTCTCGATAACCTGCGCTTCGGCCATGGGCTCCAGCACGATAAGATTACGCGTTGTCGAAAGCCGTTCTTGCTGAGTCGTTACATGCAATATTTGAACAGGTTTAGTCAATGCCAGCTTTTTAGGTACTTTTAAGAACAGGCCGTCACAAAACCACGCCGTGTTGAATGCAACAAAGCTGTGTTCATCATCGCTTACGGCTTGAGCAAAATAAGGTTTTACCTGTTCGTCATCCGTATCAAGTGTTTTGGCCAAACTCTGAACGACCAGGCCTTCCGGTATGCCGTCCAATTGGGATAATTCCGCAGAAAAATAACCGTCGACCAATACAAAAGACCAGCAATCCGGCAATTTAAAACGGTCTAGCCACTCTTTATCGACAGTAGCGCTGGAAGGCTGATCTGTGGGTACAAACAGATTTTTCTCAATACCTGAAACATTGGTATAACGCCATTCCTCTTCCCGAATTGAAGGAAAACCGTTCCCGGAAAATTTATCCAGGGCGCCGGCTCTAAGAGCTACTAACCAGGGCGCAGATCGCCCGGGTAACGCCGGCTCTACTTTCGAATATTCCGCACTGTAGCGCGATTTGATGACCGTGTTCATTTAAGCCGCCGCCTGTTTGTTTTCAACCCAACTGTAGCCTTTTTCCTCCAATTCCAGCGCCAGCTCGGCACCGCCTGACTTTACGATTTGACCATGCGCCAGCACATGCACAAAATCAGGCTTGATGTAATCGAGCAAGCGTTGATAATGCGTAACCATGACAAAGGAACGCTCAGGCGACCGCAACGAATTGACACCCTCGGAAACAATCTTTAATGCGTCAATATCCAGGCCTGAATCGGTTTCATCCATAATGCAAAGCTTGGGTTCCAGAATGGCCATTTGCAGAATTTCATTACGTTTTTTCTCGCCGCCGGAAAAACCTTCGTTAACCGCTCTATAAAGAAATTTTTCATCCATTTCCAATAGCCTCACTTTGTCTTTCACCAGCATCAAAAAGTCCATCGCGTCCACTTCAGACAGGCCCTGATGCTTGCGTATCGCGTTAAGCGCGGCTTTCAATAAATAAATATTGCTGACGCCGGGAATTTCCACCGGATACTGGAAGGCCAGAAACACGCCTTCACGCGCCCTGACTTCCGGCGCCATTTCGGTAAGATCCTTGCCACCATAAGTAACCGTTCCTTCGGTCACGGTGTAGCCGCTTTTACCGGACAACACATGGGACAGCGTGCTTTTTCCGGAACCATTTGGCCCCATAATCGCATGAATCTCGCCCGGTTTAATGTGCAGATTGATGCCTTTTAGAATGGGCTTGTCACCAACGCTAACGTGGAGATTTTCAATGTTGAGCATGTTTTATTACCTGGTTATTTGACGGGTTTTACACCCAAATCTTTAAAATCTTATTTGCCAAAATGTCTTTAACTTCAGCCTGTCTTGGAATCGCTGACCGTTTATTGAGTAAGGGATTGTGCCAACCAATCCTTAACCCACTGCCCCTTCCAGACTCAAGCCCAACAAGGCCTGCGCTTCCACGGCGAATTCCATGGGCAATTCCTTGAAGACTTCTTTACAGAAACCGTTGACGATCATCGATACCGCATCTTCTGCGGAAAGACCGCGCTGCTGGCAGAAAAACAACTGATCTTCGCTGATTTTGGACGTCGTCGCTTCATGTTCGATTTGTGCTGAAGGCTGTTTGACTTCCACATACGGAAACGTATGCGCACCACAACGATCACCGACCAATAAGGAATCGCACTGCGTGTAATTTCGGGCGTTTTCGGCGCTCTTCAACACCTTGACCAGACCGCGATACGTATTTTGCGCCCGGCCAGCCGAAATACCTTTGGAAACTATCGTGCTGCGCGTATTTTTGCCGATATGAATCATCTTCGTGCCGGTATCGGCTTGCTGGTAGTTGTTCGTCAACGCGACCGAATAAAACTCACCGATTGAATTATCTCCGGTCAATACGCAACTGGGATATTTCCAGGTAATTGCGGAACCGGTTTCCACTTGGGTCCAGGACACCTTGGAATTATCACCCCGGCAATCGGCCCGTTTGGTAACAAAATTGTAGATGCCGCCCTTGCCTTCCTTGTCGCCGGGATACCAGTTTTGTACCGTGGAATATTTGATTTCGGCATTTTCAAGCGCGATCAATTCGACCACAGCGGCATGCAACTGGTTTTCATCCCGCATAGGCGCGGTACAGCCTTCTAAATAGCTGACATGACTGCCTTCATCGGCAATGATCAACGTTCGTTCGAACTGACCGGTATTAGCGGCGTTGATTCTGAAGTAAGTTGACAATTCCATAGGGCAACGCACGCCTTTAGGAATATAAACAAACGAACCATCGGTAAAGACGGCGGCATTCAACGCAGCGAAGTAATTATCGGTATGCGGCACGACAGAACCAAGGTATTGTTTGATCAGTTCGGGATGCTCGCGCAACGCTTCGGAAATCGGGCAAAAAATAACCCCTGCATCTTTCAATTTACCTTTAAATGTAGTGGCAACCGAAACGCTGTCAAAAACCGCATCGACAGCAACACCGGCAAGGCGCTCCTGCTCGTCTAGAGGAATACCCAGTTTTTTATAGGCTTCCAGCACTTGAGGATCGATTTCATCCAAACTTTTAGGACCATCTTCCTTGCGTTTGGGCGCCGAATAATAACTGACAGACTGATAGTCAATCGGATCAAAATTAACAAAAGCCCATTCCGGCGACTTCATCGTCTGCCAATGGCGAAAAGCCTTCAACCGGTATTCCAGCATGAATTCAGGCTCGTTTTTTACCTTGGATAATTTATGAATGACTTCTTCATCCAATCCAGGGGGAAATGTTTCGGTTTCTAACACCGTCACGAAACCCTGCTTGTATTCCTTGCCGATCAGTTGTTCAATTTCTTTGGTGCTTGCTGACATTTTGTTCTCCTTAATTACCGGTAAAGACTGGCTACCGGCACATAAATTTCTTCGGCCTGTTGCGTGGGCATGATCAAATCAGCCAACGTAATCGAATCCAGCGTTAAAAAAATCTTTTGATTGATCAGACCCCACACACCTCTTATTTCACAGCCACTGGCCTGTTCGCAACTTTGTTGAGAAATGCTGCACTCAGTCAATGAAATGGGCCCTTCAAGCGCGCTGATTATGGTTGCAACCGAGATCTTATCCGGCGGATTCGCTAAAATGTAACCGCCTCTGGCCCCTCGCGTAGAACTGACCAGCTTCGCTTTAGACAACAGCTTAAGTATTTTACTGACAGTTGTTAAGGCAATTCCTGTCTCATCAGCAATTTCATGGGCTGCATGAACAGCCAAAGGCTCTCTGGCCATATAACTTAAAATCACAGTCGCATAATCCGTTAGCTTTCCAAGACGCAACATAGTTAACCTCATTCATTTAGGACTATTTTAGTCCTATTTTAATTCCGAGTAAAGTACTAGGTAATTGGAAAATAAATTGAGACAACAAACAGCTTAAATTTTAAAGGGTAGGTCCATCAAACAAACAGTCTGAACGGTTACCGATCAGGCTTTTCATTCCAGTATCGCCCCAGTTGTAACCGTGATCGCGCAATAGTGATGGCGTTTCCTCTCAATAGCAACGTAATAGCGCCTTCCCTGCCTACTTCAAACCACTTGATGCCTTGTTCGCTATAGCGCCTGACCACCAGCTTATGAGGAAATCCGAACCGGTTGTTATAACCGGCAGGAATTAAAATAAGCTCAGGATTGACCTGCTTTAAAAACAATGTGCTTGACGATGTTTTACTGCCGTGATGCGGCGCGATCATGACGCTGGATGACAATTGATCGCCATAAGCTTCGACCAGCTTAGCCTCCGCTGTTTTCTCGATATCGCCTGTTAATAAAATTCGACCCTGCTCAGAACTGATTTGCAGCACGCAAGATCCGTCATTATCGTTGTCTATCTGCCGGGATTGAGGACTCAGCACGGCAAATCGCACACCATCCCACATCCATGATTGTCCTGCCTGACAAAACTCAGCACGATAAGGTACTAACTGGTCCGGGACGCTACTGATTAACAGCGAAGGCGTCATCCCCTTCAAAAGCATTGCAGCGCCTCCGATATGATCGTTATCTCCGTGACTGATAACAACAGCATCCAGTTTGTTGATTTGCAGAAAGTCAAGATAAGGTAATACGACCCGGCTACCCATATCGGCTGATTCATCAAAGCGGGCGCCTGCGTCATACACGAGGCTGTGATGCGCCGTCCTAACCACCACAGAAAGCCCCTGCCCTACATCCAGCAAGGTCAGCTCAACCTCTCCATCACCCGGACCGGGTCTGTCATTAAAAGCCAAGGGCAAAAACATCATAATTCCCAGCCATCGCCCCGGAAATCCTTTGGGCGCCATCAACACGAATGCACCCATGATCCCAAGAAATAAGGCTAATGGACTGGGCTGTGAGAGTTGAAATGTTGCAAACGGCAACTCTGCTAGACGGGACAACAGCCACATCAAACCACAGAGCATGGCGTCGGCAAAACTCAGAACTAAGTGAGCTGCAGAAGGCGCAATAAAAATTAAACATACGCCAGCCAAACACAGCGGAATAATAATAAAGCTGACCCAAGGCACCGCTATCAGATTAGCTAATGGCGCTATCACAGACACTTCCTGAAAAAAGAAGAACAATAATGGCGCCAATGCCAGACTGGTGACCCAATGAATTTTGAGAGCTGATTTCCAGGCTTTACCGGACTTCAGGCGACTGCGCAGCGAATAAAAAATAATCCCCACAGCAAAAAATGACAGCCAGAATCCTGCTGAAAGTACAGCTAAAGGATCGATCATCACAACAACTAATAACGCGATAGCCAGTGTATTTATGGCACTCACATGCCTTTGCCTTAACAAGGCCAGCATAAATACCGCCAACATAATCAGCGCGCGTTGCGTTGGAATGGCAAATCCGGCCATTGCCGAATAAGCCAGGGCTGCCAGCAAAGCAAAACAAGCCGCCACCTGATAAGGCGCAATGCTCAGCACACCCGATCTTATCCAAATTTTTGCGATCAGCCAGTAAATCATGCCGGACACTAAACCGATATGTAACCCCGAAATAGCCATCAGATGCACTGTTCCGGTTTTTCTGAACATCAGCCATTGCTGATCGCTCATCAATTGCCGTTCACCCAGAGTCAGCGCCTGGATCAAACCCAAAGAATCTGCATTGGGCATTGCCTGAACCAGTCGATCGAAAACGTTCTGCCGCCAAGCCGCTAGCGAAAACAGTGGGTCATTGTCTGTCAGTAACTGCGGTTTGGACTGCTCTTTTATATAACCTGTAGCGCCAATACCCGATACAAAGAGGCTTCTTTCGTAATTGACGTTACCGGGATTGAAATTGCCCCTAGGCCTTTTGAGTTTTACAGTAAAACGCCAGTATTGCCCGGCTTTGGGCAATACCTTGGGAAAATACCAGTTAAGTCTTAACCTTGAAGGTACACCGGGATCGGCTTTGCTGACTTTAAAGTCAAATCGAACACGCTTTTGAGAGACAACCGGAATGGGCTCTATCCTGCCCTCGACCTGAAATACCTGCCCTTCTAACGCTTCAGGCAAGCGGTCCGATAATTTCATTTCAGCATAACCTAGCGCCCACAGCACACCTACAACTAAAGCAAGGCATTTCCATAGTCGCAGAGCAACACAAATGACAACAGACGTAATGACTATTAACAACCCGATCGGCCCAGGTAATTCCGGTAGCTGTTGCAGGCATAAAACACCCAACACAAAGCAGAGTACGAGCGTCACCATGAGAGAATTCCTGATTAGCAATAATTTTTTTCAGGTAAGAAAAACCTGATAGACTTACGGGTCATAGGCCTTGACCAGACATTCCCCGCTGTTTAGCGAAAAACCGATCAACACCTAAAAATAGTAACTATCCAGCGTAGGTTGGGTTGCATGCTTTTCGCAACCCAACAATTAACGCCATGGCCTTGAAATGTTGGGCTGGCTATCGCGAACCGCAACCTACACGGTGCATCACCTTTGTTTTATTGTTTCGCTGAATAGTTACAAAAAATATTAATACCCTATCGACTGAGTGTCTTTGCCGCCCTTTGCCATTCGATCGTTTAGAAAAAATAACTATAAAGAATCATCACTATGCCAAAGAAATTATTACAAAAATTCATGCCCGATCATGAAACCTTAAAAAAACATAAAAATCTTCAGTTTTTAGGAGAAAAGCTTCACGACCCTAATCTGTGGCATTTAAACAGGAAGTCAGTATCAATGGCTTTTGCGATTGGACTCTTTGCCGCATGGATTCCAACGCCGACACAAATGGCGATTGCAGCTGTTGCAGCTTTTTATTTTAGGGGCAATTTACCTATCTCAGTTGCGCTGGTCTGGCTGACAAATCCGATAACCATGCCGCCCCTGTTTTATTTCGCTTACCGGGTCGGCCTTTTTGTTATGGGGCAACCTTCGCCATCGGCTGATTTTGAGTTTTCTTTGGACGGCGTGATGAATGGATTAGGCGATGTATGGGCACCGTTTTTATTGGGCTGTCTCATTCTTGGCGTCACTTGCTCCAGTGCCGGTTATTTCGGAATGAATGCCTTTTGGCGCTATCACGTCGCTTCTAGATGGAGCAAAAGAAAGTTAAGAGCCAGTCATTGATCAAGCACGTCTAACGGCAAATCCGGACTTGGCGCCAAGCGTGCCATAGAAAAGTTTTTGACTGAACAAGCCCGTTAAATCGCAACGAAATAACGGGCATACCAGGATTCATTCAGGACTACGCCATGCTGCATCCAGGCGGCGAATCCTTGAATTAATTGACGATCAAGCCGTCTTCCATATGAAGAACCGTATCCATCCTTGCAGCCAAGGCTGGATCATGGGTCACAACAAGAAAACTGACTTTTAACTCCCTATTTAACTCCAGCATGAGCTGATAGATCTGCTCCGCCGTTTTGCTGTCCAGATTACCGGTTGGCTCATCAGCCAAAACGCAGTTCGGGTTATTGATCAAGGCTCTGGCTACTGCCGCGCGCTGCCGCTCACCGCCGGATAACTCACCCGGCTTATGTTCGACCCGATGCCCCAATCCGACTCGCTCCAATAAGCCATGCGCCCTGATTTTTGCCTGCTTAACCGATTCGCCGCCAATTAATAGCGGCATCGCGACATTTTCCAAAACGGTGAATTCACCCAGCAGATGATGGAACTGATAAATAAAGCCCAATGAGCGATTACGCAACTGGTTAAGTTCTCTGGCGCTAACCTTGTTCAGATCGAAGCTATTGAGAATAACGCTGCCGTCGTCGGGTTTATCCAGGCCGCCCAACAGATGCAAAAGTGTACTTTTTCCGGACCCTGAAGCCCCCATTATGGCAACACGCTGTCCTACGCCGATCTCAAGATCGACGCCTCTCAAGACCGTGACGTTAAGGCCACCCTGCTTAAATGTTTTGGTCAACTTCCGGCAGGAAAGAATTGATTGATTACTCATATCTTAAGACCTCGGCAGGATTGACTTTCGAGGCCTGCCAGGCAGGATAAATGGTCGCCAGCAACGAAAGGCCAAAAGACATGGCGGCTATCGCATAGACATCAGACCATTCCAGCTTGGAAGGCAATTCGCTGATGTAATACACATCGGCGGCCATGAACTGAGTATCAAAAAACTGCTCGATAGCCGGCACGATGGTCTCGACATTAAGCGCCAGCGCAATGCCTCCGACGGTTCCCAGTGCCGTACCTACCACCCCGATGATGCCGCCCAGAATAATAAAAATCCCCATTACGGAAGGCGCAGACAAACCTTGTGTTTTTAAAATAGCAATATCGCCTCGCTTGTCGGTCACCACCATAACCAGCGTCGATACAATATTGAATGCCGCCACCGCAACAATCAGTAACAGAATAATAAACATCACCCGTTTTTCAGTCTTGATAGCCCGGAAAAAATTGCTATGCGCTTGCGTCCAGTCGCTGACCCGGTAACCGTCAGCATACATCGTATTGGCCAAGGCACGGCTGATTTGAGGCGCATTAAAAAGGTCATCCAGTTTAAGCCGCAAACCGGAAACGCCGTCTTCCAAACGGAACAGCTTGGCAGCATCCGCCATATGTATGATCGCCATATTTCTATCGTATTCGAACATCCCGACCCGAAACATGCCGGTAACAGTAAACCGCCGCATTCTGGGCAGAATACCGGCAGGGGTGGAATTAACCTGCGGGGTGATTACGGTGATCTGATCACCCAGGCCTACGCCCAAATAACCGGCCAATTCGGCACCCAGCACGATATTGTAATTGCCCTCAACCAATTGATTGAGATCACCGGCAACCATCTTATCGCCGACTTCGGAAACAGCATGCTCCTGCTCGGGAAGAATACCTCTCAGCATAGTGCCACTGACCCGCCTATCGGCATTGATCATGACTTGCCCGTTAACAAACGGAGCCGAGCCTGCAACATGCGGGTAATCTTTCACTCGTTCCTGAACTTTAGACCACTCCTGTAATTGACCATCAATGCCGCTTACCGTGGCGTGAGAAGTCATACCTAAAATTCTTTCCCGCAATTCCGCCTCAAAGCCATTCATAACTGAAAGCACAGTGATCAGAGCGGTAACACCCAAGGCGATTCCCAGGATGGAAGTTAATGTGATAAATGAGATAAATTGAGTTCTGCGTTTGGCACGCGTATAGCGTAAGCCAATGTATAGGATTAGCGGTTTAAACATGAAATGATGTTAAATGAGGGTTAGGATTTTTTGCAATCGACACAAAAGCCATAGAGATAAAGACTATGATCGGTGAGATCATAACCCAGTTTGCTTGCTATTTCTTTTTGTCTGGATTCTATGGTCGGATCAGTAAACTCATCCACTTTACCGCATTTTAAACAGACAATATGATCATGGTGTCCGCCGCGGTCAAGTTCAAAAATCGAGTTACCCCCTTCAAAATGGTGCCTCTTGACCAAACCAGCCGCTTCGAATTGAGTGAGAACCCGGTAAACAGTCGCCAGACCGATTTCCTCATTTTCACTCAACAGAATTTTATAGACCTGCTCGGCAGTCAGATGCCTTTCCTCGGTCTGATTTTCTAGAATTTCAAGAATTTTCATTCGCGGCAACGTGACCTTTAAGCCTGCGTTTTTTAAATCTTGCTTTTCCAAATCACTCTCCCTATCCAGCCAGTAGTGTCTAAAACAAGGCGCATTACCGATTTCATGTATTCGCCATTCCTGTTATTTAGTTGATCGCCATATTAACACTTTTGTCTCTTATCTTTCACGAACAATAGACTGTCCTATACTTTTACCCGGATAAACGCCGGCAATAGACTGTTTTTGTGATTATTCAGCGTAGGTTGGATTGCACATTTTTCGCAACCCAACAATTAACGCCATGGCCTTGATATGTTGGGCTGGCTATCGCCAACCGCAACCAACAAGGTGAATCACCTGCATGTCGTTGCTCCGCTAAATAGTTACCTATTTATTAACCTGACACATACAAAGCTATCGACCCTTATGAATATCCCTGACTTTCGAGTTGAACCGGCCAATTACCGGGCGGACTATGATGATCTGCTAGCCATTCTTAACGCAGATAAGCAACCGGATGATGAGTCCGACATTATTGAGGCTGATTCAATCAATCCGCAAAGTATTTATTTTATTGCAAGAGATAATCAGCATCTACCGATCGGATCAGGCGGATTGACCTCCGAAGGCTTCATCGAAGGATTAGCCGTTATTCCGAAATGGTATAACCAGGGTGTTGAACAGGCATTACTGACGGCATTGATCGAAAAAGCCGCAAAATCCGGTTTGACCGAAATCAAGGCTCAAGCGGTTGAACGCTATAAAACCCTCTTTGAGCGCTTAAAATTCACACGTGTTACTCAAAACAACCCGGGAGTCTATAGCTTGAGTTTGACGCTAGAACCTGTCGCCCAAAAACCAGGCCGACCTGACCCCAAACCCGCCCCGGAAAGCATTGAGCCGGACAAACTGGAAAGCCTGAGTGCTATCCTGGAAGCCAGTACCCAGCTTATTGCGTCCGCCCGGCGGCAAATTTGCATTATCAGTAAAGACCTCGAATGGCCGCTTTATGCCCAAAATTCAATGCTTGAGGCACTAAAATCATTTGCTATAAATAATAGAAACAGCCTAGTCATGATACTGATTCAAGACCCAGGCGCCTTGAACGGGCGATCGCACCCCCTGATTGACTTGGCGCAGCGCCTGCCCTCTGCTATTCAGCTAAGAACACCGACAGAAATGGAGGATCTTGGTTATCCATCCGCGCTGCTGCTGAGTGATCAACGCGGCTATTTATTCCGCCTTAACAACGAACAAGCCAAAGGCGACTGGAGTCCGTGCCTGCCCTCGCGCAGCAAACAGCTCGCAGAACTGTTCGAGCGATTATGGCAACGCGCCAGACCCTGCACCGAATTTCGTGCGCTCAATTTATAATCCATCACCGGGCAACACGCTGTACGGGACAAAAAACGCGGCTTTCCTTATCCGTCGGGTTACTGAATTGTTGACTGCCCATTCTAGGATAATCAATGCACATCCTGTATCATTCAATTCTTTTTGCTAGTCCCGTACATGAAAAAGTCGATTTTCTATCCAGCCTTCATCTCAGCCAGTTTGACTTTAACCGGGTGTACGACCATCATGGAATATATGCCGGGTGTCTACAAGATTGATATTCAACAAGGTAACCTGATCGATCAGGAAGTTGTTGATCAACTCAGACCCGGCATGAATAAACGGCAGGTACTTTATATTATGGGATCACCGATGCTGATCGATGTTTTCAACGAAGACCGATGGGATTATGTTTACTCAGAACAGGAAGAAGGCGGTCCCAGAATGCAGAAACGTCTTACCCTGTTCTTTAAGGAAGACAGCCTCAAAGCCGTTCAAGGGGATTTCAGACCCAGCTCCAAACCTGTGGAACGGGTAGCTCATGAAACCACAATGGAACTTCCTCCAAGAGATTTGGAAAAAACACTGTGGGAAAAAATCACCGGATTGTTTGGATTTGACGGTTTATACCGAGAAGAATCGACAGGCAGAGCCCCGCAAAAAATGGACAGGCCTGAAGATCCTTTATCCAGCTCTTCCGCTCCGAAATAATCCGGCACAGCTTGCTGAAGTTGTTGCCAATCAACTCGCCTTCTTGGGGATTTCGAATACACACCGCAACCCTGCAAACTGGGTTTCGCTTTTGGCTCTACCCAGCCTAATCCGGCATAACTTTACGATTCTACTTCTTTAGAAGCACGGCTTCGGCGGGCGTCCTTCGGATCATGTTCCAAAGGCCGGTAGATTTCTACCCGGTCGAACTCTTTCAGCACATGATCCAGCTTGCAGGCCGAACTGAAAATACCGATTTTGGTTTTTGCCAAATCAATTTCAGGAAACCGTTTCAAAATACCCGAACTGTTAATGGCATCCTCTGCGGTAGAACCTTCCGGCAAGGTCACCGTCAAAATGATCTGCTCCTCCGGTTTGGCGTATGCAACTTCAACTCTTATCAATTGCTCAGCCATAAACTTGCTTTGCCCTTTGAGTAAAAGAACCCATCATAGTGTTGCAAATTTGATTAAAAACAGTTCCAAAGGCGATATTCGCAAGCAATCCGGACATTTCGAATTCCAAATCCAGCGAAATTTTGCTCGCATCTTCCCGCAATGGAATAAAGTCCCAGCGGCCTTGCAAATAATTGAACGGACCGTTTAATAGGGCGATCGTAATTCGCCCGCCTCTGTCCAGGCAATTTCGTGTCGCAAAGGATTTCTTAAAACCACCTTTGGCAATAAGCAGTTCCGCCTCCACGATATCATCGCTACGGTTTATGACACGACTGCCCGCACACCAAGGCAAAAATTCCGGGTACGCTTCAACATTATCAACCAGATCAAACATCTGATGAGCCGCGTATTTGACCAACGCGCTTTTCTGAATCATCGTCATTAAATGACCCCCACAACGTTTAAAAACACTAGAAAAACGGCAGCGGGTGAAACGTAGCACACTAAAAATCGCCAAACCTCAAAGTGTTGAGGATTAGTTAAATGCAATTCCTTTTTGCAGTGTTCCTGTTTCATAACCCAGCCGGCAAAAATGGCAATACAAAAACCACCAATCGGCAGCATCAGGTTAGCGGTCAAATAATCCAGCAATTCAAAAATAGTCCTATCAAAAATCTTGAACTCAGACCAAATATTGAAGGAAAAAATAGTTCCTAAACCCAGCAACCAAGTCACAGCACCCGCCCACACACAAGCTCTTTGCCTGGTCATATTGCGGGTTTCAACCAGCCACGCCACAGCCGGTTCGATCAGCGAAATCGACGAGGATAACGCAGCAAACACCAATAAAACAAAAAACAGAATGCCAAAAAACCAGCCGCCCGTCATATTGCCAAAAGCAATCGGTAGTGTCTGAAAAATCAGACCAGGCCCGGATCCGGGCTGAAGATTATTCTCAAACACAATAGGAAAAATGGCTATACCCGCCAGCAGTGCCACCAGTGTATCAGCTCCTGCAACAATGACGGTGGTCCGGGCAATTGAAATGTCTTTAGGCAGATAAGCGCCATAGACCATGATCGCCCCCATGCCCAAACTCAATGTAAAAAAAGCATGACCCATGGCCGTCAGAACCGATTGCCCGGTAATTTTTGAAAAATCCGCATTAAACAGAAAATTCAAACCCTTAAAATAGGAATCGGTACTCATGGCATAAGCCACTAAAATCAGCAACAGGAAAAACAAAGCCGGCATAAGCCATTGAACTGCGCGCTCCAAACCCTCAGTTACACCTCGGGCCACCACACCCATGGTAACCACCATAAAAACGGTATGCCAGAACAATTGCTGGAGAGGACTCGCCATAAAGTCATTAAACAGAGTCTGGACTTTCTCGCCGTCCGCTCCCGAAAAACTGCCGGTAAAAACGTTCAGAACATAAGACAAACCCCAACCCGCGATAACACTGTAATAGGACAGAATCAGAAAACCGGCTATAACACCTAACCAGCCCAGGTAATGCCAATTCGGATCAGCGCCTGACTCTTTAGCCAGCACGGTCATGGTATCGATAGGATTACGTTTGCCACGACGGCCAATCATCGTCTCGGCAATCATGATGGGAATGCCGATCAACAACACACACATCAGATAAACTATGACAAAAGCACCACCGCCATTTTCTCCGGTAATATAAGGAAACTTCCAGATATTGCCCAAACCGACAGCCGAACCGGTTGCCGCCAATATAAAAGCCATTCGCGATGACCACTCACCGTGCGATGATTTATTGGAATCCGTCATTGAAATGCCCGTCCTCTCTACATAAAAAGTCAATTTTTTTAATAATCGAGTAAAATACCAAAATTATTACTTTACGTCAGTTTATATATCTTACCGCGTGGCTATGGCCGACAAAAAATCCAAGAAAAAATCAAAAACACCCAATGCAACCATTGCGAATAATCGCACGGCGACTCACGAGTATTTTATTGAAGAACGTTTTGAAGCGGGCTTGGTACTCGAAGGCTGGGAAGTTAAAAGTCTGCGGGCCGGACGCGTTCAGCTCAAAGAAAGCTACGTCGTCATCAAACGCGGCGAAGCCTGGCTGTCCGGCGCACACATTTCCGCCCTGCTCTCAGCATCGACACATGTCAATCCGGAAGCCATCAGACAACGCAAATTACTGTTACACAAACGGGAATTGAGCCGACTGATCGGCAGCGTCGAACGCAAAGGATTCACTTTGATTCCTTTATCCATGTATTGGAAAAACGGACGGGCAAAATTGGAAATTGGTCTGGCCAAAGGTAAAAAACTCCACGACAAACGTGCCGCATCAAAAGACCGCGAATGGCAGCGTGAAAAAGAGCGGCTCATGAAACACGCCTAAAATAAGGCACTGTTCACGTTAGTAGTTGAAAGGACATTAATTCTGGCAATCCGTGCCGGAGCGACACCCCCTATTAATGCAAACAGTGCCTAAATTAAAGCGCCCATCCCCTGATAAACAGAGAGTGATTCGTCATGATAGACCACGCCAATTTGATAACCGCAGAAAACAGCGTGCTGCTGATTGTCGACATGCAAGCCAAACTGACGGCCACCATGCCGCAAGCCGACGCAGATTTAATGATTGCCAACACCGGCAAACTGATAGAGGCCGCCAATACACTGGCAATTCCCATTTTTGTAACCGAGCAATACCCTAAAGGTTTAGGCGCCACCGAAACCGCTGTTTTAAACAAACTGCCGGTCCATTCAAAAACCTATCCAAAAACCGGTTTCTCCTGCTGCGAAGCGGAAGGTTTCACTCAGGCGCTTGAACAAACCGAGCGAAGAAAAATTATCCTGGCAGGCCAGGAAGCGCATATCTGCGTATTACAAACAGCATTGGCATTGCTGGCTCTCGACTATCAAACCTATATCGTCGAGGATGCGGTTTGCTCGCGGAACCCGCAGCATAAAAACAATGCCCTGCAAAGAATGCAACAACAAGGCGCAACTGTCGCCAATTACGAATCGGTTTTGTTCGAATGGCTAAAAGACGCTCAACACCCCGACTTTAAAAGTCTATCAGCGCTGGTTCGCTAACTCATCCTCAGTACCCATTTACTTATGACGACCAAAGACTTAATCGAGAAAATCAAAGCCCAACAAGCCCTCAGCTTTGCAGACGTTATTGCAGTGATTCAGGAAAATTATGATTACATTCCTTCAGAATTTCATAACGGCCTTGATGAAAACAAACTGATAAACGAAGCGGGAAAAAACGAAGGGTCGTGTAAAATTTTTGCCTTCGCCAAACTCAACGAGTTAAATCAAGATGAAACGCTTGGCCTGTTTGGCGATTACTACCGTGAAGACGTATTAAAAAATCCGGAAGGCAGCGACCATCAAAACATCCGCAATTTCATGCGCTACGGTTGGAAAGGGATTTATTTCAAAAGCAATCCGCTAACGCCCAAAGCTTGAATTAACCCTAATTATTCAGAAAAGCAACAAAACTAAAGTGATACATGGTTGGGTTAGGCGATAGCCGTAACCCAACCAATGGCCTATTTGAAATCTGAATGCTTTTAATGTTGGCTTAGGCTCCCCGAGCCAACCGGTAAATGTCAACGTAGTTGTCGCATGAGTTGAAAATTAATGAACGGTAGTGTCGGTATTTTTTACCGCACTATCGCTCGGTTTATCGGGATTTAAACAGACTTCTGCCTGCCATTCCCAGTTTCGGGTATTACGACTCCAGCGCTCCGGTTTTTTGGCTTTAGCGGCCTCGTAAACGGCCTTGCGTTGCTTCAGGATCGCCCGATCTTCACCCCTGTGGCGTTGCTCAGGCGTTACAAATTGAATGCCACTATGCCGATGCTCATGGTTGTACCAGGCGACAAAGTCGGTTACCCAGTCCCTGGCGGCGGTGACCGAGGCAAACGGTTGGGTCGGATACTGGGCGTCGTATTTCAGCGTTTTAAACAACGACTCGGAATACGGGTTGTCGTTACTCACCGCCGGGCGACTCCGTGAGGGTGTGACGCCAAGCTGCTGCAAGGTTGCCAGCAGCGTTGCCCCTTTCATCGGGCTGCCGTTGTCGGAATGTAACACCAACTGGTGCGGTGGAATCCCTTCTCGTTGGCAGAGATCCGTGATCAGATCGGCCGCCAGTTCGCTGTTTTCTTGTTCATAAACTTGCCAGCCGACAATCTTGCGACTGAAGATATCCATGAACAGATACAGATAGAAAAACTGGCCTTTGATGAGGCTGGTCAAATAGGTGATATCCCAACTCACCAGTTGTTTCGGTGCCGTCGCGATGAGGGCTTTCGGCTTACTACGCTCGACCGATGGACGGCAGGCATGACGGTGTTTGACTTGTTTCGCCTCGCGAAAAATGCGGTAAATCGTCGACTCCGAGGCATAATACTCGCCGCGTTCGGCCAACATCGGCGCGATCTGATGCGGTGTTTTGTCTTTGAACTCATCGCTGTTGGCTAGGGCTAATACCTGAGCGCGTTCTTCGTCACTCAAACGATTACAAGGCACGTGTTGACGGCGCGTGCGACCGTCAACCGGCACGGCTTCGGGACGTTGCCAACGTTGTAATGTGCGTAGCGGTAGCCCCATCACCTCGGCAGCTTTGGCTTTACGGGCTCCGTGATCAAACGCTTCGTTAAATAAGGTGAGTAAATGGGTGCGTTCTGCAAGAGGGATCATGGCGCCTTTTCCTCCCAGAACGCGTGGCACTTTTTTTGAAGAATCAACAAAGCGGCGGCTTCTGCCAAGGCTTTCTCCTTGCGTTGCAGGTCTTTCTTCAGTTGTGCAATCTCGTTCTCCAAGGGTTTCAAGGCTTTCCTTGAGACTTGGCTGGGTTCGGTGACCTCAAGAGGTTTAATAAAGTCTTGTTGCCACGTTTGCAGGTGATGGGTAAACAAGCCTCGTTCACGGCAAAAGGCATTGAGTGCTTCGCCTTCCAAGCCCGCGCTGGCTAGCAAGGCTTCAAACCGTTGTTCCCGAGTCCAGTCTTTAGGACGTTGTTGTTTCATAGTGTTTGTTGTTGATTTGGATCGTGTCTGTTTAAGCCAGCCTTTCAGAGTAAACACACTGATAGTCAATTCATCGGCAATCGATTGAATACTTTTATCACCGCGTTGCAATACTTTACTCAGGGCTTGCTGTTTAAATTCTTCACTATAACGGGTTTGCATTTTGTACCTCTATAAAATTTTAGAGGCGACAACTATCCTGACACTGAGGGCAACCCAACCTACCCTGTATAATTACAATTATCCTAAAGACCCGAAGAAGCCCGGATAAGCCCCTTCAACTCCTTACGGTTTAACAGCACAATCCTCTGCAAAAGCGGATCTCTCTTAAAGTCATCCTTGGCAATTCGCATACAAAACAGGAAATAATTCAGCAAAGCCGCTCTTACTTTCGTCACACATTTACCGTCAACCATTCCGTAATCACGCTCGACCACACTTTTATGCGTTTCACTTAAACCCGGATGCGGCCCAACTTCAACAGTTACCCAGGTATCCCACAAACCGTCTAAAAAGGGCGGCTCATCAGCCTTACCCAAAATTGTGATTTGGTAAATCCGGGCCAGAACAAAATCACGGTAAACACTCTCCTTGATACTGTAAGCCCGCAAATGCCACTGCAAGCCATCAAACACCAGGGTATAAGGACATATTTGCAGCGTTGCCAACTCAAGACTGGTCATGGATTGATAAACAATTTCCAGCTCCAGATTAAAACGGATTGCCCGGACTACCGAGCGCATGAGCAACTCATCAATCTGCCGCCCCAAGGGATTAACGATTTCAACAGAAGGCAAATTGCCGACTAGAGACACCATTACCTTATTATCCTTTTGCTGCTGCAACTTCAAAACCAGCAATAACTCGCTGGTCGAACCTTCCATGAAACCCGGCTTGAACGCTCCGTCCACCACATAACGCTTCATATGCTTATCGTAACAAATGTTGCCGGGACATAAGTTTTGGTAAAGCGATAAATCCTTAGACGCCTGCACGCGGCTGATACCAAAAAACTCGACTAACGAACCGGTCGAAATCTCACCGCTCCAAAACACCGTCGCTTCAAGTAAAGTTAAACGCTGGCGTTGTTCCCATTTTAAATGGTCATGTAAAATCTCAGGCATAAAAATATGAAAATAAAGTTTGCACGGCAATAGATTTTAGTTTAAAGCTTACCTGAATTTTTCAAAGTTCTCACCGGAATTTTCCCTAAACACCATAAACTAATTTGGAACAAAGTCAGACGTTTCGGGAACGGTTTTGGAACGTTTTTCCGCTTGCGATGGCGATTTCTGCTTTGACGATAATGAAGAATGGGATGCATGGTCCAGTGGACTGGCTTCTGTTGGTAAAGCATTGATGTCTGAAGCAATCGCTTGATCTGACAGCAGTCTTGGATTCAATTTAGCGCAGCGTAACCGGCTTTCCGTCCTTATAGAAAAGTGCCGTTTAACGCTGTACTTTATAATCGTCGGCGGTACTTAGCGATATTGCGCTATCTTTAAGGAAAACCCAGCAAAATAAGGAGCCGCGGAAATGGACCGATTCGAACGAATCTACCAACTGCACCACATACTATCCGAGCGCAGAACACCAGCATCGAACCAATTTCTACAAGATAAACTGGAATGCAGTGAAGTCACCGTCAAAAGGCTGGTCAGACTGATGCGCGATCACTTCGACGCACCAATCGTCTACGACAGAAACCGAAACGGCTACTATTACGACACCGAGACCGGCGCACATCCTTACGAGCTGCCGGGGCTATGGTTCAATGCCGAAGAGCTTTGGGGTCTGCTGACTTGCCACACGATGCTGCGAAAAATTTCGCCGGGCATTTTCGGGGATCAGATTACCCAGTTGCAAAATCGGATTGAAAAACTTCTCGCGTTAGATAGAAGCAGCGCCGAACGTAAACTGGAATGCATTAAAATCATCCCGATCGCCTCGCGTCAAAACGTCAAAAATCCTTGGTTCGCCAAAATCGCCGGAGCACTATTCGACAACCAACGTCTCGATTTGATCTATGAAGCGCGTAGCGACGGGCATACTAGCGAGCGCAGCGTATCCCCACAAAACCTAGTTTACTATCGGGACAACTGGTACCTCGATGCATGGTGCCATCTTAGAAACAAACTGCGCACCTTTGCATTAGAACGCATTAAAACCGCCATACGCCAAGAAGTACCCGCCCAAAGCGTCGATCGGCAACAGCTTGAAGACTATTTCAGCGCCGCCTATGGCATCTTTTCCGGCAATGCTCAGCACATCGCAAAGCTAAAATTCACACCTGAGCGGGCCCGCTGGGTCGCCGACGAACAATGGCATCCCAAACAAACCGGTCGCCTGCACAAAGACGGCAGCTACGAATTGCAAATACCGTTCGGCGATCACCGCGAACTGCTGATGGACATCCTCCGCCACGGCGCCGAAGTCGAAATTTTGGAACCGGCTTTTTTACGCGACGCAGTGATCGAGCAAATTGAGGCCATGGTGAAAATCTATCAAAAAAAGTAGCCGCCGTATCACGCTTTGATACGGTAGCTATGCATAATAGCTGGCAAGACCGCTAAACGAGGTTGATATGAACCAAGCACTGTATCTCTCGTTCCCAAGCTCTTTGCTTGGGAAAGCAGTTCGAGAAGCTCCAGCTTCTCTAAACCCGTAAGCAAGAGCTCAAATGAAGAGTCTTCCAAACCTGAGTTTGGGAAAAAGCGGGGGGATCAAAATACTTGCTTTTGGATCGTAAAAAAGGGCTTCAGCCGCACCGAGGCCAACCCAAGTCTGTTGGACAGTATTATATACGCCGAATCGATTTCATCCGGCTGGCTAGAGAAATTTAACGACAATTTGCTGAGTCGGAGCAGCGCATTGCCAAGAAGCTCAAAACGAATTGCCGCCTATTTCAAATGGCGTGATGCAGACCGAATTTATATGAAAACAACCGGAATCCAAGCATGTTTCTCCACATAACCGAGGTCACGTATCTCGATGATTATCGTATAAAACTGGTATTTAACGACGAATTGATCGGTGTTGCCGATTTACGCAATGCGCTTTGGGGAGAAATGTTTGAACCGCTATTGGACCGGAATAATTTCAGCCAAATCAGATTTGGATCCGGAATTAGGTACCGTTTGCTGGCCCAATGGCGCTGACCTCGCTCCGGAGTTTTTGTACACATTGATACAAGCTAACAGTGAACCCAGTTTAAAGTGAGGCAAGCATGACCGAAACAGTCGGATATTACAGCTATTGGGGTAAAGCCAAACCGGAAGGCGAATCCGGTCCAGCCTATCATTTGTTGCCTTATCATTGTTTGGATGTGGCGGTAACTGACCAATGGTGGAAAAATAATTCCAGATTACGCCAGCAATTTAAGCAGTTCACACAATTGGATACAGAAGAAAATGCTTATGCCTGGCTGATGTTTTTTACTGCCTCAATTATTTAAAAAAACTCACCAAGAACAGCATCATGGAACAACTCACCGATCTTAAAGCCATACTCCACTCCAAACGCGCCAACATCTACTACCTGGAAAAATGCCGGGTGATGCAAAAAGATGGCCGCGTACTCTATCTGACAGAAGCCAAAGACCAAAACTACTACTGGAACATTCCTATTGCCAATACAACAGTGATCTTATTAGGCACCGGCACTTCCATCACCCAGGCGGCCATGCGTATGCTGGCCAGTGCCGGAGTATTGGTAGGCTTTTGTGGCGGAGGAAGTACGCCCCTCTTTTCCGGTAGCGAGATTGAATGGCTCACACCACAGAGCGAATATCGCCCCACCGAATACGTACAAGCCTGGCTCGGATTTTGGTTTGACGATGCCAAACGGCTTACTGTGGCCAAATCCTTTCAACAAGCACGAACTCAGTATTTACAGCGTATATGGGAAAAAGACCGCGACTTGAAAGCAGAAAACTTTTTTGTGGATGACCAAGAACTCAGCACAATCCTGAACAATTACACCAATCAAATCCCTCATGCCGAAAAAACCGGTGATTTATTACAAAAAGAAGCCCTGCTCACCAAACAACTCTACCGCTACGCCGCTAAAGCCACCCACCTAAATGACTTTATCAGAGAACGGGAAGCCACCGACCTGGCCAACGGCTATCTAAACCACGGCAACTACCTCGCCTATGGACTGGCTGCCACTACACTTTGGGTACTGGGCATACCGCACGGTTTCGCTGTCATGCACGGAAAAACCCGGCGCGGCGCGTTAGTGTTTGATGTCGCCGACCTCATCAAAGACTCCATCGTTCTACCCTGGGCTTTTATCTGCGCCAAAGAAAAAGCCACCGAACAAGAATTTCGCCAACAAATTCTGCAAAAGTTTACCGAACACAAAGCCCTCGACTTCATGTTTGACCAAGTCAAACAACAAGCCATGCGGGACGACTGGTCATGATGGTCACCTTTGTCAGCCAATGCGAGAAAAAAGCACTAACCCGCACTCGTCGTGTACTCGACGCCTTCGCCAACCGCATCGGTGATAACACCTGGCAAACAGTCATAACCGAAGACGGCCTGATTGCCGTTAAAACCCTGCTGCGCAAAACCGCCACTAAAAATACAGCCGTGGCTTGCCATTGGCTGCGTTCCAGAAGCCGGAGCGAGTTGGTTTGGATTGTGGGGAATAGGAAGCGGTTTAATGCTGAGGGGATCGTGCCAGTGAATAGCACCGGAAAAAATTTAAGTCATCGTGAATGGGAAAAGGGTTGGCACACAACGGAAATCATTGCCATTGCCGCAGCAATTGCAGGACTATTCCATGATTTGGGCAAAGCCAATGATTTGTTTCAAGAAAAACTTAACCCAGCCAGAAAAGACAAAAAGCCTAAAAGATTCGAACCATACAGGCATGAATGGGTGTCTTTACGGATTTTTCAGGCATTTGTTAATGGAAGAAACGACCAAGAATGGCTTAAACAATTAGTAAATGTTGATGAAGATATAGAAAGCCAAGTTATACAAAAAATATTTGTCGATAATCCTGGCTCGGATACATTCAACAATCCATTCGACACCTTACCGGCATTTGCAAAGCTAGTCGCGTGGCTGGTGGTTTCTCACCATCGTTTGCCGGTTTATCCCAAGTTAGGTGAAACGGAGCCTAGCCTTGACCAGCTTGATACATGGTTAAACTACGCTTTTGACGAATCTTGGAATTCAACCAATAGCCAAAACCACGTATGGGAACAGCAGCACTTAGAAGCCAATTGGAAATTTTCCAATCGAACTCCATTGGCAAGCAAAACATGGCAAAAAAAGGCAACAGAGCTGTCAAAACGGGCTTTGACTTGTCAGGGCTTGAGCGAAGTCGATTGGTTTAACCAACCATTTGTTATGCATTTGTCACGTCTGGCCCTAATGCTCGCCGACCATCACTATTCTGCCAAAGACGCGCAAACCCGCTGGCAAGATGCCCATTACCAAGCTTTTGCCAATACCGACGAACACCGCCAACCCAAGCAAAAACTGGATGAGCACAATATTGGTGTAAGCCAGCATGCTTTTGAATTCATTATAAATTTAAGACGCTTACGGGAAGAATTGCCAACGCTTGCCGACAACAAAACGTTAACCAAAGGCCCAAAGGAAGATAAAGAGCCATGGCAAACTAAAGCCTTCCAGGCTGCTCAACAGATTCAAAGCCAAGTTAAAGATCAAGGCTTTTTCGGCATCAATATGGCTTCGACTGGAAAAGGCAAAACCTTGGCGAACGCCAGAATTATGTATGGTTTAGCTGACGAGTCGGAAGGCTGCCGCTTTAGTGTAGCCTTAGGCTTACGGACATTGACTTTACAAACAGGTGAAGCCCTGCAAGAACGCTTAGAGCTCGATAAAACGGACATTGCCACGCTGATTGGATCACAGGCTATTCTGCGTCTAAACCAAATCAACCAAGGCAAACAAAATGAGGACGATCCATTTGCCATGCGCGGTAGCGAAAGCTTGGAGTGGGGGTTGGATGATGACGGTTTCGATGTGATTTATGGCACCGAACTTTACGAAGGCCAACTGGAAAAGTGGTTCCCAAATAATCGAAAAGCCAAAAAACTGTTACATGCTCCTATATTAGTCAGCACTATCGACCACTTAACGCCTGCAACCGAAGGCGTTCGAGGCGGCAGGCAAATTGTACCAATGTTGCGCCTACTTACATCCGACTTGGTTTTAGATGAACCAGACGAATTTGATTTGAATGACTTGCCAGCCTTGGCTCGATTGGTGAATTGGGCTGGTATGTTGGGCGCAAAAGTATTGTTATCTACGGCAACTATGCCGCCTGCATTGGCTTATGCCTTATTTGAAGCCTACCAAGAAGGGCGGAAAGCATTTAATGCCGCCACCAATCAATCAATTACACCAAAATCCGTTGTGTGCGCGTGGTTTGATGAGTTCAGTGTACAGACATCAGAACAGGAAAACATTCAGAGCTTTATCAAAGCGCATGATGAATTCATTCAAAAACGCATTACCAAGCTCGCTCAGGATAATTTAATTTTTCGTAAAGCAAAATTGTTGGCAATTGCTGCGACAGCCGATTTACAGCCACTTGACACGATGAGTATAGTAATCCGGCAGGGCATGATGGACTTACACCGAGGCCATCATCAACAACACGCATCCGGTAAAAACATCTCTCTCGGTTTGGTACGCATAGCCAATATCAACCCATTAGTGGCAATTGCCAGATTGCTGTATGCCAATCCTGCACCGGAAAATTTCCGTATCCATTACTGCGTTTATCACAGCCAGTATCCATTGGCGCAACGAGCATTCATTGAAAGCAGATTAGACCAAGCTCTCAACCGCAAAGACCCAGAAGCCATTTGGAATTGCTCCGAAATTCAACATGCCTTAAGCCATTATCCAGAACAAAATCAGCTTTTTGTGGTATTGGCAACATCGGTGGCGGAAGTCGGGCGTGACCACGATTACGATTGGGCGATTGCCGAACCTAGTTCCATGCGCTCAATTATTCAAATAGCTGGACGCATACAGCGCCATCGTAAGCAAACACCTGAAACAGAGAATTTTTATATTCTGGCTAAAAACTATAGGGCTCTTAAAAACAAAGATGACAACAAAATGGCCTTTGTAAATCCAGGATTTGAATCAGAACACCGAATAGTGAAGCCAAAAGATTTAGCAGAAATTCTACTAGAAACTCAATTTTCAACTCCGAATGCCATTCCTAGTATCCAGCGACCTAAAAAATGGAAAGAAACCTCACCATTTTTAAACCTAGTGACGCTAGAACAAATTGCCTACCGCCAAAAGTTATTTGAAAATACAGATAACAAAGGTCCTGCTAATTTATGGTGGCAAAACCAAGTTACATGGTGCGCCGAAATCCAGCGCAAGCAACCTTTTAGGGCTTCTTCACCTGACCAAGCGTATAGCCTTTATCTTGCAGAAGAAGAGGACGAACCCGTTTGGAAAATCAAAAACGAGAACGTTAATCCCATTAAATATGAAATCGTATCGGATATTACAAATATTGATGTAACGCCAGTCCAAGGCAATCAACCTTGGTTTGTCTTCAATATTCAAGATCAATACGGAAATTTAGCAGAACAACTAGAAAAGCCTTTGAAATATATCAGCTATTGTTTCGGCGAAATACGCCTGCCGGACTATGAAAATCAAATAAATGAATGGTATTACTCCCCAATGCTTGGGGTTTTTAAAGAAATTTTATAGAGGATATTTAATGGAAAATCCACAAAAAATAATTGAAGATTTTTTTATCGAAAAAACTCAAGACTCAGTAGCAGCAGGTTTTGAAGAAATTCTTAAGCCTATAAGGGATAAGAAAAATAACCATAAACACAAAGATCAGTTAGAAAAATATACTAAGGAATACGATGCCTTTGAATCAAACCAATGGATGCGTAAGAAACTCGATAAGCTGGTAGTTATTTTTGGTGCTGATGAAAGGATATCTGAATTACTTCAGCAAGCTATAGATTTATATCAAAACTCCTCTGACCACAATGAATTAAAAACAAATCTTGCCGCGCAATTTAAATCCTTAAAAAAAGAGGTGAATAAATCTCATATTTCCGAGCAAGATAAAAAGTATTTTCAAAAAATTGAGGGTGATAAACTTCAAACGGATAAAATCAGAAAAAATCAACGGTTACTTGAAAGATTGGCTGTCGTTGACGATAAAATCGCCAGCGCAATTAGTGGGGCAAAAGAAACTGCTCAAGAAAAATATCAACGAAATACATGGATTAACGATGCGGCACAAAAGGCCAGTGAAGTTAGTGTTGGTATGACCCATATTGCAAAACTGACTCATTCCAGCACGAAAGCCTCAAATATAAATGCTACAGCGTTATACAAAAATTCTTCTAAGCCCTTAGTTATCACTGTTAATTGTTCAAAAGAAATAAAAAAAGATTTTGCTTATTCAACAGCCGCTTACGCTCAGATTGCAGAGTTCTTGCAATTAATTGGAAAAGAAATCTGCATAAATCCAACCTTGTTAAAACCATATGCTCAAGACGATAACCAGCTAATGGATTGGCAAGAGCAATTTAGTTTAGCTTTTAACGAAAAAAACAAATCCAGTCATATTCTGGCTAAGCAAGTTTATTTTCCTTTAACTTCAGTAACCGACTATCACTTATTAGCCCCACTGATTTCATCATCTCTAGCGCAAGTCATTTATAACCGAATTTGGGAAGCACGCCGAAAAGACACACCCGTAAATAAGGCTAGAGCTGATGAAACTTTCAGTTCAGAAATAGCTAGGTCGTTTCATAGAACCGCCGTCTTAAAAGCCACACAAACTAATCATCAAAATGTTTCCAATTTAAATGGAAAGCGCTCGGGACAACTAATTTTGCTGCCAGCCGTTCCACCACAATGGCAAACCCAAACCAAGCCGCCCATTCATTTAAAAACTATATTTAATAAACAACTTGCTAACCAAGCCAAAGAACCGCTGACAGAACTCAAGAATTTATTGTTAGCCATTAAGGCCAACAAACTCAGTGTAAATCTTCAGCGTAAGCAAATTATTCGTAACCATCTAGCGGATATTGCCGAAGTGGTGCTCGATTATGCAAGACAAGTTCAAAGACTTAAAGAGTATTCGGGATGGTCGCAAGAATCGAAATTGCCAGTACATCAACAATATTGGCTTGACCCTTTAAGACCGGAAGAAGAATTTCAAACCGCGAAAACTACGCTCGATTGGTCAAGTGACGTGATTGTCGATTTTTCCAAATGGGTTAACCGGCATATAAAACACAAACAACTCACACTAGGCGCTACACACGAAAAACAGTGGCAAAAACTGTTTTTGCCCTTATTGCGCGAATTTAATGCCATTGCTGAAGTGGATTTAGAAACCAACACAGAGGAGGTGGGAGCATGAGTAATGCCTACATCGTTTTTGAGCGTATCAGTGTCCACGATGCCAATTGCATTGCCGGATTTACCTATGGCTTTCCGGCGATAACGCATTTTTTAGGTTTTGGTCATGCCTTATCCAGAAAACTAACGGTCAGTCAGTCTGTGACTTTGCAAGGTTGCGCCGTCATTTGCCACCAGCACCAAATACACGCCTATCAACCTAAAGGCTTCGGCGATTATGTCTTTGCCCAAAGCAAAAATCCGCCGACTACCAGAGCTAAAGCTAAAGAAACGCCCCCTATTATCGAAGAAGGCAAAATGGATATGACGGTTTCCTTAGTGATGGCTTGTCCTGATTTGAAGGTAAGCCGAACGGCTGAAATTAACGCCTTAGCGCAAACCATCAAGAATTTGGCATATCAACATCGCTTGGCAGGTGGTTCGATTCACCACATTGAAGCTATCCATGTACTCAATATGGATCAGCAAAAATTATCAAAAAAACTTAAACGCTTGCTACTGCCTGGGTTTGTGCTGATGGATCGCTCCGATTTGTTAGCCAGCCATTATCAGAACTTAAAGCAAGAAAAATCGGATGTAGAGTTAATGGATGCTTGGCTGGATTTTTCCGCCCTTAAATATCAAGCCAAACCCAAACTTAAAGAAAACGAACTCGAGCCTACCGATACAACCGAAGCAGAATGGCTACGAATGGACAAACCCGCCAAAGGCTGGCTTGTACCCATCACCAACGGTTACAAAGCGATAAGCCAAGTTTATCCCGCAGGTGACGTGGCTAACACACGCGATTTCACCACGCCCGTTTGCTTTGTAGAAGCCGCGCACAGCATAGGTGAATGGCGCAGCTTGCACCGTATCCAACAAGTGTCAGACATGCTGTGGCATTACCGCCACGATCAAGATTGGTATTTATGCCATCAAGGTAAACAGGCAGAACCCGAACCAGCAACCAATGAATTAGAAGAAGTTGCTGACGATGATTTTGAAGACGATTTTTTGAGTTCACTTAACTAAGGAGAAAGACGATGGCTGAAAAAACAACTAAATCGACCGTACTATCGCTACCATCGGTACTGGCATTTAGCCGTAAACTGGAAGTGTCTGATGCATTAATGGCATCGGGCTTGTGGTCCGACATCGACAAGTCCGATAAATGGCAACCGATTGCCTTGCATGAAAAAAGAAACCGCGCTACTCATAGTCAATTTGGTGCTAAAGATGACGACAAATCAAAGCCCAATCTTTCTTGGGGTGACGATGCCACCCTACCGCATGATGTTGATACCTTACGTGTCAAATTTACATTAAAAGTTTTGGGACAGCTTGAAGAACCGACAGCCTGTAACACGCCAGCGTTTGAAGAAAAGGTGACTGATATTGTGGCGGCCTATCGTATCGAACATGAATTTAAAGAATTAGCTCTCCGGTATGCCAATAACATTGTGAATGGACGGTTTTTATGGCGTAACCGTGTTGGTGCCGAGTCTATCAGTATTGAAATAAAACACGGCGAAAGGCGCTGGCTATTTGATGCCTACGACTACCTTCTTAATCAATTCAGAGCATTACCCGATGAAAGTAACCATCCTTTTGCCCAATTGGTTTCAACAATCCAAAGCGGTTTGCAAGGCGACGGTTTTGAGTACTTAGAAATAACTGCATTCTCTAAACTTGGATCAGGTCAGCATGTATTTCCATCACAAGAAATGGTCATGAATCCGCCAAAAGATCAAAAAACGAAGTTTTTATTTCAATTAAATGGTTGTGCCGGTATGCACTCCGAAAAAATCGGCAATGCCTTGCGGACTATCGACACATGGTACACAGACGACTGTAATGTAAAAGCTATTGCCATCGAGCCGTATGGTTCGGTTACATCTCGTGGAGAAGCCTACCGCATTTCAAAAAATGATTTTTATACCTTATTCATTAAATGGCTGAAAGAAGGCGAGATTCCCGCCGAACAGCAGCATTATGTTATTGCGACGCTGATTCGCGGGGGTGTCTTTGGGGGTAATGAGTAAATGATGAATTATTATCAGGAACTATCGTTATTACCCCAAGATGAAGTCCCTATCCATTTCCTCTGGTCAAAAGTCTTCCAGCAAATCCATTTGGGATTGGTCGAGATACAGGATGATCAGGGATGCGTGCCGATTGGTGTCTCGTTTCCTGAATATGTAACGGGGCAAAAATTCAGCATATTGGGCGACAAATTGCGGTTGTTTGCTATAGACGAAATGACACTCGCTCGATTTGATGTCGCCAAATGGTTGGCTCGTTTGAGCGACTACGTCCATTGGACCGGCATTCGCCCCGTGCCGGAAAAAATTACGGCTTACGCCTTTTTTCAACGAGAACAGCCCAAAACCAGCAAAGAGCGTTTAGCCAGGCGCTATGCAAAAAGGCATCACATCGACTATGACTCGGCGTATCAACGCTATAGCGAAATGCCTCATAAAAGCATTGCGACACCCTTTATCCGTCTTAAAAGCTTGAGTGGAAACCAGGAGTTTTGTCTCTGGATTAAAAAATCCACGACTACCGAGTCCACTGGCACGACATTCAGCAGCTATGGTTTAAGTGCTGTTTCAACCGTGCCTGATTTTTGATCCATTTTCTTTCGCGGCATAATGCGGCAAAATCCCGCTCACCCCATAAGCTGCCGAATGGGGTGAACGGGATTTACAACTTTACAGACTTGATTTGGCTTCACTCAACCCGCGTGTATTTTAGTAGGTGGAGGTAATGTAGCTGACACAAAAGTCATCAGCCGGATTCCTAGAGTATTTGGACTCATCAATAACAGATTATCCTTTTACGGTAAGTCCATAAAGGAACCACTCATTCCCGATAGTCACTTAGCAATTCGTGACACCTCGCCCTCGCCGTATTGAAATTTAGGAAAATTTACTGCATGTATTAGGCAAGCGAGATGCTGGCTGATTATATAAACACAAAATCAAACTGACCGGTTTCGACCCAAGTTTTTTAGGCTCTTTAACAACATAGAAAAATCAATCAGTTACAATTGATCAAAAAATAATGGTCAAAACAAGAATTTCCAGCTAAGTACTTGTTGCCATTATTTTTTTGTTCTTTATACTTCAGTCCGCTGCCGCACAGGCAGCTTAGAAAAATAAAACAATCGCCTTATTTTCAATGCTCGTGTCCGCTGCCGCACAGGCAGCTTAGAAATTCTAAATTTGCCGCTTCAGCAACGGCAAACTGTCCGCTGCCGCACAGGCAGCTTAGAAAGCAATTAGGAGTTACAGACTTGAGTAGTTTTAGTCCGCTGCCGCACAGGCAGCTTAGAAAGTTATGACGCTTTTCAAAAAACAATTGAACAGGTCCGCTGCCGCACAGGCAGCTTAGAAATATGAAACCCGCTCCCAGTGGGTAGAGCGCGAGTCCGCTGCCGCACAGGCAGCTTAGAAATTTCAGGATGTGCCTTAGCTTCCTCTAAATTAGTCCGCTGCCGCACAGGCAGCTTAGAAAATTCGAGTCTCCGGTAGTGGTTATTTAATACTGTCCGCTGCCGCACAGGCAGCTTAGAAAACTCCCTGAAAAGCTCTTTACTAAACGGCGCAGTCCGCTGCCGCACAGGCAGCTTAGAAATTTCGGCGTTACATTCGTGTTCGCCGTTGTTGGTCCGCTGCCGCACAGGCAGCTTAGAAAATGAAAGAAAAGAGCCGGTATTTTTAAACCCGGTCCGCTGCCGCACAGGCAGCTTAGAAAACCAAAGCACGAAATAAACGCGCTAGAGCTCCGTCCGCTGCCGCACAGGCAGCTTAGAAACTCACATTGGAGATTGAATTAATGAATATTGAGTCCGCTGCCGCACAGGCAGCTTAGAAATATTAAAGTAATTAAGGTTAAAGGCTGGAGAAGTCCGCTGCCGCACAGGCAGCTTAGAAACTGAAAAAGGCGGAACATTCGGGCGTTTCAACGGTCCGCTGCCGCACAGGCAGCTTAGAAATCTGATAGAAAAACAAATAACTGAATTGACACGTCCGCTGCCGCACAGGCAGCTTAGAAAACCAAAGCACGAAATAAACGCGCTAGAGCTCCGTCCGCTGCCGCACAGGCAGCTTAGAAAGGCAGAATTGATGCCCTGGGTTTTTGATGGTAGTCCGCTGCCGCACAGGCAGCTTAGAAAAGTCAAGAAAGAGGGCTGGGTGAGGTTATTTAGTCCGCTGCCGCACAGGCAGCTTAGAAAATTAGCACAGGTCATCTTACAAATTACCCACGGTCCGCTGCCGCACAGGCAGCTTAGAAAGTCCGAGGCCGAATGGAACAACGCCGATTTTAGTCCGCTGCCGCACAGGCAGCTTAGAAAACTGCACTGCCACATTATCAACAACGGCGAACGTCCGCTGCCGCACAGGCAGCTTAGAAATAATGCTGATTGCATAGCCACCGCCACGTTTGGTCCGCTGCCGCACAGGCAGCTTAGAAAGTTAACGGACCAGTAAAGCGCTCCAGCTACTTGTCCGCTGCCGCACAGGCAGCTTAGAAAGAAGATGGGTTGCCCAGCCACAACGCGCTGGTCCGCTGCCGCACAGGCAGCTTAGAAATGCCGCAATGATGAAAGAGCCAATGAATCGGTGTCCGCTGCCGCACAGGCAGCTTAGAAAGCTTGAAAAATTATCAAAATCAACTGTACTGAGTCCGCTGCCGCACAGGCAGCTTAGAAAGCAACTAGGAGTTACAGACTTGAGCAGTTTTAGTCCGCTGCCGCACAGGCAGCTTAGAAATAAACGCCCGCTGTGCCTGTAGGTCAGACGCTTGTCCGCTGCCGCACAGGCAGCTTAGAAATTTAAACTGTTAAATGCTGAGCTTACCCGGTTGTCCGCTGCCGCACAGGCAGCTTAGAAAGGTCGACGCTTCATTGCTTTGTGCGCAATTATGTCCGCTGCCGCACAGGCAGCTTAGAAAACGAAGGCGGCATTGTCGGCCAAGGGGGCAGCGTCCGCTGCCGCACAGGCAGCTTAGAAAGTGAAGCTTGGCGATACGGATATGAAAACGTTGTCCGCTGCCGCACAGGCAGCTTAGAAAACATTTTGATAGCAAAAGTAAGATGCTCTGGCGTCCGCTGCCGCACAGGCAGCTTAGAAATTTAATGAGCCATGCTAAAACAGAAGGTTTTAGTCCGCTGCCGCACAGGCAGCTTAGAAATTCTACAGATATTATAAGTCTTTCCGGTATCTGTCCGCTGCCGCACAGGCAGCTTAGAAATGTTATTAAAGAAGTCCCGGGTAACTTTTTTGTGTCCGCTGCCGCACAGGCAGCTTAGAAACACTGGCGAATTTAGAATTGTAGATTGCTAATGTCCGCTGCCGCACAGGCAGCTTAGAAAAAGTGGGATAAATGAAGCATCTGAAAGTGACAGTCCGCTGCCGCACAGGCAGCTTAGAAAAATGGCAAGTGCCAAACATGGAAGAGTAAGAAGTCCGCTGCCGCACAGGCAGCTTAGAAAAAACTCAGGTCGCAAAACGGCTTTTGTTTGCGGTCCGCTGCCGCACAGGCAGCTTAGAAAGCCGAAAATAGCCTCGCCGTTTGTAGCTTTACGTCCGCTGCCGCACAGGCAGCTTAGAAAACCAACAATCAGCTGGCGGGGGCTGGATTTTAGTCCGCTGCCGCACAGGCAGCTTAGAAAACTAACGGGCTGAACACCATCTATCGTGGATTGTCCGCTGCCGCACAGGCAGCTTAGAAAACAAAAAGACATCATGACAAAACTAACCTTATCGTCCGCTGCCGCACAGGCAGCTTAGAAAATTCGGTTAACTGACGGCCAGGTCTACATGATGTCCGCTGCCGCACAGGCAGCTTAGAAATTGTAGTTGGCGTTAAAGTTGGTGACATCCAAGTCCGCTGCCGCACAGGCAGCTTAGAAATTCTTTGTGCGATCTTTGACGCGCATACAGGAGTCCGCTGCCGCACAGGCAGCTTAGAAAACCCGGCAGCCACTCCGACAACAGCGCTTGAAGTCCGCTGCCGCACAGGCAGCTTAGAAAGATAAAATACCGTTTTTCGTCTTCGCACAGCCGTCCGCTGCCGCACAGGCAGCTTAGAAAGAATTGAGCGGCATTTTGCCCATGACTTGGATGTCCGCTGCCGCACAGGCAGCTTAGAAATAAGTGATGATTTAGATAAAATCAATTTAGCAGTCCGCTGCCGCACAGGCAGCTTAGAAAGTAAACCTCACATAATTTAGTTATTGTTTTTGGTCCGCTGCCGCACAGGCAGCTTAGAAAGCACTGACCAAAGCGCAGGGCGTCGTGGCCAGGTCCGCTGCCGCACAGGCAGCTTAGAAATGCTGACGCGTATGACTATGCTCAGGAGTGTCGTCCGCTGCCGCACAGGCAGCTTAGAAAAGGCAGGGCGATTACGTTGCTTGCGCTGGTGAGTCCGCTGCCGCACAGGCAGCTTAGAAAATGGGTTACTCCAAAGTGAAATATAAATTAGTGTCCGCTGCCGCACAGGCAGCTTAGAAACGTCAGCACATCCGTGTCAATCTCCCCCACCTGGTCCGCTGCCGCACAGGCAGCTTAGAAATGTGCGCGGTCTGCCGTCTGCTGCGTGGACGTGTCCGCTGCCGCACAGGCAGCTTAGAAAAAATCAACCGCGAAGCCCTGGCCCGAGGCCGCGTCCGCTGCCGCACAGGCAGCTTAGAAATACCAATTCCGCAAAACGCTCTTTATGCATAAGTCCGCTGCCGCACAGGCAGCTTAGAAATTCAATAAATACTGGGCTATACTCCAGTGCCTGTCCGCTGCCGCACAGGCAGCTTAGAAACATGACTATCGGTGACAGTAATTACTGAGCTTGTCCGCTGCCGCACAGGCAGCTTAGAAAGCAAAAGCATTTGAGGCAACTCCTGCAAAAGCGTCCGCTGCCGCACAGGCAGCTTAGAAATATTTCTTTTTGGCTGAAATACTCTCTTTTTAGTCCGCTGCCGCACAGGCAGCTTAGAAATTAACAACCTTGGCCCCTTTGCGCCTGCTGCAGTCCGCTGCCGCACAGGCAGCTTAGAAATTACCGGCCAACAGCTCTTTAACCGTCGACGGGTCCGCTGCCGCACAGGCAGCTTAGAAAATGCCAATTGGCAATAATCCCATAACCCTATACGTCCGCTGCCGCACAGGCAGCTTAGAAAGATCGGTGCAAAGGCTTGCGAGATTTCAAAGCGTCCGCTGCCGCACAGGCAGCTTAGAAATATTTGCAGCGAGCTGCCCATAACAACATTTAGTCCGCTGCCGCACAGGCAGCTTAGAAAAATTGCGTAATTTTATTACTAGCCATATCAATGTCCGCTGCCGCACAGGCAGCTTAGAAAACTTGATATACAAAGTAATGTCATAACAATACGTCCGCTGCCGCACAGGCAGCTTAGAAAGATAGCAACAATACAACCAATATCAAAAGCTAGTCCGCTGCCGCACAGGCAGCTTAGAAAGGAAATCCAATAACACCTTGTCATTAGCAATTGTCCGCTGCCGCACAGGCAGCTTAGAAAATATAAAAAGGCTATCAAGGCTGCATTGCTCAGTCCGCTGCCGCACAGGCAGCTTAGAAAATAATATAATGCATCCTCAAGCTCTTTATATAGTCCGCTGCCGCACAGGCAGCTTAGAAAAGCGATTCGTTTTTCTACGATCTGGCCGGGCTGTCCGCTGCCGCACAGGCAGCTTAGAAATACGGGTTTTGCGTACAGTGGAACAATAACAAGTCCGCTGCCGCACAGGCAGCTTAGAAATACCAACCAGACTGGTGCCTGATGCAAGGCCCGTCCGCTGCCGCACAGGCAGCTTAGAAACTTACGAACGTTCCCAGCCAGCGGCCAGGTAGGTCCGCTGCCGCACAGGCAGCTTAGAAAATAATCTGATCCATTGCCACCATTTCATTGGCGTCCGCTGCCGCACAGGCAGCTTAGAAAGATGACGCTCAACGCGCGTTTGGCAAATACCGGTCCGCTGCCGCACAGGCAGCTTAGAAAGATAAAATGCCGCACGGTTTTGCCTGGGTAGTGTCCGCTGCCGCACAGGCAGCTTAGAAAAGTCCAATGCAGTTTGCAAGAGGGCCTATTATGTCCGCTGCCGCACAGGCAGCTTAGAAAACCAGAACCGGCAAACGCTGTAACCTGGTCCAGTCCGCTGCCGCACAGGCAGCTTAGAAACTTACGAACGTTCCCAGCCAGCGGCCAGGTAGGTCCGCTGCCGCACGGTTTTGCCTGGGTAGTGTCCGCTGCCGCACAGGCAGCTTAGAAAAGTCCAATGCAGTTTGCAAGAGGGCCTATTATGTCCGCTGCCGCACAGGCAGCTTAGAAAACCAGAACCGGCAAACGCTGTAACCTGGTCCAGTCCGCTGCCGCACAGGCAGCTTAGAAAAGGTAGTGGTTCTGGCAACCAAACCTGCATACGTCCGCTGCCGCACAGGCAGCTTAGAAAATCGACCAACTTAGGATGCTGAGTTATCAAAAGTCCGCTGCCGCACAGGCAGCTTAGAAAGACACGCCACGAAAACAAAAAAGCCATATATTGTCCGCTGCCGCACAGGCAGCTTAGAAATGCAGTGGGGGTCTGGGGAAAATGTACACGTAGTCCGCTGCCGCACAGGCAGCTTAGAAAGCATTAAAGCCATCGAACATCAATTAGATATTTGTCCGCTGCCGCACAGGCAGCTTAGAAAACCCAACTCCCGAGCATCCCTCGGCAGTTCGCGTCCGCTGCCGCACAGGCAGCTTAGAAAATTGCTCGGACTGCCGTTCATTCGCGTCCATGGTCCGCTGCCGCACAGGCAGCTTAGAAACAGCGGCGCAAAGCATCGCCAACCGTACACTTAGTCCGCTGCCGCACAGGCAGCTTAGAAAGAGCCCGGAGGCGTCAAGGATACCTTCCAGGAGTCCGCTGCCGCACAGGCAGCTTAGAAAAAAATTGGCGTTGGATTTGCAGCTGTAGCCGCGTCCGCTGCCGCACAGGCAGCTTAGAAACGGCACATCAATAATTTTAAAGCGGGCACAGGGTCCGCTGCCGCACAGGCAGCTTAGAAAGCGGACCTGTCCAAGCCGGTCCGGGACCTGATGTCCGCTGCCGCACAGGCAGCTTAGAAATCGGACTTTATCTTATCCATGCCCCCCATGAAGTCCGCTGCCGCACAGGCAGCTTAGAAAGTTCAAAGATGGAACGGAAAGCTTAGTCGATAGTCCGCTGCCGCACAGGCAGCTTAGAAATGCCCAGGGCAAAAAGCGGTTTTGCTTGTCTAGTCCGCTGCCGCACAGGCAGCTTAGAAATGGTTATCATGTCAAAAATGCATGTTATCCCGGTCCGCTGCCGCACAGGCAGCTTAGAAAAACGTAGGGTTTGTTAGGCACGATGTAACATCGTCCGCTGCCGCACAGGCAGCTTAGAAATCATTTCGGCATATTACACTTGCAAACTGTAAGTCCGCTGCCGCACAGGCAGCTTAGAAAGATAATTCCGTCATTCTTCATTGCATCAATAAGTCCGCTGCCGCACAGGCAGCTTAGAAACCTGTAGACCGGCTAAATAGCCCTGTTCCTGCGTCCGCTGCCGCACAGGCAGCTTAGAAAGCGCGCCTTTGGTGATCGGTCATCCTAAAACCGTCCGCTGCCGCACAGGCAGCTTAGAAAGATGGTTACTTTATTCGCCGGGCACAAATAGGGTCCGCTGCCGCACAGGCAGCTTAGAAAGTAGCCGCTTCGGCTTTCTCCCATCCGGTGAGCGTCCGCTGCCGCACAGGCAGCTTAGAAATCACGCACCACGCCCTCAGGGTCCTGGTTGTCGTCCGCTGCCGCACAGGCAGCTTAGAAAAAGCTTCCCGCGCGGCATTGCTTTGAATCAGAGTCCGCTGCCGCACAGGCAGCTTAGAAAAAGCGCCTGGAGCAGCACAGCGGGCGGTTATCGTCCGCTGCCGCACAGGCAGCTTAGAAAGTGTTAATGTTTTAGTAACCGTTTACACGGGAGTCCGCTGCCGCACAGGCAGCTTAGAAACCACAAAAAATTAATTTATGCCCTACGCCACTGGTCCGCTGCCGCACAGGCAGCTTAGAAATGAGCAAATTCATTAATGTTATTTGCTCTTTTGTCCGCTGCCGCACAGGCAGCTTAGAAACGGTGATAAGCAAGCCGGGGCGCTTTACTGTGGTCCGCTGCCGCACAGGCAGCTTAGAAAACTCGACAAGCGCCCCGAAAAACTGAGATATGGTCCGCTGCCGCACAGGCAGCTTAGAAACGGCATGCCTGGCATTGGCCCAAATACGGTTAGTCCGCTGCCGCACAGGCAGCTTAGAAAGTCTTACGGCATTAAACATCCAATTAAACTCTGTCCGCTGCCGCACAGGCAGCTTAGAAATACTCTCCGACGTGGCGCTTAGTCGCTAAGATGTCCGCTGCCGCACAGGCAGCTTAGAAATTCGAGTATGTGGCCGTGCCTGAATTTCATAAGTCCGCTGCCGCACAGGCAGCTTAGAAAGATGGCGAGCTGTCATTTACTGAAAACTATACGTCCGCTGCCGCACAGGCAGCTTAGAAAGATAAAGTCATCGCTCAAAGAGCCCGCATCAGGTCCGCTGCCGCACAGGCAGCTTAGAAAATTCAAGCAGCAAGAGCAGGTGTTGTTTTATAGTCCGCTGCCGCACAGGCAGCTTAGAAATCACGTACTGTCTCTGGTTTATTACTCACATCGTCCGCTGCCGCACAGGCAGCTTAGAAACTCAGGAATCCTGATGGCCGTGCTGCTCTGGAGTCCGCTGCCGCACAGGCAGCTTAGAAATGTGGAATGACGACGGCACCCGGAGGAGTTTAGTCCGCTGCCGCACAGGCAGCTTAGAAAAATTTACCCAGCTCCGGTATGTTGTCTGGAGAGTCCGCTGCCGCACAGGCAGCTTAGAAATTGGTAATATCGCGGCCATTGCCCGCGGTGGCGTCCGCTGCCGCACAGGCAGCTTAGAAAATCCACGAAGCGCGCTCAGTCTTGAGCGATTCGTCCGCTGCCGCACAGGCAGCTTAGAAAGCCTTGAGCGGGGGCAGACAAGCCAGCATCAGGTCCGCTGCCGCACAGGCAGCTTAGAAACAAACAAAAAGAAATCGGCGAGTTAACCGAGGGTCCGCTGCCGCACAGGCAGCTTAGAAAATCGAATAACCCTTCTAATGTTTTGATTGATCGTCCGCTGCCGCACAGGCAGCTTAGAAATCTACAGCCTTCATTCTGAACAAATTTAAACTGTCCGCTGCCGCACAGGCAGCTTAGAAATGTCGTCAGATGCGCTAACAGCAGCCAAGGTAGTCCGCTGCCGCACAGGCAGCTTAGAAAATCATAGAAACGGATTTTGGACGTTTAGACGAGTCCGCTGCCGCACAGGCAGCTTAGAAATATCAAAAAGATTAAAAGAAAACTCATGCCGCGTCCGCTGCCGCACAGGCAGCTTAGAAATCATAAGGATCAATGTAAGTTTCGTCTTTAATGTCCGCTGCCGCACAGGCAGCTTAGAAAACGCCGGACAATGACGACTGGCGCGGCTATGTGTCCGCTGCCGCACAGGCAGCTTAGAAAGCAAACGGTAGACGCTGGGCAATATACTGATCGTCCGCTGCCGCACAGGCAGCTTAGAAAAATTTTGCCGCGTATAAAGCGGACATCAAAGCGTCCGCTGCCGCACAGGCAGCTTAGAAAAAAGTGGCCGCATTTACCGCCCGCTTGATGCTGTCCGCTGCCGCACAGGCAGCTTAGAAAGATAAAATGCCGGTAATCAAATTCAATGTTAAGTCCGCTGCCGCACAGGCAGCTTAGAAAGAACGACAGAAGACAGGAACATGCTGTAGCTGGTCCGCTGCCGCACAGGCAGCTTAGAAAGAGTAAGTCGGCAGTTTCGGTCTGGCTTTCTGGTCCGCTGCCGCACAGGCAGCTTAGAAATATCAACTGAAGTGAATCTAACCTCGAAACGTGTCCGCTGCCGCACAGGCAGCTTAGAAAATTGAAACAGACACAGCACCAAAGAAAAGACCGTCCGCTGCCGCACAGGCAGCTTAGAAAACTAGGACAATCAGGAGGCGGAATACACATACGTCCGCTGCCGCACAGGCAGCTTAGAAAACTAGGACAATCAGGAGGCGGAATACACATACGTCCGCTGCCGCACAGGCAGCTTAGAAAAGGTGTTAACGCCCCCGGCCGTTTTGGACGATGTCCGCTGCCGCACAGGCAGCTTAGAAAGCGCGCCACTAAGCCGACGGCGATGAGGATTCGTCCGCTGCCGCACAGGCAGCTTAGAAAACATAGAAAGTTACACGGTGGTGGATGAATACGTCCGCTGCCGCACAGGCAGCTTAGAAATCCGGGTAATCCGGTTCGGGCAGCGCCGGCGGGTCCGCTGCCGCACAGGCAGCTTAGAAACGAACAACCCGAAACCGGTAGTTCCGGAATCCGTCCGCTGCCGCACAGGCAGCTTAGAAACGTCTAGGAGGCTGTCCGAGAATTGAATTAGTATGATATCAGTTCATATCATGTCCTGGGAACGAAATGCAGGATCTGGATGATTATTTAACAATATCAATAAGATAAGGTATAATTATTAAAAATAATAGACCTTTATGCAGCGATGACGATTCCCTTCAAATCCCGACCGGTTGAGTTTCATCAATACCAATTATTTCCCGGCAATGTGTTTGACCTCCTTCCCGAGGATCATGAATGCTTCCTCTACGGCGAACTGTTCGAGCAGTTGGATACCACTAGCATTGAGCAGACCTATAGCCGGAAAGGCCAGCACGCCTATCACCCGAAGTTGATGGTTTCGATTCTGATCTATGCCTACAGCCGCGGCGTATTCAGTTCCCGGCAAATCGAGCGGCGCTGCCGCGAAGACTTGTCGTTCCTGTTCATCGCGCAAAATCACTGTCCGAACTTTCGGGTTTTGAGTGACTTTCGAAAAGACCATGCCGCGTTCTTTCAAACCTGCTTCAAGCAGACCGTCCAATTAGCCCTGGCGTTAAAGCTGGCCTCGTTGGGTCACATCAGTTTGGACGGCTCGAAATTCAAAGCGAATACGTCCAAGCACAAAGCGATGAGCTATCAGCACCTCAAGGAACAGGAACGCCAGTTAACCGACGAGATCGAAGCGCTGATCGCCCAAGCGGCGCGCTGCGATCAGGAAGAAGATCAGCGCTACCACGAGCAAACCGGTTATGAACTACCGGCCGACTTACAGTTCAAACAAGGCCGGCTGAGCAAGATCAAAGCCGCCAAACAAGCGCTCGAAGCCCGGGAAGCCGAGCTCAATCCGGACCAGCCGATCGATGGCAAAAAACAAATCAGCTTTGCCGATACCGATGCACGCATCATGGGCAAAAAGGGTGACTTTCACTACCGCTACAATGGCCAAATCAGCGTCGATGCTGACCAGCAAATCATTGTTGCCCAACACCTGAGTCTTAATGCCAACGACCAGCAAGAAGTCGAGCCGGCCTTAACCGCGCTCCAAGACAGCACGGGGCGCCTGCCCGATCAGTTGAGTGCCGATAATGGTTATTTCTCCGGCAATAATTTAGAGGCCTTCGCGCAACAGGGTGTCGATGCTTATCTGGCGCCCGGAAAAGGTGAAACCACGCCGTTAAGCCCCTTGGTCACGTCCGAGCGGAAACTGGTCAAAGCCGACTTCACCTACCACGAGGCGGACGACACCTATACCTGTCCTGGCGAACAAACCCTCACCGTGGTTCGGCACAGTGCCGAAGGGCAGAAGATCTATCAAGGCCACGCCTCGGTCTGCGCCGAATGCCCTTACTTCAAACGCTGCTGTCAGTCCCAAAAAGGCGAAGCGCGGACGCTGAGCTCCGACGCCCAAGAGCCGTTGCGGCAACAGATGCGCGAAAAAATGCGGCAACCGGCTGCGAAGGCCGTTTACCGGCAACGCAAAGTCATTGTCGAACCGGTCTTCGGGCAGATCAAGAACAGCGGTTTCCGGGGCTTCAGTGTCAGAGGCAAAGACAAAGTCGCCGGCGAATTCTCGCTGGTCTGCGCCACGCACAACCTTAAAAAAATGGTCAAAGCGATGGGTACGGGATTAGTGCGCCCAAATTTTGGGAAATGGGCATTAAATCCCGCCACATAGGCAAAAACAGAAAGCATTAGCAAGACAAGAAGCTCGTTTATGCGCTAAAAGGTGCAAAATTCGGGAACAACATATGAATATTCGAATGCTCTAATGAATATTCAAAAAATAGGGCTTCTCGCTGTGCTATTCTCGGACAGGCTCCTAGGTAATCACGAAGAAGGGCACCCGATGTCCGCTGCCGCACAGGCAGCTTAGAAATTTCGCACCGACACCGACTACTTGCCCGACGCGTCCGCTGCCGCACAGGCAGCTTAGAAATGAAATGGCGGTACTCAAAGAGCACGGACACCGTCCGCTGCCGCACAGGCAGCTTAGAAAATGAACAACAAAAACAGCCGGAACAACCCTAAGTCCGCTGCCGCACAGGCAGCTTAGAAACACTGACTGGCGCTAACCTAACTTCGTCACCTAAAAACGCAATTTCCTGCTATTTCAATCAGTTAAAAATTTTATCCGCTGTCGGTTGGCACTACGGATTTTTTGCAGCTCACGCTGGTTTTACGTTTGCCTAGCGGATCGGCTTTGATGCCTAATGCGGCGTAGATTTCTTGTTGCTGAACTTCGGCGCGTGTCGTGGTGCGCAGATAGATGAGGGTCTGTTCGTCGGTGGGCAAAATGAGCGTGACCCGTTGTTGAGTGGCCATTAGGGTGCGAATGCGGTCCCAGCTCAAATGGATGCCCTTAAGCTTTAATTGATGGCGCAGGGTGTGCACCAAGTGATAGGCCAGTAGGGTAATGAAGAGGTGCCCGGTGACGCGGTCTTCTTTCTGGTGATACACGGGGCGCAAGCCCAGCTCGGTTTTCAGGCTTCTAAAGGTGGCTTCGATCTCGGTGAGCATGACGTAGGTGGTCCACAACTGTTCTTCCGACCAGTTCGGCATGTTGCTGCGCAGACAATACACCCCGCATTGGCGGTCTTTTTCAGCGCTAGGTGCTTGACGCTGCCAGGCGATGGCAACGGCGTTTTTGTGCGCGGCGTCCGGAGTCACGTCAATCTGATAGTCTTGGGCCACGCGGCTGTTTTTTTCGCGTAGGCGGCCGATGCGTTCCAGGATTTTGACATAGTTTTTCACCGTGCCTTTTTGACTCAAGCCGGCTTGCAATTGAGTCAGTGCGGCTTCCAGGCGTTCATGGAAGCGGTTGCGGATGGCGTGCTCCTTTTTGGCCTTCTGTTCGGAGTAGCAATAGAGGCGGATTTCGCCGCTGTCCGCATCGAGGTCCCTGTAAACCCGGACCTGGCTACGGCCTGTGTCGCGAATCAACAGCGCGCTGTCCTGTTCGCGCGGGTCTTTAACCTGACGCTCACGGCTGACCACGATATAGCGATAAGCGTGCTTGACTAACCAGGCGATATTGTCGGCACTGGCAATGCCGGCATCCAGGATAATGACGGGCTTAGGCGTCGCTAACGGGTTTTTGCCTTGCAGGCCTTCCAGCAGGGTTTTCAGGGTGGCCGGTTCGCTGGCATTGCCAGGAAAGACTTGGCTACCGAGCGGAAAGCCATCGCCATCCAGCACCAAGCCCAGTGTCACCAAGGGGCAATCACTGCGTTTTTCTTTGGAACGCCCAAACTGGGCTTTCGGATTGCCGGCGCACTGGCCTTCGAAGTAGGTGTTGGTCAAATCGTACAGAACGATACACCGGTTCAGATCAAACAGTGTTTGCTCCTGATCCGCCAAAAAGCCTTCCAATGCGCTCTGGTGCTTGAGCAGTTGGTCGCTTACCTTGTACAACCGGGTCAGGCTGGTGCTGCCAAAGTCGTGATCCAGTAACTCCCCCAGCGCGCTGCAAGACTGTAACCACTGATGCGTGTGTGATTCGCTGCCCGGTGACACCATGCGGCCGATTATGCTGCCCAAGACGGCTGCACGATCGACACCATTAAACCCCTGCGCGGTCAGCTTCTGCTCCACTTGCAATTGATCGACCGCATGCAAGGCCAAGGTTTCCGTGCCGATACTGCGGCTTTCAACTGCATCCACGCGGTTGATGTCCACGCGTTGATAATCCGCCGCCGGAGGCTCAAGCGGCTGCGCCAGTTTATGTACGATTAAACGGCTGTATCGTTGGGCAGCGGTTTCCAGTAATACGCCGATCTCATCCGCCAGGGTAAACACTTCGACTTGCTGCGCTTGCGCGTCTTGTAGCAGTTGTTCAATTCGGGCCGTCAACAACGGCCAATGCTGAGGCTCAATCGCAAAGTCTTTGCCGAGATTCAGCAGGGTACGCTGTTTGACCTGCTGCCCTTCACGCACCGATTCAACCAGTCGGTAGGTAAAGTAGGCTTCGCCATCATCCAGGGTTTTTGTTTTGGTTTTTCGAATATACATGCCGATAGCGTGCGGCAACCGGTGCAGAAAATCAACATCATGCGCAAAAAATAATGGCACTACATTAGATTGACAAAATTGGCCATTGATTTTAAAGGACTTTTTTTCAAAAAATCGCCAGAAATCAAAATATCAATGACTTAGAGAGGTTTGAGTGACGAAGTTAGGCTAACGGTACGCAAGCCAATGTCCGCTGCCGCACAGGCAGCTTAGAAATAGAACGATACCGTGCTTGGCACCCAACCCTGGTCCGCTGCCGCACAGGCAGCTTAGAAAAAATGCAAGGCAAACTCAGCACATTTGAGCAAGTCCGCTGCCGCACAGGCAGCTTAGAAATGGCAGCCATAGGCGAACGCATCACCCGGATGGTCCGCTGCCGCACAGGCAGCTTAGAAAAACAAGCTAAGATCGGCTTTGACGCTTTAACCGTCCGCTGCCGCACAGGCAGCTTAGAAAGTTCTACGGCATTAACCTCTAATCAACTCTTTGTCCGCTGCCGCACAGGCAGCTTAGAAATTCTGCGTGTCCGGCCTTACCATCCACACTAAGTCCGCTGCCGCACAGGCAGCTTAGAAATTAAAGCACGATCTAACTTGATATCAATATTCGTCCGCTGCCGCACAGGCAGCTTAGAAAAAGGGCGTGGTGGCGTTGAGTTGGTGGCTGGGCGTCCGCTGCCGCACAGGCAGCTTAAAAAGCGTAACGGGTCATGCCGTGGCGGCTGTGTTTGTCCGCTGCCGCACAGGCAGCTTAGAAAATTCCGAACAAAAAGTTTGAAGCGACGTTGGAGTCCGCTGCCGCACAGGCAGCTCAGGGTTTGGTGTCATTGGGATGAAGTTGGCTCATGGGCTGCAAATAATCCAGATACACCTAGACGTTGGTGGTTGAAACGACGTTATCTGCGTTCGTTTGAAATCGATGGCACTAACGAGTATGCCATTGGCGCGTTTGAGTGAGGACGAACAGGATGGGCAGGGCCAACCATGATGAGGTCTAAGCCGTTATCACAAAAACAACGGTTAAAGTATTTCGATAAACAACGTTTAGGCTGATTGTTGTTCAAAAAATAGTGAACGGCCTGCTCTGCAAGGCCGTTCTGTGGTTTTGGTTGGGTCTGCCGTACAGTCGGCCAGTCTCCTATCGCCACATACTTATCATATATAAGGGTAAAGATTATGCAATTTGATATCGAATTCGAATCCAGCCATTTGGATAGAATTTTAGAAGCGGCCAGGCGTGAGATTGCCTCGCCGGATGAAATGCTGGGCGGCATAGGGAATGAGTTATTGCGGGTTAATCGGCGGCGACATGCTCAGGGTGTTGATCCGGAAGGTAAGGACTGGAAGCCTTTATCGCCACTCACTTTGGGTAGTGCGGTTTGGAAAAATCAGGATGAATCGTTCAGAAAATCCAAGTCATTATGCATCGAAACGGCTAGAAAAGTGCGGTCGAAACGGGGTGGAGTTTTGAGGGATACCGGTCGTATGCTGGCTGACTTTAATCATCAGATTGAAGGCGATACGTTGATTTTGGGTTTTTGGGGTAACCGTGAAGCTAAGTTAGATGGATGGCATCATGGCGGCACCGATCCTTATTCGTTTGGACCAAAAGGAAAAAAGCATTGTCTTTTGCCGGCATTGTAAGGAAGCGGGTGAATCATCCAGGATTACCCAAGCGGGAGCTGATCGGCTTTCCGGATAGCGATAAATTGTTAGTTGAAAACGTGACGGTGGATTAAAACCGCGTCCGATGATCGAATAAACGGCGTTAAATAGGTATTTATTCCGCATTTGTAGAGGCTAATTTTCCAATATTAATAGGCATAATTACCCGCTTTCATGCCAAAACTGTCCGGAATTCAAGAATTTTATGATTTAGCCTGATTCCTGCGAATTAAGTGGGTTTCCGGGCGAATTTATGTGTTGTTATTCATCCGGTTTCTACCCCCTCCCTTCTATCGAATCAACCTGCACGACGAGCGGGCGTTCCCCGCATCCGCGGGGATGAACCTTCAGCATCTAAACTAATGTTTTGCCCCAACACCAGTTCCCTGCCGCACAGGCAGCTTTGATACGCCGGAGCCGATGTGCAATATATTTCCTGATTAGCAAGCGGCTTTAGCTCAAGCCAGATTAGCCGATATTTCCTGACTGGAAAGCGCATACTGATGGTTAATTTACAAAGGTGCAATCATGGCTATGATCAGTTACCGATTTAACCGTTGCTTACATCTTGATACGCCCCCTATGCGGCTTCGTAATTGCCGACACTATAGGGCCTCGTTCGGGATCTTAGCGGACAGGGATACTGGAACTGCAAAGTTGGTCAGGAATAAAAATCCGCCATGCAGCCTACATCCTTGCAAAGAATACTTCCCCTTTTTCTCATAATTTTGAAAATTTCTGCCACGCCAACCTTCGCTCGCTCTATAAAGAATGGCATTCTGGGCAGTTCAACCGAACCCTTTATGTTTAATATTTATCGTGTTCATCCATAAAAAATCATGGTTTTAGTTCACCTTCAACCCTCTCCTTTTCACAGATATGAACCCCATACCACGATAATAATTACCCTACAGGCATTTGCTCATGATCCAATTAACATACCTTAGCACCCAAACCCGACCCATGATAAAGGATGATCTTATGGATATCCTAACTACTGCCCGACTCAATAATGCCGTCCTTGGTGTTACCGGCATGCTTCTTTACACCGGTAAAAATTTCATACAGGTGTTGGAAGGCGATGAAAAAGTCATAGAGGCATTAACTGCGGATATCAGAAAAGATTCACGGCACAAAGACATTCACATCGTCGAGAAAAAAAACATTGTTGAACGCGAATACGTTGAATGGACAATGGGCTTTAAAAAAGTGTCCAAGGATGAACTGCTTTTTATACCGGGGCTTAATAAGTTCTATAAAACCGATTTGAGTGGTGATCTAAGCCCTGACAAGGTCGACTTAATCAATAAATTGACTCTTTATTTTCGCAACGAAAGAAAAGAGAAAAATAGTCATGATGAGTTATCTCTGAATGAGGAAGACAAATTTATTTTATTTCTTCATGTGATGATTCGCTTGGCTGTTAAAGCCTTGGCTTTTTTGATGATGCTCACGGTCATCTGGTGCGTGGTTGATGTGGTCATTATCATGTACAAGGAAATACTGAACGAATCCATCATGACGTTGGGTAAATCCGAAATCCTGCATGTATTCGGCGCCTTCATGATCGTTTTGATCGCTGTCGAGATATTCATCAACATTACCTTGTACATCAGAAACGATGTCATACCGGTAAAGATGGTCGTAGCAACTGCACTGATGGCGGTTGCACGTAAAATTATCGTATTCGATTTCACCGAAGTCTCTGCGCTTCATGTAATAGGCACCGGTATATTGGTAGCCGCACTTGGCAGCTGCTATTGGCTGCTTGAGCGAGAATTTAAAGTCAATTCAGAAAGTTAGCAGCTTAAGGATTCCGTCATAAATGACTTCCCGGAATTAGGATTGTGTCGAACCGTTCGATTATCCCCCTCTTTGAAAACGAGAGGCTGGGGGAGAGTTTTTAATAAATCCCCCTCGACCCCCCTTTTTCAAAGGGGGAATTTATTTGTAGCGATATCCTGAGCGTCGCGTTTTACTTAAAACGTAATCATCTGGAACAAATGGGCGCAAGATGGCTTTAGATGTCTCGGCTGCTTGTTCGCAACCGAACAAAGCACTGGCGTGTTTTTCATGGATCAATCGTGCTGCCGGTTTGAATTTTGATCGATGATTTTTTGGATGCGTTGTTCAATGCCGTCCAGTTCCTTATCATAAATCGCTGTCTGATAGGCCTTATCTTCAACTTTTACCGATGACGACAATACTCCCTCACCTGCCTCACTGATCTGAATGCGAGTCTGCGTGGACAAGCCCGGCAGCAAAGGTTTTGCCTTTAATTCTTCAGGATCAAGACTGATACGCACCGGCACGCGTTCGGCGATATGGATAAAATTACCCGTCGCATTATTAGTGGGCAATACGGCAAACACACTGCCTGTCCCGGGACTGAGTCCGGCGACCTTGCCGTGATAGAGCTGTTCACTGCCGTAGGCATCGACTTTTATTTCTGCCGTTTGGCCCGGTTGAATTTCAGCAATTTGAGTTTCCAGAAAATTGGCTTCCACCCAGACATTCTCCAAGGGCACGATCACTAATAATGACGACCCTGGTTTTACATTATCACCGGCATGCGCGCGGCGATTGGCAATAACGCCCGAAACCGGCGCGAGTATGTGTCGGCGCTGGTAATCCAGATATGACATTTTTATGCGGCTTTTCGCTTTTTCAACGGCCGGATGCCGGGCCAAAGTCGTGCCGGAAATCTGAGCGAGCACGCTGTTCTTTTCTGCTTTTGTTTCACGGATCGAGGCTTCCAGTTCCCGCATCCGGTCTTTGGCATGCTGAACGTCTTGTTCTGAAACAGCCCCTTCCTGCGCGGCTGCCATGAAGCGTTTTAGATCGTGGCTCACTGTGTCAAGACTTGCTTTTCTTAAGGCTATCCGTTGATCAAGCGTGTCAACCTGAGCGGTTAAGCTGACGATATCTCGAATCGTTTTCGCCAATTCGGCCTCCGCTTCCTCCAGGGCGATTTTTGCATGGGTACCGTCCAGTCTGACCAATACATCACCGGCTTTTACCGTCTGCGTATTTTCCGCAAGTATTTCGACAATGCTTCCTTCAGTCTGGGCTTTGACGGTGATCAGGTGACCGGCAACAAAAGCATCATCGGTGCTGACCCAGTTTCGGTGCTGATACCAGCTGTACCCAAATGCCGACAAACCAAGTATCAGTATCGTCAGCAGAACCGCTTTGAGCCTTTGATTGCGCTTGCGAATAATGTCTCTAGGCCGAATTTTGTGATGCGTAACGCTGCTCATGGTGTGTTGGTTCCTTGATAGCCGCCGCCCAATGCTTTGATCAGACGAACCGCCGCTTTAAACTGTTCATTCTCCAATGTTGTCAGTTCAAAACTGGCCTCGTTTAGACGAATGCCGGCCAGAAGCACATCGAGATCGGCGCTCAGCCCAGTGCGATTAAGAACCTGTGCGAGTTGTTCGGTGCCGGTAACTGCTGACAGGGTTTGCCTTTGTGCAGCCAGACGCGCTTCGGTTCCTTGCCAGAAGGTCAACGCATCGGCCACTTCTTGAACAGCCCCAAGCAGACTGGCGTTATAGCGCTCTACCGCGGCATCGTAACCAGACTGCTGATAACGCAAACGGGCACGTAAGCGGCCGCCCTCAAAAATTGGAAATTCTATGGAAGGCCCAACAGCATAAGCCAGGCTTGATCCTTGCAGCAGCACATCCGTCAGACTGACGCTGTGCAGGCCGGTAAAGGCGATCAGATTTATATCCGGATAAAACGCCGCTTCGGCTACTTTGATATCTTCGTCAGCCGCTTGCGCATGAAGCCGTGCGGCCGTCAGATCAGGTCTGCGGGCCAGCAAATTCAGCGGCAAATCTGCCGGCAACTGCAGTTTTTCAGGAAATGTTATTCGGTCCACGGTCAAACTTTGCCCCCAATCCGGGCCTTTTCCTGCCAGTGCAGCCAGGCGATGCTTATGAAAGTCCACTTCGGTGCGAACAACGGCTTCAAGTGCTTTAGCCTGATTCACGTCCACAGTTGCGTTTAGCGGCGATGCTGCTGCAGCCAGGCCGTAGTTAAAGCGCACCGATTGCAGTTTCAGCAAGTCTTCTTTGGCTTTGACAAGATCGGCGGCAATGGTCAGTTTTTTGACTGCGGCCGTCAGGTCAAAATAGCTTTCCGCAACGGCAACCGACAACAGTAATCCGGCGTCTGCCAATTCGGCATCAGCGGCCAAAGCCCGGCCAACAGCAGCTTCCAGAGCGGCTTTATCACGTCCCCAAAAGTCCAGGTGATAACGTAATACCAGAGGATTAATCAACAATTGCCGGAAATGTTCACCGGCAAATTTGACCTGCGTACTGTTGGCTGAATACCGCTCTGCACTGAATCGCACATTGGCGTGAAGTGTGGGGTACTGCTCAGCGGCCTGGTTATCGACCATAGCCTGAGCCTGTTGCAGGCGCTGCGATACAACTTTAAGATCGGGATTTTCAGATAAGGCCGTTTCAATCAGCTTTGGTAAAACAGGACTGTTAAATACATGCCACCAGGCCTGAATGGGCCAGCCGTCGGTGACCGGCAACGTTTGGCGGGCGTTTGATACGGTTTTTTCAACGGCAGGCATGCTGATAATGAACGCGCGTTGAGTTTCTTTGGGAAACCAGCCGCAACCTGTCATCACTAAGGATAAGATAACAGCAGGCAGTGTCATGTCAGATAAACCAAGGCGGTCTTTAACTGTTTTCACAGGTCCTCCGCCAATGTTTCCTGAGCTTCTCGTCTGATCAGTTGTTCATCAGTCACCGGTCTGCGCTGTCGGGTCGGATTGGCAAACCAAACCAGTACTGCCAACCCGCAAAAGACACAGGCGGCCAGCCAAAAGGCATCATTAATCGCTGAAATTGCCGATGCGCGTGCGTCCAACTGAAACACTTTGATCCATGCCTGAGATTCAGACAACCCGGCCTGAAGCAAGGGGGCGATTGCCCGGTCATACGCAGTATTAAGCGGATGATGGGTTTCAGCGATTCGAGTCAGATGAAACGGTGTACGTTGATACAGCACAATACCCTGTAAGGTGATACCGAAGGCACCACCGGCGATGCGCATCAGTGACGCCAGCTCAACCGCCCGCCACTGGCGTTCCGGTGATAGCCCGTGTAGCATCAGTGCTGTCAGAGGCACAAAAAAACTGCCCAGACACACGCCTTCCAGCAACATCGGCCAGACGAGTTGTTCATACGAATCGGTGTCATCAAAACGGCCAAGCCAAAAGTAGACTGCGGCAAAGCTTACCAGATTGAGCGATGCCAACAACCGGGCATCAAAGCGTGGGGTGATTTCATGAAAAATGCCGGAAATGGGTTTTGCAAATATGGCCATGGGCAAAAACACCAGACCCGCCAACAACGAGGAATACCCCATTGAGACCTGAAGCTGGACAATCAACATGGATAACAAACCTTGAAAACACAGAAAGCCCACAAACAAGGTCAGTGCGCCGATAGCGAAGTTACGATGTTTAAAAAGGCGGATATCCAGAAAGGGTTGCCTGATGCTCAGTTCCCAGATAACCCAGGTGATGCCGCTGACAATGATCACAACGGCCAAACCGTTGATAGTGGCTGACCGGGTCCAGCCCCAATCGTTGCCTTGATTTAACAGCGTTTGAAAACTGAACAGCGCGATGCTCAGTAAAATAAATCCGGTCAGATCAAAACGTCGGCGGATTCGTTTGAAACCGCGCTGATACAGCAATGCGCCGATAATGCCGGAAAGGGCCAGTGCAATCGGAATATTGAGCCAAAACAGCCAGCGCCAGCCCAACACATCGGCAATCCATCCGCCTATCGGCGGGCCCAAGGTGAAAGGCGTGAGGGTAAACAGGCTCCAAATGCCTATGCCTATGGATTTGCGCTTATCCGGAAACTCCTTCAAAACCATAGCCTGTCCCATAGGCAACGTTATTCCACCGGAGAACCCCAGTAAAATCCGACCGGCCAAATAGCCGTAATAAGAAGTACTGCAGGCGCAGAGCAATGATGCCAAGGCAAAAAGAACGAATGCCGCGATAAAGGGCCGGTATTCTCCGATACGATGGGATAACCAGACACCGACGGGAAACGCAAGTGCCATCCCTATCATATAATCGGTTTGCGTCCAGGTCGCAAAACTGAGCGGAATTCCCAAGCCGCCGGCTACTCGTGGCAACATCGCTATATAAGCCCCGGCATTAAAAATAACGAGTGCATGGCTGATGCCCAAACATCCGTTAAACAGGCAAAGACGCCAGCCGCGTAGACGCTTGGTATAAATAAACGCCATGGCTCAGTCCGGCTTGCCAACAAAGTAGACGCTATCAACAGCGCTATTCAGGCTCATGAGGAACGCTTAGCCGAGTGCAGGACAAAAGTCGAATGGGAAGATTCCCCAGCACTTTTGAGCTTGCTCGAAAAGCCAATCCGGGACAACACCTGCCTGATCAGCCGATTTCCGATGACATTGATGACTTGTTTGAATTTATGACTGTCATTTTCGAGTAAGGCCTGCGCTGATCCGGCAACCCGAAAATCGGCTTTTTGCGTTCTGGCAAGTAACCGATTGTCATGAGGATCAATCAGCCTGACCAGCACTTGCAGCGACACCTGACCTTCAAAAATCCGGTAAGTGCCGAGGCCGATTTCAAGGACGGCATCAATACCGGAGTCGTTCGCTACTTGACGATAATCAAGCTGAGACGAGTCCTGCGCATACCAATCGGATACCGCAGTATGCCAATGGAACAGGTAGGCATCATGACCATAGCCTGGCACCGGCAAGCGGAAATAGTGTTGACTGAGACGCGCATTGATATTTAATGCCCTCAACTCTGAAACCATAGCCTCAGCCAAAATCGACGTGGGCATCCACTGATCGCCTAGAGCCGCACGAGGTTCTAAACGAGTCGATGCGTGCGCTTGTTCGTCCAGTTCGACGACGATATCATCCTCGCTGACATGCCCGGCTATAAGCACATTACCCGGATTTTTATAAATTGCCTCGTGCATAGGCACAGAGATGGTCATGTTTTGTTCATGCCGATAAACAGGCAATCGTTCTTCTATAGGATCGGGAATAATCTGTAGAGGCGGCGCTTCGACGGGGATAACCAGAATGTTCTGTATATGAGCCAGTTGCTGAACCGAAGGTTGAATCGAAGGAGCCATGCAGCCGCCAAGCAACAAAGGCAATAGCCATGCCTGACAATGAGCCCTCAAAAACCTGGCCTGCGGTTGAAAGGGATTCTGGAGACGCATTCCAATGGATCTTTTTATGATTAAGTGTTTAGACCACATACATTGCTCCGATACAACTTGGTTAAAAGGCCAACAATTCAAGGCCATGGCGATAATTGTTGGATTGCAAAAAGCAGGCAACCCAACCTACTATTCAACGGAGCAACAAAAAAAGAGGATGCACCGCGTAGGTTGCGGAAGGCGATAGTCAATCCAACATTTCAAAGCCATAGCATTAAAAATTAGTAATGCTTTTCAAGCCCGGCAGTTTCTGAGGAATAAGACGCAAGGCTTCAATTAAGGTATTGATTCAATACTTTAATTGAACTTAGCAAATTTCAAGCCAATTTATATCCCATTGATTTATAGCGACTCATCTTGATACGCCTTATTTTTGTTATCTATTTAACAACGAGCTCTTACCGCTTCCTGGTCTAAGCGTTTAAAAAAACCTCTTGGATTCAGCTCTAACTCTTTATCTGTATTCGAGCGCGTCATTCCGGCAGGGATTGCCGGAATCCAGGTCACATGGATAGCTCGAAGCTTACCATCCATGGCACTGGATGCCCGTTTTCAGAAGGGCATGACGGGCTTATGGATTTAGCTGAACCATCTCGCTAATCAGGAAAAATAATGAATATCAAACAGGACTGGACAACAGCTCGTCTTATTGACATCATGATTGTCAAAATGACAACAACTCTAATCTAAAACAGAGAGAAACAACTGTGGATGAAGCCATTCGAGAAGTCGTACTGAGCTTAACGGCCAATCTTTCGATGAATGATCGCTACACCGAGTTCTTGAGTATTTTTGCCAGAATTACCGGTAATCATGCCTGCGCATTACTACGTTTTCAGGACGGCGTCCTGATACCGGTTGCCACGTTGGGTCTTGTTCCAAGAGTGCTGGAACTGAATTTTCCACCCGAGGGTCATCCGCGCCTGGCTGCCATCATGCAATCACGGGTGCCGGTCAGATTTACAGCTAACGACCCCAGACCCGACCCTTATGACGGCCTGCTAAGCGGAGACGTTCAGGGCACATTAGGTGTTCATGCCTGCGTAGGGATTGCTCTTTACAATGAAAACACGCTGTTTGGCGTACTTTCGGCAGATGCCCTGGAACCGGGCGCCTTTGATCATATCGACGACAGCGTTTTCCGGATTTTTGCTGCGCTGGCAACGGTTTCACTGCGTTATGAAACCTATATCACCCAACTCGAAGTGCTGGCGAAACACCGCGAACTGGTTGCCAACGAACTGGTGAATGAGAATCTTCAGCGCAGTAGCCAAACCTTGGGGGAAAGCCTTGCGATGCAGACTTTGAGCCGCGAAATCGATATTGTCTCCGGTTCAGATCTGACCGTTCTTCTTTTGGGTGAAACCGGCGTCGGAAAAGAGGTGATCGCCCGCATCATTCATGCACGCTCGAAAAGAGTCGATCAACCACTTGTTTATCTAAATTGCGCGGCACTACCCGATTCGTTGGCCGAGAGTGAATTATTCGGACATGTCAAAGGCGCTTTCAGCGGCGCAACCAGTGATCGCGCAGGCAAGTTTGAATTGGCCAACGGCGGCACACTGTTCCTGGATGAAGTCGGCGAATTACCGCTGGCCATTCAGGCTAAATTGTTGCGCGTGGTGCAATTTGGCGAAATACAGAGGGTGGGTTCCGATAAAAGCCATAGAGCTGATGTCAGAATCATTGCCGCAACCAATCGCTTATTAGCTGAAGAGGTCAAAGAGGGCCGGTTCAGGGCCGATCTTTATCATAGGCTCAGTGTTTATCCGCTGCATGTAGCGCCTTTGCGTGAACGCATCATTGATATTGCGGTACTCAGCCGGTTTTTCCTGAATCAGGCCAGAGCGCGCCTGGGTCTGGAACGAATTGATTTAAGTAATGACACGCTCAAAACGCTGGAAAACTACTCCTGGCCCGGTAATGTAAGAGAACTCGAATATGTCATGTTAAGAGCGGTTTTGCGCGCCTCGGCGCTAAGAGGCCGATCGTTGGTGTTACAACCCTCCGATCTGGATATCGGCGCAGAACTTAATAAGGCAATAGCCGATGATAACAGCGGCTTGAACGGTAAATCACTGACTCAGGCGGTGGACGATTTTCAGCGGCAAATGATCAGTAAAACCTTTACTGATTCGGGTGAAAACTGGGCCAAAACAGCACGCAGCCTGGGCACGGACCGAGGAAACCTGCACCGCTTGGTCAAACGTTTGGGGATGAAATAACCGCTTTTTGAAAAAAACGAGAGCCTGTATGCAGAAGTTAAGGCCATCGCAACAGGGGTTCAATCGCGGGCATGGCCCGCTCCTACAAAATACGCTTAACTTATAAGCCGCTTTTTGGGGGGGTAATGTTCGCTTTCCTGCTTATGATCGATAGCGTACGGACTGCGTGCGCCTTAAGACGTAAACTTGTGTTCATCACTGGGGCTGCAGGAATTATCGATAGGGTCTGCGTTCCCATTAAATAAACCACCGTTCACATGAGGCGCCATTCCGGCAACTTTTAATGCAAACACAGCTCCCTCACAAGCCTGGACACCCCTACAAAAACGGGGAAACTTCAGCATCGATAGATACATACCATTTAAAGGCAAGCCATGAATTTACGGGATTTATATTATTTGATTGCTGTCGCTGACCTGCGCAGCTTTGTTCAGGCATCGGAACGCTGCTGCATCAGTCAACCGACGCTGAGCACTCAGATAAAAAAAATGGAAGAAACTCTGGGTGTGCAGATTTTTGAGCGCACCAACAAAAAAGTGCTGCCTACCGAATTGGGCGAACAGATCATCGCCTCCGCGCGGCGTATTTTAAAAGAGGTCGACAGTATCAAAGAAATTGCCGAAACGGCACAGGACCCTTTGGCAGGCAATCTTCGTGTCGGCGCCTTTCCAACGCTGTCGACCTATATTTTTCCGCAGCTGGTGCCGTTGATCAAACAGGCGTTACCTCGGGTCAGGCTGATTCTGGTCGAGGAAAAAACCGAATTACTCATTCAGCAATTAAAAAACGGACAAATGGATGTCGCCTTACTGGCGCTGCCGATAGCCGAAGATTTTTTGGAGACGGCCGCATTGTTTGAAGATGAATTTTTATTGGCGGTCTCCGGCGATCATCCTCTTTCGGCCAAAAGCGTTGTCACTCATGGGGATTTGCTCGGACATCCGCTGCTGCTTCTGGATGAAGGCCATTGCCTTCGCGGCCATGCTCTGCAAATCTGCCAAATGATAGGGGCGGAGGAAGAACAAGATGTCAGAGCGACCGGACTTGAAACACTCAGGCAAATGGTGCGAGCCGGAACCGGCATTACGTTTATGCCGAACATTGCTATTCAGGGAAACGATGAGGGGATTCGCTACCTTCCCTTTGAAGCCCCCGCACCCAGCAGAACGATAGGTTTGGTCTGGCGGCGAACCAGCGTCCGAGTTGAGCTTATCCGGCAGTTAAGTGCGTTAATCAAACAAGCGATGGCCCGGTGACGCTGCGGCCCCTTTATTCAATCATACGGCTCAGGATGACTTTATTTTTCTCAACCTTTCCAAAGCCCATTCGTAGTCAAAAACGTTCATGCGTTCAACAAATTGCTCATAGTCATTTCCCAATCTCTCTTTTAACAGTTCGGCAGAGTCATTAACCAGGCGGCTGGCTCGAACATTGTCTTCAACCAGCAGCATTTCCAGCTCCGCAAGCTGCTTATTGACCCATTCAGGATCAATGTTATTATCAGAACTCTCTTTTTGAACGCTTTCTTCAGGCAAGGCCCTTATCCTTTGAACCAGTTGCGTCAATTCGTGATCGCATGAGCGGGCCAGCGCGATACATTCATCTACCCTGGCGTTTTGGCACAACACACTATTCAGCTTGACCGCCAATGTTAAAACACGATTGGCCCCCAAAATCGCTACCGCTCCGCTTAGACTGTGCGTCAATCGGCGCGCTCGCTGGATATCGCCTCGTATCAAACTGGTCAAGACATGCTTCATGTCTTGACTGTGCCCGTCAGCAAACAGCGTAAGTAGATGAAGCGATCCGGGACTATCAGTATTCAATAAATCCGGATAGTCCTGATTGTCCTTATCAACAGATTCATAAACTGCATTCACAGTCTTATCTTGCGAGGGACCGGTTGACTGAACCATACTTTCAGCCGCTACTTGCCTGCGCTTCTCCGGAGAGAGCCAGCGTAACAGTGCCGAGTAGAGCGCCTCAGGTATAACCGGTTTGGCGATAAAGTCATTCATACCGGCAGACAGGCAGTTCATCCTGTCTTCTTCGAAGGCGTTGGCAGTCATCGCCAGAATAGGCAAATCGGAGTAACAGGATTGAGCACGTATTTTTTGAGTCGCGGCCAAGCCATCCAACTCAGGCATCTGTACATCCATCAGAACCAGATCGTAACGATTGGTCTGGATTTTATCCAAAGCAATGCGGCCATTTTCGGCGACATCGACGGACATTCCCACTTCATGTAACAAATCCAGAGCTACTTCTCTGTTGATGGCGTTATTCTCTGCCAGCAAGAGGTGCGCTCCTGCGTAATTCCTGGACAACTGGGCTTCGGCATCCATCGGCATTTCGACTTTTTCAGCTGCCGTCAAAGTTTTACCCTGTTGCAATCTCGCGGTAAACCAAAAGGTACTTCCTTGCCCCAGGGCGCTTTCTGTACCGGCCTCGCCACCCATCATTTCCGCCAGACGCCGGGTAATTGCCAACCCCAGACCTGTGCCACCGTATCTGCGGGTCGTTGAGGAGTCCGCTTGAGAAAATATCTCAAAGAGCATCGGCAAATGTTCTTTCGCAATGCCTATACCGGTATCCTGGACTTCAAATCGTACCAATAAGCCTTTGCTGTTCTCATTGATAAGCTTTGCGCATAAGCTGATGGAACCGGATTCTGTAAACTTGACTGCGTTGACGGCATAGTTGAGCATGGCCTGTCTTATCCGGGTCAGATCACCGCGTAGCCGAATTGGCTGATCATCAACATCCATCTTGAGTGTCAGCCCTTTGGCTTTTGCCTGATCGCTAATTGATGACCTGATGTAATCGATTACCGAATTCAGCGAAAAATCAACATATTCCAGTTCCATCCGGCCTGCTTCGATCTTTGAAAGATCCAGTATGGCATTGATGATAGCCATTAAATGCTGTGCAGCGGCATCAATCTTATCCATGCGTTCGCACTGCGCAGGAGTCAAATGGCTTTGCCTAAGCAAATAGGTCAAGCCGATAATGGCATTCATGGGCGTTCGGATTTCATGGCTCATATTAGCCAGAAAAACACTTTTGGCTCTATTAGCTTCATCGGCTGCAATCCGGGCATCAACCAGTTCGGAAGTTCGAATTGTAACCAGCTCTTCCAGATGATGACGATGCCGGTCGAGTTCTTCGGCCATCATTTTTTTCTGGGTAATATCTTCCTTGATCGCCAGAAAGTGGGTAATCGTTCCGTCTGCCTGATGAACCGGAGAGATAATGGCGAACTCATAATAGGTCTCACCATTTTTACGTTGACAGCTTATTTGACCGCGGTAGACCTTGCCGCTAGTCAGAAATCGGCACAGCTCTTCGCTAGTGGTTACGTTCGTCAGCTCAGACTGGATTGTAAACAGGTTGTGACCCAGCACCTCGGAAGCTTTGTAACCCGTGGCATCAGTATAAGCTTTGTTGACATACTCGATGATGCCGTGAAGGTCGGTGATGACAATACTGTTCGGACTCTGCTCAACGGCCTGCGAAAGTTTGCTCAGTTGTTCCTCGGCTCTTAGCCGGTAGTTGAGCTCCATTTCCCGCAGCGCATCTTCGGCTATTTTCTTGCCTGTGATATCGACCATAGCGACATTGCACATCCCCTCTGATTCATCTACCACTGCTTTAATATGAACATAGGGCCGCCGTTGATTCAAGCCCTCAGGCACTAAAGCCAGATCGCAGGTTTCGGAAATGTGACTGGTAAACGCGGATGCCAGCATGCGGGTATAGACTGCGCGTGAGTCACTGCTGATGAAGTCGGCAAAGCGTCTGCCCACCAGCGATGCGCGGCTGGAACCCAGTAATTCTGCCCCTATCAGGTTTAACCGGACGATGATACCGTCCGGAGAAAGCGTAAAGTAACCAATGGGAGCAAAATCGTAGAGACTGGTATAACGATTCAATGCCGCATCTGTTTCAGCATGGGCACGGATTAGTTCGTCGTTCTGCATTTCCAGTTCAATTTGGTGGACTTGCAGCTCATGCAACAGCTTTATTGTATCCTGAGAATCGATGAGTGTTTGTCTTGAGGCCGATAAAAGCTCCCTCTCAGCTTGCCTGCGTAATTTTCCGTCACTGCCCCTGTTTTTCATAAAACCTATCCTCGTTTAGCCCATCTTATTTGCAGGCTTTCACATCACCTGAATTCGCATCAGGACATTTTTTATATATCTTGGGAATCCCTAAGTCCACGGCCATCTGCTGATTAACCTTATCAGCTTAAAGACTGTTTAACCCTCAAACTGGGTGGATAAAGGACATTGTCAGTGTACGCCATGGCAGATTTAGTTTTGTAATGACCCAGTATCCGGGCTTTATGAATCATACAAACGGTCAATCAGGTTTTTAAACCAGCGCGGACGAATCATGATTACAATCAAAAAAAACACTTCCACTATAGGCAGCGGTATTAAGTGCAACACGGTCAAAGCAAGCATAACCAGAATACCGATGAGTAACCTTGGAAAAAAAGAAGTTTTCATCATTCTTTACCGTTTTAGTGAGGGTGGCAGATGGGATAAGCGTCAGCACAATCCAACTTCAAAAGCATTGGCGGATGCGGCAGGTGCCTTTTGCGCCCTACAACGGCCTTTCATTTTGCCGGAGTGATGCCCAAAAGCCTTCATGTACGTCAGGATGAGGGTTAAAAAAGCAGTTTTCCTTCAATATCCTTAAATTAAGCGCATTTTGTAGGAGCGGGCCATGCCCGCGATTAAACCACCTCAGGCCGCGGGCATGGCCCGCTCCTTAACGACTACCTATCGATTGATTGCGGTGGCCTTAACTTAACGGCATTGACTTTAGCCACTCCCTAAACGAGAGAGGCTATTGCGCGTCCAGCAGGATAGTTACAAAAAAGCTAAAAGGATGGACTGCCAATACGTCCTTTTTATAAGCGGGCCAACAACTCGGCTTTTTTGGAATTGTATTCATTTTCTGTCACTATGCCTTTGCTCTTCAGATCAGCCAGTTTTTCCAGTGTTGCAAAAATATCCCCTTCCAGGTTTATCGGTTGCATATTAACCGCTTCATTAGTATAAACCGGCGCAGATTCAGGCTGCACAGGGTTATTGTCGATAGAAATCACCGGCAAATTGTTCACATCAACCAAACCATACTGACTGGTAAAAGTAATTGAACCGCCTACCGACTGTTGCTGAGAAAAGCCACCGATCTGATGATCCAGCGTGTCGTAAAGTGTCACATGTCCGTTTGCTTCAATCGCCAACCGATGAATAGTTGCAAAATAAGCATAGCGCACATTGTTCTGCGATCCTGTGCTATTGGGAAATTGAAGGCCGGCTGGCCACCAGTTACCGGAACTGCCGGGCGGAGGCGGAACAAACAAACTGACTGATTCGGCACTTCCAGTGCTATTTTGATGCGTCTGAACGCCGGAGAAGTTATTTTGCTTCTGATTACCTTGGGATTGCGACTGAAAACTGCCGGTTTGCAGCAAGTTCGGCTGGCTGGCGACCAGGTCGGCCAATTCCTGACACAACGAGCCGACTGAGTTTTTTAGGTTATTGTTGAACATGTCGCCCAACATGATCATTCCACCCCGCATCCATTGCCCTGATCCGCCGAATTCCGGATGGCTGAACTGAGCCATTGAACCGTTTCCGTTGATGACCGATTGCAACAAACTGAACACGGCATCGAAGCTGAAGTTATAGCGTTGAGCAAGATTATTGATTGTTTGCCAGCCTTCTGGCGTGAGTTGAGACATTGAGCGATTCCACTGAGATATAAACAAAAGCCGTATAGTCTTTTTAAAGCTACTTGGACAAAATAGGTAATCAGTTTAATCGATTTGTCCAGTTGAGCGCATGCTAAATTTTGAAAAATCGTTACACAAATCAAGGCAATTGACTATTAAAACCCAGTGTGATTATTCAGCGCCGATTGTTAAGTTACGCGCTACGGGCCAACCCAATCTACTCTAAGCATTACCTGATTTTGTTGCTACGCTGAAGAGTCCTTTAGTTCGTCATTAAAACGCAGGCGGGTGAAGCGCCTCAAAACCATGCACTTTTGCTTTGGGTGTAAAAACGGGCGCAGCCCAGGGCTCCTGAATTTGACCGTTCAGAAAACCGGCCAACCACAAAGCTTGGGAGCGAATCGGTAAAATAAATGCATACAGTTTTCCATCAGGTAATTCGGCAACATCGCCCAGCGCATAAACAGCATCATCACTGCTTTGCAGGTACTGATTGACTTTTATGCCTCGACCACTATCTAAGCCTGCCATTTCAGCTAACCCGGTACGCGGCTTAAATCCGCAGGACACAATCAACCCATCAAATTCAAATGCACTATCGGTGTTGACGCAAACATGATTGTCCTGTTTGCAAAGACTTTTTATTGCCTGATTAAAACGAACTTCGATACCCGCAGTTTGAAGGACATCCAGCAATCTTGCCGAATCCTCAACATCCAGTTGCCGCTCCATTAACCTGTCCATCGCATGAAACAAAGTGACTTTATCGCCGGCCACGGCCAAATCGGAAGCCACTTCGCAACCGATCAAACCGCCGCCTATAATCGCCCAGTGCGGCTTGCCGGTTTGTTGCTGCACGTTTTGCCGGAAGCTGAGCAGTTGTTTTAAATCAGTCAGACTGTTCAAGCTAAAAAAAAGGTCTTTGTAGGGTAAAAACGGCGGAGGAATAAAAGCAGCCGAGCCGGTAGCAATGATCAGTTTATCGTAAGCCAGTGTCTGGTTTTGTCCCTGTTGACTAACGGACACGGTTTTATTTGTGGCATTTATGTCATAAACATCAGCATCGCTAAGGACAGCAATACCGCTTTCACGTATTTTTTCGAAGCTTTTCAGAATAATCGTTTGTTCAATGCCTGCTTTGGTGAATCCGCGGGAGAGCATGGGCCTGGAGTAATAGCCGTCATTTTCACGAGTGATCAGTGTAATGGCTTCGTCAGCGTTTAACGTGCGGTATTTTTCTGCAAAACTAACGCCCGCTATACCCGAGCCAATAATTACAACGGCCATGATGCTCTCCTGTGAACGTTAATCCAGCGGAAAAAAATCAACTTTTGAAGCACCACAGACTGGACAACACCAATCTTCCGGCACATCTTTCCATAATGTACCCGGGGCAATACCGGAATCAGGATCACCCTCAACTTCGTCATAGATATGTTCGCAAATTCCACATTCGTATTTTTTATAGTCGGTCATAACCACTCCTCTTGCTTCAAATCAAGTTTAAATTAACAGGTCTTTATCAAACGCGCGCATTATTGTGACTCTCATTATAAAGCGCTGCAATCAAATTAGCCTGATACACCATGCCCACCAGCCGTTTTTCGTTATTTACAATGGGTATCTGCCTATAACCCTGATTGGCCATCAACGGCACCAGTTCGGCGATGTGCGTGCTTTCCGGAAGGACGCTGACAGTGCTGGTCATAATATGACCGACCGATTCCGGCTTGCTGGTCGATACATCCGGGGTGCGGCGGATGAATGTTCGAAATTTTTCCTGAAAGGTTTCATCAACAGCTACGTTGATGAATTTAAAAAAATCATTCCAGGTGATGATGCCGATCACGCGCTTGGCTCTGTCGACAACCGGAATGGCTTTGATTTGCTGACCCTGCATAATTTGCCAGGCGTCTTCCACTTCTGTTCCGTATTCAACCGACACGATGTTTCCAACCATAATATCCTTACAGGTAATGTTGCCTTGGAAGCGCTTAAAGCGTTGCATCTGAACATCTGTGAACAATTTGCTTAAGTCGGCCGCTGTGACGTCCATAAACGCATTCATATTCTCAAGCGCTTGCTCCATATCTTGCTCTGAAAATCCGATGCGTTGCTGCTCAACAACAACCGGATTCAAACGAATTCTCTTACTGGCCAGGTGTTGCGAATGAACAGGATAATTATGTCTCAACAGCCAACGGTTAAAAGCAATCGCCAATATCAGCATAATGACTACGTTTAAACCAACCGGCATCAGCACAAAACCATACCCAAGAGAAGTGATGGGATCGCCTGCCATGACGGGCGTCAACGCTGTTGCCGCACCAGGCGGATGCAAACACCTGAGTAATAACATGACCAGCACACTACCGGCCACTGCGCACGCCGATGCTAAAACCGTATCGGGAATAATTTGAGCGCTAAACATACCGGCAAGAGCAGATACCAGCTGCCCTCCCACCAAAGGCCAAGGCTGGGCAAGCGGGCTGTTGGGAATAATAAATAAAATGACCGCAGACGCGCCCATAGAAGCAACAATAATGGGAGAAACCGAGCTCGAACTGAAATATCGGGTTACCCAGGCGACCAGCAAAATGGTGCCGAAACAAGCAATAATGGAAAGCAGCTTCCCTTTGATGCTTAAGTTGACAGGGTCAATTGTTACAAAATGAAACCAATTTTTAATGTTTATCATCATGTCGGCGCGGCTCATCTCGTTGAGACAAAAAGTCCCTGTATACTTTAGACGTAACTACTCGCCCGCTTTGAACTGAGGGTGTAGGCGATTGATTTCAACAGACGCATGAACTCGTCTCTGTAGCTCTCTACCACATCCCTGTTGCAGAAGCCTTTTCAATCAACTACCTACACCTAATAAAATTCTAGGGTAAGTAGACACCTTTAGAAAACAAAAAACCCGCTAAGCCTTTCAACTTGCGGGTTTCTGTACTTCTTTGGGCTTCTAAAAACCCTTATTTGGTGCCGATGGCCGGACTTGAACCGGCACGACTTGCGTCACCACCCCCTCAAGATGGCGTGTCTACCAATTTCACCACATCGGCTTGAATTCAGTTTAGCGGATTACCAGCTTATTGAGAGGCCGGCACATCTAACTGATTTTGTTCAGCCGGAACAGGAACTGGCGTATCAGTTGCTGATTTAGGCCCTAAATTAGGTACTTCGGATATTTCTGCTTCGGGCATATCCAGCAGATCTTTTACTTCAGTTGTCCTGCCGCTTAAAACTGCAAGGCCCAGACTGGTTATAAAGAATAATGATGCCAGGATCGCTGTCGTTCTTGATAAGAAAGAAGCAGCTCCCTGAGCTCCGAAAATAGTCCCTGATGCGCCGCTACCAAAAGCAGCTCCTGCATCCGCACCTTTTCCTTGTTGCATTAAAACCAAGCCTATAACACCCAGACCCAGCAATACATGAATAACGATAATAGCTTGATACATAACGATTAATTAGCCGCTTGATAAATCTTTAAGAAACCTTCAGCATCCAAAGAAGCGCCGCCAATCAAGCCACCGTCAATATCAGCCATAGCGAACAAACCTTTGGCATTATCAGCTTTGACGCTGCCACCGTACAATATTTGCAGCTGGCTGGCTATTTCAGGGTTTTGTTTGGCAAAGCGCTCACGAATGTATTTGTGAACTTCTTGTGCTTGCTCATCGGATGCCGTTTTTCCGGTACCGATCGCCCAAACGGGTTCATAAGCAATCACAGCACTTTTAAATGCTTCAATTCCGGCTGCAGCCAGAACTGCATCCAGTTGTTCGTCGATAACGCTGAACGTTTGATCATTTTCACGTTGTTCAAGCGTTTCGCCGACACATAAAATCGGCAGAATGTCCTGTTTCTGAGCCTGACAAAATCGTGCAGCGACTGATTCATTGGAATCGCCGTAGTAGGATCTGCGTTCAGAATGACCTACTATGGCATAGGTGCAATCAAATTCCTTAAGCATGGCTGCAGATATTTCGCCGGTATAAGCGCCTGAGGTCTGGTCTGCCACGTTTTGTGAACCCAGCTGAAGATGAGTTCCCTTAAGTGCGTTAGCAGCGTCAGATAAATAAACATAGGGCACACAAACCGCGATATCCGCTCCTGTTTGAGTCAACCCTGAAATAATGGATTTACATAATGATGCGGTCATTTCTTTAGAACCGTTCATTTTCCAATTTCCAACTACTAGTTTACGACGCATTTTCCTCTCCGGCGAAAATAAGCTGGGTATCATATATGCATAACTTCACTAATTCAAGCACCGATTGCGTTCCTAACTTGATCAGCCAGATACTGTGCCAATTCATTGACCAATGTTTCATTGCTGCCTTCCACCATCACTCTAATCAAGGGTTCAGTCCCTGATGATCTCAGCAATACACGACCGGTATCGCCCAATTTCTTCTCAGCGTCCTTGATCGATTTTTGCAAGCCTTCATGCGTGTCGGGATTAATTTTCTGAGCGGTTTTGACATTGATCAGTACTTGAGGGTATTTCTGCATGCCTGATTTCAGCTCGTGCAGTGATTTTCCGGTAACGTGAATTTCAGCCAGCACCTGAAGCGCCGCAACAATCCCGTCGCCTGTCGTTGTCCTGTCCAGGCAGATAATATGCCCCGAATTTTCCCCGCCCAGGATGCCTTGCTTATTCGTCATCATTTCCAAGACATAACGGTCTCCGACATTCGCACGGAACAAGGGCACACTAAGATCTTTCAATGCGTGCTCCATTCCCAGATTAGTCATTAACGTCCCAATCACGGGCCCTGTTAAATGACCGCTTTTGAGCCTGGACTTGGCAATGATATAAATTAATTCGTCACCGTCAACGATCTCGCCTTTATGATCAACCATGATCAACCGATCACCATCGCCATCCAAAGCAATACCTAAATCAGCACGGTAGGCCTGAACGGCCGCTACGAGTTTATCCGGTTTGGTAGCGCCACATTCTTCGTTGATATTCAAGCCATCCGGCTCGACACCGATTGAAAAAACTTCCGCACCGACTTCGCTGAACACATGCGGGGCGATATGGTAAGTGGCTCCGTTTGCGCAATCCACGACAATTCTCATGCCGTTAAAATCCATGGAAGTGGGTATGGTGCCTTTACAAAACTCGATATAGCGGCCGGCAGCATCGTCCACTCTTTTTGCTTTGCCAAGCTCCGATGACTCGACTGTGGTCATGGGAGAATCAATATAACCTTCTATTTTTTTCTCTATTTCGTCAGGTAACTTGGTGCCTTGAACAGAAAAGAACTTGATGCCGTTATCGTAGTAAGGGTTGTGCGAAGCGCTGATGACAATGCCTGCCTGAGCCCTTAAAGTCCGAGTCAAATAGGCGATACCCGGCGTGGGCATCGGCCCCAATAACCGCGTATCGACCCCGGCAGCCGTCAGTCCTGCTTCCAGCGCTGATTCAAACATGTAGCCGGAAATACGGGTATCTTTGCCGACCAGCACAAAGCCATGACCTTCGTTCGCAAAAACCCGCCCGGCCGCCCAACCCAACTTGAGCATGAAATCTGCAGTAATTGGCGGCACACCCACTTTGCCCCTAATACCGTCTGTTCCAAAATATTTTTTTTCCTTCATCGTTCAAGCCTATTCTGAAATAAATTATTTTTAAAAATCATCATAACCGGACAAACTTTAATCCTGAATGACACAACGGCACTTTGCCGGGTAATTTTGGCCAATGGTTTGTACTGAGGAAATTGTAGTAGCGAGAGACTTATAAAACAAAAAAGGAGCGGTGAAAATATTCACTGCTCCTTTGTTTGACTACGCCGTTATCAATGGCAGCTATTTAACTGACTGAAAAAACTGCGTTTATTAGTGGCTTCCTTCAGCGGGATCACCCACTGAATCAACGGGTTTACCACCGGTGGAACTTGAGCTTTCTTTGCCTTCGTTTTGCGGAGGATTCCAGTCACCCCAGCCTTTGGGCGGACCCACAGGTTTGCGATTCATCAAATCGTCTATCTGATACTTATCGATAGTTTCATACTTGATTAAAGCTTCCGCCATTGCATGAAGAATGTCGATATTCTCTTTCAGAATTTCTTCGGCTCTCGCGTAATTCTTGTCGATAATAGACCTGATTTCTTCATCAATCGTGTGCGATGTTTCCTCGGAAACCGACTTATGACGGGTCACGGACCGACCAAGAAAAACCTCGCCTTCTTCTTCACTGTAAGCCAAAGGCCCCAAGCGCTGGGATAATCCCCACTTGGTAACCATGTTTCTTGCTAGTTCGGTGGCTCTTTCGATATCGTTGGATGCGCCTGTGCTGACTTGTTCCCAGCCGAATATCATATCCTCGGCAATACGGCCACCAAAAAGACTGGAAATCATACTGTCCAGCTTACATTTGCTGGCACTGTATTGATCGGCCTCTGGCAGGAACATGGTCACACCCAAAGCGCGCCCTCTCGGCATGATACTGACTTTATAAACAGGATCATGTTCTGGAACTGTCTTGCCGACTATTGCATGACCTGCTTCATGATAAGCCGTCATACGCTTTTCTTTTTCGCTCATCACCATAGAACGGCGCTCTGCGCCCATGATCAATTTGTCTTTTGCGCTTTCGAGGTCGCCCATGCTGACCGTATTTTTATTGGTCCTGGCGGCAAATAATGCAGCTTCATTGACCAGATTGGCCAAGTCAGCCCCTGAAAAACCGGGCGTACCCTGAGCAATATATCTGACTTTGACATCTTCAGCCGCCGGCACTTTCTTCATGTGCACATTCAGTATCTGCTCTCTGCCTTTCACATCCGGCAGACCTACAGTCACCTGACGGTCAAAGCGACCGGGACGGAGCAACGCTTTGTCCAATACATCCGGACGGTTGGTTGCGGCAATGACAATGATTCCTTCGTTACCTTCGAAGCCGTCCATTTCAACCAGCAGCTGATTCAGAGTTTGCTCGCGTTCATCATGTCCTCCACCCAAGCCAGCACCACGCTGTCTTCCAACGGCATCTATTTCATCGATAAATATGATGCACGGCGCATGTTTCTTGGCCTGCTCAAACATATCCCGGACGCGCGAAGCGCCGACACCGACAAACATTTCAACAAAATCGGAACCGGAAATACTGAAAAAAGGCACTTTTGCCTCACCGGCAATGGCTCTGGCCAGCAAGGTCTTTCCAGTTCCAGGAGGCCCAACCATCAGCGCGCCGCGCGGAATTTTGCCGCCCAATTTTTGGTATTTGGCCGGATCTTTGAGAAAGTCGACCATTTCCTTAACTTCTTCCTTGGCCTCATCACACCCGGCAACATCGGCAAAGGTGACTTTAATCTGATTTTCCTCAAGCATTTTTGCTTTGCTTTTGCCAAAAGACAGAGCACCTTTACCTCCGGCTCCGCCACCTTGCATTTGTCGCATGAAAAATACCCAAACGCCAATCAGCAGCAAAATCGGGCCGAACGACACCAATAATTGCATCAAGAAAGAGGGCTGCTCAGGCGGAACGGCTTTAACCTCAACGCCGTTTTCCAAAAGATCATCAACCATGTGGGGATCGTTAGGGGCGTAAGATCTAAATTGTTCACCGCTTTGCATTTTGCCTTTGATGACACGGTCATCAATGATAACGTGCTGGACCTGCCCTGATTTTACAGCTTGTATAAACTGTGTATAAGATAGCGAGGCGTCGCCTTTGGCTCCTTGTGGCGCGAAGTTATTGAAAACTGACATCAGCACAACAGCGATGACAACCCACAAAATTACATTTTTAAGCATATCGTTCAAACTTTTCGCCCCTGACCGGAACGGTCCTCTTTTGTATAAATCGTTGGCATTATAACAGGAATAGTCATTCCCGGCCCTCGTAATTGGTTGACAATATTATTTTTTGACACTAGGGAAGTGATATGGTTCTATATTTCATTTTTTAAACCCTTTGGCCAAAATATAAACTTCATTACTGCGAGGCCGCGAGGCTTTTGGCTTTCTGACCACTACCTTTGAGAAAGAACTGTTCACATCACGAAAGAATTCATCAAAGCCTTCGCCCTGAAAAACTTTGACTAAAAAACCGCCTCCGGGCATTAACACAGAACGAGCGGTATCTAATGCCAATTCGCACAAATAAATGGCGCGAGGTAAATCAACGCCTTTATTACCGCTCATATTCGGCGCCATATCGGAAAGAACCACGCTAACAGGAGCACCTTCCAGCACTTCAAATAGCTGGTCAAGTACAGCCTCTTCACGAAAATCACCCTGAATAAACGAAACACCCTCCAGCGGTGTCATCGGCAGAATATCCAAAGCCACGATTTTATTTTTCTTGCCAAGAATCTGCCTGGCATATTGAGACCATCCGCCCGGGGCTGCGCCCAAGTCAATGACATTCATTCCAGGCTTGATCAGTTGATCCTTTTCCTGAATTTCAATAAGCTTGAACACCGCTCGGGAGCGCCATCCTTGCTGCTGAGCCATTTTGACATATTCATCATGAAAATGTTCCTGTAACCACTGATTGCTGCTTTTGCTTCGTGCCATTGTTGAATTCGTGTATTATTTCGCCTTTTTTACGAAGGAATTAAGAGTGATCGCAGCCGACAAAAAGAAGCTTAAGGCTCAAGCCCACAGCTTGAAACCTGTCATTATGATAGGTCAATCCGGATTAACAGAAGCTGTCTTGGCTGAAATTGAACTCGCCTTAGACAGTCATGAACTCATTAAAGTCAAGATTCGCGCTGAACGTGAAGAGCGCGTTCGTATTCAAGAATCTATCTGCAATAGAACCGGCGCGAACTTTATTCAAAGTATCGGACAGATTCTGGTCATTTATCGTTTAAATCCAAAAAAATAAGCCTTTGCGAGGGAATCACATTCCCTCGCCTGTCACTTCTGACTAGATATACTGAATGGAGATGACTTCGTACTCAACATCCCCGCCTGGCGCTTTGACTATGACGGTATCACCGGCTTCTTTGCCTATCATGGCTCTCGCAATGGGTGAGCCGATTGAAATCCGCCCTGCTTTGATATCAGCCTCATCTTCACCGACAATCTGATACACGACGGATTTACCGGTATCGGCATCTTCGATCTCAACAGTTGCACCAAAAACGACTTTGCCATTCGCATCCAGCTTGGTCACATCAATGATTTGCGCATTTGAAAGCTTGGATTCAATTTCTGCAATCCGGCCTTCAGCAAAACTTTGCTGTTCTCTGGCCGCATGGTATTCGGCATTTTCTTTTAAGTCACCATGAGCCCTGGCATCCGAAATTGCAGCAATGATTCTGGGTCTTACAACCGACTTCAATTCCTCTAATTCAGCACGCAGTTTTTCTGCTCCGACAATAGTCAGCGGTACTTTATTCATTTATAAACAACTCCAGTCAATTTCGTTCCGGCTATATGTTTTGCTTTAAACCGGAATTATCATTTTAGTAACAGGCAACATAACCTGATAATCAAAACGCCTTTCCCAAACTCATGCAGTAAAAGGCGAGGTTATCAGATGCCTGATCCTAACTTATCGATCATCTTCAGAAAAAACGAGAAGACGCACTTTATTCAAATGTCTTATGTAAATCCTTAAGGCAGGAAACACTCCCGGCACTCAATTCACCCAAGGCATAACACGCTGCTTTAGCACCGGCCATTGTCGTGTAATAAGCAACACGGTGCTGCAAGGCTTCACGCCGCATGGTAAACGAATCATTAATGGCTTTTTTGCCTTCGGTGGTGTTAACAATCAATTGAATCTGATCATTTTTTATCATATCAACCGTATTAGGCCGCCCCTCGTTGACTTTAAAAACCTCTTCGCAAGGAATTCCCGCCTGCTTGATGACTCTGGCCGTTCCCCGGGTCGCAACAATCTGATAATTTTTTGCCACTAACAACCGGGCTATTTCAGGTAGTTTGGGCTTGTCTGCATCGCGAATACTGATTAACACCTTGCCGCTAAGATTCAGATCCACGCCCGCCGCTCTTTGCGATTTGGCAAAGGCTTCACCAAAGGTTTTTCCGACGCCCATGACTTCGCCGGTGGATTTCATTTCAGGCCCCAGCAAGGGGTCAACACCGGGAAATTTAACGAAGGGGAAGACGGCTTCTTTGACAGAAAAATAACTGGGAATACGCTCTTCAGTGACACCCTGCTCTGTCAGACTCTTGCCGGCCATGCAACGCGCTGCAATTTTTGCCAGCGGATAACCCGTCGCCTTGGATACGAAAGGCGCGGTTCTGGAGGCTCTAGGGTTAACCTCCAGCACGTAAACATCGGTGCCCTGAATAGCAAACTGAGTATTCATCAGACCAATAACACCCAGGGCTTCCGCCATTTTCTCAACCTGCTCGCGCAACTGATCCTGCAACTCCGGGGCCAAATCGTAAGGTGGTAGTGAACACGCCGAATCACCGGAATGAACACCGGCTTGCTCGATATGCTCCATCAAACCGCCGATCAAAATACGCTCCCCGTCATAAATCGCATCGACATCCATTTCCACCGCATCATCAAGAAAGCGGTCCAGCAAAACAGGCGAATCATTGGACACACTGACGGCCTCTTTCATGTAACGCTGCAAACCTTCTTCGTTAAATACGATTTCCATGGCTCGCCCGCCCAAGACATAAGAAGGCCGGACCACCAATGGGTAGCCCAATTCACGGGCTGAATTAATGGCTTGTTCTACCGAACGCGCTGTTGCATTGGGAGGCTGGCGCAAACCCAATCGCTCCAGTAACTTTTGGAAACGTTCTCTGTCTTCAGCCAGATCGATCGAATCAGGAGACGTTCCTATAATAGGCGCGCCGGCAGCTTCCAGTGCCCGAGCAAGCTTTAATGGCGTCTGCCCGCCAAATTGGACAATAACGCCTTTGGGTTTTTCCAGATGGATGATTTCCAGCACATCTTCCAAGGTCAATGACTCAAAATACAAGCGATCTGACGTATCAAAATCGGTAGACACGGTCTCGGGATTACAATTGATCATAATCGTTTCGTAACCGTCTTCACGTAATGCCAACGCAGCATGAACACAACAATAATCAAATTCAATGCCCTGACCGATCCGGTTCGGCCCGCCACCGAGAATAATTATTTTCTCTTTGTCCGTGACACGCGCCTCGCATTCTTCCTCGTATGTCGAATACAGGTAGGCCGTATCGGACGAAAACTCAGCCGCACATGAATCGATTCGTTTATAAACCGGACGAATGTTCTTTTTGTGACGCACGCTGCGCACTTCCGACTCGTTGGCACCCAGCAGTTTTGCAATTCTGGCGTCCGAAAACCCTTTTCTTTTTAGCTTGTACAATTCACCGTCATCCATGGTTGCCAGCGTTTTGGCCGCCAAAGACTTTTCAGTAATGACCAGATCTTCAACTTGCGCAAGAAACCAGGGGTCAATCTTGCACGCTGAAAAAATCTCTTCCAGCGTCATTCCGATTCTAAACGCATCGGCCAGATACCATAAACGATGAGCGCCAGGATGCCTGAGTTCGCGCTGAATTTTTTCCAATGCATCGTCTGCATTCAAATCGACGATTTCATCCAGTCCCGTTTTGTCGACTTCAAGCCCACGGATAGCTTTCTGTAAAGACTCCTGAAAAGTCCGGCCAATAGCCATGACCTCACCCACCGACTTCATTTGAGTGGTCAGACGGTCATCGGCATCGGGGAATTTTTCAAACGTAAAACGAGGTACTTTGGTAACAACATAATCAATGGACGGCTCGAATGAAGCAGGGGTTGCGCCGCCGGTGATTTCGTTTTTCAATTCGTCCAGCGTATAGCCAACCGCCAATTTAGCAGCGACTTTGGCAATCGGAAAACCGGTAGCTTTTGAGGCCAGCGCTGATGAGCGTGATACCCGTGGATTCATTTCAATGATCACCATACGGCCGTCTTCAGGATTAATCGCGACCTGAACATTGGAACCGCCGGTGTCGACACCTATCTCCCGCAGCACAGCAAGCGAGACATTCCGCAAAATCTGATATTCCTTATCGGTTAAGGTCTGGGCCGGTGCAACCGTAATCGAATCGCCGGTATGAACCCCCATCGGATCGAAGTTTTCTATGGAACAAACAATGATGCAGTTATCTTTGGAATCGCGCACCACTTCCATCTCGAACTCTTTCCAACCCAACACCGATTCTTCGATCAGCAATTCGTTTGTAGGCGACAGATAAAGGCCCCGCTCGCATATTTCCAGGAACTCTTCCTTGTTATAGGCAATTCCACCGCCACTGCCGCCCATGGTAAAAGAAGGCCTGATAACCGTCGGATAGCCCACTTCCAGCTGAGCAGCCAAAGCTTCCTCCAAACTGTGTGCCGTTTTAGAACGCGCCACTTCAAGCCCGATACGACCCATTGCCTGATTGAATAACTCACGGTCTTCTGCCATGTTGATAGCTTCTTTCGTGGCGCCAATCATTTCAACACCGTATTTTTCCAGAACACCGTGCTTATCCAGCGCCAGCGCGCAATTTAATGCGGTTTGACCGCCCATGGTCGGCAATACGGCATCCGGACGCTCTTTCTCTATGATTTTCTCGACTGTTTGCCAATCGATAGGCTCTATGTAAGTGACATCTGCCATATCCGGATCGGTCATGATGGTTGCCGGATTGGAATTGACCAAGATGACCCGGTAGCCTTCTTCTCTAAGCGCCTTACACGCTTGTGTGCCGGAATAATCAAACTCGCACGCCTGTCCGATAACAATGGGACCCGCGCCTAGTAATAAAATCGATTTAATGTCAGTTCTTTTTGGCATTGTTTTAATTAAGTGTGTTGCGTGGGGTTTAGTGCGAAGCGGCTTGTTTCATCATCTGGATGAAACGATCGAACAAAAATTCCACATCTTGAGGTCCCGGACTGGCTTCAGGATGCCCCTGAAAACCAAAAGCAGGACAATCAGTGCGTTCTATGCCTTGTAAACTGCCGTCGAAAAGCGATCTGAAAGTGGGTTTTAAATGCTCAGGAAGACTGGCCTCATCAACCGCAAAGCCATGGTTTTGACTGCTGATCATAACCTTGCCCGTCGCTAATTCCTGCACCGGATGATTGGCGCCGTGATGACCAAATTTCATTTTTTCGGTTTGTGCGCCGCTGGCCAGTGCCAGTAACTGATGCCCCAAACAAATACCGAATACTGGTACTTTCCGGTCAAGAATGATTTTGATGGCTTCAATTGCATAAGTGCAGGGCTCCGGATCGCCCGGACCGTTTGATAAAAACACACCATCCGGCTTCATTGCCAATACTTCGGCAGCTGTGGTTTGAGCGGGCACAACCGTAACACGGCAACCCCGGTTGACCAGCAAGCGCAAGATATTGCGCTTGATACCGAAATCGTAAGCCACCACATGGTAAGGCAGATCGCTGCGTTGGCTGTAACCGGATTCAAGCGCCCAGATATCTTCCAGCCATTCATAAGATTGATCGACACTCACGACCTTGGCCAAATCCATGCCTTTTAATCCTGGAAACTGACTGATTGCCTGCTTTGCCGCATCTTCATCAACGGTCTCTCCGGCGATGATACAGCCATTTTGAGCCCCTTTGTCGCGCAGCAAGCGGGTTAACTTGCGGGTATCAATATCGGCAATGGCAACAACATTATTATCGATTAAATAACGTTGTAATGTTTTTTCACTTCGCCAGTTACTGGCCAATAAAGGTAAATCCCTGATCACCAGGCCACCGGCGAATACTTGAGCAGACTCGTTGTCTTCGGCATTGGTGCCCACATTACCTACATGCGGATACGTCAATGTCACTATTTGCCTTGCATATGACGGATCGCTCAGAATTTCCTGATAACCCGTTAACGATGTATTAAAAACTACTTCTCCTGTTGAGCAACCATCAATACCAATGGATGCCCCCTTAAAGACAGTCCCGTCCTCCAATACCAGTAATGCAGGATTACTCAAAATCAGTCACCTCAAATGTGCAAAACGGGATGAGCCAATCGGCACATCCCGTTTGAAAATATAAAAATCTGTCAAATTTTACGAGATTATCCGTATAAATTCATTAACAATTTTCGTCTGACATGCTTATAGGCTGTAATTTAAGTAAACAATGTATCTGAAAACCTTTGATTTAAAGCACCCGTGACCAAACAAACCCTCTCGCTGAAGCAGCGTACTCACTGCTTAAGAAGCACAGTGAGGAAAACTCGGGTTTTATAATCTGCCGAAAGTGGGATTCGTTAAGGTACAGCGGCTTCAACAGCGCGCTGGCCCAGTTGAAGTCGGTTTGAAAGAACGGCGATTCAGCTGATATCGGCATATCAACACGGACTGTTAATCAGGCAAACATTGATCGCCTTTGCAAAGGTTGATTTCAATCGTCATGTGATCCAGCTTGTGAAATTTACTCAATAATTTCTTGTAGTAACTCGGTGATTTGGGATAGCGCGTCACGATAGCCATAATCATCGCATAATGCCCCGAACTCATCCTCCAGATATGAAGATCGGTCACCCGATTGCCTGCTTTTCTTTCTATCGCTTCTATGACTTTTCTTTTGTAGGCGTCATCAATACTTTCATCGACCAGGACAGGTCCTGTCTCTTTAATCAACGAATACGCCCAAACCAGAATTACGGCCGCTCCGACAAGGCCCATCAAAGGATCCAGACCGACCCAGCCGTAATATTTCCCGGCAACCAGGGCGATGATTGCGAGAATCGAGGTTAAAGCGTCCGCTAAAACATGCAGATAAGCAGCTTTTAAATTGTGGTCATGATGATGGTGAACTTTGCCGGGCTTGTGATCGTGATCCGACTCATGATCATGCCCGTGATGATCGTGATCATCCTTCAACAAAATGGCGGAAATCACATTGATTAACAAGCCGAACGATGCAACCAGGATAGCTTCGTCAAAACGGATATCAAAAGGATCCAAAAATCGCTGAATGGACTCGATCATCATAATGACGGCAACTACAGCGAGCGCGATGGAACTGGCAAATCCGCCTAATACGCCGACCTTGGCAGGACTAAAGGCAAATGTTTGATCATGCGCATGAATACGGCTGTACCGGTAGGCAAATATGGTGATCATGAAAGCCGCAACATGCGTCCCCATATGCCAGCCGTCTGCCAATAAAGCCATAGAATTAAAGCTGAGCCCGGCTGCAATTTCCACCATCATGGTTAAGGCAGTCAAGACCAGCACAAGCCGGGTTCGTCTTTCTCCTTTGGCATTGAAATGTAAAAAATCGTGCTCATGCCGCCAATGACTCAGATTGTGCTTGTGGGAATCCATAGTCGAATTTCTTGGTATCAATACTCAATGTGTTATGCGGGATGATTACCGTGTTAATTAATCGTATTTTAAATACTTAAAGCGAGGATCGTCGGGCGTTCCCTCAAGACTGGAACTCTCCTCTTTTCCAGGTTGCCACATAATCACTTCCTCAATTTTTCTTGCCAATTCAAAATCTTTATTCGTAATGCCTTTTGCTGCATGGTTCATCAGCTTGACGATCACAAACGCATAAGATACGGTCATATCCGGATGATGAAACGCCGCTTCTGCCAAATGTCCTACCGTATTAACCACCATCAGCGTTGATTTCCAGCCGCTGGTTTTATATTTGCGGCGTATCCAGCCGTTTTCCAGATACCAGTGCGGCAATTCATCCTCCAAGCGTTTTTGTGCCTCTTGATCCGAATAAACTTCTTCGTGTTTGCGTTCTCTCCAACTCATCGTAAGCTCCTAAATCCAGTGAATAGAAAAACAACAGGCATGTAAAGCTATCAGCTTTTACTCAAACGGGAAAGTATTTTACTGCTGGTCGTTATCATTGCCGGTCCGGTTTTAACGTATTAGTTCAGTCTGTTGCCCGCTTTTAAAAAAATGCCTTGCAAGTTTTCAACGTATTGGGCAATTTCTATGCTTTTAGAACGGCATCGGCTTTAGCTTTGCTGACGGTAACCTGATAATTACACATGTTACACAGGCCCCTGTCCCATGGAGCACAAGAACTATGACAGACAGACCTTTTCTATTGTTGAGAGGATTGGCCCGGGAGAGCCGCTACTGGGGTGATTTTACCGGGTATCTGGCCAAAACATTTCCAGACCGCCCTATTCTGACCCCCGATATTCCCGGCAATGGCCCGTTCTGGCAACAAACCAGCCCTTCGAGCATTGGGGCCATGACTCAATCACTGCGCAGCCAATTGACCATCGCCGGCCCTATGGACATAATCGGACTCTCCATGGGCGGCATGATCGCGTTGGATTGGATGAACCGGTTTCGGGAAGACATTGCCAGTGGAATACTGATCAATACCAGCGCCAGCCCCTTATCACCGTTTTATCAACGCTTACGCTGGCAAACCTATCCGGCACTCTTCAGACCGGGCCGTCTGGACATTAACCGGCGAGAACAACTGTATCTGAACTTGACATCCCGTCACCATCAACTCGACGCTGATCTATTGAAGCAATGGCAGGCATGGCAACAAGAACACCCCGTTTCTCAAGCCAATACACTGCGTCAACTTAGAGCCGCAGCCTCTTTCAGATGGACCCAACGCACACTTCAACCGGTGTTGATAGCCGCATCCCAAACAGACCAGCTGGTAGACTTCCGCTGCAACACCGCTCTTGCAAGTGCCTTACACTGCGAACTTATCGTTCATCCGACTGCAGGACATGATTTACCTCTGGATGATCCAGGCTGGCTCTGTGATCAAATTAAGCAATGGCTGACGCAGTTGGCTATTGACTTGATTAAGTAATGCTACCAGCCAAGTTATTTGCGCTTCAAGTATCCTTCATCACAACAGATGTATTGCTCAATTTGAGCCGGTATTTTGGCTGTGTTACGAGGCGACTCTACTCAGCCATTATTTTCAGCAACATTTAGACAATAACGCTTGACATGCAGATGTCGTTTTTACGATCAAACACATGGCGCTTTTTCCACAATTCCTGTGGATAACTCTGTGTGTAAACTCAGAATAACGCCCTCAGGACCTTATTTATAAAGGCCATGAGTTAACTTGTCGACTTTTTATACAATAACAATTTACCATTTAATTTCAATTAGTTACAAATTGTCATTAACTTTTTAATACAGCCTGATACTCATGCAATCGTTAAATTTCAATCCATTAATCATTCTGTGCATAAGAACATTCTAAAATTCAGAATCGTCAACCTGTTTTTTTTAGCCTGGACTTTTCGAAGTAAGCGAATAGGCTGTCATAATGCCGGGCATTAAACTGTCATTCATGCAGTTAAACGCGCTAATCGACTCGAACTTTTTTTCAAATCAAACATATGTCAACTTGTCATGCCAATTTTTATATTGCTTTGTTTGTCACTGGGCTACCTCACCCTCAATGAGAATCCTCTGGTTGGCTTTTTGATTCTGCCGGAAACCATTTATATCGGCGCTAGCTTAATGACCTTATCCGGCCTGATTCTACTCATTAAAAAAATCCCGCAAATTGACTGGCATGATATATTTGCCAGTGCCACTGTTTTGGTCTGGTTTGCCGACTGGCATTCAGAATTTCAACACGATGTGCCCATGTTTTACTGGTTCCCTTTCTATATGTCGGTAATGTCTGCTTTTGTATTTTTAGTGTTTATCAATCAAAGGCAGACGATTGACGAGCCAACACTGAGCATCATGCATAAATTTCAACACTATAATCTCTGGGTAACGGGAGTAATCATGGCGCTTTCGATTGGTAGCCTGTTCATGATCGAACATTTTCTGATATTTCCAATCGCCATGACCTTATTTCACTTTAACTATGCGTTTAATCGTTGTTTGGAAAAGTGATGATGCACTGTCTTATGATTTAAAGAGTGAGGCGTAAGCTTTGCGGGGATCTTGGCTGCTGGGATACTGCCGTCAAGCCCCCACGGAGGGGTCTAAGGCGATCCCGGCAAAGCTTACGCCAATCCACAAAGTAACATTAAAAGTTCAAACTGGGAATTGCTGGCTTTTGAATCTCACCTTGAACAGGATTCAAACGATCTATTAAAATGCTGCCCTTTTTAACACGTATCGTTTAATCACTGCGTATCCGAACGCTTAGTCTCCCATTCATCCACCTGTTTTAAACGGGTGTTTATAACTATACAGGAATGAAATAACTTAGCTGCTGATAGTGGATTTTGCCCTGATTCAAGGCCGGTAACCCAGCGCATAGCATGCTATGCGGTTTTTTTAGGGCCACTGAAGAAGCGCTAAAAGCTCCGTCAGTTGAGGAAGTTATGAAATTCAAGTTCCTCAGTCAGGACTCATCCCATGCCAAAAATCGAGCAGCTATTCGAACACATACTGACTCACTATCGGGGAATATTCGCCACTATTTTCCTACTGCCCATTTCGGCCGCTTACAGCGCCTATATCAGCACTCTTAACTGGATTTCTTTTAGACTGAACAGCGCCCCAGCCAAGCATGATGCCAGAGTCGAAGCCGTTATCCGGCAAATCGAAGACTGGAAAAACAGGGGGGCGGAACAAAAACTGTGCACCGCAAGGTCGGGTTGGAAAACCATGAGCGAGCTGGTACCTAAATACAAGCTAACGCATCGGAAAATCGATATTGGAATGTACGATATCCTTGCTATTGACGAACAGCGCGGAATTTTGAGAGTGGAGCCTCTGGCGACCATGGGCCAGATTTCGCGCAGCTTGATATCAAAAGGTTGGACGCTGCCTGTTGTGCCGGAACTGGATAGCTTGACGGTAGGCGGTTTGATTATGGGGTTTGGCGTAGAAACCAGCAGCCATAAATACGGGTTATTTCAGCATATTTGTGAATCTTTTGAAATTGTCACAGCGGAAGGAAAATTGGTCAAATGCAGTCCTTCGGAAAATACTGAACTTTTTTATCAGATTCCATGGAGTCACGGTACTTTGGGCTTTCTGGTGGCCGCCGAGTTGAAAATCATTCCGGTCAAAAAATATATCCGGATTCACTATCAGCCGGTTTATAACCTTGATGATATGGTCAACGTTTTCGAACAAGCCTGCCGCGATACCGACAACAATGATTTTGTGGAAGGTTTGGTTTATAGCCGCGATAAGGCGGTGATTATGACCGGCAAGTTTGCCGATGTTATCGCTGCGGATGGCGCTTTGAATGCCATAGGCCGATGGTATAAACCCTGGTTTTACAAGCATGTCCAAACTTATCTGAAGGATAAAAAAGAAGGTATTGAGTATTTGCCGGTACGGGATTATTTTCATCGTCATACCCGTGGATATTTCTGGGCCATGGAAGAAATCATTTCTTTCGGAAATCATCCTCTGTTCAGGGCATTGCTGGGCTGGGCCTTGCCTCCCCGCATCGAATTACTGAAATACACAGAAACTCAAACCACCCGGCGGCTCAGGGAAAAGCATCATGTGGTTCAGGATATGCTGATGCCGATCCGTTATCTGAAACAATCCATTGACTATTTCGACGAGCACTTCCGGTTATATCCCCTATGGCTTTCACCGATGGCGATTAAAGATAATGGCGGACAGCCTGGTTTTGTCCATCCGTTCAGAACAGCGGAAGGAACCCAAGAAGAGCTCTACGTGGATATCGGTGCTTATGGCACCCCGAGCAAAGAGGGATTCGATAACGCCACAGCACTGCCTTTACTCGAAAAATTTGTCATCGACCATCAGGGTTATCAAGCCTTATATGCGAGAACCTCGATGAGCCGCGAGGATTTCAGAATGATGTTCGACCATACCGGCTATGACCTTTTACGGGGGCGATTGCCTTATTGTCGGCAAGCTTTCGATGAGGTGTATGACAAGGTTTCCTCGAAAGGGAGAGTTTCGCCGGTAGAAATGAGACAGCTGGAAAAGAAAGGTTGTAATTATTCAGCGTAGGTAGGTTTGGGTTGCATGCTTTTGCAACCCAGGTCACAAGGATGGGAAAGTCCAACGCCATCCTTGGGTTCTGGACCCAGGCAATCCATGCCGAGGTGACACCCATATATAAACGTTATGGCCTTGAAATGCAGGGCTGGCTATTGCTAAAAACTCAACTCACCCAAAATCAAGCATGCGCATAAATTTATTTTATACACGCTACGTTTATCCTGTGGCTCATTCAAAACTGGTGTATCGAAAGACTTCGCAAAGCGTAATCCGCTTATCCTTAGCCAAGCCAAGTTCAAGACATACCGGACAACGCATTGATTATTTAAAATAATCCCAAGGATATTCCGGTTTCAAAATAGGATTAAAACCAGCCGGGATAGGAAAAGGTGCGGTAATAAACTCATAAACGCCCACTAATTCACGCGTAACCGTCATTCCCAAGCCTATTGCCATCCCGACAGGAATACCGATAGGACCTTGCGCTTTGGCTTCTTTAACGATGTTGCCCGGTATTTCAAGTACCCCGCAGGTCATGCCGGCCAAACCTCTCGTGAATTTATCTGCGGCGGTGTCTGCTGATGCGGGTGCTGCCATAAAAAACGCGGACGCAGCGATGACTGCTGTGATGTAATGGATTTGTTTTGTCATTGAGACCCCCTGTTAATGCCAAAATTAAAAGAAATGCGGCGAAGTAAATTTCACGCAATTTCTGATAAGGTGCTGTTAGTCTAATTATTGATTTGTAAGCTGCTCAAAATGCATGCGTTTGACCCTGCATCAACTTCATGCACCGCCAATTGTCTGCAAACATGACTTCGTCAGCGTGTCAGTCCCCAGAAAAAATCGCCTCAGTGAATACAGGATTTATTCTGAATTAAAACGATAACACCGTCATAGATGCATGATCATATTGTTTAATCGGCATTTAGACAAGCTGGATCAAACAGCAAAGCTGACGGGACATTAGACTTGTCAATCTTGCAGACTGATCTGTAAGCAAATGAATTGAATTTTTCATTAAAGTTTTTTAATGAGATGCCGATCACATAATCAACGTTGCATTCAATTCAATGGTGTCGTCATGTTTAGTTCTTCATTAAATCCATCTTTTCCAAAATTTGATTTGACCGGATTCGGCCGCCCACACATGCCTCATCATGACCGGGAAAGGCTAATTGATACTGAGCGGAAGCCTGCGTTTTCCGGTGAAAAGCCGTTAAAAGGCGACGAACTGACATTAGGTCAGCTTGCCGACGATATTGAAGAAACCTACATGTCCAGTTTGAAAGGAAGCGACCAACTGGAATCCGGTTCAAGAGGAACCGCGACTGATATGTCATTTCAGGGCATTGCCATGCAATCCGGCCGTTCCGCTCAGATACAAATAGAAACTCAGGAAGGCGATATTGTCACGATCAACTTTAGTCAGTCAGAATCCGCCAGCCGCAGTGCTTTTAATATGTCTCAAGACGATTCAAGCATAAACGGATACGAGGAAAGTTATTCGTTTAGCAGTGACTTCACTATCAGTATTGAGGGTGAGCTAAATGAAGATGAACAAAAATCATTAAAAGAGTTGATGAACAAAATGCATAAAGTCAGTGATGCCTTTTTTAACGGCAACGATAAGGCCGCCATGAAACATGCGATGAAACTTGGCTTTGACAACCAGCAAATTGCCGGATTTTCCATGGATCTGAATCGGCAAAAATCGGTACAGGCTGTGGCCGCTTATCAGCAAACACTGACGCCGGAACAAGCCATCAATACCGATTTACTGACTCAAGCGAGTGATTTTCTGGATAAGGTCAAAACCATGCTGTCCGATGCTCAGCAAAGCCTGCAAGCGATGTCTAAACCTCAGCAGACTTTTAATGACTTGTTTACGGAAATCGGCTTGTTATTAAATAACAATACCGATGAAATGGAAGCCAGCGAGGAAAATCAAATATTTTCAGGTTTGGTTGACAACATCAGTCAAAGTATTTTTGCCGCTGAAATACAACAGAAAGCAGCTTGAACCAAAGTTGATCCGTGCCTGAAGAACAATCGCCGTTAAGAAAATGCGCGATGGACTCCATAGCGTAGGATGGGCAAAACGTTAGCGTGCCCATCAATAACGGTCGGCATTGATGGGCACGTCGTACCTCCTTTGCCCATCCTACTCATTACCGACATTCTCATTATTCAACTCGTTAAAATCTTCATCTAACTAAAAATGAATGTGATCCCAATGCCGGCGCCTATTGTCTTCATTGCGAATATAATGCTACCAAAACCGTCGTTGCCAAGTTCATTATTAAAGCACAGGGGGTATAGCGCAAGCAGTAATGCTGAAGCACTGCAGTGTATCTAGCATTGATGAGTCCTGAACAGCTTAAAAAATTAACAGACTACAGTCCGCCCACGAATTTATAATGACTAAACAATTCATTATGAGAGAAAACAATGGAAATATTATTAATTGGGGCAGTCATTATGATTTTTGCAGTTTTAGCTTCGGCTTGGCTGATGACGTTTGCTAAATGGTTTCCAATCCAAGGCATAGATGGCGTTTTTTTAAAAGACTACAAAACCTTGATCAGGGCTCATGTGGACTTTGTTTTAATGTCATTGTTTTGTCTGGCATTTTATGCGATCAAAATACCTCTACCCGCACTGGCGTGCTGGTGTGTCGTGATTGGCGGAATGACTAATCCCGGGGTATTTGTGATTGCTGCCTTTGATACTAACTTTTGGGATAAACCGGTCTGGAAAGTATACACAGCGCTGAGTTTTGCAATCACGACCATTGGTTTTGTCTGGGTTGGTGCCACAATCCTCGCGTACGCCATTTAATCGACTCCTTGTCAGCTAAAAGTTGCTAATGAATAGATGCAGCTGGGCGTGTGCCTCCGAATTGGAAATGCATTATCACGACCATGAATGGGGAGTCCCTGTTCACGATGATCGTATTTTATTTGAATTTTTAATTTTAGAGGGGGCACAAGCCGGTCTCAGCTGGTCAACCATTCTGAAAAAACGCGACGGCTATCGTGCCGCGTTTGATGATTTTGACGCAGAACAGATTGCCACTTACGACAGCGATAAAGTTGCCGCTCTGCTGGCTAACCCGGCAATCATCCGCAATCGGCTCAAAATAAATTCCGCAATCACCAATGCCCGGGCTTTTTTAGAAGTCCAGGCAAAATACGGGAGTTTTGACCTTTTTATTTGGCAATTTTCCGACGGCAAAACTTTACAAAACCACTGGCAAACTGGTGCTGAAGTTCCGGCTTATACTTCTGTTTCAGACGCAATGAGCAAGACTTTGAAAAAACTGGGGTTTAAATTTGCAGGTACCACGATCTGTTACGCCTTTATGCAGGCGGTGGGTATGGTCAACGACCATACGGTCGATTGTTTCCGGCATGATGCAGTGGAACAGATGGGAAGCTTCTAAACAAGAGAGCCCTAACTCGGCACCTTCGAGCCAGGGCTGTATGTAACTGGGGATATTATTGATTTTGTTTTAAGCGGCCAACACAAAGGCAGCCTTGAGCTTATTCATTGCATTTTTTTCCAGCTGCCTGATTCTTTCTGCCGACACGTTATAGCGTCCGGCCAACTCGTGCAAGGTCGCCTTTTCTTCAGCTAACCAACGGCTGTTAAGAATATCCAGACTGCGTTCATCAAGGTCGGCCATGGCCAGAGACAATTTATCTTCCTTATGATCCTGCCATTCGGCATTTTCCAGTAAAGTCGACGGATCTGCGTTGTGTTGTTCAAGATAACTGATGGGCGCCGAATAGTTTTCGTCGCTGGAATCGTCATGCGGCATATCTAATGCGACATCGTTGCCATCCAAACGCTTTTCCATTTCGTAGACGGTCTTTAAATCAACACCCAAATCTTTAGCTACTGCTTTGGCTTCTTCATTGGAGAGCCAACCCAAACGCTCTTTGGATTTGCGCAGATTGAAAAACAGCTTGCGTTGAGCTTTGGTGGTCGCCACTTTGACGATGCGCCAATTTTTTATCACGAATTCATGAATTTCCGCACGAATCCAGTGCACGGCAAACGAAACCAGTCTGACACCCACATCCGGATCAAAGCGTTTGACCGCTTTCATCAAACCGACATTGCCTTCCTGAATAATATCCGGCAGCGGTAATCCATAGCCGCTATAGCCTCGGGCGACATGAACGACGAATCTCAGATTGTATAAAACGAGCTCACGCGCGGCTTCAAGATCGCCGTTATCTCTGTAACGCAAGGCCAATTCACGCTCATATTCAGGCGTCAATATCGGCATTTGACTAACAGTATTGAGATAAGAATCAAAAGACCCAACGGATAAGTTCGTTGGCAATGTGATTGCTAATGCGTTGCTCATGATTTCCCCTCTAAATTGGTTTGCAAGAATTTTAGCACTCGATATAAATGAGTGCTAATAATTTATTGCAGTAGGCCCGTTTAGAGAAAAAAAGTTCCCGGACGGGTTGTATATCGAACGGAAAAAATCAAATGCGAGACTTTTATCCGGCAACAAATAGGGCTTGCTATTGCAAACCTCATATCGATTTTTTCAGTGCTTGCACCGCAGCACCAACTCGTTGTTTGAACTCGCCAAGGCTGACTTTTAACCAGGCTTTAAAGCGGCTTACCGTGGCGACAATACGTTGGTGAAATTGACTGGCTTTGATGCGGTCAATAAAGTAATCAAGGCGCTCATAGCTGTACTTAAACCAGGCAAACGCCATTAATATCTCTTTGGAAACACGAAACAACCAAAACGTGAAGGCGGCGATAGGCAGCTTGGCAATGTACAAGGCAATGCCGACAATCGGGCTTCCTTGTGCTATGAGACTTAAAGCCAGAATACCCAGACCTTCAACCAGAACAAACAAAACTAAAAATAAAATCAGCAGCGTCAGCGGCTCAAGGCTTTTTACCTTGATTTCTACTACATGTAGCAGTTTGAGGCCGCGCAGATACTGATAAACGGGCTTTGCAACCAGATCCCAAGCCAGCTCCTCAAATATCACATAGAGCAAAATCCAGAATGCCAGAATTAAGTCGCTCAGTTTTTTCAGAACTTTTTTCATGATCTATTTACCGGCTATGGCTTAAAAGATGTAGGTATTTGATTTCAAAGGATGCACGAATACTTCCCTGTAGTTCTCTGCAACATACTTGTTACAGAAGCCTTTTCAATTAACCACTTACACCCTCTATTCCATTTGGGCGAGTAGTTACTATAAAAGAAGCCTTCCTGTTATGAAGTCTTCATTTGCTTCCTGTAAAACGGTATCAATAATGCAGTTTTCAAGAAGCTGCTCAGCATCCACTTCACAAGCAACGCGCATGTAGTTGGGCGAATAGCCGAACACTCTTTTACTGCCATCACCCAAATCCTCACTGTAGCCTTCCCAAAGCACTTGTGTAGTTTTACCCCGATTGGCTGAATAAAACGCCGCTTTCAGCTCGCTGGCCAGACTATGCAATTCCTGACTGCGCAGCTTCTTGACTTCAGTTGGCACTGGATTGGGCAAGGTGGCGGCTTTGGTACCCTCGCGCTTTGAATATGTAAAAATATGTATATGACCGAAACCGGTTTGCCTGATAAATTCGAAACTCTCTTCCCACTCCTGCTCGGTTTCGCCGGGAAACCCTACAATGATATCAGTGGTGATATTAAAATCAGGCACTTGATCTCTTAAACGCTTTACAATTGCGGCAAATTCCTCGGTTTTACAGCGTCTGGCCATTCGCCTCAGGACAGTATCACATCCACTTTGCAGGGGCAGATGCAAATGCGGCATGACCCGTGGATTTTTAAACAGTTCGAAAAATTCTTCAGACAATTCCCAAGGTTCCAGTGAACCTAAACGAAGACGCTGAACGTCAGTTTCCGCCAGAACCGTATTGATCAGCGCAACCAAATCGGTACCGCGATCGTGACCATAGCCACCCAGGTGGACGCCGGTCAAGACAATTTCCTGAATATTTTGGCGCGTCAGATTGTTGATTTCTTCCAGCACATCGGCGATCGGACGACTGCTCTCCTCTCCTCTGGCTACGGTAACGATGCAAAATGTGCAACGATACCGGCAACCGTCCTGTACCTTGATAAACGCACGTTGCCTGCCGCGGGCAAACAGCGACATTTCTCCGGGTTCTGCCGACATCACCGGCATACTGTCCATGTTCAATTCAGCCAGCGTTTTTTCGACCAGCTGGTCTTTGTCCTGATTGCCGATCACCAGATCCACCCCCATCAGTTCTTCCGCTTCTTCACGGTTCAAACTGGCATAACAGCCGCTAACGACCAGTTTTGCTGTGGGATTATCACGGTGGATACGCCGGATCAGATTGCGCGATTTACGCGCAGCATCCTGTGTTACGGCACAGGAATTGATGACGATCAAATCGGCTGCTTCGGCTTGCCGGGTTACTTGATGCCCCGTCTTTTGAAAGCCTTGCGCCCAAGATTCCAGCTCGGCTTCGTTCAAGCGGCAACCCAGTGTTTTGAGATGAACTAACATTATGCAAAAAACCAATAAGCAACAAAAATTGAGGCGACTAAGCCTGCGAAGTCGGCAATTATCCCACAAGCCGCGGCATGACGAATATGTTTGATGCCTACCGCGCCAAAATAAACCGCCAGCACATAAAACGTCGTTTCGGTACTGCCCTGCACGATACAGGACAAGCGACCGGCAAATGAGTCGGCGCCCAGCGTTTGCATGGTATCAATCATCATGGCACGGGAACCGCTGCCACTGAAAGGCTTCATTAAACCGGTAGGCAACGCATCGACGAAACGATCATCCAAAGCCCATAAGCGCACAACAAATTTTACGCCATCCGCTATCCATTCCAGTGCCCCGCTGGCACGAAATACGCCAATAGCCACCAGCATGGCCACCAGATAAGGAATAATGCCTACTGCAATTTGAAACCCTTCTTTGGCCCCTTCAATAAAAGTGCTGTAGACATCGACTCGCCGGTAAACCGCACCGGCAATAAACGCGATGATTAAAGAAAATACCGTCACGTTGCTGAGCAATGCCGATTGGGCCAGCATTTGCGCCTGCTCAAGCCGGAAAAAATAGGCTGACAGCAACCCCACAAACACGGTAAAGCCACCCAGATAAGCCAAAATGACTTTATCGAATATATTAATTTTCTGAATCGCGGCAACTGCTAAAAACCCTATCAAGGTTGAAAAATAGGTCGCGATCAGAATAGGGATGAACACATCGGTAGGATTGGCCGCGCCGAGTTGAGCGCGGTAGGTGAAAATGGTGACCGGAAACAAGGTCACGGCAGAGGTGTTGATCACCAAAAAAATGATTTGCGCATTGCTTGCCGTATCGGGATTAGGGTTTAACGTTTGCAATTCGTGCATGGCTTTGATGCCCAACGGCGTCGCGGCATTATCAAGCCCCAGGGCATTAGCCGAAAGATTCATGATCATCGCACCCAATGCCGGATGGTTATCCGGTATTTCGGGCATCAGCTTTCGAAACAGCGGCGTCAGACCCTGGGTGATTAATTTTATAAAGCCGCTCTGCTCCCCTATCTTCATGATGCCTAACCACAAGGTAAGCACTCCGGTGAGCCCTAACGCAATTTCGAATGCCGCTTTGGACTGACTGAACAATGACGCCATGATGGCAGCGAAAACAGTGTCATCGCCACCCATATAAAACCGAACCAACGCGGCAATAAAAGAAATGAAAAAAAAACTAACCCAGATAAGGTTAAGCACTGCGCTTAGCGAGTTGGCGAAAGACAGCTTCTCTGAATATCCTTTTTCAGAGAAATTAAGGTATCAGTGGGCTCCAACTTAGATATCACGCGCCAGTTTTTCCGCATAACCCGTATAGCTGCGCGGTGTTAACTGCATGAGTTCGGCTTTGGCGTCGGCCGGCATATCCAGACTTTCAATAAAATGCTGCATTTGCTCCGGAGTAATTCGGTGACCGCGCGTCAGCTCTTTGAGTTTTTCATAGGGTTTTTCTATGCCGTAACGGCGCATGACGGTTTGTATCGGTTCTGCCAATACTTCCCAATTGGCATCCAGGTCGGCTTCAATCGCCTGCGCATTGATTTCGAGCTTACTCAACCCTTTCAATGTGGATTGCAAGGCAATACTTGTATGGGCAATACCGACACCAATATTGCGCAGTACGGTTGAATCGGTGAGATCTCGTTGCCAACGGGACACGGGCAGTTTTTCGCTTAAAAAATTCATGATGGCATTGGCAATACCCAAATTACCTTCAGAATTTTCAAAATCGATAGGATTGACTTTATGAGGCATGGTTGACGAACCGACCTCCCCGGCAACGGTTTTTTGCTTGAAATAACCCAGCGAAATATAACTCCAGATATCGCGATTGAAATCCAGTAAAACAGTGTTAAAACGCGATAACGCATGAAAAAACTCGGCGATATAGTCATGCGGCTCTATCTGGATAGTATAAGGGTTCCAGGTTAATCCCAGTGACTCCACAAATGCTTTAGAAAACCCAGGCCAATCGACTTCCGGGTAAGCGACGGCATGTGCATTGTAATTGCCGACCGCTCCATTGATCTTGCCCAAGAGCTCAACCTGTTCCAGCTGCCTGGTTTGCCGCTGCATACGCGCGACAACATTGGCAAATTCCTTTCCTGTCGTCGTAGGAGTGGCCGACTGACCATGGGTCCGGGACAACATGGGCTGTGCTGCAGTTGCATGGGCAATTTTTCTGATTGCGTCAATGCATTCGTTGATTTGACCCAGTAACACGCTCCGCCCTTCTTTTAACATCAAGGCGTAAGACAGATTATTGATGTCTTCAGACGTGCAGGCAAAATGGAAGAATTCGTTGACCGCTGTTAACTCAGCATTCTGGGCGGTTTTTTCTTTAAGCCAATACTCAACTGCTTTCACATCATGATTCGTGGTTTTTTCAATATCCTTGATCCGCTGGGCATCCTGTTCGGAAAACTGTTCCACCAGCGTATCGAGAAAGCTCAAGGTAGCTTCGCTAAACTGCTGCACCTCTTTAATCTGAGGATGTTCAGCCAATGCTTGCAGCCAACGCACTTCAACCTGAACCCGGTAGCGAATTAAACCGTATTCGCTGAATATTGGCCGAAAAGCTCCGACTTTGCCGGCATAACGTCCGTCAATGGGTGAGATGGCAGTTAAAGCAAAATTTGTCATAAGTTAAGTCCGGAAAAGATTTTAAAAAAGTATTAGAGCCCCCGAATTCGTCAGCCGACAAACTCAGGACAAACGGAATGTATCGGCTTAATCAACGCTTATGTCAGAATCTCTATTGGCTCGGGATTCGATGATGCCGCCACCCAGACACGTTACGCCCTCATAAAAAACTACCGACTGCCCAGGCGTTATGGCTCGTTGAGGCTGGTCAAAATGTACCTGATAGCGATCATCACTCAGCAGTGTTACCAGGCAATCCTGGTCGGCTTGACGATACCGGGTTTTGGCTCGGCATTTAAATGATCCGACCAAAGGGGTGTTGCTACACCAATCCATTTTTGTTGCCACCAGCGTATTATGCAGCATTAACGGATGATCGTGGCCCTGTCCGACAATCAAAACATTATTCGTTAAATCTTTTTCCAGGACATACCAAGGTTCGTCTGGCGCATCTTTTACACCGCCAATTCCCAAACCCTGACGCTGGCCCAGCGTGTAATACATCAGCCCTTGGTGCTTGGCGATGAATTTGCCGTCAGGTGTGCGCATGTCACCCGGCTGGGTCGGCAAATAGCGCTGCAGAAATTCCTTGAATTTCCGTTCGCCAATAAAACAAATCCCGGTACTGTCTTTCTTTTTTGCGTTATCGAAGCCGGCTTTTATAGCCATGGCCCGTATTTCAGGTTTATGAAGATGACCGATAGGAAACAGAGTTCTGGCCAGTTGAGGCTGCCCTAAAGTATAAAGAAAATAGCTCTGCTCTTTGTTGGGATCCAGGCCTTTCAACAGATAGTATTGGCCGTTGTGCTCACGCACTCGTGCATAATGACCTGTCGCAATGTAATCGGCGCCCAAATCATCCAGCGCATAATCCAGAAAGGCTTTAAACTTGACATGCTTGTTACACAGGATATCGGGATTAGGTGTGCGTCCGGCTTCAAACTCGGATAAAAACACCTCGAATACTTCGTCCCAATATTCACTGGCAAAATTGACCGTTTTAAGAGGAATACCCAGCTTATCGCAGACTTGTTGAGCGTCAGCCAAATCCTCCATCGCGGTGCAGTATTCGGTGCCATCGTCCTCTTCCCAGTTTTTCATGAACAAGCCGGTCACATCATAGCCTTGTTCAAGCAGGATGAGCGCAGTCACTGAGGAATCGACCCCTCCAGACATGCCGACGATAATTTTCTTGCTCATAAATCCAGATCTAGAAAGTTTTGTGTTATAGATAACGGAAATTTTTGACCATTGAGGTACTCATTGATACAAATCATCACCAAAGGACTTCGCAACCGGCCCAACTTTTCAAGTTCAGGCTTAGTCAGCCAATGCGTCGCAACAATTCCGTCATCCAGGATCACAGAAGGATCAAAAGAATGAACTTTACCTGAAAAACACACTCGCAAAAATGTCGGATAATCAGAATTTCTACTCCACAATTGAACTGCAACCAGACTTTCCGGCTCAAAAAGCCAACCGGTCTCCTCATGGACTTCACGTTTGACGGCGGTGAGTAAATCCTCACCTTTTTCCAAGTGGCCAGCCGGTTGATTAAATGCCAGCCCTTTTGAGGTTTCCTCCTCAACCAGAAGAAAGCGATTATCTTCTTCTACGATTGCGGCAACAGTAACATGGGGTTTCCAAACCATTCATTCATACTCTGAATTTTGGGGCGGCCATTGTACTTCATTTACTAAAGATATGTGGTTAAAGATTGAAATTTACACTTGTAATCATTATGTTAAACTCTATGTCGAACTCACTTTGTTTTAGACTGTATTCAAATGTATGTCTGATTTAATTCCATCACGAGATAGCGATGTCGGGTTGGCTACTCAGGAGGCTAAGCCTCAACTGAAAAAACCCCCATTGTATAAAGTCATTCTCTTGAATGATGATTTCACCCCTATGGATTTTGTCGTAGAGATTTTGATTGAATTTTTCAACATGTCACTTGAAAAGGCGACTCAGGTCATGCTTCAAGTTCATACCCAGGGCGTTGGCGTCTGCGGAACCTATTCCAAAGATGTCGCGGAAACAAAAGTTCACATGGTCAATAAATACTCGAGGGATCATCAGCACCCTTTGATGTGTTCAATGGAAAAAGCGTAGGGCGGAGAAATTATGTTAAGTAAAGAGCTAGAGGTCACGCTTAATAACGCATTTAAAAATGCCCATGACAAACGTCATGAGTTCATAACGGTTGAACATTTGCTGCTGGGATTGCTCGACAATTCAACAGCAAGGCCGGTTTTAAAAGCTTGCGGCTGCGATATCCCTAAACTTCAGAAAGAATTGAATCAGTATATCGATGAAACAATTTCTTTAATTCCTGAAGGCATTCAACGAGAAACCCAACCGACACTGGGTTTTCAGCGGGTTTTGCAACGGGCTGTTTTTCATGTTCAGGCGACTGACAAAAAAGAAGTCACAGGTGCCAATTTGTTCGTAGCCCTGTTCAGTGAACAGGACTCTCATGCGGTTTATCTGCTGAACAAACATAACATTTCCCGGCTGGATGTCGTCAACTACCTTGCTCACGGCGTTTCCAAACTTGATTCGGATAATGAAAATGAAGCCGATGGCGAGTCCGATATGCCCAGCAGCATTTCCGAATCGTCAGAAAGTCCGCTGGATAAATATGCCACCAATCTTAATGAAGAAGCCAGACGCGGCAATATTGACCCTCTGATAGGTCGTGAAATTGAAGTTGAACGCACCATTCAGGTTCTGTGCAGAAGACGCAAAAACAATCCCTTACTGGTCGGTGAGGCGGGCGTAGGCAAAACGGCAATAGCTGAAGGGCTTGCCAAACGGATCGTCGAGGAACAAGTCCCCGAAGTCCTGAACGGCTGCACGATTTATTCGCTTGATCTGGGCGCCTTAGTAGCAGGCACCAAGTACCGCGGCGATTTTGAAAAACGTCTGAAAGGACTGATCAATCAATTGAAAAAACAGCCTGAAGCCATTCTTTTCATTGATGAAATACACACCATAATTGGAGCCGGATCGGCCTCGGGCGGCGTCATGGATGCTTCCAATCTCATTAAACCGGTGCTCGCATCCGGTCAGCTGCGCTGCATTGGCTCAACTACGTACAAAGAATATCGCGGTATTTTTGAAAAAGATCATGCCTTGGCCCGCCGCTTCCAGAAAATTGACGTGGTAGAACCTACCGTCGAAGATACTGTGTTGATTTTGAAAGGCTTAAAATCACGGTTTGAAGAACATCACGATATCAAATATTCTCACGAAGCCCTGCGATTGGCGGCTGAACTGTCAGACCGCTACATTACTGACCGCCAATTGCCTGACAAAGCCATTGACGTGATTGACGAAGCAGGCGCAAAACAGCGGTTGCTTCCGGCATCAGAGCGCAAACAAATCATTGATACCCTTGAAATTGAGGACATCGTTTCCAAAATTGCCAGGGTGCCTGCCAAATCAGTCTCTTCCAGTGACGCTGAGAAACTTGAAGCATTGGAAAAAAATCTTAAGATGCTGGTATTTGGTCAGGATGAAGCCATCTCTGCGCTTGCCTCTGCTATCAAACTATCCCGAGCGGGTCTGCGTGATACCCAGAAGACGATCGGTTCTTTCCTGTTTTCAGGACCTACAGGGGTAGGAAAAACAGAAGTCACCCGTCAGTTGGCAAAAGTTCTAGGCGTTGAATTGATCCGGTTTGATATGTCCGAATACATGGAAAGACATACCGTTTCAAGATTGATTGGCGCACCTCCCGGCTATGTAGGTTTTGATCAGGGCGGCTTATTGACCGAACAGGTTAACAAGCATCCTCATGCCGTATTGTTACTTGATGAACTGGAGAAAGCGCACCCAGATGTATTCAACCTGTTATTACAGGTGATGGATCACGGCACGCTGACTGACAACAATGGCCGCCGGGCTGATTTTCGCAATATCATCCTGGTGATGACTACGAATGCAGGCGCATCCGAAGGCAGCCGGGCATCGATTGGCTTCACTCATCAGGATCATGCGACCGACAGCTTGAAAGCGATAGAAAAAATGTTCTCTCCAGAGTTTAGAAACCGGCTGGATGCCATCATTCAATTCAAACCACTGGACATTTCTATCGTAGGTCACGTCGTTGACAAGTTTATTTTTGAACTTGAAGCGATCTTGACTGAAAAAAATGTCACTCTGATGCTTGATACAGACGCCAGGCTATGGCTTGCCGAAAACGGATGCGACCCAAAAATGGGAGCAAGACCCATGGCCAGACTTATTCAAGAAAAAATCAAGAAACCGTTAGCAAATGATCTGCTCTTCGGCAAACTGGTGAAAGGCGGACACGTCCGGATTTTTGTGGAAAATAATGAACTAGCCTTCTCAATAGAAAGCAAAGAACTTGCTGTATCAGAGAGAAGTTAAGAGAAAAAGCTGCGCTTTCCCGTCGGTTGAAAGACGGGAACTAGCGCATGCGGAATGTTATTCTTCCTTTGCTCAGATCATAAGGCGTCATTTCAACTTTAACCTTATCACCTGTTAAAATTCTGATGTAATGCTTACGCATTTTTCCGGAAATGTGGGCCGTTACAACGTGTCCGTTTTCAAGCTCTACTCTAAACATGGTGTTTGGAAGGGTTTCAACAACCTTACCTTCCATTTCAATTTGATCTTCTTTTGACATCTACCTTTTCCAAGCATTTTAAAGCCGCGAATCATACCACAGACTCAGTGGTTTTAATAGCTACATATGCTTGATCAATGGAGATGTACGCGATTCTTACAGAATGTCTATGCTGCTTTTTTTCGGCCATAAGCCATCAAACCTACCAATCCAGTTCCCATCAAGAGCATTGCACCGGGAACAGGGACAAAATCAGGCGTCGTTGTAATAAGCAGTGAATCGTAACCCGAGGTTGATTCAAAACCCATGTTGTCTTGAATAGGTCTGACATCGCCTATCTTTTGCAAATTGACGTTATTGATATGATCATCATTACCAAAATCAAAGTACATTGACTCCCCATTGCGTTTTAGCATTACGTCATAAAGTAAAATGGCTGAACTAAAATCAGCATCCACTACATCAACTATACCTAAACCCAAAGCATAAAGACCCGCAGTAAAGTCACCAGGCAATAACCATGAAACTGACCTTTCGTTCGTGTACTTGTCAAATTCTGAGGTGCCTACAGGAAAATCAGAATATTCCGATTCAGGCTCCACATAATCCAATACCTGAACTACACCACTTAAAGTCACATAAACATAATCGTTGTATGTTTCGTCAGGAACTGAAATATCCTCTTTCGTCAATAATCTGTATTTAAAAGAGAGTTCATCATTTGCCAGAAGATTGACACTGCCTTTGACAGCAGATCCTTCTACTCCGACTGCAACGCCCTCAACTACAAAATCATTAATCGGCAATTCGAAACCCAAATCAGCTATGGCACCAGGCGCTAGAGAATGAAACTCTTCAAGGACAGAAACTTGCTGAGAAGAGTCTGACAAAACCTGAAAAGACATTAAGAAAAGAGCGCCGCCTATCAGTAATAACGGGTTAGATTTTAATTTCATGCCGGATCAACCTTATATAAAAAAATAATTTAAATTCATTTAGCCTCACAAAACAATGCTCTAAGCTGAAAGCGCTATTTTTTTAATCGTTTCAACCCAGTCATCGCCACTGTTTAAACTTTCCACCAGCTGTATCTTTTCTCCGCCGTGTTTATGAAATATCTCCTGGTATTCAGTACCAATTTCGTAGACAGTTTCAAGACAATCCGCAGTAAATGCGGGCGAAAAAACCAGCAATTTTTTGGCACCTTTCAACGCAAGTTCTTCGATGACTTTATCACTGAAAGGCGTTAACCATTTATTGTCCAACCGGCTTTGAAAGCTCAAGGTAAATTTGTCTTCGGGTATACCCAGTTTTTCAACCACGGCTTTTGTGGTTTGGTAACAAGCCGCTTTATAACAGTAATAATTAGTCTCTGTTAAGCTCTCTTCGCAATCATGATCCTTGCATAAGTACCCATCATTATAGACCTTATCAACCTGTCTTTCAGGTAAACCATGGTAGCTGAAGATAATGTGATCATATTGATTAAGATCGTATTTTTTACCTCGATTGACAATGCAATTGATAAAGTCATCGTTATCAAAATACTGGGAAATAATTTTAATCTCGGGAATCACCCACCACCGGCTGACGATTTCCATAAACCTTTGTAAAGCACTGCCTGTGCTGCTGGATGCATATTGTGGAAATAACGGAAAAACGATAATTTTATGAAAGCCTTCCTTACGCATGCGTTCCAGCACAACATCCATACTCGGATTTTTGTAACGCATAGCCATCTCAACTTTTATGTCGCCGCCCACGGCTTTTTGTAGCTTATTTTGCAGATCAACCGTGTGTTTCAGTAACGGCGAGCCATATTCCTTGTCCCAGATTGCCTTATAAAGCTTCGAAGAACTGCCGGAGCGAAACGGCACAATAATACAATTGACCAGAATTTTTCTGGCTAACCAAGGAATATCAATCACTCGCGGGTCATTTAAAAACTGACTCAAATAGCTTCCTACATCCCATCGGCTCGGACTATCAGGGGTTCCCAAATTCAAAAGCAAAATGGCGGTTTTTGATTTCACTGATTGTTTTCCTTTTCAAAACTGTAACTTAAAGTGGTTTTAAACAATTATATAACGAGAAAATTGAATACTGTACAAACTGGAAACAATGCCGGTAAATCGGGCCTTGCTTTCATAATGCCATGCTCCTATTAATACCTTGCGCACTTCAAATTTCGGCAGTGTCTAAGGAGGCAACGGGTTGTTCGGCAAAGGCTTTGCCAGCATGGATGGTTTTACGGCGTCCTTTGACGGGCACCCCGGTGGCCGAATTTCGATCTACGATGAGTGTAAACCGGCTCAACCTGTTTCATCCTCATCACCCGGATAATCGACCCATTGCTTGCCATCGAACAACTGTAAGGGTTGGTAATTACTTTTATAAGCCATTTTTTGGCACTGTTTTATCCAAAATCCGAGGTAAAGCCAGTCCAGCTTTAGTTGTCTGGCGTGTTCAATTTGCCAAAGAACAGCATATACACCCGGACTGTAATCAGAAAAGTCCGGATCAAAAAACGTATAGACTGCGGACAAGCCATTTTCAACTTGATCGACAACCGCTACCGCAAACATTGCGCCCTCATTACGGAATTCTACAAAATGCGTATTACACCAATGACTGCCAAGAAACCCCATAAAGTCATCTGCTTCCAATTCCAAATTGCCGTGTTCGTTATGCCTGCTGGCCAGATATCGCTTGTACAAAGCAAACTGACCGGCATCGAATAGATCCGGCTTGATAACAACTTCGGTCTTTTGGTTACGCGCAATACAGCGCTTTTGGCTGCGATTGGGCATAAACTCAGACACCTTGAGCCGCGTTGGAATACACGCATTACAAGACGTGCAACTCGGCCTGTAAACATTGTCACCGCTGCGGCGAAAACCCAAAGCTATCAGATCAGAATACAGTGCGTTATTAATAGCCTCGGAAGGATGCACAAACGCGGAGCGCGCAATATGATTTTTAAGGTAACCGCAGGGATATTCACCAGACACATAAAGATTGATGGTTGTCATCGCGCTTGCCAAGCATCCGGCCCTGGTCCGAGATCACAAAATTTGTGTAAAAGATCAATGAATTCCTGCCGGTCTATTTCCTCTGCGCCTAAACTGAGCAGGTGATGCGTCTTGACCTGACAGTCAATCAACCGATAATTCCATTGCCTGAGTTTTTCAACAATAAAGGCAAAAGCCACTTTGGACGCATCCGTTCGCGTATGAAACATCGATTCGCCGAAAAAAACCTGTCCAATTGCAACGCCGTATAGCCCTCCTGTCAGTTCTCCGTTACACCAGGCTTCCACCGAATGGGCAACCCCCATATGGTGTAAATCAATATAAGCGTCTTTGATTTCATCCGTAATCCAAGTACCGGACTCATGATTCCGAGGCTCTGCGCATCCGTCCATAACTTGCTCAAACGCTTGATCATAGGTCACAACATAATCACCTTTTCGCAGCCTTTTGGCGAGGCTTCGCGAAACGTTCAACTTTTCCGGAAAGAGCACCAGGCGAGGATCGGGCGACCACCAAAGAATGGGCTCGCCAGGGTTATACCAGGGAAAAATACCTTGTCTATACGCATTGACCAGCCGAACAGGAGACAAGCAACCACCTACAGCCAGCAATCCATTCGGATCCGGCAAGGCAAGGTAAGCGGGCGGAAACGGCTCGCTGTCGTTTAGGGGATCAAGAACAGCCAGTTGCATGGTCTCTCATCACAAATTGAACTTCATTGCAAACTACTCGCCCGCTTGGGATGGAAGGTGTAGGTGATTGATTAAAAAGGCTTCTGCAACAGGAATGTTGCAGAGAGCTATAGGGACGTATTCATTCGTCCTTTGAAATCAAGCCACTACACCCAACAATAGGGGAGGAGGTGGGCAAGATACTTTTATTATTTCAAGTACGGGGAACATTGACCCATTCACCCCTCAAGCCATTTCAATTGTCAAGCTCATCCAAAAATTTTTCCGCATCCAGCGCGGCCATACAACCTGACCCTGCCGAGGTAATCGCCTGTTTGTAGATAGAATCCATGACATCGCCCGCTGCAAAAACGCCAGTCACACTGGTAGACGTTGCATTACCCTGAATACCGCTTTTTACTTTGATATAGCCATGATCCATATCCAATTGACCATTGAAAATATCCGTGTTTGGCGTATGCCCAATGGCAATGAATACACCATGGACGTCCAGCTCTTCAGTGGAATCGTCCTGCGCGCTTTTGATTCTGATACCGGTAACGCCCATGTCGTCGCCCAAGACCTCATCAAGCGTGGAATACCATTTGATCTCGACATTTCCGGACCGTGATTTTTCAATGAGTTTGTCGGACAGAATTTTTTCAGAGCGAAATTTATCCCGGCGATGAATCACGGTCACCTTGGATGCAATATTGGACAGATAAAGCGCTTCTTCAACCGCAGTATTGCCGCCCCCAATCACGGCAACCGGTTTATTCCTATAAAAAAAGCCATCACAAGTCGCGCAGGCTGAAACACCTTTGCCTTTGAAGGCTTCCTCCGATTCCATGCCCAAATATTTTGCTGACGCCCCCGTGGCAATAATCAGTGCATCGCAGGTATAAACACCGGAATCGCCAGTGAGCTTAAACGGCCTTGAAGACAAATCGGCCGTATGAATATGATCAAACACGATTTCGGTTTCAAAACGCTCCGCGTGTTTAAGCATTCTCTCCATTAAATCAGGACCTTGTAATCCTTCTACATCACCCGGCCAGTTATCCACATCGGTTGTTGTGGTCAACTGCCCCCCTTGTTGCATGCCCGTAACAATAACCGGTTTTAAATTGGCGCGCGCGGCATAGATTGCCGCTGTATAGCCTGCAGGACCCGAGCCCAGGATAAGAAGCCTGCAGTGTTTAATGTCAGTCATTGAATTTTCTCCAAAGAGGATAAGAAATAATTTTGTCTACAGATTATCACTTGAGAATGTTTATTCTCAAATTTTTGCTGATTATCCGCTAAAAGCTGAGCAAACTTATCTTGTAGGGCGGTGCATTTCCTCCCTTGCGCAACAAGGCAACTTTCTAAAAAATTAACCTATTGATTAATTTGTATTTTTAATATCAGCAGCGGTTGAAAATCCGCAAACTGCCCCCTATTAGGCTATCTGTTTGAGAGTGAATCGGGCTAAATTAATTTAACCTGATTCTCTGATCTAGATTAATGTTATTTATCCAAATACTATTCTATAATCATGTTTTATCGAATTATTTTAGGGAACTGATTCATGTCTGCAGTGATAGAAGAAAAAACAATTCGTGGATTACGAGAAATAGCATTGCTGGGTCTGTCCACATTAGCCGTGTTTTTTTTAATTTCCCTGATTACTTTCAGCAATGAGGATTCAGGATGGTCTCATAGCGGAACGGGCCAAGCGATAGCCAACGCAGGTGGCATGGTGGGGGCGTGGCTCTCTGATTTCTGCCTGAGTTTGTTTGGCATCATGGCTTATCTTTTCCCTATCATGATTGGCTGGCATGGCTGTTTGGTCTATTCCCAGGGCCAATCGAACAACGGTAAATTCGTATTAAGCCTCAGATGGCTTGGCTTTATTGCCACCACCTTATCCGGAACTGCGTTACTTTATCTTCATCTACTGAGAGCACCTATTGAATTACCTCGAAACACCGGCGGCATTCTGGGTCAGGAAATCGGCGATTCATTGGTCGTGATATTCGGCGATTCCGGCGCAACCTTATTGTCTCTGGCGGTTTTATTGGCAGGAATCACTTTATTTACCGGCGTGTCCTGGTTAAAAGTCATTGATGATGTAGGCAAATACTCATTGTTGCTTTGCCGTTTTTTGACTCGGCACTTATTAAAACTGACTCATGATGAGCTTGCACCCGAAACCTATGACGAAGAAGCGACGACACCCGCGCAAACCCGAAAAACTGAAGCCAAAGCACGCAAAAAGACCGCGCCATCCGTTTTTCAACCTGAACAAATCCTTGAAAACAAACCCAAACCCGCTCCAAAACAACCCATGCGAGTCGACCTTTCAAAAGTCAGCTCAGGACAATTGCCTACTGTAGATTTACTGGATGAGCGCGATACGCGGGTAAAAGGTTATACCAAAAGCGAACTGGAAGACATGTCACGCCTGGTTGAAGATATCCTGCAGGACTTTAACGTGGTCGTTGAGGTAGTTTCGGTTCATCCAGGCCCTGTCATCACCCGATTTGAATTACAACCGGCCGCCGGCGTCAAAGTCAGCCGCATCAGCAGTTTATCCAAAGACTTGGCCAGGGCCTTATCAGTTTCCAGCGTCCGGATTGTCGAAATCATTCCCGGCAAATCTGTCATAGGCCTTGAAATTCCCAATCAAGAACGCGAAATAGTCAACCTGAAGGAATTATTGGCCTCCAGCGGATTTGAGAAAGCCAAATCCGCACTGACCTTAGCGCTGGGAAAAGATATCTCAGGCATACCTGTGGTAGCGGATCTCGGCAAAATGCCACATGCCCTGGTTGCCGGTACCACCGGCTCGGGAAAATCGGTCGCGATCAACACAATGATCCTCAGTCTGCTCTATAAGTCGACGCCTCAAGACGTCCGAATGATCATGATCGACCCAAAAATGCTGGAATTGTCCGTGTATGAAGGCATCCCTCATTTGCTGACGCCGGTCGTCACCGATATGAAAGAAGCCAGCAATTCTCTTCGCTGGGCAGTGGGCGAAATGGAACGGCGCTATAAACTGATGTCCAAAATGGGGGTGCGCAATCTGGCCGGTTTTAATCAACTGATCAATGACACCGCCGAAAAGGGCGAAACCATTCGCGATCCTTTCTTCGTTCTGGAAAGACCTTTAGAAGATGGGGAGGAATTTCCTACGCTGACTACTTTACCCAGTATCGTTATTGTCATCGATGAGTTGGCAGACATGATGATGATTGTCGGCAAAAAAGTTGAAGAACTGATCGCCAGACTCGCCCAAAAAGCCCGGGCTGCCGGTATCCATTTGATTTTGGCAACACAAAGGCCATCGGTCGATGTCTTGACCGGTTTGATAAAAGCTAACGTGCCGACCCGTATTTCGTTCCAGGTCTCTTCACGTATCGATTCCAGGACCATTCTGGATCAAGGTGGGGCTGAAACCCTTTTAGGCAACGGTGACATGCTCTTCCTGCCTTCCGGCACCAGCATTCCGATCAGAGCGCACGGCGCTTTTGTCGATGACCATGAAGTTCATCGAGTCGTTGAATTCTTGAAAAAAACAGGACCGGCTAATTATCTTGAAGAAATTACTCAGGAAAGATCCGATAGCAGCGACGGTTTCGGCGGAAGCACCAGTGACGATAGCGAAACAGACCCGCTGTACGACGAAGCGGTCATGTTTGTAACTGAATCCCGTAAAGCCTCGATATCCAGCGTTCAAAGGCGCTTTAAAGTGGGCTATAACCGCGCTGCGCGCATGATTGAAGACATGGAATCGGCAGGTATTGTCAGTTCAGCCGAAACCAATGGCTCAAGAGAGGTTTTGGCACCGCCTCCCCCTAAAAAAGATTAACCCGTGAACAATCCTGTCATCATTGGCTTGATAGCAATGCTGCTGCTCGCATTTTTGGGTGGATTGCTATTAGCCCGGCGTAAAAAGCAGGAAGAAAAGCAAATTAGAGTCATTTTTTTTGTATTTTATTTCTGGCTTCTCGCCTTTTTTCAACTCACCCTGTTTTCAATCATTTACTTTTTTAATTCTAAGTTCAGCTGGTTTTAATTTTGAAAAAATTATTTTAAACAATCACTTATTGTTTATTCCAAACCAACCGGCTCATCAACCATTAAGTATTCTTACTGCATCAACTCACAAATCTGAATATTTTCAGCATAAATACTAAAAAGTTCAGCTTAAATCCTTATAGCGGCATCTATAATATAGGCTGAATTTGCCGCTTAATTTCCAGGAGACGTTTATATGTTCAGATTCCAAACAATCACTTTATTGTTTTTAGCCTCGCTGGCTCTTTCAGGATGCGGGCCTATGTATTATTCCGATGAAGTTGACGATGATGATTTAGTTGAAGTCAGTTACGATGCGGTTGAGGATTTAATCAAAAATCTGAGACAGCCCTTACCGCGCGGCAGTCTTGTAGTGATCAATTCATTGGTCAATACCGATGATTTAGGTCAGACGCTGTCATTCGGTAGGATTATATCTGAGCAGATTTCTTCAGCGTTACACCGGTCAGGCTATCAGATCATGGGAATGGAATTGCCTACTGAGATCTTCGTGAAAAGTGACAGCGGCATTTTACATCTTTCCGACACGACCAAAGCCGATCTGAACAAAGTAGGCGCCAGCGCTCTGATAATCGGCGTATTCGCGCCTGGTAAAGAAAATGCCTATATTTCATTAAGAGTGGTTGACATAGAAACCGGGCACTTTATCTCAACCTCTGATTTATCAGTTTCAATGGGTCCTGATGTTAAAAACTTGCTCAAAGCAAAGAAAATAGAAAAAGTCGAAAAGGAAGCGGATAAGGCGGTAGAAGCCGAACCCGAAAAGGCAGATACAGACGAATCAAAATCAGAATTTGAGCCGTTACAGTAAGAAAACTCAAATGTCACTTCCCCGTTTTGATTAGGGGAAGTGATACAACATTTATATAAGCAGCGATTGGGATTTAATTCCGGTTGAATAACCGCGAATGTCAGGGACTGACGGATTGACTTGGCGGCACTGAACGAATTTTTTCAACGATGAATCTCAAGTTCTCAGTTTCTGCTTGCTGCTCACCCATCAATAACGGCATTAAGACATTATCTTGTAACGTCAATAATTCAACAAACCAGGCTTGTTCATCTGGAGACGCGCATTCGTAACATGCCTCCAGATACCGCATTAACATCAAATCCAGCTCCAGTGTGCCGCGGCGGCATTGCCACCGCAGTTGACTGATATTAGCCATTAGCCCAGTTTTCTTTGAGTCAGCAGCTTTTTGGTTTCCGCAATCGCTTTAGCCGGGTTTAACCCTTTAGGGCAGGTATCGGTACAATTCATAATCGTGTGACAACGATACAACTTGAAAGGATCTTCCAACTCGTCCAGACGTTCACCGGTACTCTCATCGCGGCTATCGACAATCCAACGATAAGCTTGTAACAAAATAGCAGGACCTAGATAACGGTCACTGTTCCACCAGTAACTTGGACAACTGGTCGAACAACAAGCGCAAAGCACGCATTCATAAAGCCCGTCCAACTTGGCCCGGTCCTCTTTACTTTGCAGTCTTTCGGAATCTGCCGGCGGTGGCGTTTGGGTTTCTATCCACGGTTTGATGGACGCATATTGAGCAAAGAAGTGCGTCATATCGGGCACCAGATCTTTGACCACTGACATATGCGGCAAAGGAAATATCTTGACGGTATCCGGATAATCGCTGATCGCCTTAGTGCAGGCCAGCGTATTCTTGCCATTGACGGTCATCGCGCACGATCCGCAGACCCCTTCGCGGCATGAGCGCCGGAAGGTCAAAGTGCTGTCGATTTCATTCTTTATTTTCAGTATGGCATCCAGCACCATAGGTCCACAGGTATCCATGTCGATTTCATAAATATCGATACGGGGATTCTCGCCACTGTCCGGATCCCAGCGATATACTTCAAACCGGCGTATATTGGTCACTCCTGATGCGGCTTTGAAGGTTTTACCTTCTTTTATGACTGAATTTTTGGGCAGCGTAAATTCTACCATTAGTAAACCCTCTCTTTAGGTGGAATGACGTCAACTTCGTCAGATAATGTGTACATATGAACCGGCCTGTAGTCGATTGTGACTTTATCGTCATTCAGCCACGTCAGTGTATGTTTCATCCAGTTTGCATCATCTCGTTTAGAAAAATCTTCTCTCGCATGACCGCCACGGCTTTCTTTTCTATTAGCCGCTGCATTAATCGTGACGGAAGCTTGCGCCAACAAATTATCCAACTCCAATGTTTCCACCAGATCGGTATTCCAAATCATCGATTTATCGGAGACTTTAACATCTTCAAACGTAGCGCGTATTTCCGCAATCTGTCTGGCACCTTCTTCCAGTGTTGCACCGGTTCTAAATACAGCCGCTTTCGTTTGCATGGATTTTTGCATGTTCAAGCGAATTTCAGAAGTAGCGAGACTGCCATTGGCATTACGAATTTTATCAAACCGTTCTATCGCTTTATCGCAAGCATTTTTAGCCAGCGGCTTATGAGACGAGCCAGGTTTGACTAATTCAGCACAACGAATTGCTGCAGAACGGCCAAAGACCACTAAATCCAACAAGGAGTTGGAGCCCAATCGATTAGCACCATGAACCGATACACAGGCCGCTTCTCCTATGGCCATCAAGCCGGGCACAATGTGATCAGGATTGCCGTCTTTTAGCGTAACAACTTCGGCCTTATAGTTGGTGGGAATGCCGCCCATGTTGTAATGGACAGTAGGCAATACCGGGATAGGCTGTTTAGTTACATCTACACCGGCAAAAATGCGAGCCGTTTCAGCGATACCGGGCAAACGTTCATAGATAATTGCCGGATCCAGATGCTCGATATGTAGATAAATATGATCTTTTAATGGGCCTACGCCACGGCCTTCATTGATCTCAATCGTCATTGCCCGACTGACCACATCCCGCGACGCCAAATCTTTGGCAGAAGGCGCGTAGCGTTCCATAAAACGCTCACCCTCGGAGTTGGTCAGATACCCGCCCTCACCTCTCACGCCTTCGGTAATCAAACAACCCGAACCGTAAATGCCGGTAGGATGAAACTGAATAAATTCCATATCCTGCAGCGGCAAACCGGCACGCAGGACCATGGCATTGCCATCACCGGTTACGGTATGCGCAGAAGTACAAGAAAAAAAGCTGCGCCCAAAACCGCCGGTTGCCAGAACCGTCATATGGCCTTTAAACAAATGTAATTGGCCATCTTCCAGACACCAAGTCAGCACACCCCGGCATTCATCACCCTCCATAATCAAATCGAGTGCGATATATTCGACAAAGAATTCGGCATTATGCTTGAGCGCTTGCTGGTACAGCGTATGCAAAATCGCATGACCGGTCACATCGGCCGCCGCGCACGTACGCTGAGCCTGACCTTTACCGTAATGCGTAGTCATCCCGCCAAATGCACGCTGGTAGATTTTACCTTCAGGAGTCCGGGAAAACGGGACCCCGTAATGTTCCAGTTCAATAATGGCCGGTATTGCTTCGCGGCACATGTATTCTATGGCATCCTGATCGCCTAACCAGTCAGACCCTTTGACGGTGTCATACATGTGAAATCGCCAATCATCCTCACCCATATTGCCGAGCGCGGCACTGATGCCTCCCTGAGCGGCTACGGTATGACTGCGCGTAGGAAAAACTTTGGAAATACAGGCTGTTTTCAACCCTTTTTCGACCATGCCAAATGTTGCTCTAAGTCCTGCGCCTCCTGCCCCAACAACAACGACATCGTGAGAATGCTCAATTATTTTGTAACTTCCTGACATGATTTACCCTACCAATATAATTTTAAAAACGGCTATCAATGCGGCCAATGCAAACAACAGGAAAACCAAATTGACGGACCAGACAGCAACGATTTTGATGCCTTCCTGGGACACGTAATCTTCAATGACAACTTGCAAACCCAGTGCCGAATGATAGAAAACAGCCAGAACCCAGGCAATAATGCACACCGAGTGAAAAGGCTCATTCATCCATGCCACCGTCTCTTGATAAGGGGCATTTAAAGTCATATCGAGCAATATTACTAACCAGTAGGACAACGGGACCAGCGCGACGGCTGTTACTCGCTGCAACCACCAATGTGAAGTCCCGGACTTGGCAGAGCCCAGTCCTTTAACCTTTGATAATGGGGTTCTAAAATCCATAATTAACAGCCTATTAAACAAAAATGAAAGTAAATAAGGTCAAAGAAAAAGAAGCGATCAGTTCTTTAATCGCCAAACTGTCCAGATTTTCTTTTTCATACGTTTTGCCCATATCCCATATCAAATGGCGGACACCGTGCACCAAATGAAAAAACAAGGCGTAAATGAAGCCCCAATACATCAAACGAAATAGCCATATATCCATGACCTCCTGCATTGATGCATAAGAATCAGACCCACCGGCTATGGCTGAAACTAAATAGACAAACAGGAACAACCCAAAGGACAGCATCACACCGGTCATCCGATGAGTAATGGAAACTATGCCGGTCAGGGGTAGCCTGTAAACTTGAAGATGGGGTGATAAAGGTCTGTTGTTGTGATTCATATCCAATTCCGAATGGCTTAAGTTAAAAAAACGACCGTTTTATACAATCACTTTGATTGTTTGGCTTATAAAACAACCCGCCGAAAAAATTTAGTTAAAAACTCAAATAGCATCCATTCATCTTTAAAATTCTCTTCTGGAAAAATAATCCTTGAATTTGGTGCTGTCCTGTAAAGCTTAGGAAACTTGAAATCGATAACTTTTCAATAATTTTTGTACTGCTCAGTACATAAAAATCTCATTAGAATCTGTAAATCCGGTTTAAATTGAGTAGCGTAGGGTTTGATAGGTATCAGCATGCACAAATATTGCCAAAAAAAACGCCTCACCCTTAGGGCTAAAGTAACCCTGTGATTTAAAAAGTAAAGACAGGCAAAAATAAAAGCCTGATAGGTTGCGATAAAGCCTTAAAGTTTAGTAGACGCACCTTTTAAGTGCCGACTATTTCAAATTTCGCACCTAATGAAGCCATTATCCGCGTTTTGTGTCATTTTTACCGAAAAATAAACCAAAATACTGGTTGAAACCGGCCTATTAGCCGATAAAGGATCTTGGCAAAATTCGCTTGAGAGAAGACGCTGACGAAATAAACCAGGCCTGTTAAAGTTGAGGCATATCCATCAGGCCCAACTCATCCAGATTAAAAGTCTATGCATCGTCCTTTTTTTTCCCAATCGCCAAACCGGGTTGGCTCTGGGCCATTACGGCCTCCGATTTCTTCAACATTATCAGTATCAATCGTAGGGGTTGAGTCAGATAATTCCTCTGCTTCATTGATACTTTTCTCTTTTTCAGAAAGTTCTTTCATATTTATCTCCTGAATTTCAATTGCCAGGGCCTTAGCCCTAAACGACCACGTTTATTTTACTCGGATCTGTCTCTAATAAGATGAGGAAATGCTTTATAAACCATTAGCACCACCTTTCTATTCCGGAATCGTCTTGAACAAGCGCCTGGGATTAGCATCTTTGCGACGAAAGATACTCCCTCATCAAGATCCATGTTACTAACGCCTCCGAATGAAGAACCCGGATGCATTTATACCTTTCGCACTTCAAATTTCGGCAGTGCCTAAGGAGGCAACGGGTTGTTCGGCAAAGGTTTTGCCTACATGGATATATTACGGCGTTCTTTGACGGGCACCCCGGTGCCGAATTTCGATCTACGATGGGTATATCTATCCGCCTAAATAATATTAAATGCGTATTTCAACTGAATGACAAGAAAGTGAACAATCGGGGACAACGGCAAATATTTGCCGCATGAATGGCGACATATTTTTGACCAAGGCCAATCAGCAGCCATAAAAACTTAGGTAATTGATTGTTTATATTATAAATATAACTTTATGGCACGTTACTCGCTTTGCTCAAGACAAGTTAAAGTCTTAGAGCAAGGGGTCTATCATGTCCAACAAAGTCGCCAATTTAGCCTTAGTTAGCAACGTTACTTTTGAAGCCTCAAAAGCGGTAAATCTCCACCATTATGATCTCAGCAGCGCTTTACAAACGAGTCTCGAGTTTAATCAATTGGTTACCATTTTCAGCGAAAAGATACAAAACCTGATTCCACACAGTGGCTTTGAATATGTCAACAACAAATTCGGCATCGCCATAAAGAACGGCATTATAACGCGCAATTCCTGTTCCTATGCGATGAAAGTAGAAGAGCAACAGTTAGGCGAACTCAAATTTATGCGCCGTCATAAATTTGACCCAAAGGAAATGGATTTATTGGAATCGTTGCTGTGCTGCTTAATTTACCCACTAAAAAACGCAACGCTTTACCATCAAGCCATCGACATGGCCTTCAACGATCCGCTCACAAACACGCGCAACAGAACTTCATTTAATGAATGCCTGAGAAGAGAAATTCAATTGGCCCATCGCAATCATTTAGATTTAGCGGTCATTTTTTTAGATATTGATCACTTTAAAAAAGTCAATGACATCTACGGTCATCAATGTGGGGACTCCGCGCTGGTAGCCGTTGCAAAATGGATAAAAGAGAGCATTCGGGGCAGCGATATCCTTTATCGGTATGGCGGTGAAGAATTTGTCATTTTACTCAGTGATACCGACAAGGAAGGCGCCGAGTTATTAGCGGAGCGTGTTCGCAGCAATATAGAAAATCATACCTTGGCCTTTGACATGGGAACCTTAAAACTAACGGCAAGTTTAGGAATCAGCCATTTACGCACTGACGATCAAGCAGAACAACTTGTCAGCAGGGCTGATGAAGCCATGTATACCGCAAAAAAACTTGGCAGAAACCGGGTGGTTATTCGTTGATGATCAAAAATCGCTTCACTGCTTCAATGGAGAAGCGACTGATCAATAAATTGTCCAGCAATCCGGAATTCAGAATAGGAACACCAACATTAAAAACGGGGTTTACTTTTACCTTTTGATGTCACAATGGTTCTGTTTTCCTTTTTTCGTGTTTTATCGTATGAGGTGCTTTGATCAACAACTCTCTCTTTCGCCAAGCCCACTGAATCAAGCAAGTCATTCAGCTCATCCATTGTCAATTCATAAAACGAATGGGCTTTAAGTCCATCCGGCATTCCGATGGCGCCATACCGTATCCGAATCAATCGGCTTACCGTGACGTTTTGGGATTCCCACAAACGCCGGACCAAGCGGTTACGGCCTTCGGTCACCACCACGTGATACCACTTGTTAGCGCCTTCGCCACCCTGAAATTTAATATCATTAAAACGAGCGATGCCGTCTTCCAGCTCCACTCCTTTTTTTAATTTTTCAAAAACCGCCTCGTCAACATCACCCAGAATACGCACCGCATACTCCCTCTCCAATTCGGAGGAAGGATGCATCAAGCGATTGGCCAATTCACCATTGTTTGTCACCAGCAACAGTCCAGCCGTGTTGATGTCCAGGCGTCCGACAGCAATCCAGCGACCTGTGTGCAATTTGGGGAGCTGTGTAAAAATAACGGGGCGGCCTTCGGGATCGTGGCGGGTGACTACTTCGCCGGTTGGCTTGTGGTAGATTAAAATCCGGGTAGGTTGCTGAGCATATCGCTGCCAGTGAATGATGCGTCCATTCAGTTGCAGGTGATCTCCGGGTTGCAGCTTATCCCCCTGCTTAACAATCACACCATTGAGCATCAAACGGCCTTCATCAATCCATCGCTCAATCTCCCTTCTTGAACCCACACCTCCGCGAGCCAGCACCTTGGAAATACGTTCGTCCCCTGTCGGCAAATTAGCCGACGGCGCTTTCGGTGCTGCCAAGGCCGGTTTTTGTTTCGACGGCTTCGGTCGATTCTTCATTGTTTGGGCTTTGTTGTGGGTTGGTTTCTTGTTGTTCACTGTTTACCTGTAAGAGCTGTTGATCGTGTTCTGCTAAAGCATTTAAATCGGCCATTTCCTGTAGGGTCGGCAATTCACTTAAAGCAGATAAATTAAAATAATCCAAAAATTGTTTTGTGGTTCCGAATAAGGCGGGCCGACCTGGAATTTCTTTATGGGCAACGACTCTAACCCACTCTCTTTCCAATAGCGTTTTGATAATGTTCGAACTGACTGCGACCCCACGGATATCCTCAATATCACCGCGCGTAACAGGTTGCCGGTAGGCGATAATCGCCAATGTTTCCAATAACGCGCGTGAATATTTGGGCGGTTTTTCTTCAAATAAACGTCCCACCCACGGTGAAACATCCGCCTTGACTTGAAAACGATAGCCGCTGGCCACCTTTTTTAATTCAATTGCCCGGTGGGCATAATCATCTATCAATAGTTCCACTGCCGCCTGGATATCGTCTAACTCCGGCTGTTCCAGTTCGGGAAAAACCTGCTGCAATTGTTTGACCGACATTGCCTTGTTTGAAGCAAACAATAACGCTTCGATGATGCGCTTTAAGTCCATATAAATTTGATTATTGCTGAACTGAAACTGCAGAACGTAATTTTACATGCACCGCATCAAAAGGTTCGGGTTGAATAATATCAATCAAACCTTCTTTGCTGAGCTCCAAAATGGCCAAAAACGAAACGACTACGCCGTGACGCCCTTCGAATCGTCCGAAAAGCTGCGTAAAAACAAGACTTTTCATATCTTTTAAACTATCCAGAATCGATGTCATCCGCTCCCTCACCGAGAGCGGTTCTTTGACAATTTGATGATGGCTCAATTGTTCTGCACGCTTTAAGACATCCTGAAAAGCCAACAGCATCTCTTTTAAACCGACATCCGGCAAACGCTTGTTTACGGCGATCTGTGACGCATCGACGTCAATCTCGAACATGTCTCGCTCCATCCGGGGCAACAGGTCAATTTCTTCGGACGCTTTTTTAATACACTCGTATTCTTGCAGCTTACGAATTAAAAAAGCCCTGGGATCGTCTTCTTCATTGTCTTCTTCAGACTGCCGGGGCAATAACATCCGCGATTTTATTTCTGCCAGAACGGCGGCCATTACCAGATATTCTGCAGCCAATTCAAGCTGAAGATTACTCATCATGTCAATGTAGGTAATGTACTGGCGAGTAATTTGAGCAATGGGAATATTCAGAATATCCAGATTCTGCCGCCGGATCAAATACAGCAGCAAGTCCAGCGGACCCTCAAATGCATCGAGAAAAACTTGTAAGGCATCAGGAGGAATATATAAGTCCTCAGGCCAATCGACAAAAGGCGCTCCGCCGACTGATGCCAGAAGATCGTTATGACCGGAAGGGCTCAAAGAGTCGGCCTGCTCCATTACATTAAACAAAAGCGGTTGTTGGCATTTGAATAAGCATCTGATTGTCGAACCAATGAATGCATTACAACCCGGCCAAATCAAAAAATAACTTTTGGATGACAAACATAGGATAACCGAGCACCAGTTGCAAGACACCGGTATACATCAACACAATAAGAATGATGAAGCCGTATCGCTCTAAACTGTTGTAATACCAGGCCCAACGGTTCGGCAGCATGCCGGTCAAAATTCGGCTTCCGTCCAGCGGCGGTATCGGCAGCAGATTGAGTAATGCCAATACCAAATTGATCGTGATGCCGGCTATCCCGGTGTAGATCAGAGGCAGCGATACAAAGTCCAGATTAAGGATGACACCCAGCCGCGCCAATAACGCCCAGCCTGTCGCCATCAAAATATTCGAGACCGGACCTGCCAGGGCAACGATAGCCATATTTTGTTTAGGATTTTTAAAATTTCTGGCATCGACCGGAACTGGTTTTGCCCAACCGAATATAAATCCTGTAAAGGTCAGCAGTAATATACCGGGGATAATGATGGTGCCCAGCCAGTCAATATGCTTGATAGGATTTAAAGTCAAACGGCCTTGCAGAAAAGCCGTGTTATCCCCGTATTTTTTTGCCATCCAGCCATGAGCAACCTCATGCACGGTAATCGCAAAGACGACCGGCAACACCCAAACGACAATCCGTTGCACCATACTTAATTCGTTCATCATGACGGTATTCTCTTCTATTTTTCCAACATGGGTGCCTGACCTTTACCCTGCCTGATAATTTCGGCAGTCTGTCCTGAAAAGGAGATAATGGTCGTAGGTTCGTACTTAACAACACCTCCATCGATAACCAGATCGACCTCATGCTCCAGTCGCTCTCTGATTTCATAAGGATCAATCATCGCATCCTCCTCCCCCGGCAACACCAGTGTCGAACTGAACAGGGGCTCATCAAGGTTTTCAACTAACTGTCTTGCTATTGCATTATTGGGAATACGGATACCTATGGTTTTTTTCTTGGGATGTTGCAAGCGGCGCGGCACCTCACGGGTGGCGTCCAGGATAAAGGTGAAAGCCCCCGGCGTCAGCGCTTTGATTAACCGGTGCGCATCATTGCTGATTTTCGCAAAGGTCGAAATTTGCGTCAGATCTTTACAGACCAAAGTAAAGTTATGTTTATCATCTAACTGACGGATCCTGCGAATCCTGTCCAGCGCATGTTTATCACCCATGTGACAGGCTATTGCGTAGGATGAATCAGTTGGATAAACGATAACCCCGCCGCTGTGAACAATATCGACAGCTCTCACAATCAAGCGTGCCTGGGGTGTTTCGGGATGTATTTGAAAAAACTGAGCCATGACGTTTTAATTTCGCCAATTCAAAAACCGGGCATTATACCTCATTATCGCTCAGATTCTTTCTTTGCGACTTTGTCTCTCAGATAAACGGGCATCGCCTCTTCAACTGGAACGGCCTTTCCGGCAAGCATGCCCTGCGCGCCCAACGAAGCCACAGCCGCAGCTCGCGGCAAACGGTCCGCGTCAAAAGAAATAACACTTTGCGTTAATTTAGCCAGCAAGACCTCGGAGTAAACACGCCAGGCACTGCCCACCCCGATACCTTTTTGATGGCACGCGTCAGCCTGATCAGCGGGTATCACGCTCTCTTTACCTGCCAATTGGGCAAAACCGTTTGCGTCACGTTGATAAACCGCCCAAAATATTTCGGTTAACCGTGCGTCCATGGCGCTAAAAGCCACGGATGCGTTAGTAGAGTCAAACGCATCCTGCGCTAAAGCAGCAAGCGTGGACACAGGCACAACAGGCAAGTCTGCGCCAAAGGCAATTCCGTGAATGACTCCGGTCGCAATCCTAACGCCTGTAAAAGACCCGGGACCACAGCCAAAGGCGACAGCATCCAATTGTTGAGGCCGTAAATCAGCCTCGGCCATCAGTGATTCGATCATTGGCAAAATGCGTTGAGTATGGATCCGGGGGGCCAATTCGAAGCGCTCACGGATTTCCCCATTAATCAGCAAAGCTGCAGAACAGGCTTCAGTTGCCGTTTCAACTGCAAGTAATTTCATCACGTATTCTCATCTTGAAAAAAAGCTTTTACGTCTTCAATATTCCGGGTCCGCCGCATTGAAGGTACGCTGTCGAGAAAAATCTGCCCATATGAACGTTTTAAAAGCCTGGGATCACACACCATCAGCACACCTTTGTCATCCACATCCCGAATCAGACGACCTACACCCTGACGTAATGCAATCGCTGCAGCAGGAATTTGGTGTTCGAAAAATGCGTTGCGACCTTGCCGTTCCATTGACGCCAGCCTGGCTTTCAGGACCGGATCGCCCGGAGCTGCAAACGGCAGTTTATCGATAATTACACAGGATAAGGCATCCCCCCTGACATCGACACCCTCCCAAAAACTGGAAGTGCCCAATAAAACCGCATTACCGGCTTGTTTAAAAGCCTCCAACAACAGCCCTTTTGGCCGGGTTCCCTGAACCAGTAATGGATAAGGCATTTTTCCAGCCAGCAACTCCGCCGCCTGATTCAGTGCGCGGTAACTGGTAAACAAAAAAAACGCTCTACCTTTACTGGCTTCCAGAACAGGCAAGGCAAATTCAACAATACGCTCCGTAAAATTAGGTGTGGAGGGCTGCGGCAATCCCTTGGGATGATAAAACAAGGATTGGTTGGCATAATCAAACGGACTCTCCCAACTCTGACAGATTGGCTCGGTCAGTCCGAGACTGCGTGAAAAATGATCGAATTTATTGGCAACACTCAATGTTGCAGAAGTAAAAACCCAGGTAGCAGGATGCAGTTTCATGAAGGCGCGAAACTCAGAGGCAATATCCAGCGGCGTTCGGCTTAGCGTGAAGGTTTTTTTATGCGTTTCATACCAGCGTATCCATTTTCCATCATGGTCCTGCATGATGAGCTTGAATTGCTCGCTCAACTCCTGAGCTCTTTTGAAACAGCCTTCCAGTGTTTTGGTTTTAACTGAGGCCAGTTCCAACTGATCCTGCAAAAATTTCAGCTTTTGACCTAATTCTGTCAGCGCCTCACAGATCGCCTGATTATGTTCGATGTCCTCCCAATCCCCTTTTTTCAATTCAAGCCCAAATGACAATCGCGCCGCTTTGATCTGAAGATCCAGTTCTTCGCAAGCAGTACGTAAATCGGGCATATCGGTAGCATCTTTAAAATATTCAACCAACGCATCTTTAGCCAAATCATCTAATTGCCTGGCTCCGAATGAAATACCCAAAAAATTGGAGGCGGTATCGGCCAACTGATGCGCTTCGTCAATCACTACCAGCTCAGCATCGGGCAATAACTCGCCAAAACCAATTTCCCGTATCGACCAGTCAGCGCAAAGCAGGTGATGATTGACCACCAGAATATCCGACTCCTGCGCCTTTTTTCTGGCTTTAACCAGAAAACACTGTTCATAGTCAGGGCAATCAACACCCAGACAATTGTCTGCCGTCGACGTAGCTAAAGACCACACAGGATTAGCCTCACTCACATCCTGCATTTCTGCAATATCGCCGGATTGCGTGCGTTTGGCCCATGACTGAATTTTTGTCAATGCCGAGGCGTCTTCCTTACTGAAACCCAGAGCCGAATTGAGTGAATTATCAAGCCTAAATGAACAAAGATAATTGCTTCTTCCCTTTAACAAGGCCGCGACAAACGGCACTGTAACGGCCTGTCGGATAACAGGTAGGTCATTAAAAAACAACTGATCTTGTAGATTTTTCGTTCCGGTGGAAATGATGGATTTTTTTCCCGATAAAATAGCAGGGATCAGATAAGCAAATGTTTTGCCTGTGCCGGTGCCGGCTTCCGCAATCAAGTCCTTCTTTTGGTCAATCGATTCGGCAATGGCTAACGCCATTTCTATTTGCGCAGCACGAGGCTTATAGCCTTTAATGACTTTAGCCAGCGGCCCATCACTACCAAAAAATGCTTCCAGTTCAATCACTCTAATAACAGGCTGATAACAAAAGATGGAAGTGTACGCAGGAACATCGTCAGTATTCAAGCGTAATTAAAATGTTTATGTCATTCACTGATCTTTATTAAGGCAGCCATGATCATTGATTTTTTCATGGCAGGTGAATAACACGCCACTCATTCTGAGTGACGGAACAGTCAAGCTCATCGCCTTTATCCGTAACCCGATGAATATTAAACTGTTTATTGGGTTGTCAGTTTGTTTAAAAAGCTTGAATTTGATACGAAATATCGGATTATGCAAACTTCATCACAAAAGATACCAAAAACGACTTTACTTTCTAATGAGAATTGTTATTATTTACATGACAAACAATTCCAGGAGATTCACAATGTATGTTTGCGTTTGTAAAGCAGTAACTGACAAGCAAATAAAATCGGCTATCAGCAATGGCTATTGTTCTCGTAAAGACCTGAATCAATGTTTGGGCGTTGGAACTGTTTGCGGCAAATGTTCGCCGCATGTAAAACAGTTGCTTGACGAACACCGCGCGCAAACGCCTATAATGTGGGCTGCTGCGTAAGAAGCATTGGCAGGTTTTATATTTATCTTTCAGGTAAATTTGTAACGTTTAAATAGCTGAGCTTGAATGAAGTTTGCAGGAAAACCTACCTTTCTGGAATTTGACTGCTACTTATGCCCTTAACTTTAAAGCCCTCACTGCCATATTGCCCTTGCGCGTCCATTTATCAAATCCACGAGGCAAAAATGAAAGGCGATCCAAAGGTTATTGAATTTCTCAACAAAGCGCTTGAAAACGAACTGACCGCTATCAATCAGTATTTCTTACATGCTCGCATGTATAAAAACTGGGGCTTTTCTAAACTGAACGAAAAGGAATATCACGAATCGATCGATGAAATGAAACACGCCGATCGCCTGATTGAGCGGCTTTTATTTCTGGAGGGATTACCAAACCTGCAAAATCTTGGCAAACTGTTAATTGGTGAAAATCCGCAGGAAATGCTGTCTTGTGATCTTAAGCTTGAATATCAGGCCGTCCCGCTTTTAAAAGAAGCCATAATCTATTGTGAAACGGTCCAAGACTTCATTTCCAGAGAATTATTTGAAGCCATCCTCGAAAGTGAGGAAGAACACATTGACTGGCTGGAAACACAATTGGAACTGATTGAACAAATCGGTCTGCAAAACTATTTGCAATCTCAAATGTAACTTCCCCGTCAAGCAGGGCGAATTCTATTCGCCCTAATTTGTTAAAAAGTTAAACCCTCAAAACAGCCTTTTTGAACGGGTCGAGGCTAGCGTCTTGGCCTGCTGATTATATTGACGCTGTCATTGGTGATTCCCTGATTGACGCTACGATTTTGATTTCTATCAATCACCGGGGCTTTATTATGTTTCTTGTCACCGTAGTGATCTTTGCGATGATTCCGCCAATCGTTTTCTCTATATGGAACGGCTAACGGATAATAGGGCTGATAGATGTTGACTGAAGGTTGCTGCTGAAGGAGTTCGAGTTCCCGGCGTTTGGTTTCCGCCAAGTCTTCCTGAGCATTGGCGCTACGCTTTAAGGCTTCGATTTCTTCCAACCGGGCATTCTCAGCACGCCTTTCCTGTTCTGCTTTTTTTATTTTGGACTCTTTTTCGTCCTGCTCGAGTTGCCACTGCCTCAAACGAGCTTCAGACTCAACCCTCTGCTCTGGCGTCATTTCTTTAATTTTTAAAGAATCTTGTTGCGCTTCTGATGGACACTCATCATCTTGAAAATGCACTTTTCCGGATGGAAAGGTGCATTTAAAAACCTGGGCCTGCGCAGATTCAATCGTCACAAAAACGGTGACGGTTAATGCTATTAGGATGATCTTCATAGGACACACCTCATCGGTCTGATGTGGCATTAAGGATCAAAGACCCTTTAAATCTCAGTCTTTCAACCCCAGTACGTCCAGCATGTCATAGAATCCATTAGGCTTGCCTTGAAGCCAAACAGCCGCTCTGACAGCTCCGTTGGCAAACGTCATACGGCTGGTGGCTTTGTGAGTTATTTCAACACGTTCACCCTCATCGGCAAACATGACGGTATGCTCGCCGACAATATCACCGGCACGAATGGTAGAGAAACCAATCGTTTTTCGATCACGTTCCCCCGTGACCCCTTCTCTTCCATAAACGGCACAGTCTTTTAAATCGCGCCCCAATGCTTCGGCTACCACCTCACCCATGCGTAATGCCGTTCCCGACGGCGCATCGATTTTATGACGGTGATGGGCCTCAATAATCTCTATGTCTGTATAGGTCCCCATGACTTTCGCGGTCATTTCCAGCAATTTGAGCGATAGATTGACGCCGACACTCATGTTCGGCGCCAATACGACAGGGATATTCTCAGATGCCGATTTAATCAGATTTTTTTGCGCTTCATTAAAACCGGTCGTGCCGATCACAATACCTTTACCGGCACTTTGACAAATTTCAATGTAGCGTAAAGTTGATTCCGGCCGGGTAAAGTCAATCAAGATATCAAAATGCTCAGTCACAGAAGCCAGATCATCGGTCACCTGAACTGCCAAAGGACTTAAACCGGCCAACTCACCGGCATCTTTGCCGATTGACAAACTCTCAGGACGGGACAAAGCCGCAGTTAATTCGGCGGAACCGGACAACGCAGCGGCTTTGATCAAGCATAGGCCCATCCGGCCCGAAACACCCACAATTGCAACGCGGACCATAAATCTAACCTGTCAGTTTTTCAAAAAAGCTTTTTACACCGTCCAGCCAGGAATGTTCCTGTGGACTATGATGCTTACCACCACCCACCAAGGATTGCCCCAATTGTTCAATCATGTCTCTTTGGTCTTTGGTTAAATGAATCGGCGTCTCAATAATGACCCGGCAAAGCAAGTCACCTACCGCACCGCCTCTAACCGGCTTTACGCCTTTGCCTCTCAACCTGAATAATTTTCCGGTTTGTGTCTCCGCCGGAATTTTAAGTTTAACCTTACCATCCAGTGTCGGGACCTCAAGCTCTCCGCCTAAACAAGCAGTTGGAAAACTAATAGGCACTTCACAATACAAGTTGGCGCCATCTCGAGTGAATATCGCATGATCTCTGACATTGATCTGAACATATAAATCGCCGGAAGGTCCCCCATTGAGTCCGGCCTCACCTTCCCCGCTCAACCTGATCCGGTCACCAATATCGACACCTGCAGGCACTTTGACCGATAGAGTTTTAGTATCCTGGACACGGCCCTGACCATGACATTTTCGGCAAGGATCTTTAATTTGCTTTCCGGATCCGTGACAGGTAGGACATGTTTGTTGCACGGAAAAAAAGCCCTGCTGCATTCTCACCTGGCCATGACCATGACAGGTTGAACACGTGACCGGAGAGCTGCCTTTTTTTGCGCCCGAACCATCACATTCGTTACACACCACTAAGACAGGAACTCTGATTTTTGCTTCTGTGCCCCCGACGGCCTCTTCCAGACTTAATTCAAGGTTATAACGTAAATCAGCACCGCGCTGAACGCCGCTGCGCTGACGTCCTCCGCCAAAAATATCCCCGAATACATCACTGAATACATCACTGAAACTTTCGCCGGTAAATCCTCCCGATCTTCCGCCCATTGAACCGTCGACCCCGGCATGCCCGAACTGATCGTAAGCTGAGCGCTTCTTGGGGTCAGACAATACCTCGTAGGCTTCCTTGATTTGCTTGAATTTCGCCTCTGATTCTTCAGGATTTTCTTTATTTCTATCCGGGTGAAATTTCATCGCTTTGCTGCGGTAACTCTTCTTTATCTCCGCATCACTGGCGTTTCTATCGACACCGAGGAGCTTGTAATAATCTTCTTTTGCCATGTTAGTCTGTTCAATCCGCTTCTAAAGTCACATTAGAAGATATAGCATTGCTGCAAATTATGAATACCCGCGCTCATTAGAGAGCTTGGAATTATGCTTTTAAATAATAGGGTTCCGCTTGTCAATCACCGAAATCCAGGCAAACACTTCAACAAAACCTGAATTGATCCCGCACACCCTGTTAAGGAAAATGCCGAACCCGCTAAACAAACGTCACAGCCAGAAATCACAAAGGCACAAAGTCAATCACAACTTTGTGCCCCATGACTGCGTCAAAAAGCCGCACTATGAACCTTACAGGGCCATCTGTCCAACTTTTTGTCGGCGTGATGGCTCCATAAACTATTTTTTATCGTCTTCTTTAACTTCCTCAAACTCAGCATCGACCACCCCATCATCCGCTGTCGATGAACTTGATCCGGAACTTTGTCCTTCGGCTTTGGTTTCAGATTCATCTTTTTGAGCATAAACGCGCTCGGCCAGCTTACCGGAAAGTTCAGTCAGCGCATTGGTTTTAGCTTCAATGACGTCAATATCGCTACCTTTAATCGCATCCTTCAAATCTTTAATGGCGGACTCAATCGCTGACTTCTCTGAAGACTCAACTTGACCTTCCAATTCCTTCAAGGATTTTTCTGTCGCATGAACCATACCTTCGGCATGATTGCGGGCACCGACCAGTTTGGCAATTTTGCGGTCTTCGTCTGCATGAGCTTCCGCATCTTTGATCATACGCTGGACTTCATCTTCGCCAAGACCACTGGAGGCTTTGATGACAATAGATTGTTTTTTACCCGTCGCCTTGTCTTTGGCCGAAACATTCAAGATACCGTTTGCATCAATATCGAACGCCACTTCGATTTGCGGCACACCGCGCGGTGCAAGTGGAATATCGGACAAATCAAACCGGCCCAACGATTTGTTGCCGCTGGCCACTTCGCGTTCGCCTTGCAATACATGGACGGTAACGGCCGTCTGGTTATCTTCTGCTGTCGAGAAAACCTGTGAGGCATTGGTCGGTATCGTTGTGTTTTTTTCAATCAGTTTTGTCATGACGCCGCCCATCGTTTCTATACCCAACGATAATGGCGTTACGTCCAGTAACAACACGTCTTTAACTTCCCCGCCTAACACACCCGCCTGAATCGCAGCACCTAAGGCAACTGCTTCATCCGGATTTACGTCTTTACGAGGCTCTCTGCCGAACAAGGATTTAACAAAATCCTGTACACGCGGCATACGAGATTGACCGCCGACTAGAATAACATCATTGATATCGGACGCAGACAGGCCTGCATCTTTAATTGCCATCAAACAAGGCGCTTTGGTTCTTTCAACCAGATCTTCAACCAGAGATTCCAGTTTTGCCCGCGTCAACTTGACGTTCAAATGCTTTGGACCTGATGCATCCGCTGTGACATAAGGCAAATTGATATCGGTTTGTTGCGTTGAAGATAATTCGATTTTTGCTTTTTCAGCTGCTTCTTTCAAACGCTGTAATGCTAAAGGATCATTATGCAAATCAATACCGGAATCTTTTTTAAATTCATCCGCCAGAAAATCGATGATTCGCAAATCAAAATCTTCACCACCGAGGAAGGTATCACCATTGGTGGATAACACTTCAAACTGATGCTCACCCTCGATTTCAGCTATTTCAATAATAGAAATGTCAAAAGTACCGCCACCCAGGTCATAGACTGCAATTTTCATGTCACCTTTGGGCTTATCCATACCGAACGCCAAAGCTGCCGCTGTGGGTTCGTTAATAATCCGTTTGACATCCAGACCCGCAATACGTCCGGCATCTTTTGTGGCCTGTCTTTGTGAATCATTAAAATAAGCGGGTACAGTAATAACCGCTTCTTTGACTTCTTCGCCCAGATAAGCTTCCGCATCTTTTTTGAGCTTCATCAAAATCCGTGATGAAATTTCCGGAGCAGCCATTTTCTTGCCATGACACTCTACCCACGCATCACCATTATCAGCCGGTATGATTTTATAAGGCACCATTTTGATGTCTTTTTGTACAACATCATCTTTAAAGCGTCTACCGATCAAGCGTTTGATTGCAAACAAGGTATTTTCAGGATTGGTTACTGCCTGGCGCTTGGCAGATTGCCCGACCAGTACTTCACCGTCTTTGGTAAACGCGATGATAGAAGGCGTCGTTCTTGCACCCTCGCTATTTTCAATCACGCGCGCCGTTCCGTTTTCCAGCACTGCTACGCACGAGTTAGTGGTTCCTAAATCTATGCCAATAATTTTAGCCATTGAATTCTCCAGACTTGATATGAGATTGTTTAAGTTAGTAGTTATATAAGGGCTGTTTTGTTATCTTCAAGCCTGCTCATCTATTTTGGGTGTATTTTCAGGCGGCTTTTCTTCCGCCTTTGCAACCACAACCATTGCGGGCCGTAATAAGCGGCCGTTTAATACATAACCTTTTTGAAAAACGTTCAAAACGGAATTAGGCTCCGCATCTGCCGAAGGTTGCATAGCCATAGCCTGGTGTAATTCAGGATTGAAGGGCTGGCCTATCGGATTGACGACTTCAATATTGAATTTTGTAAAAACAGATTCGAACTGTTTAATCGTTAATTCGCTGCCTTCACGGAATTTTTGGACTTCGGGACTCTCGCCACTTGCAGCCTGCAAGCCAAGTTCAAGACTATCGAGCACGGCTAATAATTCTTTTGCAAAACTTTCCAGCGCGTACTTATGAGCGCTTTCCAAATCTTTTTGAATACGTTTTTTCAGATTTTCCATTTCTGCCTGAAGACGCATAGCCCTATCCCAATTTTCAGAGGCTTTTTGTTCGGCCTGTTCCAGCTTTTTCTGCAGCTCTGCCGATAAATCCTCTTGGACTTCAGGCGGCTGCACGGCAACTTCTTCGGTTGGCGGCTCCTGAATTTCGGGTGTTACTTCAGCCTCAATTTTTAGTTCTTCTTGGTTCGCTGCCTCTGGCAACTCCTGCTCGTTACTCATTATCTAAAACTCCGGTTTATATTTTGGTGTCGTGCTGATGCAAACTGTCAATTAAGCGTAATCATGGGGCCAATGTTTTCGGATTCAAGGCTGCACCCAATAATTTTGCCGTCAGATCAACAAAAGGAATCACTTTTTCATAAGCCATGCGTGTAGGACCGATAACCGCTAACACCCCCACCACTTCATCGTCTATAGAGTAAGACGAAGTCACCAAACTGCACTGATTAAAAGGTTGATAGCCGGATTCCTCACCGATAAAAATTTGGACGCCTTCAGCATTAAGGCATTGATCAAGCAAATGAATCACATTGTGTTTTTGGCTAAAGGCGTCAAAAAGCTGTTTTAGACGATCAATATCCGACAGTTCGGAAAAGCCCATCAAATTGGTCTCACCACTGATCACACAATCTTCAGAATTCTCGTCCTGGTCTAACGCCAATTTAGCCATTTGCACGACATCCAGCATTTCCTGATTCATCCGTTCCTGAGCGACTTTCAACTCCTCAATCACCGCTTTTTTTACTGCGGCCAAACTACGTCCGGAGTACATAGTGTTGATGTAATTGGCGATTTGCTGCAATTCCGAGGGAGAAAACTCGCGGGAGGTATGGATAATCTTGTTGTGAACCTCTTGTTCATTCGTTACCAAAATAACCAATACACGGGTATTCGATAAAGGCAGAAATTCAATATGCCGCAAACTAACCAGTTCTCTTTTAGGCAACGTCACTACACCGGTCATTCGGGTCAAATCGGACAACAACTTTGAAGCAACGCCAATAGATTGATTAATATCGTTTTTTGCAACCAAACTGCTTTGAATAAGATTGAGCTCACTGATTTCAAGCGGCTTCACGGTCAACAGTGAATCAACAAACAAGCGATAACCGCTTACGGTTGGAACTCTCCCTGCCGAGGTATGCGGCGAATGAATAAGACCAAGATCTTCCAGATCGGCCATCACATTCCTGATGGTAGCGGGACTTAAATTAAGCGCCGGATCTTTGGACAAAACTCTTGACCCTACCGGTTGACCATCATAGATGTACCGTTCAATCAAGGATTTAAGTAACAGTAAAGATCTTTCGTTTAAAGCCTGATTTTTTTTCTCAACCATCTATTCGCTCCGATGTTAGCACTCTATAAAGCAGAGTGCTAACAAAAAATTATCAGCAAACCCTTTACTTGTCAAATCAATAAATTAACAAAAACATTCGCTTAGCGAAGCTTAATGGGTAAATCAAATATTATTTTTGGTTTTAACCAAACAAGAAGCCATATTTTGTATAATCTCGCACCAACCCTACAACAACTTTTACAAATAGATACTTAAAGTACCTGTACATTAACACTCTGAATTAAGTTATTTCGATTTTTCCGTAAAACGGCCAAAAACGCAGGATTCCCGTTTAGCTCTAAAACTGACTGAAGCCAGTCTTTAAAACCCATTCAATCGATAAATTTAATTGCATGACCCAAATAACTTAAAAGTAATTCGGCAAACCGGAGATCAATGCATACACTGTTCAAAAAGATTGGCATTATTGGAAAATCAAGTGACCCGGGTATTGCTGAAACATTAACCTTGCTCTATCAATTTTTGCAGCGGTGCCGATACCACGTCTTTGTTGATGCGCAAAGCGCAGGATTTATTGACGAATCCGACGTCAAGACCTGTGCTGCCGAAGAAATGGGACTGCATTGTGATCTGGTTATCGCTGCAGGCGGTGACGGGACTTTTTTATCAGCGGCGCGCGCCATTGCGCCTTACAACATTCCACTGATTGGCGTTAATTTAGGCCGATTGGGGTTTTTGGTGGATATTTCTCCCGATGTGCTTCTGGTCAAACTCAACCAAATTCTCAACGGTGCATTCCGGGAAGAAAAGCGCTTTTTACTGCACACCAAAATCATCAGGGACAATGCGGTCATTCATGAGCAAACCGCCGTCAATGAAGTGGTGATCCACCGCTGGATTACGCCGAGCATGATAGAGATTGTTACCCATATTGACGGGGTTTTTCTTAATTCACAGCGCTCCGATGGCCTGATCGTCTCTACGCCGACCGGATCGACCGCCTACTCATTATCGGCCGGGGGACCGATACTGCATCCTTCGCTAAATGCATTGGTCTTAGTTCCGCTTAACCCGCATACCCTGACAAACCGCCCAATAGTAATAGATGATTCCTCTCATATTGAAATCAGCTTTTGCCAGACCAAACAAATCAATGCCTTGGTCACTTGTGATCACCTGGAAATCCCTGACGTTTTGATCAGCGATAAAATTTTAATCAACAAAGACCCAAAACCGATTAGAATTCTGCATCCCGAAGGACATGATTTTTATCATATACTTAGAAAAAAACTTAACTGGAGCAGCAGTTAACTCAAACACATGCTATTAAATCTCACAATCAATGATTTGGCCGTGGTTCAATCGCTTGAACTGGCGCTTGAAAAGGGCATGTCGGTGCTGACCGGCGAAACGGGGGCCGGAAAATCCATTTTACTGACCGCGTTAGGTCTTGCCTTGGGTGACAGAGCCGATTCGGGTTATATCCGGCCGCATTCAAAGCGGGCGGAAATTAATCTTGAATTCGACCTATCCGATGCACCCTTAGCCAAAACCTGGCTGGAAAACAATGAATTGGACCATGAAAATCAGTGTTTGATTCGCCGGGTGATCAGTCAGGATGGACGTTCAAAAGCCTTTATCAACGACCGCCCCGTGACCTTGCAATCACTGCAAGATCTGAGCGAGAAGCTGGTCGAAATTCACGGCCAACATGCTCATCTGACTTTGCTGCACAACGACGAGCAACGCCGCCTGTTAGATGACTTTGCTCAAAACCAGGGCTTACTCGAACAGCTTCAGGCCTGCCATCAGAAATGGCTTAATACCAACAAATCACTCAAAGCGTTATTGAAAGCCAATTCGGATAAAGCCGAACGCGAAGAATTACTGAAATTTCAGATAGAAGAGTTACAACAACTGGATCTGGACCATTTCAACTACACGGAGTTGACGGAAGAACACAGCCAACTGGCGCATTTAGGTGAGATTTTAACCGTCGGACATCAGCAGCTCGATGTGCTGTACGAAAACGACGAAATGTCGATTCACCACCTGCTAGGGTATTCCATTAATGCGTTAACGGATCTCAGCCGTTTTGCTCCGGCGCTCGAAAGCGTGAGCACCCTCCTCACTGAAGCGCACATTCAGATCGAAGAAGCTTCTCAACAATTACGCAGATACATGGACAGCCTGGAAGCCGATCCTAAGCGACTATCCTGGCTGGATAATCAAATCGGCATCATTCAGAACTTAAGCCGAAAACACCAGGTAATACCTGAGCAATTACCCGAACTGGCGATAAGGCTTGATGAGGAATTGGCCAATCTGACGCACAGCAGTGAACGCATTGAAGAACTGAGTGCCGCATCCGTAGCTTTGCTGACCGAATACCGCAAATTGGCCGACCAGTTAAGCGAGGCACGCAGAGAAGGCGCGCTCAAACTGCAAACTCAAATCACGACGATGATTAAAGAACTGGGTATGCCGCAAGGTGATTTTATGGTTAGAATTTCGCCGTTTGAAGATGAAACACCTCGCCAGCAGGGTCTTGATAAGGTCGAATTTCTGGTTAGCGCAAACCCAGGATTACCCCCAAAACCCCTAGCCAAAGTGGCATCCGGAGGTGAATTATCAAGAATCAGTCTGGCCATCCAAGTGACAACGAGTAACGACAAATCAACACCCACCATGATATTCGACGAAGTCGACTCCGGGATTGGCGGCGGCATAGCAGAAATTGTCGGACAAAAACTGCGGCGCTTGAGCCATAACAGGCAAGTCATCTGTGTCACTCATTTACCGCAGGTTGCGGCTCAGGCCCATCATCATCTTTTTGTTGCCAAAAACAACCAGTCCGAAATGACGTCCTCTACCGTCTCACAACTTGATGAACAACAACAAATAGATGAAATCGCCCGGATGCTGGGCGGCGTTAATATCACAGAAAACACGCTGGCACATGCCAAGGAAATGCTGATGACCGGAAAAAATGAACCATGACAAAGTTACGCACTAAACGGCAAGGCACATCCGCCGCATTAGGCGTCGTAATTCAGAGCGCTATTGATTCTAGAGCCGGTCCAAAGCGACAGGCACCATGACGAAAATCTGGCTGGTCATTTTTTTTGCCGGATTTTTCTGGTCGGGCTTTGAACCAAAAGACCAATTAACCTGGTTTTTGGAAGTATCACCGGCTCTGATTGGCTTGTTTGTGATGATAATTTCCCGGCAAAGGTTTCCTTTGACGCGTTTGGTTTATGGTTTGATTCTGATTCACAGCTTGATTCTAATGATTGGCGGTCACTACACATATGCCGAAGTACCACTGTTCGATTGGCTAAAACAGCCCATGGAATGGGAGCGTAACAATTACGATAAACTAGGTCATTTAGCGCAAGGATTCATACCGGCAATTATTGTTAGAGAGATTTTTATTAGAAAAGCAGTGCTCACCAACCTGTCCTGGTTAAATTTTATCGTGACTTGCATTTGTCTGGCGATCAGTGCATTTTACGAATTGCTGGAGTGGTTGGTAGCCACGTTAAGTCAGGATGCCGCAACTGCCTTTTTAGGCACGCAAGGTTATGAATGGGACACGCAATCCGATATGGCTTTCGCACTTTTAGGCGCCGTGACTGCCCTGTTGACTCTGACACATGTCCATGACCGGCAAATCAATGACCTGACAAACCGCCAACCTCCCCATTTTCGATAAACTGACTGCTCATTAAAGCATTACCATTATGAAAACAAACCTTACTGTAAGCGCCGTTCAGCAGCCCTGCGATGCAGACAAGCAGACCAATTTAAATTTATCCATTACCAAGATTCACGAAGCCAAAAACCTGGGCGCCGACTTGGTTGTTTTGCCTGAATTACATTTGGGACCTTATTTCTGCCAGAGCGAAGATTACCAGTTATTCGCCACCGCAGAACCTATTCCGGGACCTACTACATCTGTTCTAGCAGACGTGGCAAAAGAACTGGACGTGGTGATTGTTTCAACCATTTTTGAAAAACGGGCACCGGGGCTTTATCACAATACCGCTGTCATTTTCGATAAGGACGGCAGCATCGCCGGAAAATATCGAAAAATGCACATTCCGGATGACCCGGGATTTTACGAAAAATACTATTTCACTCCAGGCGACATCGGCTTTAAACCGATTGAAACATCCGTAGGCAAGCTAGGCGTGATGGTTTGCTGGGATCAGTGGTTTCCAGAAGGCGCCAGACTGATGGCCCTGGCTGGAGCCGAATTATTGATTTACCCAACGGCAATTGGCTGGGATCCCGACGATACTGAGGCTGAGAAAAAACGGCAACTGGACGCTTGGATTACTATTCAGAGAGCGCATGCCGTTGCCAACGGTATTCCCGTTATCGCCTGCAATCGTATCGGTTTCGAGCAATCGCCGATTGACACTAATACCGGCATTGATTTTTGGGGCAACAGCTTCATAACCGGCCCTCAAGGAGAGGTATTAGTCAGCGCTAACGCAACGGAACAAAAGATACTAACCTGTGAAATAGACAAGGCCCGAAACGAAAAAGTAAGGCAAATTTGGCCTTATTTGAGAGATAGGCGTATTGATGAGTACGGAGATATCACTAAACGATTTATAGATTAATCAAATCCGTACTACATTGAGTTCGGGCTTATTCGAGTTACAAACCCGGTTCCTCATGTTTTAAACTGATTATAGAGAGTAAAAGCACCTCAGTCACTACACTGATGATCTTTTCAAAACGATTCAAACTTATGCCAACAATAACTTCTCGGAGTCATCTGTATCAGGTATTTAAATTGCGTTGAAGAGAACCAATTCATTATTCATGCAATTTAATCATCGGGAAGTTATAAGCCATATAACTATACTGGAATCTGCCTTACTCAATACCTATGTAATACAATTAACCCTCTATTGAACAACGCAACTTTATTAATCCCGGTCCTTTAAACTTCAAATTCAGACCGATCGCGCCCGCTATCCAAAAGTGTTTGCAACCATCTTGGCGTGACGCCTCTTCCTGTCCAGGTTTTGCTGGGATCCTGTGGATGCCGGTATTTAATCGGCACTTTCAATCCTTTACGGGTCAGTTTTTTATCGTTCTCTATTATTTCGACACTGACATCAATGGCAGCGGCCAATTCTTTAATTTGAGCAATAACGTCTTTACGCTTATTAGCTAATTTTGTTTTTAAAGCTTTTTCTGCGTTGAGTATAACCTCTTGCAATTCATTTTCAGAAAGTTCCTGATACTCAGTCATTAGTATTTCTCACCTTAAATTCCTAAACATAACAATATTCTTTGATAACCCATCATTTATCTTAAAAGGTTATCGACGGCTGATCATATCAAATACGGATGCATTATCCAAATATGTTCAATTAAAATTAAAACGGAATCGATATATTCATCGATTGTTTATTTAAAACTATAAATTATCATGCTCTAAAAAAATTGCTAGGCTTAAAACAAAAAATTGATGTTAACAAAATAGCTTTACCTGGTTTTTACGGTGAAATTTATTTTGTGATAAATCCTACCCTGCTGATCTATCAACCTGACCGACCAGTTTCCCTCGGCCGCAGGAGTAAACAGTTTGCTGGTTGAAACTCGCCAATGATCCTGCTTAACCAGTATGGGGGTTCTTAACTTTTCTTTTCCGTTGTGCAGCCACTGATGGTAAAGCTTTAAGCCTTTCATGTTGAAAAGCTCGGTATAATAAAATATACCTGTTGCTTTGCTTTTGGCCACTCTTATTGGAGAGACCACTTCATCCATGGGTTGATTATCATGAATACCCGAAGTTAATGAAGCTCGCGCAACTCTATACTGTTTTTGGGATGACGGGTCTGAGACCATGCTTTCAACCTGTGACTCTGTATTTTGATTTGCTGGGGACAAATTAACTGGAGGGCTTTTATCTGCTGCATTATCTTGATTAAGTACACCCTTTTCATCTTCAGACTTTGGCGTCTGGACGTCAGTATCATCTAAAAACTCGGCTTCAGTTTTTATACCTTGAAGCTCATTATTTTCCGGTTGACTGTTATCCAGATAAACATAAGGCAAAACGATAAGCAGTAAAATCAAAGACGAGACAATCAATATACGTTTAATATTCCATTCTGTTATTTGAATTTCATCATTAAGCTGATTTGTATTTTTACCCGCTTTATTGGGATGATTTATTTTTATGATTATTTTCTTTTGCTCTGCCATAACACCGCTCCTATCCATTACCTTTCGAGATTTGGCAACAACCAACCCATTCATTTTTCTTTCAATATAACATCTATTTGTTAATACTCATACAGACCAAAAGTCAACGCTTATAAGCAAAACAATGGAATTATCAATAAGCATCCATCCAAAATAATCTCTCTATTTCTGATTGAGAGTTATAGCGTCGAAAGTTTACTGTTTCTTACAACTCAGCCTTCAACTGAAAAAATACTGATCGGCTATAAATTGACCTGACATTGAAAAGTATTACAGGGTAAATAAATTTTCTGGACACTTAAAAATCAGCTTATATATATGAGGTCATAGACCAAAGAGATCGACCAATATCGACAATTTTAACTTGCGGCTTTTAGCAATCCGTATTCAGTCTGGATCAGGATGATTTTAAAATCAAAAAATACGCTAATCCCTTCACGTGAAGCTCTAACATTTTTCATATGTTTGTGGATTTTAACGTTTGGTAATATAACATTTTCGACCTAAGATAGGCCCAACTGCTAAAGAATTAACGGAATACATCAATGAGCGACCTCCTTAAACTGTTTCGAGAATCTTCATCCTTGTACGGCAGCAATGCCAATTTTATAGAAGAGTTGTATGAACAATATCTTCAGGACCCGGACTCAGTCGAAGATAGCTGGAAACAAAAGTTCGGCCATATTCGAAGCGACTCTATTCAGGAAACAGCGCATAGCCCAATCATCGAACGCTTCGCTTCATTAGCCCAACAATCTCAGGGCCGGCTAGCCAAATTACAAGGCTTTACGGAGCAGAGTGTCAAAAAGCAGTCGGCGGTCGCACGCCTGATTAATCACTATCGGGTTCGTGGTCATCAGATTGCAACGAATAATCCTTTACACACTACAACTCCGTATTTTCCTGATTTGGATCCTGCCTACTATGGATTGACTGAACTGGACATGGACACGTTGTTCGACACAGGAACGTTGTACGGCGTTGACCGGCTCCCCTTAAGAGATATTATTACCACTCTAAAAGAAATTTATTGCGGCAATATCGGAACAGAGTACATGCATATTGTCGACACCGATATGAAACGCTGGATTAAAAACCGGCTGGAAGGCGCCAAGATTCACCATAAACTGTCGGCCGACGAACAAATGTCGACACTTTTATTTCTGACCGCTGCAGAAGGCATAGAAAAATACCTGCACAATACTTTTGTAGGCCAAAAACGCTTTTCACTGGAAGGTGGCGAATCATTAATTCCTATCTTGGACAACATCCTCCAACGAGCAGGTGAGAAGCAAACGAAGGAGGTTGTGATCGGAATGGCGCATCGCGGCCGATTGAATGTCCTGGTCAACATTCTCGGAAAAAATCCAGCCAAGTTGTTTGAGGAATTTAAAGGCATACACATTCCCGCACCCGGGATGAATTCCGGTGATGTTAAATATCACATGGGGTTTTCTTCCGACATAGTTACGCCTGGCGGACCGATTCATGTGACATTGGCATTTAACCCTTCGCATCTGGAGATTATCAACCCTGTAGTGGAAGGATCGGTCAGAGCAAGACAAGACAGAGACCCCAGAGCTGACAGCCATAACACTATTTTACCGATTCTGATTCATGGCGATGCCGCGTTCGCAGGACAGGGCGTTGTGATGGAAACACTCAACATGGCAGGAACGCGCGGCTTTTCAACCGGCGGAACCGTTCATATTGTGGTGAATAACCAAATCGGCTTTACCACCAGCAACCCGGCCGACGCCAGATCCACGCTTTATTGTACAGACGTGGCCAACATGGTTCAGATTCCTGTTTTCCATGTCAACGGCGATGATCCCGAAGCGGTTTTATTTGTCGCAAAAATGGCGCTGGATTTTCGCATGACGTTTAACAAGGATGTGGTGATTGACCTCATTTGTTACCGCCGACTAGGCCATAACGAAGCGGACGAACCGGCGACGACCCAACCACTGATGTACAAATACATCAGGAACCGGCCAACGACACGCCATATATTTGCCAATAAGCTGATTGAAGACGGCGTAATTTCCAAAGAAGATGCCACTCGAATTGAACAGGACTATGTCCGGAAACTCGAATCGGGCCAAGTCGTCTCCAGGCCGATTGCCACTGAAAAAGTCTATTCTTATTCGGCCATATGGGATAAATACCTGAATAAAAAATGGACTCAAGCCTGCAAAACCGCGGTCTCCCTGGACGTGATACGTTTTTGCAACAAACAATTACAACTATTGCCCACCGGTTTTGAATTGCACCCTCGGGTCGGCAAAATAATGGACAGCCGGAGAAAAATGGCCGCTGGCGCACTCCCGTTAGATTGGGGATTTGCCGAAAATATGGCTTATGCAACCTTGGCTATGGAAAAATATAATGTCAGATTAACAGGACAGGATGTTGGCCGGGGCACGTTTTTCCACCGCCATGCCGTTCTTCACAATCAAATCGACGGCAGCACTTATCAGCCACTCAGCCATCTGGATCCCAATCAGGGTCGTGTTCAGATTTATGACTCTTTGCTTTCAGAAGAGGCGGTATTAGGCTTCGAATACGGTTACAGTTCAACCACCCCCGACTGCCTGGTCATTTGGGAAGCGCAATTCGGTGATTTCGCAAACGGCGCGCAAGTAGTAATTGACCAGTTCATTACCTCCGGAGAAACCAAGTGGGGCCGCCTCAGCGGCCTGGTCATGTTGTTGCCCCATGGATATGAAGGTCAAGGCCCGGAGCATTCATCCGCACGACTTGAACGGTATATGCAGCTCTGTGCCGAACATAATATCCAGGTTTGCACGCCAACGACGCCGGCTCAAATCTTCCACCTGTTGCGCCGCCAGATGATCAGAACATACCGCAAACCCCTGATCATTATGAGCCCCAAAAGTCTTTTGAGACACAAGCTGGCCGTATCTACACTTGAGGACCTGTCCAAAGGTAAATTCCAGACAATCATCAGCGAAACTGATTCGATAAACCCAAAAAACGTAAAGCGAATGGTGCTCTGTGCCGGGAAGGTTTATTTCGATTTACTGGAAACCCGCCGTGAAACTCATACTGAAGATGTCGCGATAGTGCGTATCGAACAACTTTATCCTTTTCCTGACAAACGGTTTAAAGATGAAATCGCTAAATATCCAAATCTTGAACTGATGATTTGGTGCCAGGAAGAACCCAAAAACCAAGGCGCCTGGTATCAAATCAGGCATCATTTCGTCGATACGCTTGCTACTCAAATCAACTTGCAATATGCTGGCAGAGCGGCCTCCGCTTCGCCGGCCGTTGGTAATTTTAAAAAGCATCTCGAACAACAAAAACAAGTCGTAGAATCCGCTTTATTCGGTAACTACAAAGGAAAATAACATGACCATTGAAGTCCGCGTTCCCGCTCTTCCGGAATCAGTTGCCGATGCAACGCTTATAAACTGGCACAAAAAACCCGGTGATTGGGTCAATAAAAATGAAAACCTTGTTGATCTTGAGACAGATAAAGTCATTCTTGAAGTACCCTCACCCAACTCAGGAATATTGAGCCAGATTGTCAAAGAAGATGGCGCCCTCGTTTTCAGTAATGATGTCCTGGCAATACTGGACACTGAAGCCTCTTCAACCTCATCCGACACCAGCCCTGCTGAAAATAAGGCAGAAGCCGTTATTGCACCGGCATCTGCGGCAAGCCCTGAAAAGATGGTTGAACAACCCGCATCCACAGCCGCCCAATCTTTGGAGGCCCATCTGAGCCCTGCCGTTCGCCGCCTGATCGTCGAGAAAAACATTGATCCAGCGCAAATCAAAGGCTCAGGCAAACATGGACGGCTGACTAAAAACGACGTTATTGAATATTTGAGTGATGAACCGCCTATAGAGCAACGGCCTATGCCGGTCAGCCCTATTGAACCTGAAAAGCCCATCGCACCGATAGAAGTGAAGACGGTAGCCGCTGCCGGCATTCGTCCCGAGCAACGAGTGCCTATGACTCGGCTGAGAGCAAAAATTGCCGAACGCTTATTACAGGCTCAACAAAATGCCGCCATGTTAACCACTTTTAATGAGGTTAACATGCATAACGTCATGGAGCTTAGAAATCAATACAAAGGCCGTTTTGAAGATAAACATAAAATCAAGCTGGGTTTTATGTCATTTTTTGTTAAAGCCTCTATTGAAGCTTTGAAAAAGTTTCCAGCAGTGAACGCCTCAATCGACGGAAACGACATCATTTATCATGGCTATTACGACATCGGCATCGCTGTATCAACACCCCGAGGCCTGATCGTCCCTGTTTTACGCGATGCGGATCAACTGGATTTTGCCGGCATTGAAAAAAGTATTGCCGATTACGGTAAAAAGGCCAAAGAAGGCAACATCAGCGTGGATGACCTGACGGGAGGCACTTTTACTATTACCAATGGTGGCATCTTCGGATCAATGCTCTCAACTCCCATCCTAAATCCGCCTCAATGCGCGATTTTAGGCATGCATGCTATAAAAGAGCGGCCAGTCGTTGAAAATGGTGAAATAATGATCCGCCCCATCATGTATCTGGCCTTGTCCTACGATCATCGACTAGTCGACGGTCGTGAAGCAGTGCAATTCCTGGCTACTATCAAAGAATGTCTAGAATCGCCTGCTCATCTGCTTCTAAATATTTAAACGGTATATTGCCATGTCAAAATATGAATCAACGTACGATGTTATAGTGTTGGGCGCCGGTCCTGCTGGTTATGTGGCAGCTATTAGAGCGGCGCAATTGGGCTTAAAAACAGCTTGCGTTGATAACTGGATGAGCCCTGACGGTAAAACCAGTTTGGGCGGAACTTACATAAATGCAGGCTGTATTTCATCAATGGCGCTTTTGGAATCTGCCAAAATCTACCATCAGATTCGGCATGACATCAAAGACCACGGTATATCCGTAGATAATATCAGCCTTGATGTTCCTAAAATGATTGCCCGCAAAGACAAAAAAGTCGATATGCTCAGCAAGCAAATCAAGCAGGTTTTTGCTGATAACGGCATTGATTTTATTCATGGCTCAGGCAAACTGATGAATGCCCGGCAAGTTTCGGCAACACCTCCTAACGGCGGCAAACCGATTATTCTTAATGCAAAAAATGTGATCCTGGCGACCGGGTCTTCACCCATTGAACTTAACTGTGCGGCTATAGACAACGATGTCATCATCGATTCGACTGCAGCGCTGAGCCTGCAAACCGTCCCAAAAAAGCTAGGTATCATAGGTGCAGGCATCATTGGCCTTGAGATTGGCGGAATCTGGAATAAACTGGGCTCAGACGTCACACTGCTGGAAGCCCAGGAAATATTCCTGCATGTAACCGATCAACAAATATCACTGGAAGCCTACAAAATTTATACCGATCAAGGTTTAGATCTGAGAATGGGCACCCGGGTTATTTCTGCAAAACGATCTAAAGATAAGGTAATCGTCGAATATCAGGATCAAGAGGGTAATCACACCTTGAAACTGGATAAACTGATTGTCGCTTCCGGACGAAAACCCAATTCCGAAAATATTGCTGCACCTGAAGCAGAACTGGTTTTAGATGAAAATGGTTACATTCATGTCGATGAAAAATGCTGCACCACTGTCCCAGGTGTCTATGCCATTGGCGATTTGACCTTACTCGGCCCGATGCTGGCTCATAAGGGACTGGAGGAAGGCGTTTTTGTTGCCGAGCAAATTGCAAACATGGAAACACCTATTAACTACGATATTATCCCGAGTGTTATCTACACGGATCCGGAAATCGCCTGGGTGGGCCATACCGAACAGGCCGTTCAAGCCATGGGTATTAAATACAATACCGGTGTATTCCCACTGAAAGCCAATGGCAGGGCAGAAGCCATTGACAAAACGGAAGGCCTGGTCAAAATCATCACCAACGCTGAAACCGATATAATCATGGGCGTCCACATCATCGGAATAAATGCATCCGAATTAATCGCAGAAGCTGTTTTGGCAATGGAGTTTTCAGCCAGCTCGGAAGATTTGGCCAGAACAATTCATGCGCACCCGACCATTTCCGAGGTCCTCCATGAAGCCGCATTAGCCATTGACAACCGTTCACTGCACTTACCTTAAGCTAAAACCCAAGCACAAAATACCGGTGATTCTGACCGTCTCACAATGACTACCGGTTGAGGAGTATCCAATAGCCAGCTCCTCAACCTCTTCTTACCCGCCGGTGATCACCGCACTTCTGAAGCTTCAGACTGTGTTACTACCATGAGTGACCAACCCCTTCACATCAGACTCAGCCGTAAGACTCATAATACCTGCTTCCAGGCAGCGCTGATCAGTTTGATGGGAATAGTTCTAAGTTTGAGTCCATTGGGCGCTTATTTTGAAGAAGAAATGGGCCTCGCCTGGTTATTCCATATGAGAGGCCCTGTTACCCCTCCCGAAGAGGTAGTCATTGTCAGCATTGACAAATCCTCTGCAGAAATCTTGCGCTTACCGGACGACCCTGAAAAATGGCCGCGTTCTTATTATGCCCAACTGATAAATAAACTGAATCAGCAAAGGCCCTCGATCATTGGTTTTAATATCATTTTTGAGGAAAGCAGGGATGCCGAAAGCGATTTGATGCTCGCTCAAGCGATGAAAGAAGGCCGCAACATTGTGCTGAGCAATTATTTAAAACAAAGCACTCTTTCTTCCATCGGACCTTTAAACCAGTTCAGATACGAAACCATCATAGAACCGATTCCCATCTTGAATCAGGTCGCATTGGGAACTGCGCCATTTCCTCTCCCCAAATCATCATCCAGCATCAAACAATTCTGGGCGTTTAAAAGCAGCGCCGGCGATATCGCCACATTTCCAGTCGCCGTGTTCCAATCTCATCTGCTGAAACAGGCTTACCCGGCAATTTTGGAACTGATCAAAACAACAGCACCGGAACTTTCCGCTCAATTTCCTCCTGATTTTGAAGGGTTGGTAAACACTCAGGATAATTTTGAAACCATACAAATCGTCCAATCAGTATTAAGCAAACAGAGATTGACAGATGACGTTCCCCATTCATCATCTGCTATCAAAGCTACACAGGGAAATGCCCACCTTTTAAAATCCTGGGCTGCCTTGCTTAAAGAAAATGACAGTCTGCTGCTTAATCATTATGGAAAAGCCGGCACCCTTACCACAATCCCTTTTTATCAGGCATTAGTCAGTGACATACTGAACCCCGATCTTTTTAGCAACAAGATTGTCCTGATCGGTTACTCAGAAAATATCATGGAAGAAAAAAACCGCGGATTTTACACCGTCTATTCTGAACAGGACGGCAGCACGATAAGCCCCATTGAACTTGCTGCAACTGCAATTGCCAATTTACTCGAGCATAGCTGGCTCAAAGCCCTACCCGTTGCTTATCAGCTGGCTTTGCTGGTTTTATGGAGCATGTTCTTATCTCTGGCCTGCCGGTTTTGTTCTTTTTCGGTCTTATTAGCCGTTATTGCATCATCATCCGCCGCTTACCTCAGTCTCGCCAGTTACTGCTTTAACCAGCATTACTTATGGCTGCCTTTATTCATTCCGATTGTTGTTCAAGCGCTTTCAGTTATCGTCACCGCGGCGGTTGGACATTATTTAGAGGGAAAGCGCGAACACAAAAATATGTTTAACGCATTCAGCCGCTATGTACCCTCAGACATGGTAAATAAAATGGCCGGCCACGGCAGTCTTGACGGTTTAAACAGTCTGGGTGAGCTTATCAATGGCGTCTGCATGGCCAGCGACGCAGGGCAATACACATCCTTGTCCGAGTCCTTGTCCCCTAAAGCCCTAAGCACGTTGATGAATCATTACTACGGCACTTTATTCCCGGAAGTGCAGCAACACGGAGGCATGATTTCCGACGTAATTGGCGATGCGATGCTGGCAATTTGGGCTAAATCGGATCATAACGACAAAGCGTTGAGAACCAGGGCCTGTCAAGCCGCTTTGGCTATTCAACAGGCGGTCGACAGGTTTAACCGCTCTCAACCCCACACACTCAACACTCGGCTTGGGCTTCATTACGGTGAAATGCACCTGGGCAACGTCGGATCAACTGATCATTTTGAATACCGGGCTGTCGGCGATGTTGTTAATACCGCAACCCGCATAGAAGGACTAAACAAAATCCTGGGCACCCGCATTTTAGTTACAAACGAGGTTGTCCATGATCTTGATCATTTTATAAAGCGGGAACTGGGGCTTTTTATTCTCAAAGGCAAAACCCACCCCGTGTGTGTCTATGAATTAATCGGTTTAAATTTATCCGGCCTTGTAAATCCCGCGGATAGAGCCAAAGATTTTGAAAACGCCCTGCATTTATTTCAGTCTTATCAATGGACTCAGGCTCATGATTCATTTTTAGCAATAGCCGAAAGGTATCCGGATGATGGGCCTGCTCGTTTTTATTTAAATTACCTCACACATCAACCCGCCCCATCAGAAGATCTAATCATTGATTTCAAACAAAAAAGCGTCATCGACTTAGGTAATATTACCACTGCCTTGCAATAGGAAAGTTTATGAACATACAATGAACTGAAGCGAAATTTTGTGATAAGGTTCATTTACTTTTTTGCAAATCGCTGGACAGTAAACTCATTTTTTAGAGAAGCTTTACGCCTCTAAATTTTGCTGCATGCATTTGCATCAACTGCTTATCCCGGACCCGTCTCTCCTTGTCATTTTCTGAAATCGACTACGATTGACTCAAGAGGTGGCGAGCCTAAGCGCCTAATTTATTTGCAATCATCTTAAAATGAACAGAATCGCTCAAGGTTACCTTTTATTAGTCCTTCTTACTTGCTCTTGTACGACCTGGGCGAAGGGGGACTGCGAGCAGTGGATCGCCAAATTGGCATCCGGACAGGGAAAGGTTGATATCCAGCATCCGAGTGATACACAGTGGCTATCAGTTAAACAGGAAGAAATTTTTTGTCCAGGTGATAAAATCCGGACCGGCAAAAGAAGCCGGGCAACATTATTACTGAGCAATCAAACCCTTGTCACGCTGGATCAAAATTCCACACTGATTTTTTCGCAGCCTGAAGAGGAAAATATTCCATGGCTTTTAAAGCTACTCCAAGGGTCCGGATTTTTTAGAAGCAGGCAGACACAACAACTGAATATCCATACGCCTTTTATCAATGCCGTCCATGAAGGTACGGAATTTCTGGTTGAAGTCGACGCAACGCAAACCCAAATCAGTGTTTTTGACGGACAAGTCGCCGCTCAAAATGAGCTTGGCAAGATTTCCATACGTCAGGGCTTTACGGGGCTTGCCTCCGCTAATCACCCCCCCCACATTCAAGCGTTAACGATAAAACCGGAAGATGCCGTGCAATGGTCTCTCTATTATCCGCCCATTATTGACGACTCATCCGGTGGCCGTTTTGCCGCTGACAACAATCTGATTCCGGCTTTGGAAGCTTATAGGCAAGGACATAGCTTTCAATCTCTTGCCGCTCTTGATGCGGTGCCGGCTGAACAGCACAATGTCCATTATTTAACCTTGAAAGCCGCTCTTCTCCTTACCGTCGGCAGAGTCGATGAAGCCGAGCCCTTGATTAATCAGGCACAACAACTTGAACCCACCAGCAGTGATGCGTATGCGATAAAAGCCGTTATCGCTGTCGCAAAAAACCAGCAACAACAAGCATTGGAATGGGCCAATCAAGCCGTGACTGCCAATCCAGAATCTTCGATCGCAAAAATAGCCCAGTCCTATGCCTATCAATCCTTATTTAATATTGATGAGGCATTAAAATCCACTCAAGCAGCCGTTAGATTAGCCCCTGATAACGCCCTGGCCTGGGCAAGACTGACAGAATTACACCTCTCGATGAGCGACCAGGACGCGGCTCTTCTAGCCGCTCAAAAATCCAGTCAACTTAATCCTCACCTTGCCAGAACACAGACTCTTACCGGTTTTGCCAATTTGGCCCGGACCAACATAGAACGGGCAAAAGAAGACTTTGAACAGGCTTTGGCGCTTGACTCGTCCGACCCTTTGGCACGATTAGGGCTGGGTCTATCGAAAATCAGAAAAGGTGATATCGAAGCAGGAAAAACCGATCTGGAAACCGCAGTCAATCTGGACCCCAACAATTCCGTTTTGCGCAGTTATCTCGGCAAAGCCTATTACGAATTGAGAAACTCGGACTTTGCGAGTACCGAATTTAAAATTGCGAAAGAAATGGACCCCAAAGATCCTACCCCCTGGTTTTATGATGCGATATTAAAGCAAACCACCAATCGGCCGGTTGAAGCGCTCCATGATATGCAACACGCAATTGAATTGAATGATAATCGGGGCGTGTATCGATCAAGATTATTGCTGGACGAGGATTTAGCCGCCAGAAGCGCAAGCTTGGGTAGAATTTATAATGATTTGGGCTTCCAGGAGTTAGGTCTGCTGGAGGGATGGAAATCAGTCAACATTGATCCCACTAACTTTTCTGCACACCGGCTAATGGCCGATAATTATTCCGTCTTACCCAGACATGAAATTGCGAAAGTCAGCGAATCGCTGCAAACTCAATTACTGCAGCCGATCAACATCACGCCGGTTTTACCTCAAATGGCGGAAACAAATCTGAAAAATGTTGACCACCTAGGCCCTGGCAGCCTTTCCCTGAATGAATTTAATCCTTTGTTCGCCCGCAATGGTGTCGCCCTCAGAGCCTCTGGCATTGCTGGAAGTCAGAACAGTTTAGGGGATGAAGTCATTCTATCGGGTTTATGGAATCAATTTTCCATAAACCTCAGCCAGTTTCATTATCAAACCGATGGCTACAGAACAAATGATCATATTAAGCAAAATCTCTATAGCGCGTTCACACAGATCGCGTTAACGCCCAGCACTAGCGTGCAACTCGAACTCCGAAAAAAATCAACTGAATATGGCGATATAGCACAAAGAATAAATAATTTTCACCGGCCAAATTACCGCGATCTTTTCGACGAAGAAACTATCCGAGGGGGCCTTAAATTCTCCCCCAATAAAAGTCATACTGTTTTGTCATCTTTTATCTATAAACACGCCAAACAGCATACTTCAGATAATGAAAATTTCGATACGCTGACAATCCATAATGACGATCGTACCAAAAGCAATGGCTATCAATTAGAGTCACAGTACTTATTTCATGGCGAACGCTTTAATTTGATTTCTGGCGCAGGGTATTCTAACCAGCCTTATAAACAAAATAACTTATTTCAAGCAACAGAAGAGGGTGAACTTATCTTCGTTGAACCCTTTACTGTTTCAGAAAAAATTGAATATCACAACTTTTATGCTTATACACCTATTGTATTAACTTCTTTTGCCAAAATGACTTTAGGCTTAAGTGTTGACACGCTTAATCAATCGGAGCAGGATCAAACACGAATAAACCCCAAAGTTGGTTTAATTCTCAACCCAACGGACTGGACAACGCTGCGTTACGCCTCATTTAGCACAATGAAACGCCCCGTATTATCGAACCAAACGCTGGAACCTACTCAGGTTGCTGGATTTAATCAATTTTTCGACGATACTAACGGAACATTTGCATGGCGGCACGGCATTGGTTTGGATCAACGATTGTCTACTGACTTATTCGGAGGTGTGGAGTTAACTAAACGCACATTAACTGGAGGTGGCAGATCTGATCGCGATGAGTATTATCATCGAAGTTATCTAAATTGGACACCTACTGTAAACCTGGTATTGAGTGCCGAGTATGGTTATGAGAATATTAAGAGAGACTATGTTAATGATACACAAGACTCTACCAATCCGGCAGAAACCCTAACTCACACTTTGCCGCTAAGTGTCGCTTATTTTATGGAAAGTGGCTTGTTTGCAAAAGTTACCAGTACCTATGTTAACCAAAAAGTAGATTTTGTGGCTGAAACAAGCGGCACGGATAGACTAGACAGTCAGTTTTGGAACACTGATTTTTCGATTGGCTACAGACTACCCAAAAGATATGGCTTGATTAAACTGTCTATCAATAATATTTTTAACCATAAATTCGACTACCAAAGCCCTAATAGCGGAACGGGTGAACCCCTATCCTCACCCTATCAACCTGAAAGGTTTATCTCTTCAACTATTAACCTGGCTTTTTAACCGAAATTATTCCAGAAATAATTTATTTGTTTAATTTAAAAAGGGTATGAAACATGAATATGATCAACTTAGCTAAAAAATCCATTATTGTGGTATCAATAGCTGGAATGACTGCATGTAACAGCGATAATTTTTTACCAAAAGATACCAGTGAAATAATTGTCATCACTAAGAACAGTGAATTCGTCTTGTTGAATAATGAGGGCAAACCAATTTTGTCCTGTGAAGAACGGGAAAAAATAGGTGATAAATGTCGCGCGCCGGCAGGAGAGTTTAAAAAACTTTGTCAGGCTGATACTCCAGATCCTGGCTTGAGCAATCCAGAGACAAGCGATAAAACCGGCCAGGTAAAAGATGTAAAACTTGGTTATTGTATATTCGAATTCAAAATCAACCCAACATGCCGAACTTACGTTAACCGGATTACTGGGAGAGAATATGAAAAATGCTGGTAATCTCGGATAAATTAATAGTTAAGTGGAACTTCCGTGTATCAAGAACTCCTGAACACTTTACAAAAAATCCCTTTTCTGGCGAGTGTTCCGCAGGAATCACTGGCATCGCTTTCTGCGCATGCCAAAACAACGCACTTTCCAAAAGATGCTTTTATCATTACTGAGGGTGACGATACGCATTCGATGTTCATTCTGCTGAGCGGCAAGGTACGTGTATTCACCAGTGATGATGAAGGCAAAGAAATCACATTGGCCATTCAGGAAGCGGGGTCTTTTTTCGGCGAATTGGCGTTATTGGGCGATGAACCTCGTTCTGCCTCAGTAGTGACTACCGAGAAATGTCTGTGCGGCATCATTTCAAAATACGATTTCAAACAGTGGTTATTGCAAAATCCTGAAATTTGTCTGGCGCTTTTAAGCACACTCTCCGATAAAGTCAGACAACTGACCGACAAAGTCAAACAACTGGCTTTATCCAACGTTTATGAGCGGACCATTCGAGTCTTGAAAGATATGGCGGTTGATGAACAAGGTATTCCTGTTATTCATAACCGACCGACGCAACAGGAATTAGCCAATATGGTCGGCGCTTCCAGAGAAATGATCAATAAAATCATGAAGGAACTCACCAAAGGCGGCTATGTAGAAATTGATCATAAGACGCTTAAAATTGTAAATAAACTTCCCGTATCCTGGTAAGACTTGTTTTGAGTTTAATCTATGTTCCTTCATTTAGCCTTGTACACATAGATGAATTCGTAGAAAAAACGTTGTCATCATTACCCCAGTTCTTTAAGCTTGCCCACTTTCAAATACTATCGGTTAATCCATGAGCGCAATCATTATTGATGGCAAAAAAATCGCACTTGAAGTCAGAAAGAGCTGGAAAGAAAGAGTCGATCGACTCAAGCAACGCGGCATTCTGCCGGGACTTGCGGTCATCATCGTTGGCAACAATCCTGCATCACAAGTCTATGTTCGCAACAAAATAAAAGCCTGCCACGAGGTCGGCATTCATTCTGAACTGATTGACCTGCCGGAGGATGTCAGCGAAACGCAGTTATTGATGACAATAGAGAACTTAAACCAGACGCCAATTATCAATGGCATATTAGTTCAACTGCCTTTACCCAAACACATTGACGTCAATAAAGTGCTGGAAACCATCAGCGTTGAAAAAGATGTTGATGGCTTTCACCTTTATAATTTGGGCGCCTTGATGTCTGGTAATACCATTTTTCCACCCTGCACGCCCTTCGGCGTTCAATGCTTGCTCGAATATTCGAACATTCCCATTGAAGGGCAAAATGCGGTGATCGTTGGTCGCAGCAATATTGTTGGGAAACCGATGGCTATGATGCTTTTACAAAAAAATGCCACCGTGAGTATTTGCACCTCTAAAACCCGCGACCTTAAGCAGTTCACATCGCTGGCTGACATTCTGGTTGTAGCAACAGGAAAACCCAACCTGATTACATCGGACATGGTCAAACCGGGAGCTGCGGTGATTGATGTAGGGATTAACCGGCTTGAGGACGGTCGATTGGTCGGTGACGTAGATTTCGAAGGCGTCAAAAAGGTAGCCGGTTATATCACGCCTGTTCCAGGAGGCGTCGGTCCGATGACCATTACGATGCTGGTAGCCAATACCGTAATTGCTGCAGAACAGGCCAACCAGGCCTGAGTTGTATCTGCTAACCCTTCCCATTTTAGTGGTTGTAGGTGGTTGATTGAAAAGGCTTTTGCAACAGGGATGTTGCAGAGAGCTACAGGGACGTATTTTGCGTTCTTTGAAATCAAGCACCTACAACCTTAATTCAAAGCGAGCGCGTAGTTACCCTCAGTTTTATATTACTTTAAGTACGAGAACAGATGAATCGCAAGACTGATTAAAATACTGACCACAATCATGGATGTGACCGGTATAAATACCCCTTTATTTTCCTCCTCTATTCTGATATCCCCGGGCAAGTGACCAAACCAGCTGATTAATCCCGGGGCATAACTGACCACAAGCCCAAAAATCATTAATATTCCACCCACCAGTATTAATATCTTGCCGATTGACATAACGCCCTCCTCTAAAGGTTTCACAGTAAGTGCTGGTCTATCCCATGCGCTTTAAGTCCCCACGCCAGCAAATTTTCAACACGCTGATTGGCACGGTTAATCCTTTCTATAAAAATCGCAAACAGCTGTTTATAAAATTTATATCCGGGTTCAGGATTCTTTTCGAAGTAGGCATTTAACATCCTGCCATTGACTTCAATCGCATGCCCGCCTGTCAGGGCAGTCACTGTCGCGATTCTGGGCAGAAATTCAAGCAAACATATTTCACCAAAAATATCGCCCGGATTTAAATCGCAAAAGCCCGACTGTATCCGTTTTTCATCGATCGCTATATACCCAGAAACCCTGAGACTGCCCTCTTCGACCAAAAATAAGGATTGACCGATCTCACCTTCTTTAACAATAAGTTGCTGTTCATAAAAAGGAAATCGTCGCCAGGCAAGGCCTTCTTCAAAATCCGGATCAACAATTATTTCATGCAGAATATTGCTCATTAACCTTATCCATTGGGTGCCGTTTGAAGAGGAGCATTGATCGATTTGTACAAAACCAGCCGGTTATCTTAAAAAATCCGCGATCTCAACTGCTCGCCAGGATCTTTAATTAAGCACTGATGGATTTTGCATTTTTCAGTTAAAGTTTACTGCACAAATAATCGTTTTGAATTAAACTCAAGCTTAATTAAAAATATATTAGAACATTTCGGATTCTAGTTTAAGTCATAAGAACTTTTTATAATTACTTTAATTTTAATCGTTTTTGGAGCCTATTTGTTCGTAATTATCCAGGCATCTTCTATCGACTGGGTAATAAAAGGGCTTGATCTGATTCTGTTTTTCAATGAAGATACAGTCGTAAGCGAATGAAAAATGGTCAACATCGTAAATTTGCTTTGATTCTGAAAAAAGGACTTTAAACAGTTACCCGCTCTTACTTAAAGAATCCTAAATTTCAACATATTCTATTTAGTGCATTAAAGACGTTTTTATTCTGAAAAACTCCAAAGTCATCAACATCATCATTCAAGAACTGAATGAATTAGCCTTAGACGGATTGAGGCGTTATGTTTTGTATGGTTACTTAAAATAATAAAAAAAGATGGCTGCTTTTCAAATAAGCAAACTCGAGCCAAACACCCCCACCGACAAATCGGTTAATTAATAACGCCAAATCAACAATATCCAATCGAGCGCAGGTTTTTTATTTTTTAAAGTGATTATTTATTGATACAAACACATCCAACGGAGCTTTTACGATGAACACGTTAACAACACCTCAGCAAGATGACGCAACCAGACAAAAGCGGTTTGAAGAGGTGCAACATATCAATTTGCAACTCGCTGCGCTGGGCCAGCCCATTTGTGAAGCTGAAAATGATCAACAAACCCTTAAAATCGCCGACAGTCTGCTTAAAAATTATTTGCAGCAACGGCGCTTGCTTGCCAAGTACCGCTGTCCTGCCGATCAGCGCATTCAGGACTATTTAAACAGTTATCTGAAAGATAACGGTGTTGAGCTTAACGTTAAGCTACCCGGAGAGTCGTTTATACTCGAACACAAGGGTATAGCACGGGAGCTTTCGGTACCCTATCAGCAAAATGAATTCCATTCGGCCTATGTTGATTCTTACCGCATGGCCCAAGGCGTTCTGCATAATCCGCAGAACGACAGACGGACCACAAAAGGTGTATTTCATATTGTCGAAGGCGGTCTTCCTGTTCCGGCTGACAAAAAAGAAGTGCCTATCGAAGCTTACGCCGGCATTTTGCAAGCCGCATTAAATCCACCCGATGATCTTTTGGCACTGCCTTTTACCAGTGCACAGGATAATCCGGCAAAGGTTTGGGTATCCTTGCTGTTAAGACCCATCGTAAGACCTAAAATATCTGAAAGCAAGCCAGAACAATCGATGGAAGTGCGCTTTTTTGCGCCGGGCGGTTTGGTTGCTAATCTGGATTTTGTCGAATCGATTTTTGGCAATGGTGGAGACCCCTATTTGCCGCATAACGACGCCGCGTTGGATATCAATCACTGGACCGGCACAACCGGCTGCATTATCTTGGCACCGCATTTAGTTCGTCTGAAAAAGAAAGAGGTCGGTCTTCCTCATTATGATCAGGCAACAGACCGTCAGCGTAAAGAGGGCATGTGCTGGAAAAGTGATGATGAATTGTATAACGACGGCACACCCTTTAAATTGGTTTGCAGGGACATACGAGGCGTTATCGTAACCATCATTGCAGACAATTATTTCGGTTACAGCAAAAAAGAAAACAAATCGCAAATCAGCTACTCAGCCAACCTGCGGGGTGACTGTGAAGAAGAACACTCCGGTGGTGCTTTGGCTTTTTCACAGGTCAATTTAGGGGAAACCTATTTACCGCTAAGTACTGATTTTGACCCGGACTATTCGTTCGAAAATGTTTATGCCAAATTGGCCGCTGTCATTGATTTGAAGCCCGAGGGGTATGCCATAGACAAAACACATCCTGAAATCATTTATGTACCTGAAAACGCACAGGTTAATATTCAGGAACAAAAGATCAACTGGGAAAAAAATGGTCAACAACAGGCGATCAAACTGCTGGTCGACCATTACTATGTGTATCCCAATGGCTTCAAAATCCATATGGAGCGCCACCCGCACGCGCCCAGCTGGCGATTGATCGGTACCCAGCCGGAAGGCACATTCTGCCATAAACCGTCTACTGTATCGGGTGGAGGAAAATCGGAAATATCCAAGTCCATTGCAGGTGCCATCATTTCAGGTGCCATTTTTGTCGATGACTTTGATAAAGATATGGATTTTGTGGCCCGTATTTTCGAGCGCGATTACTCCGGCCGTTTTCGTGACCCTGCCAAACAAGGGCAGGACCAACGGAGTTTATTAAGCAATAAACGCACACTCGGCTCAGTGATAAAACTACTGACGCCTTCGGTCTCTGACTATAACGACGAATACAACCATTGGCTGGAAGCAATACCTCAACACATTCTCGCCCTGGTATTGATGATCAAACGATTCTATAAAGAGGAATGGGGACAAAATTGGCGAGAACATTTTTCGGTTGACTTGGTCAACAGTTATCCTGGAAACGAACTCAAATTTCATGGCCGCAAGCTGGTTGCCAGTTATTTGCGCGTCGGTTTTGATGCCAAAGGTGCATGGCGCGTATTTAAGCTGCGTCAGGACTTTATGGCTTCAGAGAAGGTTCAACTGGAAGATGACATAACCGCGTCGACCGTGGTTAGGTCGGATTCCCTATGCGGCCTTAATCCCGCTTACACTAATCCAAGCATCAAGCTCGTAGAAAACTGTGAACAAAGCTTTTTTCAACGCCCGGATGATGCGGTTCATCGGGGCACCGATTTACAAACTGAATTAGATTTGTCCGGAACCAACAACTTCATTTCAAATTTCCAACCCTTAACGCCTGAAGACGCTCAAGAGCTGATCGAAGATGTCATTCATTTTGAAGAATTCAGCGCACCTATGCAGAAAGTGATTTTACGGGCTGCACAGGGTAAAGAAGGTGAATTTTTTGTTTCATCCGCTCATCCAAGAATTGTCGATGGCAAGCCAAGCTTGAACGTTCGCTATTTACAGCTCCGTCCGGATCTGGCAAATCCTCTGATGCGTTATCTCGCAGAAATGTCGACCCGCCTTTCCAGAAAGTTGAACATAGATCAACCGGTTTATTTTCCGGTCAACTCGGTTCTGGCAGGACGCAGGAACAATCCACAGGAAATTGCAGCCGGTATCAGACCTTTAGCCGTTTACAACCCGATTCATTATCAGGAATTGCCTGAGTTGTTCATGGATTACATCTGCAGCTTAACCGGAAAATCCCCGTCAACAACCGGAGCAGGTTCTGAGGGCGCATTAACCAAAGGTCCTTTTAACGCACTGAGCGCGACATCGGATCTTAACACGGCACTGGTCTCAATGATCTTGTGTGACTACGCAGGCTTTTCAACCAGCGCCGGTTACATTGGTTCGCAGCGCCGTATCGATCATGACATTAGTTTGTTAATTCCTGAACTTTGGTCACGTTTAACAGTTGAGGAACGCGATCCCCGTTACTTGATCGAGCACGGCCATCTGGAAAAAATGGAAGACTTTGAGCATCAAGGCCGCACCGTTTATGCCAGTCGGTTGGGTTATCGCATCACCGAGCGTTTTGTGCATACCAATTTCGGTAAAATATTCGACTACCCTAGTGCTGTTTTCGATGAGGCGATGCTGAAACCTGAAACCCAGGATCTTGATGCTTTCGTAGACGGCATTGACAATATTTACGAAGCGCAACAACGGGTCGCACAGATGTATATTGAGGATGGTACCGTCGAAGACGCGTGCCCACCTTTAAAAGCGCTTATCTATATCATGGCGGAAGGCCAATATGAAGGAAAAGCGATTGATGACCCGGCTATCCGTAGCATGTTTACCCGCGACTACCTTTTAGCCAGTGATTGGTATCAGGAACGACTGGAAATCAAGCAACAGCGTGACAAGCAGTTATGGCAAAGACACTGCGACTATATCAAATTCAGATTGGGCGAGATCGAACCAGGTGATACGGTTATACAAGAGCAATTAACCGAAAAACTGAATACAGCTGAACGCATGCTTTCAGCTTTGAATGATTCAAACTATACGCAGACTTTGATCGGCACGTTGGGTACCGATTGGGTTCACCGCAAGGCGCTTAATAGTTAGATAAACCGATGCTGTTTAGGAAGCGCACCTTAAAAAAGGGTGCGCTTCCTGACTTGGCGAGGGGTAAAACTCAACGCTGACAAAAAGCAGCTCTTCTTTCAATCACACACTTTTCATAGCAAGCCAAAAGGACATAACTGAAAATGGCAGCTCCCAGCGACCATAAATAAGGCGTCTGTAGCTCAAGCCAGTAATTGCCTGCCAGCCACATTACCAATCCTGAAATAAGCCCCGCACCGGCACTCAAACTCCCGCCAAATCGGGTAAAAAGACCAAACACAACGACGGTTATCACGCCCGCACTGCCAAAGGCGGACGCTTCTTCAACCAGGGTATAGACCCGTCCGGCATGCAACGCCAAACCATAAGCAATAAAACCGCAAACCATGACAGCAGCTCTGGCAATCAGCACCTTACTCCGCTCATCCGGATGCCCCAAAACCGGCACGATCAGGTTGTGAGAAATTAATGCAGAAGCGGCCAGTAATGCGCTATCCACAGTGGATAAAATTGCCGATATCAGCGCCCCGGCAAAAATCACATAGAGAAAAGAATTAAGATAGGTTTGCGCCAATTGCGGCAATATTTGCTCAGGATGACTTAGATTAGGCAGCAGTCCGTAACCGAGCAAACCCGTTGTTACCGGAATCAAACCCACAGCGAGATAAAGCAATCCGCCCCCCACACAGGCTCTCCGTGCGATTTCGGGTGAACGGCTGGCCAGGACGCGAGACACCAATTCTTGTGACATTAACGAACCACAGACCGGTATCGCCCAGAGTTCAACGGTATCCAGCCAGGAACTCGAAGAACTTTCATTAAAAAATCGCAAACGTTCGGGTTCAATTTTACTGATGGCAGCTTGCCAACCACCATTGGCTTCAACGACTAACACCAGTAAAATCATTAAACCGATGATCAATGCCACACCTTGCACGGCATCGGTAATCACATCAGCCAGTAAACCGCCGTAAAGTGTATAGATAATCACAACGGCGGCGGCGCAACTGATCGCCAATTCGACCTGAAAACCGCCCGTCGACGACAAGACCTGCCCGAAAGCTCTGATCTGGGCCGCCGCCCACATAATCGTCCCGGGCACCATCATTAAAACGGCTAATCGTTCTATGTTGACCGAATAGCGTTGTTTGAATAAATCGGCTAATGTCGTCATTTGCCTTCGCCATAGGGGTATTGAAAACAATAAACCCATGACCACCAGGCAAAGAGAATAGCCGAAAGGATCAATGGTGGCGCCAGACAGACCTTTCTCATAAACGGCACCCGCTGCACCGATACAGGTTTCTGCACCGAACCAGGTCGCAAAAACGCTTAAAGTGGCAAGGCCGGTTCCAAGACTTCTTCCTGCCAGCAAATAGTCTTCTTCGTTGTTGATCTTTTTAGAAACAACGATTCCGATCACTAACTGGATCAGTATGTAAACAATAATGCCCAGCAGAACCCAATTCACATTCAGTCGAGACCCCTTACGCCTTTTATACCCATCGTAAATCGAAATTCGGCACCGGGGTGCCCATCAAAGGACGCCGTAAATACATCCCTGTAGGCTCTATGCGAGCTTCCATGCTGGCAAAGTCTTTGCCGAATACCCCGTTGCCTCCTTAGGCACTGCCGAAATTTGAAGTGCGAAAGGTATATACTGAAAAATCGTTCGATTTTGTTAACGGTACGGTATGCGCCTGTGTCGAGGCCCCAGTAAAGCCGTGCCCAGGGCTTGAAGGCGGCATACATGCTGACGACAGTCCTGCTCTTTTAGAAACCAGACGTTTTTCGATCCAATAGGCGTCACTGTTTTTGTTAATGAATCGACAGCATATTGTCCAGCGCTTTCCGGGCTAAAACAGCTTCTTTCTCAGGCACTTGTATCCGGTTAACCACATGACCTGCCGCGAGGTTTTCCATTACCCAGGCCAAATGCTGAGGATCCGTTCTAAACATCGTCGAGCACATACAAACGGTGGGCGACATGAAATGAACATTTTTGCCCTGATCTTTGGTCAATTCGTTCAATCGATTGACCAAATTAAGCTCCGTACCGACCAGCCAGCGGGTACCCGGTTCGGCGTCTGCCACCACTTTTAGGATGTACTCCGTTGAACCCACATAGTCCGATTTTTCGCACACTTCGAAACTGGCTTCGGGATGCGAGATGACTTTAGTTTCCGGGTATCGCTCCAGAAAGCGGTCAATGTGTTCGGGCTTGAACATTTGATGCACTGAACAAAAACCCTTCCAGAGAATGATTTTGGCTTGCCTGATCTGCGCTTCAGTCAATCCGCCCAAAGGCTGTTCAAAATCCCAGGTCACCATTTCATCCAGAGGAATACCCATGCGATAGCCGGTATTACGCCCTAAATGCTGATCTGGAAAAAACAACACTTTTTCGCGTCTTGAAAAACTCCATTCCAGAACTTTTTGCGTATTCGATGACGTACAGACAATACCGCCATGGTCTCCGCAAAAGGCTTTTAAATCTGCCGCCGAATTGATGTAGGTGACGGGGGTCACCGTTTCATCAGGATCCAATAAGTCCGAAAGCTCTTGCCAGCATTTGTTCACTTTAATGACATTGGCCATATCGGCCATCGAACAACCGGCAGCCATATCAGGCAAGATGGCGATTTGCTCGGGCCGAGACAAAATATCGGCAACTTCAGCCATAAAATGAACGCCGCAAAATACGATATATTCGGCTTCCGAAGCCGCTGCGTTCCGGGAGAGCTTTAATGAATCACCCGAAAAGTCGGCATGTTTAAATACCTCATTCCGCTGATAATGATGCCCCAGAATCACACAACGAGCGCCTAGTTTTTGCTTAGCGGCAACAATACGCGCGTCGCACTCATCATCATCTAGTAAGGCATAATTTTGGATGGGTAAAGCAGTGGATATCATATTTTGAACCTAAATCATAGGTAAGGTTTACGTTTAAACACCTTACCTGTTATTGAACTGTATTGTTTTGGATGCTGTTTAAAAGCTAATACCCGAAACAGACTGTACAAATATCAGCATAACTCAAAAGCGGGAGTGTTACCCATGATCCTTTAATACAACGCGTTTTGAAGTAATGACATGGCACCTGCTCCGCCTTGCTGCTGAACATATTGCATGACCACCGGCACAAATTGACTGATCATATTTGAGTTCATACCCAAAGCTTGAAAAGAACTCGCCAGTGACGCCAAGTTACCCAAACCGCCTGCTTGAGTGCCCAACAAACCGCTGGCGGCTCCCAGCAAAGAGGAATTAGCCGCGGTTGGAACCTGCGGGGCATTTGATAAATACTGATCCATACCCGGTACAGCTTTACTTAATGCTGAAAAGTCAGAAACGTTCATACTTTGCTTAGCGACTGAAAAAATCGAGCCCGCGCCGCCTAAAGCCTGAACGGGAGAAATTCCCAGCTGATTGACTAAGATATTGACCAAACCCAACCCGCTACTGTCACTCGCGGCATTACCCAAAACACCGGCCAAAGGTGCTTGCTGATTAACTGCGGACTGAGCAGTTCCTAATCCGATGCTTTGAACTGTGCCTTGTTGCGCTGGGACGCAACCGCCAGCCAGCCCTATCAAAGAAGTTATAACGGCTGCATTTTTTAATAGTTTCATAATTGACTCTTAGACAGGCCAGATGGTGGCTTGGTGAAAAAGGGTAAACAACCAACGTGCGATTGTTGTTTTGCAGAATCCATTGCAGCAAATTCCCAGTTTGAACTTTATGTGGCGGCTTTGAGGGTTGGCGTAAGGCTTGCGAGTAACGCCGTAGAACCCTCGATGGGGGCTTGACGGCAGCATCCCTGCTGCCGACATCCCGCAAAGGTTACGCCTCTCCCTGTTAATCATCAAACTGGGAATTGCTGAAATCCATTGACCGAAGCAAGCAGATAAAGCCTCGGCTGGGTTAGACTGTTGTTAACCCAACTAATGCCTGTCGTTTTCAGCAGCATGGAAGGCATGATGCTACAACTTGACCGTTCCATGCTTGCCTGGGCTCGCTCTTTTAATCCCGCTTTTCTTCCTTACCCGCAGGTTTGCGGAGTTTAATTCCCAATTCTTTCAATTGCTCCTCACTGACAAAAGCAGGTGCATTAAATAACGGGCAGGCTGCCGTTTGCGTTTTCGGGAAAGCGATCACATCGCGAATCGAGTGAGAACCGGTCATCAACATCACCAATCGATCCAGACCAAAAGCAATACCGCCGTGAGGTGGCGCGCCATACTTTAAAGCGTCGAGCAAGAATCCAAATTTTTCCCGGGCTTCTTCGTGACCAATACCGAGAATATCGAAAACGGTTTGCTGCATCGCAGTCCGGTTGATACGAATCGAGCCTCCGCCAACTTCAGTACCATTTAAGACCAGATCGTAAGCGCGCGATAACGCCTGTCCTGGATTTGCGACCAAGTCTTCTGAAGAACAGCTTGGCGCAGTAAACGGATGATGAATTGCAGTAAAGCGTTTGGCTTTGTCATCCCAAGCGAACATAGGAAAATCGACCACCCACACCGGTCTCCACTCACCTTCGAGCAAGTTGCGGTCAATACCCAGTTTGACACGAAGCGCGCCTAGCGCTTCATTCACGATAGCGGTTTTGTCGGCGCCGAAAAAGATCAGATCACCATTTTGAGCACCGACTTTTTTCATCACGTTGGCCCAAACGGTATCGGGCGCAAATTTAACAATGGGAGATTGCAAGCCTTCGATACCGGCGGCTAAATCGTTGACTTTGATGTAGGCCAAACCTTTGGCACCATAAATTGCGACAAACTTAGTCAATTCATCAATATCTTTCCGGCTTAAATCGCCGCCGTTCGGCAGCCGCATCGCCACTACACGACCGTCCGGGGCGTTGGCAGGCCCTGAGAACACCTTGAAATCGACATCTTTCATTTCATCGGCAATATCGACAAGTTCCAGCGGAACCCTTAAATCAGGGCGGTCGGAACCATAACGGCGCATGGCTTCCTGATAGCTTATGACCGGAAATTGCGCGCCCAGGTCAACATCAATGATGTCCTTGAACAGACGGCGAATCATTTCTTCCATGACTTCCATGATTTGCTGCTCGTTCATAAACGAGGTTTCGATATCGAGCTGAGTAAATTCAGGCTGACGGTCGGCCCGCAAATCCTCATCCCGGAAGCAGCGTACGACCTGATAATAACGATCCATTCCCGCTATCATCAGCAATTGTTTGTACAACTGCGGCGATTGGGGTAAAGCGAAAAAGGCATTTTGATGAGTACGGCTGGGCACAATGTAATCCCGTGCGCCTTCAGGAGTCGCTTTCGTCAGATAAGGTGTTTCGATTTCGAAAAACTCATGATCATCCAAAAACTGACGTAAATGACGCGTCACATCGCGGCGGACTTTCATCTTTTGTTGCATTACCGTGCGGCGCAAGTCTATGTAGCGAAAACGCAGCCTCGTTTCCTCATTGACTTCTATATCGCTTTCCAATGGGAACGGCGGAGTTTCCGATTCGTTCAACACTTCAATATGCTTGGCCAGCACTTCAATAGCGCCGGTTGCCATATTCGGATTATGCGTGCCTTCAGGACGTTCTCTGACAATACCTTCAATGCGCAGAACATATTCGCTACGCACGCTTTCGGCCAGAGCAAATGATTCCGGTTCATCTGGATCGAATACGACCTGCACTAAACCAGCGCGGTCCCGCAGATCGATAAAGATGACACCGCCATGATCTCGGCGCCGATGAACCCATCCGCAAAGGGCAACGGATTGGCCTAGATGTTGGGCAGTTAATTCTCCACATTTGTGGCTACGCATAGAATGTTCTCGTATTTGTCCAAAAAGAGCCGATATTACTGGCTAAGATGCATCAGTGCAAGCCAAGGTCAACTGCTGGTTTTACTGCAGGCGCCTCCGCCCGACGATGCGGCCGGTTTTTTTGATTCCGAAGTACTGGGAGCAGAGTCACCCGCGACATTTTTTTTGGTGCCGCTCTTAAAATCGGTTTCATACCAGCCGCCGCCTTTAAGCCTGAATCCTGCGGCTGAGATTTTTTTCATTAGCTGAGGTTTACTGCATGCAGGACAATCTATTAACGGCTGTGCATTCAGCTTTTGCAGGGCCTCATATTCATGACCGCAGGATTGGCATTGATATTCGTAAATGGGCATCTTTTTAATCTCCGAAAATAAACTAATTTATGAGGGTCAATTTTATTTTTTCAAGTTCCATGCGCTAGAATGCAAGTTTTGCGACAGATCAAACCGCTTATGAAACGATTGACTATAACCCGGCCGGATGACTGGCATTTACATTTGAGAAACGGGGACATCTTAAAAACCGTAATTCCCCATACCGCTCAAAGGTTTGCAAGAGCCATCGTCATGCCCAACCTGAAACCACCGGTTACGTCTGTTGCGCGGGCAAGTAGTTACCGGCAGGAAATTTTAAACGCGCTTCCGGAAAACGCTGACTTCACGCCTTTAATGACGCTTTACTTAACGGCAGCTACAACCCAAGAGGATATTAAAGCCGCCGCCGCATCCGGCATTGTTTATGGATTTAAGCTTTATCCGGCGGGCGCCACGACAAATTCCGATGCGGGCGTTTCCCAAGTCAAAGCAATTTATCCCTTGTTTGAAGCGCTTCAAAATGTGGATATGCCTTTGCTGATTCACGGTGAAGTCACTGACAGCAAAACCGATATCTTCGATAGAGAACGGCTTTTTATAGAGCGCACATTAATTGACATTGTCCGCCAATTTCCGGAACTGCGCATCGTTTTCGAACACGCCACAACCCGGGATGCCATCGACTTTGTCACAGCGTCATCTTCTTTTGTTGCATCAACCATCACTCCGCAACATCTGCTCTACAATCGCAATGCCTTGCTGGCAGGAGGCATCAGGCCTCATCATTACTGCCTACCCATTCTAAAGCGCGAAGATCATCGCTTAGCATTGGTCAAGGCGGCGACCAGCGGTAATCCAAAATTTTTTCTGGGCACCGACAGTGCTCCGCATCAGACTCATCTTAAAGAAAACGCGTGCGGTTGTGCCGGCTGTTATAGCGCACATGCCGGCATTGAACTTTATGCCGAAGCGTTCGAGCAAGCAGAGGCATTGGATAAGTTGGAGGGCTTTGCCAGTTTCTTTGGACCTGATTTTTATCGCCTGCCAAGAAACGCTGACAAGCTAACCCTGGTAAAAACTGAGTGGCGC